>JAFOEU010000031.1 GCA_017387685.1 Clostridia bacterium
ATTCAGAAAGCGGATAAAAAGGCGGACAAACTTGATAAAGCCGAGGCAAAAATCCCGAAGAAAACCGTCAAACGCAAAGAGCGTGTCGTAGATGCCGAGGGCAAGGTAACGACCCGGCTTTACTTTGAGGAAGTGGATAAAAAGAAGCCTCCGTCAAAGCTCACCCATGCGGCGACGGCGGCTCCGATCAATTCCGCTTTGGCTACAGCTCACAGAGAAATCCGACAATCCGAGGAGGATAACGTCGGCGTAGAAAGTGCTCACAGAATCGAGGAAGTTGCCGAGGGTGGTGTGCGGATGATTGATTCCGCACATCGCTCTCATAAGCTCAAACCCTATCGCAACGCAGCTCACGCAGAAGCGGCGGCAGATAAAGCCAATCTCAAAGCCTTGAATAAGCAAGCCCAGCGTAACAATCCGCAGTTTTCCAGTAACCCTTATTCCCGATGGCAACAGAAGCGAGCCATCAAAAAGGAATATATGGCGACTAAAGCAGGCAAAACCGGAAAGAACACCGCAAAGGCAACGCAGAAAACGGCGAAAACGGCAAAGAAAGCCGCCGAAAATACGAAGAAGTCAGCAAGTTTCTTGGCAAAGCACTGGAAAGGTGCTCTGATTGCTCTTGCCATTCTTCTTATCGTGGCGTTTCTGCTCAGCGTTGTATCTTCCTGCTCCGTCATGGTACAGAGTGGCGTTTCCGCTTTTGGCGGTTCTTCCTATTCCGTGGAAGATGACCACATGAAGGATGCCGAGGCTCAGTATTGTGCCATGGAAGCGGAGCTGCAGGAGTACCTCGACACCTACGAAAGCACTCACTACTATGACGAGTATCACTACGATTTAGACGAGATCGAACACGACCCCTACGTTCTGCTCTCGGCAATATCGGCTCTCCACAGTGGCGAGTGGACGATTGACGAAATCGGCGGCACTCTTCAAATGCTGTTCGACAAGCAGTATATCCTAACCGAGACCGTAACCACGGAAACAAGGTATCGGACGGAAACAAGAACCGGCGAGCGACAAGCAACAGACACCGAAACCGGTGCCTATCTGTACGATGAGTACGGAGAACCCATTATGGAGGAATATGAGTACGAGGTTCAAGTGCCGTACACCTACTATATCTGTACGGTGGAGCTTGAAAACTTCAATCTCTCTCATGTACCCGTGTACATTATGAGCGAAGAACAGCTCTCCATGTATGCGACGTTTATGAGTACGCTCGGCAATCGCCCCGATCTGTTTCCCGATTCCTTTTACGTTGATGCCTACGTCAACACCGAGTATGAGGAATATGAAATCCCTGCAAGTGCTCTTTCTGACCCGCAGTTCGCCGCTATGATGGAGGAAGCGGAAAAATATCTCGGCTATCCTTACGTTTGGGGCGGTTCAAACCCGAACACATCCTTTGATTGCTCCGGTTTTGTCTCTTGGGTAGTCAATAACTGCGGCGTAGGTTGGAACCTCGGCAGACTTGGTGCTGACAGCCTCCGTCATACCTGCTCTTACGTCTCACCGGCAAACGCAAAGCCCGGTGATCTGATCTTCTTTGAGGGCACTTATGACACAACGGGAGCTTCCCACGTCGGTATCTACGTTGGCAACAATATGATGATTCATTGTGGCGACCCCATCCAGTATGCCGACATCACATCAAGCTACTGGCAACAGCACTTCCTGTCGTTTGGGCGTTTGCCGCAGCCGTAAAGGAGGATTTATGAACCCCAAAGTTGTAAAGCTCCG
>JAFOEU010000032.1 GCA_017387685.1 Clostridia bacterium
ACAAAGCATCCGAAACGATGTTGACCGGAGGAAGGTCGATAATAATATAATCAAATGCTTCCTTAAGCTGCTCCAGTGCCGTTGCCATCCTTTTCGAACCAAGCAACTCGGAGGGGTTGGGCGGAATATCTCCGGCGGGCATAATATACCACGTGTCGAGTATGGAAGATTTGAATTCCTTTATTGAATGGGTATTTTTACCCATTAAAACGTCGGTTAATCCGGGAGAGCCCGGGATGTTCATCTTCTTAGCAACCGAGGGAATACGCAAATCGCCGTCTATAAGCAAGACCTTGCTTCCCTTCTCTGCTAAAACATAAGATAGATTTACTGCTGTTGTGCTCTTGCCCTCACCTCGCATAGAGCTTGTAAGTCCGATAACGGGACATTTTGTGCCCTCAGGTACAGTAAAGTCCAAATTGGTTCTTAAAAGCTTATATTGTTCAGTAGCGGTAAATTCAAGATTTTTATGCAAGGTTGATTGATTTACTTCGCCGGCAAAAGGAGAATGCTGCTTCTTTTCTTTGAACTTCAAATTCTTAAAAAATGCCATTTATTTACTTCCCATATTATTTGAACCGGAGTTGTCTGTTGATTTATAATAATAACCGTATCTCTTATAGCTGTATTTTTTATTAGCGGCGTCAATCAAATTGGGTACCTTAGCCAAGACAGGACAATCAAAATGCTGAAGAACATATTCTTCATCATGGATCGTATCATCCATAAGAGATCCTACCACTATCGCACATGCAGAAAAAAGTGTGCCGAGAATTAGTCCTACCGCGGTAAACTTTGTGATGCTCGGATCTACCTTTTCAAGAACAGGAATCGCACTGTCGACTACCTCCATGGCAGCACCGTCTATTATTTCAGATACTCTTTCGGGAAGAATTTCGGCGATACCGTTTGCAATTTTAGCCGCTTCGTAGGGATCGGTGGAGGTGACAGTTATCTTCATAATTTCGGTTTCATTTGAGGGAGCAGCGACTATCATTTCGTAGAGCTCCTGATAAGTATAAGAAACGTCCGTTTTATCGATAACTCTTTCAAGTGTGGTTCGGTTCATCAGCAGCTCGGTATACGTATCAACGAGACTTCTCGAAGCTGTAATATCGGACGAGCTCAGGCTGAAATTAACGTTTCCGAGCGAGATCGAATTGTTATTGACATATAACAGAATCGAAGAAGAATAGGTAGGAGTGATGATGAAGGCGGCAAAAGAAAAAGCAATAGCCGCCGCTAAAAGTGCGCAAATTACGATAAGCCAGATCCTTTGAAGCAACGCTTTCATAACCTGCAACAAATCTATAGTGTAATATTCATTATTGTTTTTGTTTTCCATATTTAGCTCTCCGCGATTCATTTGGAGTTACATTTTAGAGTAAATTAAGAGCTATTCCAGAATTCATGTAACCTAACAAAGATTTGAAATAACTTCAAAGTTAATAATATTATATCATACTTTTATAAACATTGCAATACATTTCTAAAAATTTTACAATGATTTCAACTATATTTATGCCCCACTTAACAAAAAGCCCGCCGATAAATCCATCAGCGGGCTTTTATTATATCAAGATTAGATTATGCCTTAAGGGCGATTCCCTTTACCGCAAGGTCAGCAATCACCTTATTGGCGATCACCATAACCTCGTCACGGGTGAGGGTCCTGGTCTTATCCGCAAAGGTGATACGGACAGTGACGGACTTACCGGATTCATCTGCGTATCTATCGGTAACCTTTACGTTCTTGACAAGTGCTCCGCCGTGAGCTGAGATAGCCTCACCGATGGGAGTGTAGATATCGGTCTTGAAGGTAAGGTCGATATCCATCTCGGGGTACTTGGAGGGTTCGTCGTAAAGAAGCGCTGCCTTATCGCAGTTTGCAAAGTCGGTTACGTCGATCTCGGCATAAACGATAGCCGCCTTCTTATCGATCTTCTTGGATACAGTGGGATAAACAACACCTATCTCACCGATCTCGGTCTCGCCGCAGAAGACTGCATTGAGATTTCTGGGATGCTGATAGGAATGGGTTGCTTCCTTCTTTACAAACTTAACGGGAGCGTGCTTGATATCGTCTGCAAGAACTGCAAGGATATTGCAGAGCTTACCGTATACGGTCTCAACGCCCTCGGTCTTGGAATAGAGGGTGATAGCGAGCTTCTTCTTTTCGTTGCAAAGACCGTCCTCGCGGAGTCCGTCAACTACGCAACCGATCTCGAACACGCCGAACTCGGGTGCGTACGCGGTGTTATACTTGACCTGGCAGAGCTGAGTGGGGATAATGGTCTTGCGGAGGGTCTCGATATTGGGATTAGCCGCACCCGCGATCTTTACGTTATCCTCAACCTCGATGCCGAGCTCCTTATACTCATCATTGTAGGTCCAGATATAGGAATGAAGCTCGTGGCAGGAGAATCTCTTTACGAGAAGATCCTTGATCTGCTCCTCAACGCTCTTTTTGATATCTGCACGGATGGGATAGGAGGGAGCGTAAACGGTGTTGATATCAAAGTTATCGTAGCCGTAGATACGGGTGATCTCCTCGATGATATCAGCCTTCATAGTAACATCCTTTGTGCATCTCCAGGAAGGAACGGTTACGGTGAAGGTGGTGCCTTCAAGAGAAATGCCGAAGCCGAGCGCGGAGAGAGTGGTCAGGATGTGCTCATCCGAGATCTCGATGCCGGTATAGCGGTTAACAAAGGATCTGTCGAAGGAGAAGGTGATGGTGGGGTACTTATACGCCTGCTCGTCGGTGAGAGAGGAGATAACCTTTGCCCCGGGGTCTGCGTCCTGCATAATCTTAACGAAACGAGCGACAGCGGTGGGAGTCATCTCGGGGTCGAGGCACTTCTCATAGCGCTGGGAAGCGTCGGTTCTGTGTGCAAGACGAACCGTGGTCTTACGAACCGAAACCGCATCGAATGTAGCGCACTCGAGGGTGAGCTTGGTGGTGTCCTCAACGATTTCGGAGTCAAGTCCGCCCATAACGCCCGCAATGCAAACGGGAATGTCACCGTTGCAGATCATAAGCATATCCTCGTCGATGTTGCGCTCAACGCCGTCAAGGGTCTTGAAGGTGAACTTGTGATCGTATCTCTTAATGCGGAGCTTTTCAACCTTGCGCGAGTCGAATGCGTGCATAGGCTGTCCCATCTCGAGCATAATGTAGTTGGTAATATCGGTAAGGAAGTTGATGGAGCGCATACCGCAGTAGAAAAGACGGATACGCATATTTACGGGGCTTACTCTGCGGGTGATGTTCTCAACCTGGAGGCAGGAATATCTCTGGCAGAGACTGTCCTCGATCTTCATATCAACAGGGGGAAGATCGTTATACTTGGTGAGATCAGCGCAATCGAGGGGTTTGAGTTCTCTGCCTGCGATAGCGGCAAACTCGCGCGCGATTCCGTAGTGTCCCCAAAGGTCGGGGCGGTTGGTGAGGGACTTGTTATCAACCTCGAAGATGATATCGTCAATATCGAAGAGAGTCTTGATATCAGTACCAACTGCGAAAGCGGGATCGAGGATCATAAGACCGTCGTTATTATCGCTGATGCCGAGTTCCTTCTCGGAACAGCACATACCGTTCGAGGTGAAGCCTGCAAGCTTACGGGGAGCAATGGTGATCTCACCGATCTGCGCGCCGAGCTTTGCAAAGGGAACCTTGAGACCGACGGCTACGTTGGGCGCGCCGCAAACGACGTCAACGAGCTCAGCCTCGCCGATATCAACCTTGAGAAGGTGAAGCTTCTTGGATTCGGGATGCTCCTCGACGGACTTGATCTCTGCGACAACGATGCCGGAGAGGTCACTACCCTTCATAAAAATTTCGTTTTCAACCTCTGCGGTCGAAAGAGAAAATCTGTGGATGAGCGAAAGCTTGTCAAGACCGGAAAGGTCAACGTAATCGCATATCCAATTCATAGATAAAAACATTTTTCTTTCCGTCCTTTCTTATTTGTCTTCCTTAAACTGGGAGAGAACCTTGAGGCTTCCGCTGTTGAGGTCTCTGATATCCTTAACACCGTAGCGCATCATTGCAAGTCTGGTAAGACCGAGACCGAATGCAAATCCGGTGTATTCCTCGGGATCGATTCCGCCCGCCTTAAGTACCTCGGGGTGGATCATACCGCAGGGGCAAAGCTCAAGCCAACCGCTGTGCTTACAAGAGGGACAGCCCTCTCCGCCGCAGATAGCGCAAGAGATATCAAGCTCAAAACCGGGCTCGACAAAGGGGAAGAAGCCGGGACGGAGACGTACCTTTACGTCGCGCTTGAATACCTCGGAAAGCATCGTCTTCATAAAGAAGATGAGGTTGGAGATAGAAATATTCTTATCAACCATTACGCCTTCCATCTGGAAGAAGGTATTTTCGTGGCAAGCGTCGGTAGCCTCGTTTCTGAAGCAGCGGCCGGGGAAGATTGCCTTGATCGGCACGCCGTTGTTTACGAGGTCGTCGCGGTACTTCTTATAGATAGCGTTCTGTGCAGCACTTGTATGTGTCTTAAGAAGCTGACCGTTTGTGAGGTAGTAGGTATCCTGCATATCGCGTGCGGGATGGTGCTTGGGAATATTGAGGGCCTCGAAGCACTCATAGTCACTTACGATCTCCGCATAGTCCTCAACGTGGAAGCCCATCGACTTGAAGATGGTCTCGCACTCACGCTGAACGAGGGTGATGGGGTGGAAGGAACCACGATCGAGATCAGCAGGCATAGATACGTCGAACTCGGGCATAGATGCGACCTCGCGCTCGAGCTCTGCACGGCGGAGCTCTTCGCCCTTTTCGGTAATAGCCTGAGCAAGTTCGTTTTTAAGGACGTTTACCTCCTGACCGAAGGTCTTTTTCTCTTCGGGGCTCATATCCTTCATGGATTTGAGAAGCTCTGTCACGCTTCCCTTCTTACCGAGAAAATCAACACGGATCTCCTCGAGCGTCTGCATAGAGTCTGCGGCTGCAAGCTTTGCCGCAAATTCCTGCTTCAGTTCTGCAATGTTCTGTGACATTTTATTTGTCCTTTCAATTTATAATCAGATAATATTTTTCAACTGGAGAAGATTGTCGATACGATAATCGACGTCGGAATCATCGTAGTAATGCTCAGGATCAAAGAGGCAGCCCTTCATTCCCGCGTTACGTCCGCAATCGGTGTCGATATCTCGGTCGCCGATCATAATGCAATCGTTTTTGTCAAGTCCGTGCTTTTCGCAGAGCCAATTGAGCGCGTCGGGAGCAGGCTTGGTCGGGAAGGACATAGTCGAGTCGATTATATCCTCAAAGCAATCTGCAATGCCCCATTTTTCAAGGAGGATCTTTACGATCTTACCCGAATGGGTGTAAAGATAGTTTTTGTGTCCCTGTGCCATAGCGTATCGGAGAATCTCCTCTGCCTCGGGATAAAGCTCCTGAATCTTCAGTGCGAGCTCGTCGTGAACGACGTGGAATTCTTTTCTTAATACAGAATAGTCCTCTGTAAAAGCGGAGTTTTTCAGAGCGTGGCCAACGGATACCTTGAGAAGATCGTAAACGGTCTTGTAATCTGCCTCTAGTCCGCGACTTCTGAGCATCTGAAGAACGGTTTCGGTAAAGCAGGGGTAAGTATTGGAGAGAGTTCCGTCAAAATCGTAGATAAGATGTTTGTAATTCATTCTCTGTTCTTCCTTGCATTTTTCTTTTCTCTTTTGATTTCAGCATCCTCGGGATTCTCGGGAATTAATATCTTTGAGAAATGGTATTCCTTTAAGCCGAACCAATAAGCAACGGCGGAAACTACGAGGGCGGGGATGATTATTATAAAATACGAAAGCCAATAGTCATTGAGAGGAATACCGTTAAGATCTACAGAAAGAAGACCTGTATACATGCCTTCTACAAAGAGTGCAATAACGCTTGAGATTGCTCCCACTGCGTGCATTGTACCGCCCTCCGAAGCAAAGCTGCAGATGGTTATGATTATCGCGAGTAAAATGTTAAGGCTGTTTGCTATGAGAGCAATGTAAAGACCGGTGAGTGGGCTCGACTTTGATTGAGAATAAGAGAGCTTATCCTTGGAGCCTGCCTCCCACATTGCGGCATAAAGCAGAAAGAGGTAGAAAAGTATCGCTCCCACGCTCGCACCAACCTTGAGGGTTTCATTCTCAACTCTGCCGCAAGCGATTGCGAGCACGAGTCCGAATATTGATATAGCTATTTGATTTACAAACAGTCGAACTGCGCTATACGAATGTTTTTGCATAAATTCACGCACTGTTATTTGTCCTCCCAAATTATTTTAGTAACTTTTTGCGCCAATAATAACGCAAGCCTTTAAATTATATACTGTTATCTAATAATATTCAACACAAAAAACTGAAAATTTACATTTTATCCACTAAAATCTTTCGAAATGTTGTATAATATTATATATACTCAAAGTGAGGTAAGCTTATGGCAACTCAATATAATCCGAGAGAGTACTCTCTCGCACTGCGTGACTTCGCAAATTACAAGCAATCTATTGCAGCCTGCTCTCCGAGAACGGTTAACGAATATATGCTCGATCTGCGCACCTTTTTCAGATTCGTAATCTCAAACAGAACAGGTATAGTTTACGGTACGCCGGAATACGAAAAAATAGATTTGACTCAAATTGATATCAAATTTCTAAGTTCGATAGAAACATCAGAAATTTATGAATTTCTTTTCTTTTGCGACAGCGTGCTGGGGAACGCTCCCAACGCACGTGCGCGAAAGCTTTCGGCGATAAAGGGACTTTATAAATTCTATACGAAAACCAAAATGCTTCTTGAAAAAAATCCCGCAGAAATCGTAGAAACTCCAAAGAAGCAAAAGACACTTCCAAAGCATATGAATTATGAAGAAGCAGTTAGTTTTATCTCGACTGTAAGAAACGACACCTCACAGACTGATTTTTTAAGAATACGAAACTTCTGCATCGTTACGCTGTTTCTCAATTGCGGCATGCGTCTTTCCGAGCTTGTCAGCATAAATCTAAATGATATTGACCGTTTTCTGCGTTCCGTCAGAATCATCGGTAAGGGCAACAAGGAAAGAATAATCTATTTCAACGACGCTTGCAGAGCCGCGCTCGAAGAATACATCCCGATGCGTGAGAACAAAAAGACCGCGACCGAAAATGAAAATGCTCTCTTTATATCTCGCCTCGGGAAGCGCATAGATAACCGCATGGTTCAGATGATGGTTGATAAATACCTCGAGCTCTCCGGCCTTGGAAATAGAGGATTATCGGTTCATAAGCTACGACACACAGCAGCGACACTGATGTATTCGAGAGGAGGAGTCGACGTACGAGTGCTAAAAGAGATTCTCGGGCACGAGCAACTCAACACAACGCAGATATATACTCATGTTTCTAACAGTGAGGTAGAGGCGGCGATGGCTAAAAATCCGCTTTCCACTCTGTCACCAAACGACGTCTGTGCCGAAGGCGAAGAAGAAGCTATACTCATTGGCACTTTAAAGCCGGACGAGGAATAAATTCAAGATATTTACATTTTATTATATACTTTTTTGAAAAAGTATGATATAATAGTATAGTTGACACAACCAAATGAAAGGAACAACCGATTTTGGATCTTACTAATTTTTCGTTATTATATCCGAACGCAGAAAGCATCAGCTCGCATATTACAGGAGGATGCCGCCCCGACATTTCGGATTTCACTCTTGAGGAGATGGGATTTTCTCAGATATTCGACTTGAAGAACTCTTCCCTCTCCGAGTATTTTACTTCGGATGAAGCAGTTATAAATTATCGTCGCGAGACATTTGGCGATATGCTTGACAATCCCGAGCTTATCAAGACGCTCAACGATCTGCTCCCGATTCTCTCCGACATTATGGAGCTCCGCCGTCTTGAAGCAGACAGCGGCGATCCCAATGATTATCTTTCGAGTATCACGGAAATCGAACTTTACATCTCTTGCATCGACACGCTCGACGACGGTCTGAATGCCGTAAAGGATAACCTCAAAGGCACAGCCTTCAGAACGCTCTGTAAGCGCATCAGCGAGCTTGCCGAGAGCGATTATTACGCTCAGCTTAACGAAAAGCTCTGTGAGCTTACTAAGCGCGTACGCGAGATCAAGAGCGTGACTATGGGTGTAAATCTTGATGCTCAGCTCCGCCCCTCATCTGCGGGAGTACTTTCGATCAATTCCGAATCCTTCCGCTCGGGCGAGGTCCTTGAAAAGATCCTTCGTCTGAATTTCAAGGACGATGAATATACCTGCATTGCAAATCTCGTCCCCTTCGGCAAAAAGCAATCGGAAAGCCAGAAGACCGCGCTTTCACTTGCTTTCAACACAGCGATCAATGAGGTCTACAAGTCCTCTCTCCGTTCTTGGAAAAAGATCGTTCAGCAGTACGTTCTCGAAAACACCGATTTTCTCCTCAACCTTATGCCCGAGATCGAATTTCTTATCAAGGGCACTCGCCTTATGAGCCGTCTGCGTGAAAAGGGATGTGATCTTTGTGTTCCGACTATTGCACCCGCTGATGACAGAGCATTCAGCGCGATCGGTCTTTACAACCCCGCTGTAGCGCTCAAGATCGACGATGAGATCGTCACAAACGATCTGATCTTCGACGATAAGGCTACTATTTATATCCTCTCGGGTCCTAATCGAGGCGGCAAATCAGTTATCACCTGCGCTCTCGGTATGGCTCAGGTGATGATGCAGCTCGGTCTTTTTGTTCCGGCAAAAAGCGTGACGATCTCGCCCGTAGACGCGATCTATACGCATTTTCCTACAGGCGCAGACGACACTATCGACAAGGGACGTCTCGGTGAGGAATGCGCCCGTCTCGGTGAAATCTTCGACAGCGTTACCTCACACTCGCTCGTTCTGCTCGACGAGTCGCTTTCGTCCACGGGATCTTACGAGGCTTCCTACATTGCCGCAGAAATCCTTGCCGGCTTCTCGGCTGTAAAATGCCGCACCCTCTTCTCTACCCACCTTCACGAGCTCGCCGCTATGCTTGACGAGATCAATGAAAAGTGCGCTGCAGAGGGCGGTGCTCCGATCGACACGCTCGTTGCCGGTATCGACGAGGGAAAGCGTTCCTTCAAGATCTACCGCGCAAAGCCCGACGGCAAGAGCTACGCTCGCGACATCGCGAACAAGTACGGACTCTCGCGCGAGTCGATTATGAAAAAGATCAAAAAATAATAAAGAAAATCCGCAGAGGAAATGCCTCTGCGGATTATTTATTATAGAGTTACTTCAACCTTAACAAGCTCTCCGTTGCGCCATACCTCGATAATAACGGTATCGCCAACCTTATGCTTGAAGAGCTCGGCACGCATTTTCTCAATAGTGGGAGTCTTTACTCCGTCGAAGGAGAATATTACGTCATAAAGCTCAAGCTTGCCATAGCAAGGATAACCTTCATTAATACCTGTAACAACTACGCCATCGGTTTCAGGAGTGATCTTGACGCCGGGAGCAACCTCGATCTCAACACCCTTGACTACGGTTCCGCAATTAATGCCAAGCTTTACGCCCTGAGTTGCGCTTCCCTTGTTGCCGGAATATTCGCCATCCTCGATGATATCGTCTGCGATTTCAACTGCATCGTTTATTTGAATTGCAAAGCCAAGACTTTCGTAACTGATATCTCCGGTTGTTGAACCCGCATGCTTCATCGTATTGATTCCTACGACCTCACCCGCCATATTGAAGAGAGGACCTCCCGAGTTACCGGGATTGAGTGAAGTATCGGTCTGAATCATTTCCATAGACTTCTCAAGAAGCCCGGAGGACTCATAGACTCTGACGGTTCTCTTGACTCCGGAGATTATTCCGAGAGTTACACTTCCCGCATATTCGGTGTCAACTGGTGTGCCAATCGCAATAACGTATTCGCCGACACGAAGATTATCGGAATTTCCGACAGCAAGCTTCGGAAGACCAAGATTGTTCACCTTGATCACTGCAACGTCTGAAAGCTCATCGCCATCTATCAACTCTGCCGGAAGCTCACGGCCATCGGCACACACGACAATGATTGATTTTGCATTATCAATAACGTGATAATTGGTAATTATATATCCATCATCGGTATAAACGAAGCCGCTGCCAAATCCTGCGCCATTCTCGGTCTTTACCTCAACGGTGACTACAGAATCCTTTACACTGTCCACGAGATCCGCAATAGAAGTATCAGGTCCAACGACAACGGTGCGATCAGCATCGGAACCGAAGCCTGTAATAAGCAGGACCGCAAGAACTGCGAAGCAAACGGCGAAGAGTCCCGTCATTACGATAGCGTAAACAAGTGCGCCCTTTCTTCCCGCCTTTCGCGCCGCCTCACGATCCTTCTTCGCCTGCTCGGAAAAGCTCCAGACAGTTTTGGGCTCTTTCTCAGAGAAAAGCCCGATATCGGGGACTTCACTTACCGCAGGAGCTTCGGTAGCTATAGGATCGGAAAGTTCATCTGATTTAGCATTCTCGTTTGTTACAACACTCGCGGGATCAAGCTCTTGGGGCATATCCTGCTCTGATGCAGGGGTGGAATTTATGTCATTTTCTTCAGGGATTATTATTTCATTAAGTTCATCCATTGATTATCCTCATTCGCGCGTTTTCTGAGGCTTTTTATCCTCGGGAGTTATCGGCAAAGTGAAATAGAATTCACAATATTTTCCCGGTTCGCTCTCAAGAGCTATTACCTCTTTATGCGCTTCAATAATAGTTTTTGCGATAAACATACCAAGTCCAACGCCGGTCTTATCCTTACCGCGGCTACGGTCACTCTTATAGAATCTTTCGAATATATAAGGCTGATCGTCATAGGGAATTCCGTCGCCCTCGTTGTAAACTGCGACCTTGACCTTCTTATTTTCAATCACATTAAGGGAGAGCTTGAGCAGTCCGCCCTCGTTTGCAAATTTTACGGCGTTATCGGTAATGTTATAAAATATTTGGTAAATTGCGTCGTGGTCGCCGGTTACGAACATATTGTCGGCGTCGCAGTTAAATTCAACCTCAAGGCGCTTCTTGTCGATTTTCTGCTCGAAAGAAATAAGCACCTGACGTCCCATCTCGCAGATATCAAAGGGCTCCATGACGAATTTACGGTCGCCTGCCTGAATTCTCGATATATCGAGCAAGCTGGCAACGAGTCGCGAGAGGCGGAGAACCTCGTCGCGGATGATTTTTAAATAATATTCGTGCTTTTCAGGAGGTATCGCTCCGCTGAGTATACAGTCGATGAATCCCGAAATGGTAGTCATGGGAGTTCTCATATCGTGTGAAACGCTTGACATAAAGTTGTTTCGCATTTCATCGAGATTTTCGAGATTCTGCGCCATATTATTGAATGCCGATGCAAGCTGTGCTACCTCGTCGTTTCCAACAACAGGAACACGAACGCTGAACTCTCCCTTAGCAAACGATTTCGCAGCCTGGCTCATTCCGCGCAGGGGGCTGATGATCCTCTCGCTGATGAAGAATATAGCAATAAGCGCTGCTAGCATTACCCAAAGGCTAGAGATAGCAACTGTTTTGATAAGCACCTCGGCAAAGTCGCTGATCGATCCGACGTCGCAGCAAACAATAACCGTTCCGCAAACGTAGTTGTTTCTAAGATATACAGGAGTTGCAGAAATAACGTGCGGCGTATCAAAGATACCCTCGAGATTATTGAATACTGAAAGTTCGATACCGTTATTTATCTCGTTCATAAACGAGCGAGGGATCTGTGAGCTATTCTGATAATTGCAGTTTTCATCGGGGTGGGCAATTAATATTATTCCTTCGCTATCTGCGATAAATACGGTAACGGGGAAATTTGCCATTGCTTTTACCGCGTTGATCTGCGAATTAATGTCTGATTCATAATAATCGCAGAAGGATGAAAAACTACCGCTCGTGCCGTATCTTTCCAGTTTTGTCTGCAATCCCTCACCAAGCGCGCCGGCGGCTGATGAAACCGCTTCGTTCTTTGATTTTTCGGAGTAATCGTCAACCAAAGTTCCAATGATGGTAAGAAGAAGGATCATACTCGTTCCTATTATTACCATAAAAGTCACTATATATTTAACGTATATGCTTTTAAACATATCCTTCTCCTTTCGCAAGTTTTAAAAAGATACGCCCGGCAAAAATTCCTGGCGTATCTTTCGGGGATTAATTACCTGTCAGTTCAAACTTATAGCCTACGCCCCAAACTGTCTTGAGTACCCACTTATCGGATACGCCCTCGAGCTTTTCGCGGAGACGCTTAACATGTACGTCAACCGTGCGCGAGTCACCGAGATAGTCAAAGCCCCATACCTTATCAAGAAGCTGGTCTCTGGTAAACACTCGGTTGTAATTGGACGCGAGGAAATAAAGAAGTTCGAGCTCCTTGGGAGGGATATCTACGCTCTTACCGTTGAGCTTAAGCTCATACTTCTGCTTGCTGATCTCGATGTTCTCAAACTTGATAACCTCATCATCATCGGGATCGTCATGTGTGTTGCAACGGCGGAGAACTGCCTTGATGCGCGCGAAGAGCTCACTCATATCGAACGGCTTAACTACGAAATCATCCGCGCCAAGCTCAAGGCAAACAACCTTGTCTACTACCTCGCCCTTAGCAGTGATCATAATAATGGGCTTGTTTGTGAACTTGCGAAGCTCGGTGCAAACGTCCTTGCCGTTCTTGCCGGGGAGCATGATATCAAGGAGTACGAGATCGGGCTCGTATTTCTTAAAAACGTCAATTGCCTGGTAACCGTCGGGGGCTGTACGTACCTCATAACCTTCCTTTTCAAGAGAGGTCTTCAGCAGGTCGCAAATATAACTGTCGTCATCGACTACGAGAATTTTGGTATACATTTTTTCCTCCTGTGATTGTTTTGGACTTGCCGTGACGCCCGCGCAGGGGCATAGTTCGGCATTTTTATACTTTCCCATATATTATATCACAAAATTTTGGTTTTGCAAAGAGCTTTTTGAAAAAATGTTCACATTTTTTTATAAAAAAGTGCACTTTTTTTAAGTTTTGCTTGAATTCTTCACAAATTTATTATATAATATATGAGAAAATCAAAAAAGTACTATATTTACATCGGAGTAAAAAATGAAACTTGGTATTGTTGGACTGCCCAACGTGGGCAAAAGCACACTCTTCAACGCTCTTTGCGGCGGAGGCGCAGAGTCGGCTAACTACCCCTTCTGCACAATAGAACCCAATGTCGGTGTCGTTCCCGTGCCCGACCCCAGACTTGACGCACTTGCTGAAATGTACGCTCCCGAAAAGTACACTCCCGCAGTTGTTGAATTCTTTGACATTGCCGGACTTGTAAAGGGTGCTTCCCAGGGTGAAGGTCTTGGAAACAAATTCCTCTCTCACATCAGAGAGTGTGATGCTATTCTCCACGTCGTTCGATGCTTTGAAAACGACAACATCATTCACGTCGACGGCAAAGTAAACCCCATTTCGGACGTTGAAACCATCAACTATGAGCTCATTCTTTCCGACATCGAAGTCGCACAAAGAAGACTCGACCGCACTCTCAAGGCAATGAAAGCAGACAAATCTCTTGCCCCTGAGGCGGCATTCCTTGAAAGACTTATTGCGCACCTCGAAAGCGGCAAATCCGCGAGGGGAATCGATATGAACGAGGATGAGCAGGTTATGCTTGCTGACATGCCTCTTCTCTCCGCAAAGCCCATCATTTACGTTGCAAACGTAGACGAGAACAGCCTTGATGAGGATCCCGTTCAGAATCCTCACTACGCGGCTCTCAAGGAGTTTGCGGCAAGTGAGAATTCGGGTATCGTTTCTATCTGTGGCGGTCTTGAGGCAGAGCTTGCAGAGCTCGAGGGCGAGGAAAAGCAGATGTTCCTTGAGGATATGGGACTTTCCGAATCCGGACTCAACCGTCTTATCCGTGCGGGATACGACCTTCTCGGTCTTATCAGCTTTCTCACCGCAGGTCCCAAGGAAGTGCGCGCTTGGACCATCCGCAAGGGCACAAAGGCACCCGGCGCGGCAGGTAAGATCCACAGCGATTTCGAACGCGGCTTTATCCGTGCGGAGATCGTTGCATTCGATGATCTTATGCGACTCGGCAGCATGACCGCAGCAAAGGAAGCCGGTCTTGTACGAAGCGAAGGCAAGGAGTACGTTATGAAGGACGGAGACGTTACCCTCTTCCGTTTCAACGTATAAAAAACAAAATACTTCAATCGGCTTTTTAAAAACAAAAGCCGATTGACTTTTAAGGAGTTTATTTATGATTGGACTAATACGCCACCTGTTGAATTCGGGTGATATTCTGACATTTATTACAAGCTGGACTGTATTCATCTGTTTTGCTGTGCTCATTCTCCTTTACGGCAGGATCAAGGATAATCGGAATCGGTTGAAAATATGGTCGGCTTTATGCTTTATTCCACTTGTTTATTCTTTTGTTCATTTCTTTATTTTTGCGGCGGGAGGGGCATTCCTGCAAATTCTGCCCAGGTATCTTACGATATACATTCCCGCAATCCTGACCGCGATCCTTCCTTTGCTTACGAAGAAAAAGATGCTGCTACGCGTGGGAACTGTCGCGTTTGCCGTGATTTGTGCGGTTTGCTCGGTTTTGTCGATTTACCCTACCAAAAAGGTAAATCTCACGAGGAAGGGCTTGAGCGAAGCATACATATCACTCTGCGATTATCTTGACGAGAACTACATAATGGCTGAATGGAAGCAGATAGACTTCGAGAAGCTCAAGGAAGAAGGGCTTTTACTCGTTAAGGATGCCGAAAGAACAGGTGAAATTGAAAAGTATTATGACGCTGTAATAAATCTTACCAATTCTTTAAACGACGGGCATGCTGGTGTATTTTTCTACAACAGCGGCTCATACAATTATGCTGTCGAGAAATTAACAAGCTTTAACGATTACGGCATCTGTCTTATCACCCTTGATGACGGTTCGACGGTTGCGATCAACTGTGAGGACGGACTTGCCATTCGCGACGGCGACGTTATAACGAAGTGGAACGGCATACCGATTGCCGAAGCCATCAAGTCGGTCGACACACCTATTTTAGAGAGCGTTCTTGAAAATGATCTGATTCAAAAAACATTTTATCTCGCCGGAGTCGGCGGGGATAGTGTTGAGGTTACTTATATAGATGCAAGCGGCAATGAGGCTGTTGCGGTGCTTGATAAGCTTGATAGTCCTCTTCCGCGCGCGCTTTCAACATTCAGCAAATTCTCAAAGTCGAAAAACGATTATTACGAATATAAAATGATCGCGTCTGACATCGGATATCTGAGGGTTACCGAGGAGTCCACTAATGAAATCAGCGATACTATTGCATATTATACCGGAAATCACACCCCGGCTCGTGAAAGCTTCCGTCGGGATCTGCGTGAATTGAAAGAGCTCGGAATGACGAAGCTCGTTATTGATATAAGAAACAACGCGGGCGGTTATGAGGAGGTTGCAACTGCTCTTGTCAGCCTCTTCACCAAGGAAAAGCTCTATGCTTTTTCTTTCGGAATCAAGAAAGGTGATGAAATGGTCAGCGTAAAAGACCGCTACATTCTCCCCGACGGGGAGTTTGCAGATCTTGAAATCCTCGTGCTTACAGGTATGAGATGCGCCTCTGCGGGCGACGGACTTTCGCTCTATCTCTCGAGACTTGATAACGTGACAGTAGCGGGAACGACAAATCCTGCAGGAATCAACCAGGAGACCGGTGGGGTCATTTATCTTCCCGAAAACATCGCGGTCTCCTTTCCGACCGGTCTTATCCTTGACGGCGACGGCAACCCGAACATTGATACAGACCACACGCGTGAAAGCAGAAATCCCGTTGATATAAAAATACCGCTTGACAAAAACGCGGTGATCAAGATATTCAGCGGTATTGACTACGAGCTCGAATGGGCTATTGAATATCTTAACTAATAAAAAACGCAGAAGCTTATAACTTCTGCGTTTTTCAATTATTTGATTTCAATACTACCTTCGGCGATAATAACGGTAAGCGAATTAGCGGGAATGGAGACGGAAGTATTGTTTTCCTCCTCATCCTCAATATCGCCAATATCTTCGGGCTCAGATGTGGTCTCCTCTGCCGCAGTAGTCTCTTCAACGTCACTCTGACCGGGTGCTGACTCCTGCTCATTCGGAGCTGTAGTTACCTCTGTTTCGTGATCCGTCGAGGGCTGAGTCTGATCGCCCTTGAGCGGTGCGTTGAATTCTGTGTAGGAATCAGAATACTTTTCACCGTACACGCTGATTGTGTTTCCGGGTGCCTCAAGCTTTACATCAAGGTTAGCAAAATCGGATTCAACTCTATCATAATAAACGTCACCGGATTTGACCTCGATATACATAGCACGTGTGAAGGTGGTGTCTGTAATATCAACGAAGCATTCGCTGTTGGGAGACATAATTCTAAGCTCATCAGCATTTACGTTATCGATATTGATATTCGAGCTTTCCGTCGCTTCTATCTGAACGGATGACTCTGTAATAACGTCTCTGAAGTCAACAACTCCATCTGTAATTACTATTTTAAAGTCGCAATCGGTATTAAAATTCGATACTGAAATATCACCGGTTGTTGTGGTGATATTAAAATTAACAAGATCTGCGTTTTCAGTAAGGTAAAGATTAAGCGATTTTTCTTTTACGCTGTCTTCAAATACATAGTGAAGATAATCTCGGAATCCATTAAAATTGATCTTAAGATTTTCAAGATCTATAATTCCTGAAATACCTGCGTTATCAGAAATCTGAAGAGTCGATCGTCCTGCCTGGATCTGATATGCATTGTTCGGAAAATTAACAAGCTCAATCTTGCTTTCCTCTGCGTTACCAATTACGTTGACCTTAACGCCGCTTACTTTAATAACGACCTTCTTCAATTCCTCTTCGGTAAAGGTTTCATAGTGAATGTAGTTGTCGTCTCCGTCTCCTACCTGAGTAAAAAGACCTATTCCCTGTTCATTTGCTATTGAGGTGGCAGTCATACACAGTACAACGCCAAGGCAAGCAAGCAAAACAGAAACTATCAAAAATATAACTGAGGTTGGCTTCATAACTCTGATACTGCTCCTTTCAACATATTATAGCCCGCTTTGAGGGCGCGGAAACCAAGCTTGAACAGCTTTGCCAGAAGCTTCATGCCAAAAGGTATAAATCTTACCGCAAAGTTGTAAATAAGAATACCGATAAACATAACGATTGATCCGACAATGATACCAAGTCCGATCTCGAACAGCGCTACCGGAATATTTCCCGTTATCAATTCAACTACGCCATATACTATTCCGACAATGGAAACCAATGCTCCCGCAGTAACAAAAACAACGAGTACGCATATACATGCAATCATCAAAAGCGCGAGCATAATCCAAAAGCCAAGATACAAAATTACGGACAACAGTATAAGCGCGACCGCAATGGGGATCGCAAAGACGAGAATGGCGATGTAGAGCCATTCGTTTCTCATCTTGCCGTTTTCAGCATATTGGATTTTTTCCTTTTGCTTGGGAGGGATATACTCTATAATATCCAGATCGTCTGCTCGCTCATCGGCTTCCGCCGCCTTCTTTTCTTTTTCCGCAGCCTTTTCTGCCTTTACCTGCTGTTGATGCTTGATGACCTTGTCAACCTTAGCCATCATTCTGTACAGAAGGCTACGCTTGGGCTCTTCGGAAGCTCCATCATCCCCAGCGGCTTCAGGCTCTTGCTTATCCGATTTGGATTTTGAGCTTTTTTTGGTCTCATCCTTGGCGTTTGCCTTTGAGTCGTCAGCTATGGGCTCTGCTTTAGGAGTCCGCCTTTTGATTGCTTTTTTCTCCTTGCCCGAATCAAGCATTGAGATAATACCTTCAACCATCTCATCAAGGGATACGTTGATCTCCTCCGTGCCCGACTCGTCCAAATAAGTACGTACGTGCGAAGTCTCCTTTTCCGCAGTCGCCTTATCGATTCCTCGCTCGATAAGCCTTGCATAAATCAACTTCAGAAATTCTTCTTTTTTCATAATTGTCTCCGAATCTTCAAATACTTTTCGTTTCTTTCAAAAATTTTTCAGTTTTTGTAAAAAAGAGGTGAAAAATTCAAAATTATGTGATATAATATATGCGTATAAGCGTCAAATAACGATTTTGCGCATACTTATATTATATTATAGCAGATTTTAAGAGAGATTTCAAGATGAGAATGAGAAAAAAGAAGCATTCGGCAGAAAGAATTGAAGCATGTGCCGAACTTTTGCTTAAAAATCCCATTGAATGCTTCGGAAAAGAGGAAGAAATATTCGGCAAGAAATGCCCGATGCTCCTCGAGATCGGTTGCGGCAAGGGCGACTTTGCGCGCGGACTCAGCAAAATGCACCCCGATCACGGTATTATTGCGCTCGAGCGTGTGCCCGACGTTGCGATGTTTGCGCTCGAAAAAGCCAAGGCAACTCTTGATGAGCGCCCTGACAACGTGCGCTTCATTATCGGTAATGCTGAATATCTTACCGATTGGTTTGCCCCCGGTACCTTTGATTGCATTTACGCCAACTTCTCGGATCCTTGGCCTAAGAAGGGACAGCATAAGCGCCGTCTTACAGCTCCCGGATTTCTTGCGAGATATGAGAAGCTTCTCGTCCCCGGCGGCGAGCTTCATTTCAAGACCGACAACGAGGATCTCTTCGATTGGTCGATCGAGCAGTTCAAGGAATACGGACTTGAGATCATATTCTACACCCGCGACCTTCATTCGAGTGAGCTTGCGGCAACCAACATAGTAACAGAATACGAGAAGAGATTTACCGAGCTCGGTCAGAATATCTTCTCTGCTCACGTTAAATTTCCCGTAAAGGACGCGGAATAATGGCAGAGATCTTAAACGAGCCCTGCGGCGTCCTTATAATCAACAAGCCGCAAGGTCCGACGTCGCACGACATCGTAAACAGGGTCAGACGTCTTTATTCGACCAAGAAGGTTGGTCACACCGGCACGCTTGATCCGATGGCAACGGGAGTTTTAGTCGTTCTTATCGGACGCGCGGCAAAGGCTTGCGAGTATTCGCTTTCGGACAGAAAGATCTATACCGCAACACTCCGTCTCGGAATTGAGACGGATACCGAGGATACAACCGGCAACATACTGAAGGAATATCCCGTAACAGTTAACGAAAAAGACGTCAAGGATGTACTGTCAGGTTTCAAGGGCAGGATAAAGCAGATCCCTCCTATGTACAGCGCACTGAAGGTTGGCGGCAAAAAACTTTGCGATATTGCGCGCGAAGGCGGCACCGTTGAGCGCGAGGCGAGAGAGATCGAAGTATATTCCATCTCCGCCGAGCATATTGAGGGCAACGACTACAAGCTTGAAGTCGAGTGCTCTGCAGGCACCTATATCCGTACGCTTTGTGCAGACATCGGCAAGGCTCTCGGATGCGGCGGCGCTATGGCAAGCCTTGAAAGAAGTTCGGCTTGCGGTTTCCCGATAAGCGAAGCGCATACGATCGATGAGATCGAACAGCTTTCGGTCGATGAACGGCTTGCACTTCTCCGCCCCGTTGAGGAAATCTTCAACGAGCTTGATTCGGTCAAGCTTCCCGCTTTCTACGAAAAGCTATTCCGTTCGGGATGCGAGGTCTATATAAAAAAAGCCAAGCTCCCCGAGTACCCAATTGGAACGAGACTCAGAGTGCTTGACTCTACGGGCGGATTTTTCGCACTCGGCGAGGTCCGCGAGTATGAAAACGGTCTTGCTGTAAAATCAATAAAGCTTTTTGTGCTTTAATTATTCATATTGCTTGATGAGCTTTCTTCTCTCTGCATAAGAATTAATACACATCGGGAGAAACAATAAAATAAAACTAACGCTCATAGACAGCAATCCAACCAATACGGAATTCTCTATGAAATAAAAAAATCCAAAGTAGGGCGAAACGAACAGCATTATCCCGTAACCGATAAGGTTACCGAAAAAGCCCGACAGTTCAGCTCCAGCGGCGGTAAAAATCGCTGCCAAAAAGCAAAAAAGTACCGATAATATCAACCACCCTCTTGTTGCCCAAAGCAACGGAGGGTGCTTTTTTGAGCTTATAAATAAGGATAGCACTACAAATGCGCTGATGAATATCAGCGTTGCGAGCAGATTGCCGATCTTGATCTCCGACGACGCGTAATTCAGCAATACCGAGCAGATATAAACCGATAGCATCAAAGACGACGAGCAGATCAAAATAAGACGGTCCTTTGAAAACAACGAAAATTTCATTTATGTCCTCAAATCGTATCGGGGCTGTCATAAACAGCCCCGATGTTATTTTAAAGTTAATTATGCAAGAGACTTCTTGTAATCTTCAACGATCTTTGCGGAGATGTTGCCGGGAACTACTGCGTAGTCGGTTACGTTGAACTCGAAGGATGCGCGGCCCTGAGACATAGCGCGGAGTGCGATCGGGTAGTCAACGAGCTCGGACTTGGGAGCAGTTGCGTGAACAACGGTATAGCCCTTCTTTGCAGCGGGATCCATACCCATAATGCTGCCGCGACGCTTGTTGAGGTCACCCATTACGTCACCAACGAGATCCTCGGGTACGGTGATGTCGAGATCGCCGACAGGCTCCATAAGAACGGGAGCTGCCTGCTCGAGGCACTGCTTGTAAGCCATAATAGCAGCGGTCTTGAAGGACATTTCATCAGAGTCAACGGGGTGGTAAGAACCGTCGTGGAGATCAGCTGCGAGGTAGGTCATCGGGAATCCTGCAACGCCCTTAACCATAGCCTCAAGAAGACCCTTTTCAACTGCGGGGTTGAAGTTCTTCGGAACTACGCCGCCGACAACGGATACGGTGAAGGTAAGGCCGGGCTCTTCGCCGGGACCGAACTTGATCCAAACGTCACCGAACTGACCGGAACCGCCGTTCTGCTTCTTATGACGAGCGTGGATATCAACGGTCTTGGTGATCTTCTCACGGTAGGGGATCTTGGGAGTTTCAAGGTTGATGGTTACGCCATAGCGAGCCTTGAGCTTTGCAGAGAGAACTGCAAGGTGCATATCACCAATACCGGAGAGAACCATCTGATGAGTCTCGGGATCGGTAACGTACTTGAGGGTGAGATCTTCCTCGAGCATACGAGCCATGGACTGGGAGATCTTGCTCTCGTCCTTAGCGGTTGCGGGAAGCATAGCCTGGCTCATATAAGGAGTGGGATATGTGATCTTTGCATAAGCGACTTCAGAGCCGTCAGAAAGAGTATCATTGGTGTTGGTATTAGCAAGCTTTGCGATCATACCGATGTCGCCGCAAGCGAGCTCGTCGACTTCAGTCTGGGTCTTGCCCTTAACGGTGTAGATGTGAGCCATCTTTTCAGCGGTACCGTTGGTGAGGTTCTTAAGAGTCATATCCTTCTTAAGAGTACCGTTCATAACCTTGAAGAAGGACATCTTACCAACGAACGGGTCAGCGACGGTCTTGAATACGAAGATGCTGGTCTTGCCTGCGGGATCGATCTCAACGTCTGCGCCCTCGGTGGACTTTTCAACCTTCTTAGCGGTATGTCTGGGGAAGGATTCAACGATAGCGTCGAGGATTGCAACGATACCCCACATATTAACTGCAGAACCGCAGTAAACGGGAGTGATGGTGCCCTCGAAGATACCCTGGTGGAGTGCCATTGCAGCCTCTTCCTTGGTGATCTCTTCGCCGTCGAAGTACTTCATCATAAGATCGTCGGAGGTACCTGCAACTGCTTCGTTGAAGGCTTCCTTATAGTTAGCAGCGATATCCTTGAGATCGTCGGTCATAGGAGCTTCGCTTCTCTTGCCCTTTGCATCATATGCAAACGCCTTCATCTCAACAAGGTCGATCATAGTAACCTTATCGCCGGACTTAACGGGAACGAATACGGGGCAAAGAGTGTTGCCGAAGTTATCGCGGAGGCTGTTGAATACGGTTTCGAAATCAGCATCGTGATCTTCACACTTGTTGATGAAGAATGCCTTGGGAAGACCTGCAGCGGTTGCATAATCCCAAGCGAGCTCGGTTCCTACTTCAACACCGGACTTAGCGTCAACGCAGATGAGTGCGCTGTCAGCTGCACGGAGAGACTGGTGAACTTCACCAACGAAGTCGAGGTAACCGGGGGTATCGAAAACATTTATCTTCATATTCTTCCACGAAATGGGAGCAAGAGATGCAGAAATAGAGAAGCCTCTCTTTACTTCTTCGGGATCGTAGTCACAAACAGTGTTGCCATCAGCGGTCTTACCGAGACGATCGGTTCCGCCGGTGAGATAAAGCATCGCTTCAGCGATGGAGGTCTTGCCGCAGCCGCCGTGTCCGAGCAGAGCTACGTTTCTAAGGGATTTGGTATCGATTGTTGCCATGTGGGGGTTCCTTCCTTGCACCATCTATTGACAGCACATTTATGTTTTTTTAATTTTCCATGGTTATCGGGTCGTGTTTTACACGCCACGATGTTTATTATACAACAAATCGCCGAGAATTTCAAGTACTTTTTCGTGGTTTTTGACGATTTTTTCTAAAAAATTTGAATTTTTTATGATTTTTTTATTATATAGAGAATAATTTACATGCGTTATCGTGTGTACGGGTCCGAATTTCGTCCTCATTGGTATCGACAAGCTCGGCAATTTTACTAATTGTATACTCTATATAATCGCTTCGATTGGTCTTACTACGGTAAGGGACCGGCGCGAGATAGGGAGCGTCCGTTTCAACGAGCATACGGTCAAGAGGCACTGCCTTTGCGCACGCCTGAACGATCGGAGCGTTCTTATAAGTGATTACACCCGTGAAAGAGATATACCATCCGCGGCGGACGAGATCCTTTGCCATCTCGGGGCTTCCCGAATAACAATGAAAAACTCCGCGAACCTTCGGGTGACGAAGCACTATTGCCTCAAAGCAGTCGCCGTGCGCCTCGCGATCGTGAATGATCACGGGAATATCGTATTCCTCTGCAAGCCTGAGCTGCGCTTCAAGGAACTCTGCCTGCTTTTCCTTATTATCCTGACGCCAATGATAGTCGAGTCCGATCTCGCCGAGTGCAACGATCTTATACTCTTCTCTCTTATCAAGCAACGCGCGGAGATTTGCGATTGCTGTTTCAAGGGAATCCTCCTCGTCGATGTCGGACGGGTGAATACCGACGGCGGCATACATTCCTTCGTATTGAGATGCCATTTTAACGGCTTCAAGGGAGTTTGCGGTGTTGGTGCCCACGTTTACAATCTTATCAACACCATTCGCAAAAACGGCAGAGAGCAGCGCCGAAGCGCCGCCCTCAAATTCGTTTTCAAATCTTTTATCAGTATAGTGGGCGTGTGTATCAAATATGCCGCTCATCAGCGAACACGCTCTCCGAGAGGAGTTGCAGGATCAAGGAAGATAACTCTTACTTCCTCTTCGCCCGACGCAAGAAGCATACCCTCTGACTCAACGCCGCAAAGCTTTGCGGGAGCGAGGTTTGCTACGAGAACGATCTTCTTTCCGATAAGATCCTCGGGCTTATAGAACTTTGCAATGCCCGAAACTACCTGTCTCTGCTCATAGCCGAGATCGACCTTGAGCTTGAGAAGCTTCTTTGCCTTCGGTACGGGCTCGCACTCGATGATCTGCGCGGTGCGGAGCTCGACCTTCATAAAGTCCTCAAAGCCGATAATTGCGCATCCCTCAGGCTTTTCGATCTTGGGAGCCTCGGCAGCCTTTCTTGCCGCCTCGATCTCGGCATAGATTGCCTCGAGAGTCTTCGCCTCGTCAATTCTTGCAAAGAGGACTGCAGAATCGTTGACGGATTCGCCTACAACGGTACCGTTGAATTCGCCGCCGATGCTCTCAAAAGTAGTGTTAGAGGTTCCGAGCTGTGCAAAAATGGTTTCTGCCGTTGCGGGGATCATGGGAGCGAGCATTACTGCGCCCCAACGGATGGACTCGATAAGGTTATAAAGAACAGTCGCAAGGCGAGCGCGAGTTTCTTCGTTCTTTGCGAGAACCCAAGGCTGGGTCTCGTCGATATACTTGTTCGCGCGGCGAAGGAGCGAGAGGATTGCATCGATCGCATCGGCGATGTGGTAGCTGTCCATAGACTCGTAGTAGCTCTTAACAGCCTCTGCGCATACTGCCTTGAACTCATCGTCAAGCGCCTCGGGAGCGGTAGGAGCCTCGATCTTCTTGTCAAAATACTTCTTCTGCATATCGAGAGTTCTCTTGACAAGGTTGCCGAGGGTGTTTACGAGATCGGTATTGAAGCGTGCGAGAACACTGTCCCAAGTGATAGAGCCGTCGGATGCGAAGGGCATCTCTGCGAGAGCATAGTAACGAACGCCGTCAACGCCTACGTACTCTGCAAGCTTATCAGCGTAGATTACGTTGCCGCGGGACTTGGACATCTTATCGGTACCGAAGTTGAACCAGGGGTGACCGAAGATCTTCTCAGGGAGCGGAAGATCGAGTGCCATAAGGAAGATGGGCCAATAGATCGAGTGGAATCTTACGATATCCTTACCAATCATATGGACGTCTGCGGGCCAAAGCTTCTTGAACTGCTCGGACTGCTCCTCGAAGGTCTTATCGGGATCGTAGCCGATGGCGGTGATATAGTTTACGAGCGCGTCGAGCCAAACGTAAACGACGTGCTTAGGATCGGAGGGAACCTGAATACCCCAGGTGAAGGAGGTACGGGAAACGCAGAGATCCTGAAGTCCGGAGAGGAGGAAGTTATTGAGCATTTCCTTCTTTCTTGCCTCGGGCTCGAGGAATTCGGGATGATTCTCAAAATACTCGATGAGACGGGGAGCGTATTTCTGCATATTGAAGAAGTACGCCTCTTCTCTTGCCTGCTTAACGGGTCTGCCGCAGTCGGGGCACTTACCGTCGGTTACCTGAGATTCGGTAAAGAAGGACTCGCAGGGTGTGCAATACCAACCCTCGTAGTATCCCTTGTAGATATCGCCCTGCTTGAGAAAGCGTTCGAAAATCTTCTGGATAGTCTTAACGTGATAATCGTCGGTGGTGCGGATAAAGTAATCGTAGCTTACGTTCATCTTGTCCCACATTTCCTTGATAATGCCTGCGACGTTGTCAACGTATGCCTGAGGAGCGATGCCTGCGGCTGCGGCGCAGTTTTCGATCTTCTGACCGTGCTCATCGGTACCCGTGCAGAAGAATACGTCATAGTCCTTTGCTCTCTTGTAGCGGGCGATGGCGTCGGTTGCGATTGCTTCGTAGGTGTTGCCGATGTGGGGCTTTGCGGAAGCATACGCGATTGCTGTTGTTATATAATACTTAGGTTTAGTCATTTCTTTTGACCGTCCTTTCGTTATTTTTCAAATTGATATTATTGATCTTGCGCAAGATCAGCTCACGGCGTACAGCCGCGCGAGGACCAGCAACGAGGATGAAATATATAAAGCACGTTACAAAGGATAAAAGAACTTCGAGACTGAATCTCAAAATATCGGTAAGCTGTATTCGCGCTTTGATTGCGGCTCGAAGAATCCTCCAATACGATTTGCCTTGTCCCTTATTATACCCGGGGATCCAAGAAAAGAGCCTGATAGGGAGATAAGACAAGCACCAGCTTTTGAAGCTTGCAAATACCGCAAATATCTCCGGAAGCGTCACTTCTCTGCCGTCACATATTGCACTCGCGGTATGTCTTACACTTGCGAATGCGGGAGCGGAGAAAAGGAAAGCAAACGCGATCATTATAAGAACGCCAACCGGATCGGGGATTTTTACCGTGCAATATTCAAGCACATTCAAAAGGAGAAGCGAACAGATCAATCCAACACCCGCCATCGACAGCGTGAAAACATACGCGACTACAAGAGATGCGCGTGCATTTTTACGAGAAACGGTGAAGCTTATTTCTTCAAAAAGCTCATTTTGAATTGCCTTGCGATCGATTTTGTTTAATTTACGTTTTTTCATATCGTTTAATACACCACTTCTCCGCCAACAAAGACCTCCTCAACATTGATCTTCTTGCCTGAAATTGAGCAGATTATGAAATCGGCGCGGTTGCCGGGGACGAGCTTTCCAACCTTGTTTTCAAGTCCTACTGCACGCGCGGGGGTAAGAGTTGCGCAAATCAGTGCGTCAACGATCGGGATATTGGCAAAGCGAGCGAGGTTTTCAACGGCATTGATGAGTGAAAGCGTACTGCCCGCAAGGTTACCGGATTCGGTTCGTGCGACGCCATCCTTAACAATAACGGGAAGTCCCGCGATGCTGTATTTACCGTCGGAAAGAGCTGTCGCTTCCATCGAGTCGCTTATCAGAACAAGCCTGTCCATACCGATCATTCGGTAAGTGAACGCGACCATTTCGGGCGAGATATGGTGACCGTCGCAGATAAGCTCGCAGAAGCCGCCGGATTCGAGAGCAGCAAGGATTGTTCCTCCGTCGCGAT
Source organism: Clostridia bacterium (assembly GCA_017387685.1). Lineage (GTDB taxonomy): Bacteria > Bacillota > Clostridia > Oscillospirales > CAG-272 > CAG-390. The sequence goes on from JAFOEU010000032.1 coordinate 26,425, forward strand.
GATGGATCGGAGGCATACAGTTATAGAGGTGTGTAAACGCCACGTTGTGCTTACGGTAGAGCTCGGTCGCCTCATTATACGTTGCGGCGGTGTGGGCAAGCGAAAGGGTTGCACCGAGATCCTTAGCGTGCTCCGCGAACTCGTCGCCGCCACGGAGCTCGTAAGCAGCACTGATTCGGAGCGGGAGCTTTGATGCGGAAACAAATTCATCGAGCTCAGAAACATTTGGAAGAGCAAGCAATTCGGGGTTGTGCGCACCGCTCTTTGAGGGATTGAGGTACCTTCCCTCAAGATGTACGCCGAGGAATTCCGCGCCGTCTGTATCACCTTTAAGAGAATCTATCAGAGCTGCCTGAGTGCACAGGCTGTCAAATTCAGCCGAAGCGAGAGTTGGGAAAACGGAGGTAACTCCATATTCGGCATATGACTTTGCCATAGCACGCAAATCATCGGCATCAGCGTTATTGAAATCCGCGCCTGCTCTTCCGTGAGTATGGATATCAACGAGACCGGGGATAACATCCTTGCCTTCACAGTCAATAACCGAATCGACCTCGGGGCGGGCATCGGTATGGCGCAAGAGCGCGCGGATGACACCGTCTTCCACGAGCATTGATCTTGTTTTGAATATCCTGTTTGTGCTGTCAAACAGCCTGCAGTTTTCAAATAATATTTGCATACCGAACCTCCGCATATAGTTATACATTATTATATTATATCAAAGATTTATATTTTTTTCAATAGGAAAATGATATTTTCGCGTTTAAAAGTTGATTTTGAGTCAATAATTTCTTCGAAAAACAATCAGGAGGAGCATTATGGCGATTATCAAGCCCGAACGTCACAGCAAAAAGGCACGTTTCTTAAATACACTTGAAGGGGAGTTCTGTCTTGTAGCGATAAGTAACGCATTGATTTGGGCACTTTCCGCCGAGATCTTTGCGCGGCTGGCTCTATTTGTCTCGGATACACTCTACCCTTTTACCTATCCTTTTTTTCACACTCCCTTGCACGGATTTTTGCCTCAGATAGCCTACCGTCCTCCATTTGCGGCAAATCTTATATTCGGCGCTTTCTTTGGCTATGCGGTTTACCGATTTGAAAAATATATATTTTATCGAAGGTTAAATAAAATAATACGTGCCGCCTTCGGTTCGGTTGCGGCTTGCGTTTTCGTATTTCTTTCGGGACTTCTGGCATTTGCGGACGCTCAATATTCTCTCGGTCTTCTTTCTCCCATTTTACTTCACGCGGACGCCAATGAATTACCTATGCTTTTCATTTACTATTTTTTTGCAACACTTGGGATCACGGCGTTTTGCGACTCTATCCGAAGACGTGTTTTTTTGCTTCCGTAAAAAAGAACTCCGCGCGCGGCGGAGTTCTATAAATTATGCTTCGGGAATATAGATCGGGATATTGTCGTCGGTTGCGGGAGTGGGACGAGTACCCGAGATCTCTCGGTAAAAATCAGCTACTGCGGCTTCCATATAGGGAGTCAGAACGATAAATCCGATACCGCAGGTGAATATACAGAGAAGAACCCATCCGATGAAACTGAATTCCAGGGTGAAAAGATCGAACTTATATCCTTTCATCATTTCCTTGGACTTTGCGCAAGCCTCGCTTGCCGACATTTCGGGATTTTCAGCCATTATGTACGGCACCATTGCGTACGCATAAGTTGCTATGATTCCGGGGATACCGCAAAGCAGACTCCAAAGGAATATGTATAAGGAACGAAGAAGGTTGGCAAGCACGGTAGTTTTCCAGAACTTGAAATACTTAAAGAGATCATTGAGCTCCGCATTTTCAGCGTCAACAAGGTTAAGATTGAATTTCGCGTAACCTACGCCGACTATACTTCCAAGCACAAAGAATGCAAGTACAATTACTAATCCAATGGTAAGTCCGACGATCAAAGCCGTTCCGATGATGCCCCAAACAGCCGGCTCGATGCTCGAGAAAATATCTTCGATGCCGTCAATTTCACCTACGGGAGGCATGACTGTGCCTGCTTCAAAATCCTCGTTGTTAAATCCCGAAAGGTCGAGGCTAAAGCCGCCTCCTCCGTTTGACGAAGCGCCGAGGAAGCCCGCTATAAGACCCGCTACAACAGCAAGTCCCCATTTACCGCGAAGCGCGTTTCGTGCGTTTTCTCTGAAATAAGATGCACCTTTCATATTATATCTCCTTTCCTATCAGTTGATCTGTTCTCTATCGTACGGTGTGGTTTGATAAACGAAATAATTGAGCCAATTGGAGTAGAGCAGGTTAGCACAGCTTCTCCAAGTTACGATGGGGTCGAGGGTATCGTCGTCATTCGGGAAGTAGTTTACTGGGAGCTCTATCGGAAGCCCCGCATTTTTGTCGCGGAGATATTCAGCTTTGAGAGTACCGGCGTCGTATTCAGAATGACCCGTGATGAAGATCTGTCTGCCTCGGTCGGTAGCGCAGGCATAAAGTCCCGCGAGAGGCGAGGTTGAGAGGATCTTAAGCTCGGGACAAGCCTCTACATCCTCGATTCGAACGGTGGTGTGGCGCGAATGAGGAACAAAGAATTTATCATCGAAGCCTCTGAAAAGCATTGAGGAACGGCGTTCTACTGTGTGCTCAAAGACGCCGAAGAGCTTTGAGTCGAGCGGATATTTTTTGATTCCGTAGTGATAATACAGTCCCGCCTGAGCCCCCCAGCAGATGTGGAAGGTGGAGGTTACGTTTGTCTTCGACCATTCCATGATCTCGCAGAGCTCTTTCCAATACGTAACTTCCTCAAAGGGCATCTGCTCAACGGGCGCACCTGTGATGATCATACCGTCATACTTCTTATGCTTGACCTCATCGAAGGTCTTATAGAATGCGAGCATATGCTCAGCTGACGTATGGGTAGCCTTATGAGTAGCGGTCTGAAGAAGCTCGAGCTCGACCTGAAGGGGAGTGTTACCGATCAGACGCGCGATCTGCGTTTCCGTGGTGATCTTCTGCGGCATCAGGTTGAGCATAAGGATATTCAAAGGTCTGATATCCTGCGTAATCGCGCGAGTCTCCGTCATAACGAAGATGTTTTCGTCAAGCAGAGTCTGTGTCGCGGGGAGAAGATTGGGGATTTTGATAGGCATTTCTGTCTCCTGAAATTTTAAGCATTAGCAAGTGCCTGCTCGATATCGGCGATAATATCGTCGATATGCTCGGTACCAACCGAAAGTCTTACAAGACCCGCGGGGATGCCTGCGGCTTCAAGCTGTTCGTCGGTGAGCTGGCGGTGAGTGGTGGATGCGGGGTTAAGTACGCTCGTGCGGGAGTCTGCAACGTGAACTACGATAGCAGCGAGCTTGAGGGAATCCATAAACTTTACAGCGGAATCTCTGCCGCCCTTGATGACGAAGGAAACAACGCCCGCACAGCCGTCGGGAAGATATTTCTTTGCAAGCTCGTGGCGGGGATCGCTTTCAAGACCGGGATAGGATACGCTTTCAACCTTTTCGTGTGCCTCGAGGTACTTCGATACCGCAAGAGCGTTGGAGCAATGTCTTTCCATGCGGAGGTGAAGTGTTTCAAGACCGAGGTTAAGAAGGAATGCGCTCATTGCGGTCATTGCGATACCCATATCGCGAACGAGCTGAACGCGAGCCTTGGTAACGTAAGCCATATTATTGCCAAACTGCTTAACGTAAGCAACGCCGTGGTAGGAGGGGTCGGGAGCATTGAGCTCGGGCCACTTCTCGGGATCAGCGGACCAATCGAACTTACCGCCGTCAACTACGCATCCGCCTACAACGGTAGCGTGACCGTCCATATACTTGGTGGTGGAGTGAACTATAATATCGCATCCGTGCTCAAAGGGACGGCAAAGGATGGGGGTCGGGAAGGTATTGTCAACCACAAAGGGAATTCCGTTTTTATGTGCGATCGCGGCAAAACGGTCGAAATCGAGAACGTCAAGTGCGGGGTTTGCAATAGTCTCACCGAAGAGCATACGGGTGTTTTCGTCGATAAGCGACTCGATCTCCTCATCGCTCATAGAAGAGGTTGCAAATCGAACGTCGATGCCGAAGCGCTTGAGTGTTACTGCAAAGAGGTTTACGGTTCCGCCGTAGATCGCGGCAAGAGAAACGATATTCTGTCCCGCCTTTGTGATATTGAGAACGGCAAGGAGAATCGCCGCCATACCCGATGAAGTAAGGATCGCGCCCGTACCGCCCTCGAGATCGGTGATCTTCTTCTCCACCTCTGCAACCGTGGGGTTGGAGATACGGGAGTACATATGGCCGTCAGCCTTGAGGTCAAAGAGGTCGCCTACCTCTTCAGACGAGCAATACTTATAAGTAGTGCTCTGATATATCGGGAGAACTCTGGGTTCGCCGTTTCCGGGATTATAGCCGGACTGAATACATTTTGTTTCGATTTTGAAATCAGACATTTTATCCTCACTTTCGCGCAAAAATGCGCAAACAACATTATTTCACAGTAATTATATCACAAAGAATAACAAATTTCAATAGAAAATATAAAAAATCCTTCTCCGTGAGTGCGGAGAAGGATCGTTATCAGTTAAGAAACAGCGGGCGAAGCTGTTCACCGCGCAAGGCGGCGTAAAGTGAGTCGGTAAGCTTATCGAAGGAACAAACTATAGAATGCGGCTTGTGCTCGGGATCGTCCTGTATCAGCGGCACAAAATACACGCTCTTGCGCTTCTGCATTACGTTTAGATTTGAAAGATTCGCTGAAAGTCCGTCGTTTGTCGCGAGTGCGATCAAAAGAGGCCGGTCGCATCGAAGATGAGCTTTTGCTGCCATAGTGACCGGTGTGTCTGTTACGCCGAGGGCAAGCTTTGCGAGAGTATTTCCCGTGCAAGGGCAGATTATCAGCATATCAAGCTTTTCTCTCGGGCCAAGCGGCTCCGCGGCTTCTATGGTTTTAATGATACTTCTTCCGCAGATAGCTTCTATCTTTGATATATGATCCGCCGCCGTACCGAATCTCGTATCTATTGACGATGCATTGAAGCTCATTATCGGGACTAGTTCGTGACCGATATCAGCAAGGTGCTTCAGTTGCGCGATGGCGGGCGCAAACGTGCAAAAAGAGCCGCAGAATGCAAAGCCTATCTTCATATTATCCCCTCACTTTCAAAAAGCTCGTCGAGCACGTCTGCGATAATTGCCCCCGCGCTTTCGGGAGCATATTTTCCCGGCAAAGAAAGTGCCCATACCGCTTCTATTCCCTTATCCTTCGCCGCGGCAAAATCAACTCCTCCGGGGACGGACGCAAGATCGATGATAAGAATCTCTTTGTCCATACGCCTGATCACCTCTTCATCAAACAATCTTGCGGGAGCGGTATTGAATATAACGTCGCAGCCCTCTCTGTCGAGCAGCTTTTCGAGCCCTCGGTAAGGCGCATTTTCCGATATTCGGAGTGTGCGGTATCCGAACGATGCCGCCTCTGCAAGCTGACCGCCGTTTCTTGCGGCAACCGTGACCTCCGCCCCAATCCGAGCGAGCAAATGTGCAAGCATCTTCCCTATCCTTCCGTAGCCCACCACCGCCGCACGGCATCCGCTGACGGTTCTGCTCATTTTCTGCATTGCGATAGAAACTGCTCCCTCAGCGGTTGGTTCAGCATTTCTGATACGCAAGCTTTCCGAGTCAAAATAATCTATCAGACGCTTTTGATGAGAGCTCGCAAAGGCTAATGCAGATTCATCAAATCTGCCACCATAAACCGGTACTTCTGCAAAGCCTAACAGTGCATTTATCTTTAGTTTATCATTCTCGTTTCCGTTTTGGCAATTAATATTGAAACCGTCTAAAGTTGCGGGTAGCGGCAATATCACGGCATTTGCACCGCGCACCGAATCCTTCCAATCTCTGCACCTGACAGCTGTGCCTATTCGGGCATCCTTGCCCAGCCCCCAAACGGCGCACTCATATCCGCGAGCCGCAAGTGCCGCGGCGAGATAGCCCTGCCTGGCATCACCGCCAAGAAGAGCAAGCTTTATTTCTCTTTTCATATCTTGATCCTCATAAAATAAAGGTTTTATACTATATATTATGACAAATCAATTTAATATGTGAAGAACCCGAAAGCCATTTGCCTTCGGGTTCTGTCAGTTATAAAATTATAAGCCCTGCCGTAGTGTTTGTAAATTCAGGACGTTTGCCCTCGACCGAGAATATCAAAGAGAAATCCGATGCTACGCTGACCGCAGTGCCGCATCTACCATCAGGGAGCATAATGCTTCTGCCGGGTGTAGTGCAGTATTTACAGTAATCGGCGTAAAGCTTATCCTGATCAACCTCGGGCAGGTGATTGCAGAGACGGTCGGCAATCTCGATCATAAGCTTTTCGGTATCCTCGGGGTTAAGTGCGAGAGTGGTCACTCTGCCGCGAAGCTCATCGGGCATATCGGCGTATCCGGTATTGATACCAAAGCCGATTCGAATCGTTGTCAGCTTACCTTCCTTCACGGTGACGGCAGTAATTACTCCGCCGTACTTCTTGCCATCAAGCTGAAGATCGTTTACCCATTTGATTCCGAGTCGCTGATCAAAATCCGAGCATGCATCGAGCACCGCATCAGTTATCGTGACTGTTGAAAACGGTCCAAGCTTTGAAGAGAATGCGGGCTCGCAGACATCCGCGTATTCACCGACAAGAAGCAAGGTAGCATATATTCCGTTATCCATAGGAGAATAAAACGTGTGTGTTCCCTGCCCCTTTCCGGCGGTCTGTTCACGAGCTGTGAAAAGATACGCGCCGTCAGAAAGCTCTTTCATTCGTCTGCCCGCTTCGGCAAAGGTAGAATCGATGGTATCAAATCTTATGATTTCCATATTGAGCTTTATCTTTCTTCTCGGAAGTAGGATTGACCGAGTGCTGCAGGAGGCTGATGCTCACGCTTCTTGCGGGAACTGGTAAATACAAGGACGATAATAGTAACGAGATAGGGGAGCATCTTAATGAGCTCCTTTGTGCTTCCCGAAAGGCCGGAAATGAATACGCTCGCGATATAAAGTCCACCGAAAATGTAGGACGAGAGAATTGCGCTCTTGGGTCTCCAAAGAGCAAAGATTACGATCGCGATAGCAAGCCAACCACGGTCACCAAAGCCATTGTTTGTCCATGCTCCGGTTGTGTAATCCATTACAAAATAAAGTCCACCGAGACCGGCGATAGCTCCGCCCACGCAGGTTGCAACGTACTTATACAGTGAAACGTTGATGCCCGCGGCATCTGCTGTCGCAGGGTTCTCGCCAATCGCGCGGAGATTAAGTCCGTGACGGGTATTGTCCAAGAAACGCTGTGCGAGGACCGCAATAATAATAGCAAGATAAACGAGGAAACCAAAGGAGAAGAATGTCTCTCCAACGATGCCGAGCTCCGAAAGATACGGAATCTTGGTCTTATATGCGTTTCCGGTGATGTAGAGAGAGATCGAGCCGGTCTCACCGAAGAACTTAAGGAGGGAGCCGCCGTAGAAGTTACCGAGACCTACACCAAGAGTGGTCAGTGCAAGACCGACGACATTCTGATTTGCCTTAAGAGTAATGGTAAGGAAGCTGTAAATAAATGCGATGAAGGCGGAACCGAGGATCGAAGCCAGAAGAGAAATAACGACACAAAGGATCGGGATGGGATCGGCACAGAAATGCTCGTAAAGATATCCGCCGATGATGCCGGAGATACCACCGATATACATAATGCCGGGGATACCAAGGTTAAGATTGCCGCTCTTCTCTGTAATGATCTCGCCAGTTGCTCCGAAAAGAAGAGGGGTACCCTGAACTATAGCTGCGGCGATAAACGCCATAATCTTTGCAAAAATATCCATTATTCAGCCTTCTCCTTTCTGTTCTTTTTACGGAAGTGGATCTGATAGTTTACGAAGAATTCGCTGCTGACGATAAAGAGAATGATAATTCCCGTCAGTACCTCGCCGACGCTTGAGTTGAGTCCGAGGTTTGATGCGATCTCGTTTGCACCCTTCTGAAGGAAGCATACGAGAATCGAGGAGAATATCATAGTAATAGGATTGAACTTAGACATCCAGGATACCATAATTGCGGTAAATCCGTTACCGCCTACTGCACTTGAGTTGATCGAATGGTCCGTTCCCGCAGCAAGTATCCATCCCATAACGCCGCAGAGCGCGCCCGAGATAATAACTGTGCGTATAATTACCTTTTTAACGTTGATTCCGATATAACGTGCAGTATTTTCACTCTCGCCAACAACTGCAATCTCATAACCTTGCTTACTCTTTTTGAGATAGATATAAATTGCAGCGGTAAGGAACGCGACGATGAGTATATTCAAAAGATATTTCTGACCAAGAATCGTGGGGAACCAGCCGTTCTGAGAGTTTGAATTTACAAGACCGAGAACCATCGATCCGCTGGGAACCCAATACATAATAAGAAGCGATACAAGCTGTGCCGCAACGTAGTTCATCATAAGAGTGAAAAGTGTTTCGTTGGTATTCCAGATAGCCTTGAAGAATCCGGGTATACCTGCCCAAACGGAGCCTGCAACGATACTGGCAAATAGCGAAATGATAATAAGAAGCCAGGAAGGGAGTGCATCGCCAATATAGATCATACACGCGATGCTCGCGAGCATACCTATGAGAACCTGTCCCTCAGCACCGGTATTCCAGAAGCGCATCTTGAATGCGGGAGTAACCGCCAGAGAGATTCCAAGCAAAATCGCGGATGCCTGCAGAAGATTCCATATCTTTCTCGGCGAGCCAAAGCTTCCCATAAACATTGCCTTGAAAACCTTGAGAGGATTTTCGTTAGTGAGCAATATAGTCAAACCTGCACAGAATACAATACCTATAAGAATAACTATAGACTTGATAAGCATCTGCTTTGCTCTTGGCATCTCGCCTCTTTTCGTAATATACACGAGAGGCTCTTTATGAGCTTTGTAATTATTCTTCATCACTCTTCTCCTCCCATCTGTCGGTTTTAGTCATAAGATAACCAACTTCATTCTTTGTAGCGGTTCTGCCATCGAGCATACCGGTGATTCTGCCGCCACCAATAACCATAATGCGGTCACAAAGGTCAAGAAGAACGTCAAGGTCCTCGCCGACAAAAATAACGGCAACGCCCTTTTTCTTCTGATCATTGAGCAGATCGTAAATAAGATACGAGGAATTTATATCAAGACCTCGCACAGGGTACGCCGCCATTAAAAGTGTGGGCGACGAAGAAATTTCACGTCCAAGAAGAACCTTCTGAACGTTTCCGCCTGAAAGTCGGCGAACAGGGGTCTCGGCATCGGGAGTCGCAACCTCGAGCTCATCAATTATCTTATGAGCAAGCTCCTCGGGACCTTGCTTATCCACGAAGATAGATTTTCCGCGACGGTAGCTTCGGAGCATCATATTATCAACAACGCTCATATTGCCTACCAAGCCCATTCCGAGTCTGTCCTCGGGAACGAATGAAAGTCGAACTCCAAGCTCGCGGATCTCGAGCGGAGTTTTATCGCGAAGTTCCTCGGCTAGTCCTGTTTTGGGATTATTATATACAATAGAGCCGTATTCAAGCTTTTGCAATCCCGCAATAGCCTCGAGGAGCTCACGCTGACCGCTTCCGGCTATTCCCGCTATACCGAGTATCTCACCCGAGCGCGCGGTGAAGCTGACATCATCAAGAAGGCGAATACCGTCTCGATTCTTACAGGCAATATTTTTAACAACAAGTCTGTCCTTGGGATCAACAGGCTCGGGGCGATCGATATTAAGCTCGACCTTCTTGCCAACCATCATTTCGGTCAGGATATTTTCATCCGCATCGCAGGTATCGATAGTTCCTACGTATTCACCGTGGCGAAGAACGGCAACTCTGTCGGAAAGATCGAGCACCTCGTGCAGCTTATGCGTGATAATGATAATCGCCTTGCCATCGTCACGCATTCTGCGCAGAACGTTGAAAAGCTTACGAGTCTCCTGAGGAGTAAGAACAGCGGTGGGCTCATCAAGAATAAGAATGTCTGCGCCTCTGTAGAGCACCTTGATGATCTCAACTGTCTGCTTTTCAGATACAGACATTTCGTATATTTTCTTCGAGGGAACAATATCGAATCCGTACTTTGCGCTTATGGTAGCGACCTTCAAGGACGCAGATCTGATATCGAACTTACCGCCCCTTCCGAGTCCAAGAACGATATTTTCAGCAGCGGTAAAAAGATCTACCAGCTTGAAATGCTGATGGATCATACCTATCTTATAATTAAATGCATCATGTGGCGAATTGATGGATACCTCTTTACCGCCTATCAGTATCTGACCTTCATCGGGATGGTAAATACCCGAGATCATATTCATAAGCGTAGTTTTTCCGCTTCCGTTTTCACCGAGTAGCGAGAGTATTTCGCCGTTGCGGACCGTGAGATTTACGTTGCTGTTTGCAACGACGTTTCCAAATCTCTTTGTAATTCCGCGAAGTTCTATTGCTACGTTGTTCATTGAGCCCTTCCCTTTCATTAGCAAGTTTACGAAACTTTTATCCCAAAGCAGAACGTATTCTGCTCTCGGATGAAAATTCCGTATAGATAAAAACGCCCATAGGGATGCCGAGAAATTCGACATCCCCTATAGGCTTTTAAGGTAAAATTACTGTGCAGCAATAATACCGTCGATGATGAGATCAAAGTAAGGAGCGGAACGCTTGCCTTCGGCAGACTCGTTGAAGTAACCGTTGAGAACAACCTCAGTCTCGCCTACGAAATCGCCGAGATCGTCAACGTCTGCAAGATAGGTCTCAAGCTTTGCGCCATTTACAGTGAAGGTATTGGTATCGAATACGTGGAGAGTACCTGCCTTGAACGCTTCGATAGCTGCATTCATAGCTTCCTGAGTACCGGGAGCTGCAAGAGCGGTGTTGAGCTCGGTAAGAACTACGGAGCCTTCCTTGATACCGCCGCACCAGTCGTAGGGAATCTCATTGCCCTTACCGTCGCGAGTCTTCTCGATGATGAGCTTCATGTAAGGAGTCCAGTCGATCTTGGAAGAGATAAGCCAGGTGTTGGGAGCGATGTCCTTGGTGCTGATGTTGTAAGCAACATTGGGAACGCCTGCTGCATCACAAGCCTTGGGAGCACCCTCGGAGTCAGCATGCTGGGAGATAAGTACGCAACCGTCGCCGATGAGCTTTTCAGCTGCAGTCTTCTCAAGTGCGATATCGAACCAGGAGTTGGTGTACTCAACCTTCATAGTAGCGGAGGGGCATACAGAGCGTGCGCCGAGGAAGAAGGAGGTGTATCCGGACTTAACCTCTGCATAGGGCCAAGCTGCAACGTAACCGATAACAGCCTTATCTGCGGTGATTTCGCCCTTAGCGATCATATCGTTGAGCTTCATACCTGCAACGATACCTGCGATATATCTACCCTCGTAGATAGATGCGAAAGCGTTGTGGTAGTTAGCGAGCTTTTCGGTGTGAGCCTTGGTACCGGTAGCGTGGCAGAACTGAACGTCGGGGAATTCCTTAGCTGCCTGGATCATAAACGCCTCGTGACCGAAGGAGTCAGCGAAAACGAGATCACAGCCTGCTTCAACGAGCTCGCAAGCCGCGTCGTAGCACTCTGCACCTTCAGGTACATTGACCTTAAGGATCATCTGATCCTCAGTGAGGCCGAGAGCTGCGCAAGCTGCCTTAGCTGCGTCGATGAAGTTCTTGTCATAGGTGGAGTTCTCATCGTGCAGGAAGATGAAGCCTACCTTGAAGGCATCATCAGTCTTTTCGCAAGATGCGAACGCGAGGGTGACGGAAAGGAGCATAAGAACTGCGAGAATAAGTGACAGTACTTTTTTCATGGTTTCCTCCATAAAATAATGATAAAATATTTATTTGCAGCACTTTGTGCCGAAAATACAAAAAACGGAAAAAGTAGTCTCCGACTCTTTTCCCGCTAAAAAATTTTATGGGCTTATAGTCGGATGATTTACGGCTATCCGGTAGAAACTTTCTGACCTTATTACAGATTTATATAAGCAAAAACAAATACGAATATATTATACCAACTTTTAAGTCAAAAGTCAACAGTTTTTCACAAAATATTCTGCATTTGGTCAAAATCGCAACACATGGTTAAAAAACATGTCTATTTTTCTCCGCCAAAATCAAACTTCGCTATCTTTGCATTTACCGTTGCACGGTCGATCGGAACGGTTGCCTCGGGAGAAACAATAAATTCGTACTCTTCAGCGAATATATATATTTGCTCGGTGCTGTCGAGAGGTATGTCAAATAATTCTTTATTTACAGGACCGTGTGCACCTATGATCACGGCGTTGCTTCCGGCGACGAGTTCATCAAGCTGCTTTTCAAAGTACAAGCCGTTCTCCCAAGACGATGCAGAAAGATAAGTGAGCCGCTTTTTACCGTCGGAAAACGACAGATAAGTTACCGGATGTGTTGAACGCTCGATTCGTGTGATATTAGGATACGTAAGCATTATTCCATCGGCAATTCCAATCTCTCCTTCGGGAGGAATGACACGAACAGCCACGCCGGATTTTTGAAGTATGTCTGCTATCTGCACCATTATCCACGCTTCGTCCTCGGTTGTCGGATACGGAAGAAGGACGAGTCCTACCTTCTCCTCCGCCGTAAAGCGTGATATTGCAGAAACGTGACGGTTGTGGTAATGCGTAAGGATCACGGTGTCAAACGCAGTCGCCCCGTTTTCCTGAGCCAAATTTGCAATCGTGCGCAATCTTGTGTACGATCCATCCGAAACATCGATCAGCACGTTTTCTTCCCGTAGCTGTACGAAAATATTTTCATCGTTGCCGGTACTGATGCAAGTTAATTGCGCATTTTGAGGCAATACCGCAGTAGCGATCAAAGATATTACTATCAATACTATAGGATAAAAAGCAGGAATGACAAGCAAAAGCTCTTTTCGTTTGATTTTGATTATTAAAGCGGCAGCAAGGATCACCGTAAAGATTATCGCCGCCAGCCTTACCCCACGCGACGTCAGAGAAACAGATGCGCCGGAGATATCCGAAAATCTTTCGGCAACTTCAAGTATGATCCTCGAGCACACCCTTACCGCATATACAAGCCCATCGCCGATATACGGAACTTTTCCGAATATCAAGCAAAGAAGTGACGAGGCGAGCATCGGCGCGCCGATGGGCGCGAGTATCAGATTTGAAATCAATGAATATCGGGAGGTTTCACCAAACATATATACCGACGGCAGTAGTGTAGCGGAAACTGCACAAAGAGTCGTCATAATTACCGCAAGCAAGCCCCACAAAATCTTGCCGATCCCTTTATTCTTCTTCTCTTCCTTTTCACCTTCCTTTCTGAATTTTCGAGAGAGTAAAGTAAAGGTGGGCAAGAATACGGCTATACCGAGCGTAGCGCAGAATGATAGGATAAAGCTTTTATCAAAAACTGCGGTTGGGCTTATCAGAACAATCATCGCCGCAGCTATACCGAGTGAATTAAGCGTATCCGAATTATCTCCCATCGAATACGCGAGAAAAACCACTGTAAGCATCGTGACCGATCTGACCGCGCTGACGGGAAAACCAAGTATAAGCAGATACCCGAGCGAAAACAGAATAAGCAATGCGTTTCTCAATCCTCGCTTTATACGAAGATTGATCAGAAGCAGCGAAACAAGTCCCGTTATTATCGACACATGAAGTCCGCTTACGGCGAGGTAGTGAGAGATTCCCGCTCGGCTGAAATCGCGGTACATTTCGGATGTAAGAGAATCTCTGTCGCCGAGAAGCATTGCAGCGGAAAGTCTTCCCGCATCACCGCGGACGGTATTTTTAAGTTTAGCGCAGAGATAAGAATTAACTTTATCGAGTCTGTCAGACAACGTATAATTACCTTCGGACAAAATGTGACAATCCGCCTCGCTATAGGAGGTTATGTAAAGGAAAATCTCATCCGCCATAAAGGATACAGCCTCGTTTTCGGCAAGTCGCAAGGTGTATTCAACGTTTGCTGAACGAAGAACGAATTCGTAGCCCACTTGAAGATCCGAATTATATTCGCAATTAAGTATAGCTTTTCCGTCGTAGCTGATGCCGTTGACCGATATTATACGAACAATGTACACCGTATAATAATCACCAGAACCGTATCTTTCGGCAACAGTTGCGTGAACGTACGCGTCCTCTGCGCAAAGAGCTTCCGCCTCCGGCGCTGTTCTGTAAAAGACCTTTACTCCTTGTATCCACGCGGTCAGAAAAACGGCGAAGATCACCACGATCGAAAAAGCTCGGTATGGCTTTACGATGCCAAAAGCAAGGAGCGCGATGCAGAGCGCAACGAGCAGAAATGACGCAGCAATTATAAGAATGTTTACGGACAAAGTCCAATAAAAAGCGGCGAGGATGGCTATGACCGCCAGAATCCCCGCCGCAATTCCCGGTCTTCCACCGAAAATATTCATATAAGAATTACCTAAAACTTTATTTATATTTCTTCCGAATCGTGACGCTTAAAGCCCTCTCCGAATACTGCAGTTGCATTGGTTACGATCATAAAGGCACTATCGTCAACCTGCTTTACAACGTCGCGTGCCTGAGGAAGAAGCTTTGCGCGCATAACGACCATAAGGATCTCAAAATCCTTTCCGCTGTATGCACCGTTGCCGTGGAAGAACGTCGCGCCGACGTCAACCTCCTTGAGCAGTCTCTGTGCGATCTCGTGGCTATGCGAGCTGATGATATATATCATTCTTGCACCGTCGCCGCCGTAAAGAACCTTGTTCACGATCATGCTCTGAAGCATAAGTGCAATTCCCGCATAGATCATAACCTCAAGATTTCTGAAAACGATACCCGAGATAAGACATACACATCCGTCAACCACGCCAAAGATAATTCCCGTGGGCAGATGTCGCCATTTGAGGCGAAGAAGCTTTACGATAACATCTGTTCCGCCCGTGGTTGCTCCGGTTCTGAAAACGATACCTACTCCCGTACCTACGAGCACCGCACCGCCAACCGATGCAAGCAGAAGATCATTTGTAAGCGGACCTACGAGCGCACCAAGCGTATCAACTGCAACAGACGAAACGAGAACCGCATACATTGTAGAGGCAAGGAATTTGAATCCGAATTTATAAGTGCCTACGATAAGTATAGGTACGTTGATAAGCGCTATCAAAGTACCTGTAGGGATAACGTCTATAAACTTTGTTATAATGATTGCCACACCCGATATGCCGCCGGGCGCGATACTATTCGGGTCGAGAAAGCACGCAACACCTGCGGCGAATATAATTGAGCCGAGCGTGAGCATAAAGAAGTTGTAAATTGTATGAATCAGCTTTTTTCTTTTGATCTTTAACATTTCAGTTCTCCGAGAATAATCTAATAATATTTTACCACGAAGTCAGAAAATAATCAACCGATATTCTGAAATTTCTTTCATTTTAACGAAAAAAGTCTTGAAGAATGTCGTAAAAAAGTGTATAATTTATTATATACAATTTTTGGAGGATATAATGGCGGATAAAAACAAAAACGAAAATAAGAAAATAAAGCTTACTCCGATATCGGTGATAGTTATCCTGCTGATCTGCGCGCTGCTTTATATGATCTCGCTTTACATAGATATGCTGAACGCTCCTCCCGAGGATTCGAGTTCGATCACTACCACGGAAGTGATAGTCAGCGGTGGAGAGCTTGGCGAGGTCGAATATCACTTTATCGACGTCGGTCAGGGCGATGCAACGCTGATACGCACACCTGAGGGCGACATTCTGATCGATGCGGGCGAAAACAGTGCGGAGGAAGATCTTAAGAACTATCTCGATCTCTGCGGCGTTGAAGTCCTCTATTATGCGGTATTTACCCATCCCGACTCCGACCACATCGGCGGTGCGGATATGGTGCTAGCCGAATATGAGGTTCTAAACGTCATCAAGCCCGAGCTCGAAAAGACCACCAAGGTTTATACGAGAATGATGGAAGCGATCGCGGCTGAGGGGTGCACAGTTTACAACGCCCTTCCCGGCGAGACCTACTCACTCGGTGAATTTGATATGTTCGTTTTCGGACCCGACCCGAACAACAAAAAGCTTGACTCAAATAACTCCTCAATAGTTATCAAGGCGACTTGGGGCGACACAACGGCTATGCTCACGGGCGATGCCGAGGAGCCCGCGGAGGAATCAATTCTTGCAACCTTCTCTGCCGACGATCTCGGTTCTATGCTTCTCAAAATGGGACACCACGGCTCAAAGACCTCGTCGACAGACGCGTGGCTTGCGGCGGTCAGACCGAGTATCGCGATAATTTCTTGCGGCAAGGACAACTCATACGGCCATCCTCACGCAGAAGCACTTGCGCGTATCACTCCTTACGTTGGCGAAAAAATATACCGAACCGATGAACTCGGAAGTATTGTTTTTGTTACAAACGGAGCGGAATTTGTTTATCAAGACTAAAAAGAAAACCGAGCGTTTTAGAACCGCTCGGTTTCTTTTTTAATATTAAATCAGAAGCTTCTCTTCTTGGTGAAAGCAACTGCGATAGACATTGCCGCGAGAGCAACTGCGATAACGGTGAAGATACCGTCGCCGGTGGTGGGAGCCTCGGGAACTACGGGAGCGTCAGCTACGGGAGTCTTGAGGGTTACTACGGGGCGGAGTGCAGGATCAATGGGAGAGCCTGCCTTCTCCTCGGAGCGGTAGCAGAGTCTAACGAGCTCGTTATCCTTGGTGGAGGTGTAGGAGTAAACAACGGGAGTGGTGGAGTAGGTTCCGCCCTCGCCCTTAACGCCGTTTGCGAACACCCAGTTCTCGCCGTCCTTGGTCCAGGTGGAGAAAACGAGCGCGCTGTTGGAGCAGAATGCGGTGCCGTTCTTGTTGGTATCGGTGAAGGTCACCTTGCTTCCCGCCTTCTCTACAACGATAACGTCGGTGTAGGAGTAAGCGGAGCCGCTTGCAACGATCGAGCCGTCAGCCTTGACGTAGCCGAAGTTCCAGTTGGTATTTACCTTAACGCCGTCAACGAAGATCTCCTCGAACTCGGGAGTCATATCAGCCTTCTGCTCGGAGCGGTAGGTTACGCGGATAGCCTGATTATCCTCGGTGGTTACGAACTCATAGCTTCTGGAGGCAGCTACGGAGTAGCCGGGGATGTTGTTTGCCTCGAGGTCAAGCTCGTAGTCTGCGCCGTTCTGCTTCCAGAAGGAGAATACGTATGCCGCTGCGGAAGCATAGCCGGATGCATCGTCAGCGAAGGAGATGGTGGATCCTGCGGGACCCATGTCGATAACGTCGGAGTAGGAGTAGCTGCCGCCGTTGGGGTTGAGAACGTTGACAAATCCGCCGCTGTTAGTGGAGGAGCCAACATATCCGAGCTGCCAATTGGTGGCAACAACGGTTTCCTCGTAGGTCTCTGCGGAAGCGGTGAACGCGAATACCGAAAGAACCATTACGAGAGCGATTGCAATAGAAACGATCTTTTTCATTTGATAAAATTCCTTTCTGAATTTCAGTTAAGATAACTATACCACAAAATGAACGATTTGTCAATACTTTTTTACAAAAAAACAACACAGCGCGTGGCTGTGTTGTTTTCATTTATGAAATTAATAAATTCTTACCTCGTAAACCTTGATCACGGGTGCGCCGTTGGTTGCGAGGACGTGGATCTTGACCTCGTCTGCTTCGGTGGGCTCTACGTCGCAGACTGCAAGGCGGAGATAGTTGCCGCGTACTTCCTTCTTGCCGACTTCCTTGCCGTCCTTATAAAGAACAACGTCGAAATCCTTGAGAAGCTCGGGAGCTACGCCTATTCTCTGCTGGGACTGTCTGTTTGCAGACATAGTTACACGGATGGGGTATGCGAAGTTGGAATCGGAGGTTACTCTTACCTGGCTTACGGTCTTTGCGCCGTCAAGCTTGAGGGTAAGGGTTTCGCCGCCCTCGGAGATAGAATCGGTCATCCAAGCGTTGTGCTCTTCACCGATCTTTCTCGATACACCGTTGATAACCTTCTCGGGCTCGCCGCCTGCGATGAAGGAAGAAGCGGAAACTGTCGCGGTGAGTGCCATATCCTTTGCGTCCTCATTCTTATAAGGCAAGGGGAGATAGCCGTCTTCGCGGAGCATGATCTGCTGAAGCTCGGTGATGTGCTCGCCTACGCCGCGGGGATCGCAGCCGTACTTATCGCAGAGAGAAGCCGCAACACCGACAGCCTGACCGCCGTTTGCACAGCAAGAAATGATTCTTGTGGATGCAAGGCCGAGCTTGGTGGTGGAGATATTTCTTCCAGCCATAAAGAGGTTCTTGATATTCTTGGAGTAGTAGCAGCGGTAAGGAACGGTATAGATACCCTCGAAGTGGTTGCAATCGGAGGGGAGAATGTCGAAGTCAAGAAGACCGTGGGGAGCGTGAAGGTCTACGCACCAGCCTGCGTGGATAACTGCGTCTTCAAATACTCTGTGATCGAGAATATCATTCTCGTTGAGCATATAGTCGCCCATAAGTCTGCGGCTCTCGCGCATTCCGGGGAGTGCGCCGACCCAGATAAGCTCGAAGTTATCTGCTCCGTGCTCGCCGCCGTTCTTGATGTGATCCCAAAGACCGTACGCATAAGCGTAGAGATCGTCACGGATCTTTTCATAGTCCTCGATGATGTCCTCACCGTCGCCCATAAGCTCGAGCCACCAGTAGCCGTAGTCAACTGCCGCGCAGGAGTTAGCGGAAAGTCGGAGCCACTCCTCGGGGTCGGGAGCCATAGAAGCATCGACCTTCATAGTCTTGGAGTGAACTCTGTAACGGAGCTGATGCTCGGTGAGGTGCTTTGCGAAAGGAGGAGGAGTGAACTTAACGGGCTTGCCGGTGTCGACAGCCTTCATAAGGATGGTATTACCCATTCTCTCGTTGTTAGCCTCTGCGGGAGCGTGGGGCTCGCCGGTCTCAGCCTTGGATTCACTTCCCTGTCTGAACTCTGCGCCTGCGAAGTAGCCGAGTGTACCGTTACCGGTGCAGTCAGCGAAGATGGGAGCGGTGATGCGGAGACGGAGCTCTGTGGTCTCCTGGAAGCACTTGATCGCTACGATGCGGTCGTCCTCAACCTCGCAATCGTACATTGCGGTGTTGAAATATGTAGTAAGATTGGGTTCTTCCTTTGCCTTACGGAAAAGGACCATATCCCAAGTGGAATAGCTGAAGGAATCGTTTACAGCCTTGTTCTCAAGCATAAGCTCGTAAACAAGTCCGCTCTCTGCATAGTCGGGCTGACGAAGGCTCTGGTCTGCGCCCGAAATGTGAATTCTGATCTCGCTGGATGCGTTGCCGCCGAGTACGGGACGCGCGTGGATGAGCGCAGTCTTAACGCCCTCACGAGCTGCCGCGATAGCAGCACAAAGTCCGGACATACCTCCACCGACAACGACAAAGGAATAATGTTCTTCTCTGAATCTTTTCATTTTTGGTAAATCCTCCAAAGATTTTTTCATACGGATTTATTATACAATATTTTTTGCAAAAGGTCAAGCCTTTTTTGTTCTCGCTCCTCAAAATAACCGTAAACTTTCAAAAATTTCAAACAAAATTCAAATTTACTCTTGACACGGAGCACAAATAGTTCTATAATTATATCAACTTACTGTTTATGCCGGAGGTTTAATTATGGCAAAGAAGAAGAGCACCTTTGGTGCGGATTTCAAAAAGTTTATCTCCCGCGGTAACGTGGTAGATATGGCAGTCGGCGTTGTTGTCGGCGGCGCATTCAGCAAGATCGTAACCGGTTTTGTCAACTACATCATCAACCCCTTCGTAGGCATCTTCCTCAAGAGCGGCAGCCTTGACTCGATCAAGACCGTTATCACTCCCGAAGAGCTTGATCCCGCTACCGGCGAGGTTCTTGTTAAAGAAGTAGCTATCCTTTGGGGTACTTGGGCACAGACCATCATCGACTTCCTTATCATCGCTTTCTGTATTTTCTGCTGTGTAAGAATCATCAACAAGATCAAGGATAAGGCAAACGAGAAGGAAGCTCTTGCAAAGGCTGAGGCTGATGCTGCCGCTAAGAAGGCTGCTGACGAGAAGGCCGCTGCTGACGCTGAGGCTGCAAAGGCTAAGGCTGAGGAGGAGGCTGCATTCCGCGCTTCCATCATGAAGCAGACCGAGCTTCTTGCTGAGATCAGCAAGTCTCTTAAGAAGTAATTTTCACCTACCGGGACGGCTTAATCGCCGTCCCTACGCATTACCCGGAGGTTTAATATGAAAAACAAAACTCCATTCCGCGAGCGTATTTGGCAGTTTATGCAGGGCAGAAACGGCGTTGACGCTCTTTATAATTTTTTGATCATCATCTGCTTCCTTCTTATAATCGTGAATTTCTTTCTCACGGGTATACCGAAGCTAATCGTAAGCGTCATCTATCTCGCGGTCGTTTCTTGGGCATTTTTCAGATATTTGTCGAAAAATCTCTATAAAAGACGTAAAGAAAACGCAGACTTTCTTCGTTTTATTAAAAAAATTACCGCATTTTTCCGTCTGCAGCGCGATCGCATACGCGACAGAAAAACTCACGTTTACCGCCGCTGTCCGAAATGCAAGAACGTTTTGCGTCTGCCCAAAAAGGCGGGTAAGCATAACGTTTGCTGCCCCTGCTGTTCGCACAGATTCGGCGTTTATATTACGGGATTTGCAAAAAAGAAAGATAAGTAAAATAAAGCCAAGGATTTTCGTCCTTGGCTTTATTTTATACCGTGTGAATTCCCCGCTCGGCGTGCGCGTGCGGAAGATCAAGGCAATAGCGTTTTGCATTCCGTCGCTTGAAAAATTCAATTGCTTCGTCGCGGAAAAGAGCATATGTCAATGCATCATCGTCCTGCTCGGACCACGCGGCGATCTTATCCTCGATAGCATCGAGCTCCGGGGGCAGAATATCTGCGGGACGGACAAGAATGAGCGGTTCACCGCCACATAGCTCCGTAACAAGCTCCGTCGATATCGGACAAGGGGTTCTGCCGTATTTGCCGAGGAGCAGATTCTTGAAGCGCGGAGAAACTTCCGTATACGGTGCTTTGCCGTAGTCATTCGTAGCCTGCTCCAGAACGATATCGCTGATAAAGCTGTAAAGAGGCGGAGATCCAGCATCCTCGCGGATTTTTTCCGCATTGTCGGATAATTCTGATGGAATGGCATCGAGAATCTCGTTTTCAAAGAAATCCGCACCCGCATCGAGTGCTATTTCGGAAATCACGGGATAAGTGCCTGAAACACCGAGCGGGAGATTTACTGCTTCTTTAATCGCTTTTACGGTGTCGCGGCAGGAAAAATCATCCGACATTGAGAAGATCCAGATTCCGTCGGCACCGAGTGCCGAAAGCTGTGCGGCGTAGCCTGCAAAGAACGCGGGCGAGTACGCGGAATTTTTCGAATAAACCATACCCGCATATACCTTCGCGCCGCATCTTTTCGCGGCAGTGATTGCAGTTTGCAGATTGCGCGGATCGTTGAGGGGATCGTATATCCTGAACTCGGAAATTCCGTTTTCGAACGCCTTGGCTACGAACGCCTCGACAATATCGTCGGATAATATCCTATCGGATACAAGGCATTGCCCCGCAAGAGTCAGGGCAAGCGGGGTATGCGTCATTTCTGCACGAATCGCGCGGAGCAGATCCCACGGATCGTAATCAAGCTCGGAAAAGCAGACGCGAGTCACATCTATCACTGCATACGGAAGATAATTAAGCTCGCCGAGCATATCGAGCTCCGCGTATCCGAGCGTGATAAATTCTTTATAAGCATCCATAACTTATTTTTCTTCTGCTTTCTCTTCCTTTTTCTCGGAGGCTTCGCCTTCTTTTGCGGACTCTTCCTCTTTGATCTCTTCAATTTCAACGACGTATTCCTTGCCGTTTACCTTTACTTTAAATTTTCTCATTTTACACCTCAGCCTATGCGGCGGTTATTTGTTCTTTTGAATGCTACTACGCGGAAAGCGGGGGCTTCTTCTCTGCCCTCGGATTTTGCTTCTTCCTCTAAAATAATTGCGATCGCGGCTGTGATGGCGGCGACTTCCTCGGAAGGATCTTCTTCTGAAAAGGCACATTGGTTTACGGCAATTTGCTTTCTTTCGATCCATTTACGCAGATATGCAAGACCGATATAAAGAGCCGCGACGACTATAACGCCGATGATCACGAAAAGCACAGAGCCGTTCTGTGTGGGCTCGGAATTAAGTAAAAAGTTCATCGTCTTACCTCTTTTTGCGCACGGGAGGAGTGTTCCTTTTGCCGAGCAGCATATGAAGCGCGGAAATAACGCGAGGACGAAGCTCGGAGGGAGTCAGGATATCGTCGATCTCACCGCAGAGCGCGGCATCGTTTGGTGAAGCGAGCTTTTCGCGCCATTCGATCTCAAGCATTTCGCGGCTTGCTGTGAGGTCATTCTGTTTGATGCGCTCGCTCCAGACGAAGGCAACCGATGCCTCGGGCGAAAGCGCGCTGATACAGGAGTCGGTCAGCGCGAACGCAATATCCGCGCCGATGGATTTTGATGCCATATAGACGAACCCAACGCCGTAGGCTCTGCCGATGACGGAGGTTATCTTCGGATTTGATGAGAACGCAAACGCATCCGTCATAGCCGCCGCACTTTCGAGGTAGAAGGCGTTTTCAGTGACGGAATTGTCAAATCCGGGACAATCGACGAAGGAGAGCATCGGCATGCCGAAGGAATCGGCAAATTTTTGAATTTTGGTGATAACGCGGCAAGCGGCGGGAGTGAGTGCACCATCCTTATGCGCGCGCTCCGATGCCATAAAAGCGCATCCAACACCGCCAACGGAGGCAAATCCTACAGCTATTTCGGGTGAGTATTCGGCAAAAAGACGGATATAATTCTTCTTATCCGAGATCTCCGCGACGAGCGCTTCACCGCAGAGTGATCGGAGATCGGGCGCGCGTTGGAGTTCAAACTCGGGAATATCAAAGTCTACGGCAGTTCCCTCGGTATTGTTCGAGGGAATAAAACCGATCAGACTGCGGGCATAGCGGTAAAGTTCGGCTTCATCCTCGGCTTCATAAGCTGAAACGCCATCGGGCGCGGGGAATGTTTTCGTTCCGTTGACAAAAGGTGCGACGGCGTAGATCTCTGACGATTCCTTTACGGAAATAAGGAAATCAAACGATGATGCGAGTACAGCGTGTGTGCCGCCGCAGACGCCGGGAACCAGAGCGATACGCGGAACGATACCGACTGCGGAGCTGTTTGCCGCGGCGGTCCTGCCGAGTGCGGAGAGCATTTTCGCGCCCTCGTAGATATACGCGCCGTCCGAGTCGAAGATGCCAACGATGGGCGCACCGTTTCGCAGAGCCATAGAGTAAAGATCGCAGATTAGCTTGCCCGAGGTCGCATCAAACGCGCCGTTCATCCTTGCGCGGTCCTGCGCGAATGCGTAAACGAGTCTTCCGCCGACCGCACCGTAGCCGCAGATAACGCCCGCCGCCTCGTCGGGATCGGACGAGCGATTCATATATGCGCCGATGCGCGAGAAGGTTCCGTGGTCGAAAAGCGCGGTAAGGCGAGCCATAGCGGTAAATTCGCCCGTGCTTTGGACAGCCGCAGAAACGTCGATCTCGCGGAGCATTTCGGTCAGCTTCTCCGCCGTCATAGCACGGCGCAAGCTTTTATTTTTTTCTTTAGAGTTGTTATCCATAGATATATCTCCAAATTCTGATATTCAATTAATTATACCATAAATTCCTCTTTTTTACAATAGGGATTTTAATTTCCGATTGAAAAGGCGCAAGAAATGTGGTATAATAGGGTAAAATCCGCAAATTCTCGCATTCCGAGAGTAATTCTCGGTATGATGGGTGGACTTTTCTCTGACAAAATGGTAGAATGTAGCCACAGCCAAGCCGGCACGGCTGATTCAAACCTTATGGAGGTACGTTATGGAAAAGAAAACAATAGGCAAGTTCATAGCCGTTTTGCGCAAGGCAAACGGTATGACGCAAAAGGATCTCGCTGACAGACTTTTCGTTTCTGATAAGACCGTCAGCCGCTGGGAGCGCGACGAGTGCGACCCCGATCTTTCACTTATCCCCGCAATCGCGGAGCTATTCGGGATCACGACGGATGAGCTGCTCCGAGGTGAGCGCAACAGCCTCGAAGCTACGATTACGGAAGAACCCAAGCCAAGTGCAAAAAGCGATAAGCAATTCAAAACGATGCTTCGCGCGAGAGTAAGGAAGTATAAGAATCTGTCGCTGATCTCGTTCGGCTTGATTTTTGCAGGATTGATAACAGCGATAATATGCCATAATGTTTTTCACAAAGCTATTCTCGCAATCTGTCTTACTACATTATTTATTCTCTCGGGTGCTATCTCTCAATACATTTTCGGCGCAAATGCTTTTATTCCAAAAGATGAAGACGATGACGCTTACGAACAGCAAATAAATCAGGCTAATACAACAATCACGAAAATTGCCACCACAATTTATTTTTTCGCCATTACCGTTTTCGCGTTTTGTTTCCCTCTTGCTTTTTCCCCTAAGAGAACATCGGTAGATATCAATGGAAATTACGTTCATCATTACTATCATTCCGGAGATAACTGGCTTAATTGGGGTCTTTTCTGTGTCATTATCGGACTTACTGTGTGCGGATTGGCATATCTGCTTTTTATTAAGCCGAGATTGATTAACAAGAGCATGATAACTGTTCCCCGAAACAAAGAGAACTTAATTAAATATCGCAGAAAACTGCTTGGAATAATTACAGCAATAAGCTGTGGAATACTGCTAATATTGATCGCCAGCGCTTTTATCCTCACACAAATAGGTCCAATGCCGTTTGTACACAAAGAAACTTATGAATCTCTCGATGAATTCAAAAACGCAATGATCGAAGATCAACAAGAATTTCTTGAAGAATACCGTAATCTTCATTATATTGACAAAGACGGAAACACTGTCTATATGTATTCTGACACCCCTGATGATTTTATGTTAAAGCAAAAAACCTTAACCGATTTCAGCGGCAACACAATACTTGAATACAGTTACAACTCTACGCTTTACAAAGACATCAGTTTTTCCAACAAGGACGGCAGAACGCCGGTTACCGTCATCAAGAACGATGAATATAATAACGTACGTTCTAATTTAAACTACATTTTACAAGCAATTGTCATACTTATTGTCCTTGACGTCGGTATTAGCATAATAATTTTCTTTACTAAAGCCTACGGAAAAAAATCAAAGAAAATCTAAAATCACAGAGCACCGCAGGCGCGGTGCTCTGTTTTTATCAAAAATATTCGTGCTTACAGTTAGGACATTTCGGATAATCGAAATCGCGGACCGTGCCGCATTCGGGGCAGGTCTGTTTCGGGGTCTCATCGTCGAGCGTTTCGTTTTCCGCGAGGAAGAACTCGAGTTTTCTGCACTTGGGGCAAACGTATATCTGCACATTAAGTGCTCCCGACAAAAGATTCGGCAAGTCGCCGAGAACCCAGCCGGTCTTGCCGAGCTGAAGTCTCTCACGCGACAGATACTGCATATCCTCTCCGCAGCGGAGGCATTTCATCGTGTTCATGATTACGATTAAAGATTAAAATACTTATCAAACTCTGCGGGGTGCGGGATCTTGGACATCTCGCTGCACTCGGCGCGCTTGGTCTTGATGAAGTTCTTGATAAGCTCTTCGGGGAATACGCCGCCTGCGGTGAGGTAGTCGTGGTCATATTCGAGGGCGGTGAGAGCCTGCTCGAGCGAGGTGGGAAGTCCCTTGAGCTTTGCCTTCTCTTCCTCGGGGAGGTGGAAGAGGTTGAAGTCGTAGGGTCCCCAGCCTTCAGCGTGGGGATCGATCTTATTCTTGACACCGTCAAGACCCGCCATAAGGATCGCGGCGTAGCAGAAGTAGGGATTGCAGGTCGCGTCGGGGTTACGGAGCTCAAAGCGGCGCTTCTCGGGCGATTTTGCATAAGCGGGAATACGGATGACCGCGCTTCTGTTAGAGGTCGCGTAGCCGACGGTTACGGGTGCCTCGAAGCCGGGAACGAGTCGCTTGAAGGAGTTGGTGCTGGGGTTGGTCAGTGCGCAGAGGGATGCGATATGCTTGAGAAGTCCACCCATAAAGTAATGCGCGGTCTCGGAAAGGTGCGCGTAGCCGTTATCGTCCGAGAATACGGGCTTGCCGTCCTTCATAAGGAGCATATGAACGTGCATTCCGCTTCCCGCCTCGCCGTAGATGGGCTTGGGCATAAAGGTTGCGGTCTTGCCGTACTTGAGTGCTGTGTTGTGGATGATGTACTTGATCATCATAGTAGCATCAGCCATATGTACTACCTCGCCGAGCTGGGGCTCGATCTCGAACTGACCGGATGCGGCAACCTCGGGGTGGTGATAGTTGATCTCGATGCCCATTTCCTTCATAAGAAGGCACATTTCGCTGCGTGCTTCATAGGAAATATCAAAGGGCTTTGCAATGTGATAATTCTTCTGCTTGGGAACTACGACGCCGAGGCCCTCGGTCGCGCTGTTCCAATAGGACTGCTTTGCGTCGATGGAGGCGCTGATCTCGTTACCGCTGACCTGCCAGCCTGCGCGGTCGAAGAGATAGAACTCGAATTCGGGAAGAATGAACATCTCGTCAGCGATGCCGCTCTTCTTCATTTCCGCAACTGCCGCCTTGATGATGTTTCTGGGGTACTGGGGCAGGGGGCGGTTTTCAGGTGTATCGATGATCATAGCGTTACCCGTCATCGAAAGGGTGGGGATGGAACAGAAGGGGTCGATGACTGCGGTGTCGGGGTCGGGGATGAATACCATATCGCTCTTCTCTACCACAGCGTAGCCGTAGTTGGACGCGTCAAAGCCGATGCCGCTCTTCATGGTGTCCTCGGAGAAGTTAGCCGCGGGAATGGATACGTGACGGTACTGACCGTTGATATCGACCATCTTGAAGTCGATCATCTTTATACCGTTTTCTTCGATCATCTGAATGATGTCTTTTACGTTCTTACTCATTTTAGTGCCTCCGTATTTTTGGATGATAATATAATACTACAAAATCGGTAAAAAATCAATAGAAAAGTGATATTTTTTACTCAAACATCATATTTTCTACGAACAGATCGGTGAAATATTTGTTCGCCGAAAGATCGACGTAATTTATCATTTTGGTCAAGCTGTCGAGATCGTTTTCCTCGATAGCATACTTTACCGTTCCCTGCAGACTGCTGTTATTAAGCGCGACGGTTTTGCCCGCGAGATCGCGCGGGAGGAGTCCGCTGTTTACGGCATTACCTATATTGATCTTACTTGAAAATCCGCCCGAGATATACATGTGGGAAATATCGTCGAAGTCAACTCCCTCGGTCTTCATCAGCGAAAGGATAGCCGAGCATACCGCGGATTTGGCAAGCTGATACTGTCTTACATCATCTGTGGAGAGATATACTCCGTCGGCGAGCTCGTAATCGTCGTCCATATAGCCCGTTTCGTCGATTATTTCGTTGCGAAGGAGCTCGGTGATTATATCGATCAGACCCGTTCCGCATATGCCGACGGCTTTTTCGTCTGCAATCGTCTGATAGGTGGCGCTGCCGTAGTCAAGACGGAAGGAATAAATCGCGCCCTTCGTTGCACTCATTCCGCAACTGATGTTCGCGCCCTCAAAGCAAGGTCCCGCGGCGGCGGCGGTAGCAACACCCGATTTATTCGAGAACAATACTACCTCCGCATTCGTTCCGAGGTCGACGAGGAGATCGTACTTCCCTTCCTCGGGCACACCGACAAGTCCAAGTCCCGCAACGATATCCGCGCCGACGAACGAGGCGACGGACGGGAGAGATATTACTGTCTTTACGCCGCAAATACCGATCGACTCTGCCTGCTCCGTTTTACTTTCAAGAAATACGGGAGTGTACGGTGCGACTCCGATGGACGACGGATCTATGCCGAAGAGCGTGTGAAGCATAGTGACGTTTGCGGAAACGTACATATTCTCCACGCATCCGACGTTAAATTCCGCAATCATTCGGTTGATTTCATTTATGAGAACTGTTTGAAGCTCTTTTACCGAGTTCTTTTGGCAATAATCAATACGCGTGATA
Organism: Clostridia bacterium; assembly: GCA_017387685.1. GTDB lineage: Bacteria > Bacillota > Clostridia > Oscillospirales > CAG-272 > CAG-390. Next base: position 54,518 of record JAFOEU010000032.1, read on the forward strand.
ACGTCCGCGCCGTATGCTCTTTGGGGATTGGTCGCCGTTATGACTTTTACGGTCTTTTTCTCATCGAGCGAAACAAGGGCTAGGGCAAGGGTTGTCGTTCCAATATCGAGCGCGAAGCAGAGCTTTCCAGAAGCCGAACCGCTTTCGCTGATGCCGGTTTCGGAAATTATCGCGCTCTTTTCATAGGTTTCAACCTCAATGTCGGACTCGATAATATATCTGCACGCGAGCTTTTCCTCGCCGCAGACCTTGACCTTGCATTTGCCGCAGGTGCCTCTGCCGCCGCAAGGCTTTTCAATATCGAGTAAATCCGAGAGGACCGTACCTGCGGGCGCAAGTACGGTCTTTCCGTTTATTGTAACTTTAAACTGCTTGTTCATTTTATTCTCCATCGGGCGTGAACAGTACCGCGCCGAAATAGGTGACGGTATTCTGACCGTTGATGTACTTCATACCGGCAGATTTCGCGAGCTCGTTGACGTTGACGCAGTATGCCTCAAGCGACGCCATAGCGAGCTCGGGGAAACGGCAAGGCTCACCCGTGCGCTTGGCGCAGACCTTGCAAACTCCGCAGGCTCCGACACCGAGATGAAGAGCGTTATTGATCCCCATCTCGCCAAAAGCAGAGCGGAGATTTTGCGATATCGGACGGAAGTTCTGCTTTGCCTCCGTCATTCCTTCGATATCAAAGCTGTCTTCAAGCTGTGATACCGTCTGATAAACCAAAGCGTATTTATAATTCTTTAACTGCGCTGTAAGAACTTCAACTTCGCCTACGTCGGGCGGGCACATATAGCACTTTCCGCACATTCCGCATCCGTTTGAGAGGCAGATGTCGCGAAACACGCGATCGGTCTTTATCTCATCTGCGCGGATAACGTTCGCTTTGAACGCGCCGAGGGCGAGTGCCTTATCAATTAAGATCTTATTTTCCATAATATTCATTACTTGCCGCAAAGAATGCGTCGATGTTCTCCCACGGAGTCATAGGAGGTACGTCACAGCCGGTCGAGAGGACGAAATTCGGGTACTTCGAGCATCTCTCGAGAAGCGCAAGTGTTTCCGAGCGTACCTTTTCGGGAGTGCCGAGACGAAGCGTTCCCGCGGGATCTATATTACCCATTACTACTGTATCGGCGGGAATATTCGGAATGATATCCTTTTCCATATCGACAGAGTTGCCGAAATGGTATGCGGCACAGCCCGTGGTCAGGATCGAATCGAGCATCCTCGGCACGTTATCGCCGCAGTTATGGTAAATGACCGCAAAATCGTCGGTCTGCACAGCGTCTACGATCTTTTTGACGTAGGGCGATCCGAATTCCTCCTCGAGCGTCGGGGAAAGCAGACCCGCTACGGGCTCTGCCATAACGATTCCGTTTGCTCCCGCGGCTTTGTATGCCTTGGCGTATTCGCAAAGGAATTCGGTGACCTTTTCAAGCACCGTGTGCACCATATCGGGATCATCGTAGCAATCCATCATTATCTCGGTCACGTCAAGCAGACGCGCCGCGAGGGAGAAAGGTCCGATCATACCCGCGAGCACGGGGCGGTCGGTTATCTCCGCGGATGCATTTTTGATGGCATCGAGATATATCTGCGTTCTGCCGCTTCCGACAGCCGGAACTACGAGTGCCTCGGCTTCGTCCATATCATTGACTATTCTGCCCTTGACGGTGGGAACCTCTTCATCGGATACAACAATCTTTGCTCCAAAACATTCAGCCTCGAGGGAAAGATCCATAAAGCTGACAGATGCCGCAGAGTTTGTTTTATCTGCAACCGCCTTCATTCCCTTTGCCTGAAGCTCGCCCGACGAAATCAACTCGCGGACGGTGATGCCAAGTAGGCTGACGCAGGGAAAGGAAAGTATCGGGATGGGATTCTTCGCGCCCGTGCCTTTAAGCGACGCGATCCATTCTTTCATATTATAATTCATATCGAAATCCTCTGAAATTAAATTCGGATATTCTTAATCTCTTCAGCGTAATACTGAACGAGCTCAAATTTTGAGCCGGGCATGAGTCTGTGGTCGGGGCAAGGGATGAAGCCGCCGAGGTCAAAAAGACGCTTGATGCGTTCGATCTCTACGTCGACAGCCTGCTTATCCTTGCGGAAAGCGGTCTTATCCATACCGCCGACACCGAGAATCTCCTTGCCGTACTTCTTACGCGCAGGCTCGAACTGATCGCCCCACGTTCCAATCTCGATCGGGAACAAGACGTTTACGCCCGTTTCAAGCCAAGTGGGGATGAGCTTTTCGGTGACTCCGTCGCAGTCGAGGGAGATGATGTCGATGCCGTGCTTATGTAAGAGATCATTACGCTTTTTATAGTGCTTGCGGCAAAGCTCGTCGAAGATTTCGGGAGAAAGGAGCGGTCCGCTCTTATAGCAGATATCCTCCCAATAATGACCGAAATCAAACTGAGCTCCCGTAGCAAGTGCCGCCTCTACGCACTTATACTGCATTTCGGCATAGGTATCAACTATTTCGGAGAAGAGCTCCTCATCCTCATCATAGATGAGATAGCTCATACCCATAACGGTGGTTATATCTCTTATATGTCCCATAACGCTGCCGACGTGGATTCCTATCGGAATATCGGTCGCGCGGGTTTCGTTAAATTTCTTTAAAGCCTCGGTGTTGACTCTTTCAGGTGAGTATTGCATTTTCGGCTTGAAAAGAGTTTCAAAAGCCTCACGGTCCTTGAGAAGATAATCATCTTCGGAAGGAATAGATACCACTCCCGGCTTGATGCGCTCAATAACACCGTTAGAAGTCAAGACTCTCTGCGTACCGTCGGGGAAGGTTTCAAGGACCTCTCGCTTAAACCGCGGCGAAAGACCGTTGTTCGTTCCAACGGTATTGTACCAGTTACAGTCCCAACCGATGATCTTATCAAGCTCGCGCTGTTCGGGAGAGTTGTCACGAACGGCGGCTTTTGCCATTTCGGGTGTAATATGACCTTGACGAGCCCATTCATCAAGAAGCTCTCGCCAATATCCGAAATGTACGGCGGGTATGCGGTCGGTATCCTTATAATGCAGGATATTCATACAACGTTCGCGTGTTGTCATATTTTTATCCCTTTCAAATGCTATCGTAATATTTGTCGAGTACGTCGCTTACCGTTTGTGCCCAGAGTATCAGATTTTCGGGTCTGCCGGAAACTGTGCTGATATCCTTGAGCACATAGTCATAAGCACAACCGTATTTAATACAAGCCTTGACGGTCTCCTCAACCTCGCGTCTTATGACATCGGGATCGGTGCTGATCGCGACGTGCGCGGGATTCGGCTTTCTTGACAAAACGTAATCTCCGCCTATCTGTTCGGCGCATTTTTCAACGTTTGCCCAAGGTGAACAGCCAATCTTTCGCAGATTTGGTATTTTTTTGAGCACGCCTATCTTATCGTCAAGCGGTTCGCAACAGCCGTAGTATGTATAAGTAAACCTTTCTGCAACAGAAAGCAGATAATTGATTTCGAATTCCTCGAACATAGCGGGCGAGATGACGCCAAAGGTCTGCGCCATACTGCGACACCACGTTGCCTTTAAGCCTTCCCGAGCCAAGCCGGATACTTCTCCCGGTGTGCAATGAAGCGACGGCGTCGGGCAGACGTCGAGATGCTTTTCCACGAAATCAAGCTCTGCGTGAGCTGCGGAAACGTATCTTTTAATTATCTCGTGCAAGTATTCGGGGCGGTCGTACATATCCATCAGAATCGGCTCAACGCCGCGAAGGCGCGTGATCTTATCCCACGGCGCAAAATAAAAGTAGTCATAGCCATAAAGCTTGACAGGGATCACATCGCCAAGCAGATCGGTATAAAGCTCCACTCTTGCGGCGTCCTTGTCGGGGCGGAGCGTAAGAATGGGGTCGTGCAGCTTTTGGAGGGCGGATTCATCTTCAAGGACATCCTCGAATTCGCGTGAAACGATATTGTTGATCGCATCGGTACGCTTTAAACCGACCGTTACGGGATTAAGTCCTATACCGGTCGAATCAACAGCACGCTTCAGGCGAAATACGGGTTCATAAAGATTATCTGCCTTGAAATGCTCGATATAGTAGATGGCTTTTCTGAAATAAAGCTCGGTATTCCGCGCATCCTTATCCTCACACACACAGGTAAGCTCGCCGCCCGAGTTCATTTGATACCACGGGATCTCATCAAGAATGACCGAAGGTCTTCCCTGCTTCAGATCATTGGTGTCCCTGAAACGGCGAACCATTTTCTCCTGCTTTTCGCTGCAGACCAGCTCCATATATCGCTTTGCAAGCTCTCTGACTATTGCTTTATCTTGAACAGTCATAGCAATTACCTTCCGAATACGGAATGAAGAATTATCTTATTTGCAGAATTCAACAGCTGCGTCTGCAGCGCTTGCGGCGTCAACGGTATATACGTCCGCGCCGATCTTCTTGCAGTATTCCTCGCTTACAGGAGCACCGCCGATCATGATCTTGACCTTATCGCGGATGCCTGCCTCCTCAGCCTTCTTTACCACCTCTTCCATAACGCTCATAGTGGTGGTGAGAAGGGCGGAACAGCAGATGACCTGACAGTTCTGCTCGATGGCGGTCTGAACGAAGGTTTCAGGAGAAACGTCGGTGCCAAGATCAACGACCTCAAGGCCCTTGCCCTCCATCATCATCTTAACAAGGTTCTTGCCGATATCGTGAAGGTCGCCCTGAACAGTGCCGATGCAAACCTTGCCCGTTGCCTTGACGCCCTCTGCGGCAAGAAGTGGCTTGATGATCTGAACGCCCATATTCATTGCGCGAGCGGCAACGAGAACCTCGGGAACGTAGATCTCGTTATTCTTGAACTTTTCGCCAACAATATTCATACCTGCAAGCAGACCTTCATTAAGAATCTGCTCGGGATTGATGCCCTGTTCTACTGCCTGAGTGACAAGCTCCTTGACAATCTTCGCTTTACCCTTTTGAAGATTTTCGCAAATTTCAACTAAAATGCTCATTGTATTTTCCTCCGTAAAAACACCTGCGCCTTAAATACGGCGCAATAATATACATGTTATATTGTACCATATTTCTTAATCATTGTAAAGTATTTTAACAAGTTTTTTATATAAATTTCGAAACAACTGCAAGGGTTCGCCATATTATTTATTTTTACTCTTGAAATCGCGATTGAATAATGATATAATTAATTCAACAACCAGCGGAGGTACAACGCAAGAATGCAGCTTGAACTTAATAATATTAAAAAATCCTTCGGTGAAAAAGAGGTCTTACGCGGAATATCATTTAAAGCCGAAAGCGGAAAGGCCTTCGGTCTGCTCGGAAGAAACGGCGCGGGCAAGACCACAACGATCCGCATACTGATGAATGTTTTCCCCGCCGATGAAGGAAAGATACTTATAGACGGAAAGCCTATCGATCACAAGAGCATCGGAATCGGTTATCTGCCCGAAGAACGCGGTCTTTATCCCAAAAAGCTTATCATCGATCAGCTCGTTTATTTTGCTGAGCTTAAGGGAATGAGTGCGCGCGATGCGGTAAAGTCGATCGATTATTGGCTTGACCGACTCGGTATGACGGAATACCGAAACAAACGTCTTGATACACTCTCCAAGGGAAATCAGCAAAAGATCCAGCTCATAACCGCCTTGGCTCACGACCCGCACATAGTCATTCTCGACGAGCCTTTTTCAGGGCTCGATCCCGTAAACGCTATGCTGCTTAAGGACGTCGTCAAGGAGCAGATCGCCGGTGGCAAGATCGTTCTTTTCTCAAGTCACCAAATGAACTATATTGAGGAATTCTGCGATAGCATTGCGATAATAAACAAGGGCGAGATTGCTATCGGAGGTGAGCTTTACGATATCAAGCGTAACTACGTCCGCGACCGTCTTGTAATCAGCTCGACCGAAGCAAAGCGGATCTGCGCGGAGCTCGGTGAGTCTTGCACTATGACTGAGGACGGTTCCATTCTCTTGCGTCTTCCCTCTCCGAACGAAAAGGGCGCTATGATGAGAAAACTCGTTGAGCGCTATGACATCGATGAGATGAAGGTTTTCGAGCCCTCCCTCGGCGATATTTTCGTCGAATACGCTGGCAACTGAGGAGGCATATTATGAAGCAATTCGGAAAAATACTAAAATTCGAGCTCGTCGGTTATCTTAAAAACAAGCTATTCGTTGGCATCACGGTCTTCTTAGTCGTTGCTATTATACTCGGTATGCACATTCCAAAGCTTCTCTCTGAGATAGATATCGACGACGTTACCGAAGACGATATCAAAATAATGCTTGTTCATTCCGACAACGAAGCACTAATGATCTCTGTACGAGATTGCTTCGCAGAGGCTTTTGAGCAATATGAAGTTAAAGTCTCGGAGGAGGGCGAGGAATATATAAAGCAGCAGATCACCGATGATCAAGCTGATTGTGCATTTATTCTTGAAAGCGCATCTTCATACGTTTATTACGTTAACAATCTTTCAATGCACGACACCAATACCGCAACGGCAGATGCCGTTCTCACCGAGCTCTGTAAGCTGAACGCGATGATTGAGGGTGGATTGACTCCGGAGGAGGCAGGGGAGGTGCTTTCCGTTACCGTCAGCGGAACTACTGAAACGCTCGGCAAGGATCAGATACAGAATTTCTTCTACACCTACATTATGATCTTTGCGCTTTACACAGTCATTTTGCTATACGGTCAGATGGTAGCAACGAACGTTGCTACCGAAAAGAGCTCACGTGCTATGGAGCTGCTTATCACAAGCGCAAATCCAACAAGTATGATGTTCGGCAAGGTTCTCGCTTCCTGCATCGCGGGGTTCTCACAGCTCGTTCTGATATTCGGTACGGCAATTCTGTTTTTCAATATTAATAAAGAGGATTTCACCAATCCACTGCTCGCGTCGCTCTTTGATATTCCCGTTGAGCTATTTGTATATATGATAATTTTCTTTATTCTCGGTTTTCTTATCTATGCCTTTATGTTTGGTGCAGTCGGCTCGACGGCGTCAAAGCTTGAGGATATCAACACCTCCGTTATGCCTATCACCTTCAGCTTTATAGCGGCGCTTATGGTCGTCGTATTCTCAATGACCAGCGCGTCGGTTGATAACACACTTATGATCATTTGCTCGTACTTCCCTCTCACATCTCCCATGGCTATGTTCACAAGAATAGCTATGAGCACAGTTAAGTGGTATGAGATTGCGATCTCTATCTCGATACTGGTCGGCTCGACCGCTTGTATCGGTCTGCTTTCTGCAAAGATCTACCGAGTCGGAGTGCTTCTTTACGGAACGCCTCCTAAGATCGGTACTCTAATCAAAACAGTATTGAAAAAGAATGATTGAAGCTATGAATAACCATTACGACATAGCCGTTATAGGCGGTGGACCTGCGGGCGCAACCTTTGCCCGCGAGATAACAAAAACATGCCCCGGGCTGAATATCGTTCTGATAGACGAAAAGCCAAGAACCGGCTCTAAGGTCTGCGGCGGTCTTCTGGCGCCCGATGCTCAGAAGGTGCTGGCTCAATTTGATCTTGACTTGCCGAAGAGCATTCTCGCTGATCCGCAGATCTTTGACGTCAAGACGATCGACCTTGTATCAGGCATAACGCGGAATTATCAGCGACATTATCTGAATATGGACCGTGCCTCTTTTGACGAATGGTTGCTCTCCCTCATTCCCGAGAGTGTAACCGTTATTCGCGGCAGATGCACCGAGATCGAGGACGGATTCACCCTTTCGGTCACTGCCGATAACAAAAAGCTTTCTCTTACAGCAGATAGCATTGTCGGTGCAGACGGCGGCGCTTCGATCGTGCGCCGCAGATTCTTCAAGACCTGCAAAAAGCAGTATATTTCCATTCAGGAGCATTTCAAGGATGACGGCGGTGATATGCCGAGCTATTCCTGCATCTATGATCCCGAAACGTCAGATAGCTGCTCATGGACTATAAGAAAGGACGGTTACGTCATCTTTGGTGGTGCTTTTGACATCAAGGGCGGGCGCGAGGCTTATTTCAAGCAAAAAGCAAGGCTTGAAGCGCATCTTGGACGTTCATTCGGTGAGGCAACGAAAATCGAGGCATGTCTCTTGACAAGTCCGCGCGTTGCAAGGGATTTTATGCTTGGAAAAGATCGGGTATTTCTGATCGGTGAAGCAGCGGGATTTATCAGCTCGAGCTCCTTCGAGGGCATTAGCAGTGCTTTCCTCAGCGGAAAATATCTTGCAGACTCTTTTGCTGATAAAAATATTCTTGCAAGCTATAAAAGAAAAACAGGCAGACTGCGTCTGAAGCTATTATTCAAAATACCAAAAATGAAAATACTCTGCTCTCCCCCTCTCCGTAAGCTGATTATGAAAAGCGGGATCGCAAGCATCAAAAAATATTAAAAAGAGCCGTCGATGTGACGGCTCTTTTACTTTATATTGTATCTTTGGCTATTGTTTCATCAAGTTTGTTTAGGCAAGATTTAAGGAAGCGTGTCCACGATTCGGGATCGACGAAGTAATTTTCTCCGTACTCACTAAGATCAAGTGATTTTTCGTAGGTATGGTTATTCCAGCTGTGGTTACCGAGGAAGAGCTCTACCTTTTCGCCAAGCAGGCGGTTTACCGATTTACGGTAGTCCTCACGGCAGCCTTCATAATCGAATTCACCTTGGTGGAGCGTATTGACACCCGCTCCGCCGAACATTCCCGCACGAACGACTCTGCCGTCTTCTTCTACGTTGAAGAACAAGGATATCGTTCCCTTTGTATGACCCGGTGTTTCTATGAAAGAGATAGTTGTATTTCCAAGGGTCAACGTATCTCCTTCGGAAATAAGTATATCGGCATCAAAGAATCTCTTTGCCTTCTCATAATCCTCTCGTCCTATCAACGTCTTGGCACCTGAAAGCTCTGCCATCGCGCGAGTTGCTTCGGTATGGTCATGATGCCAATGCGAGTTGATTATATATTTCACGTCCGAGGGAACAAATCCGAGCTTTTCAAGCCCCGAAAGGACGACGGCAAGATTCGGTGTTGATCCCGTGTCGATCATAATCAATCCCTCTCCCGTGTCAATGACGTGTGAGGATTCAGCGTAGCTTCCGATGAAGTATACGTTTCCGAACATTTTAAAGGGCTCTATCTTACGCTCGCTCTTGGGCGGCAAATCACGTCTTTCTCTCATAATATTATATCTCCTCATTAATTTAAGATCAATCTGTATATATCTGCTTCGGATTTCGCTATCACTTTGACTGCACCTAAAAGAGCTGTAGGCATAGCGCTACCGAAATCAATATGAATGCGTACCGTAAAGACATTTATCTGCTCGGGCGGATCACCCCACATTGATGAAATATAATGGATGGGCTTGAAGTGCCATCTATTGTATCTGAAAAAGAATTTTTCAAGAGCAGCGGTAATCTTTTGGACTTCATCCGGCTTTATTCGCTCGTTAAATACAATATCAAAGAGCACGTCGGGATATCCGTCAAGCTCAACATCTATGGGAAAATCCGCACTGCTTTTTATCGCATTTACAAACAGATCTTCGTAATCCATTATGATCTTTTCTCCTTTTTCATCTTAACGAATATAATTATGCCGATGATGGATGCCACGATTGCAACGCTTTCGTTGATGATGCCACCGATCGTGGGGTTGGGGATGCAGAAATTGTAGATCAGTATCATCGAGGACGTGCAGATAACACTCTTACGGAGAAGCTGTGCATCACCGAAGGACATAAAGATCGTGTTTGCCGCGAGGGCAAGGATAACGAGGAGTGAGATAGGTCCTTCCCACGAAAGGAAGCCGAGTCCACCCATCACAGCCGCAAGTACGCAAGCGGAGATGAGATTAAACTTTGATTTCGAATCCTGGAAGAAAAATGCAACGTTTCGGATTATGCATACAATATTGAGCGCAAATCCCGATTTCGCTCCAAGCAAAAGATAAGAAAGACAAGTTGCCAACGTTGCGCCGGTCTGAAGTATCAACAGCTTTTTCTTTGAATTTACCTGATAAGATACGAACGTTATTATCGGCGCGATGATACCGAGTATCTGTCCGATTATGATTTGAGTTTCCATTATTTCCACCATATTATTTAAAGTAACAGACGTATCCGTCTGCTTAAATATTATACATTATTTACCCATCGTTGTCAAGTAAAAAAACACAAAAGCGCACCGATCTGCCGGATCGGTGCGCTTTATACATTGGATCAATTACTCGACGTTCAGAGTCATAAGCTCCTGAATACTTGTAACGCCCTTGATAACCAGTGAGTGGCAGGAATTCCAAAGAGTTACCATACCGTTTTCTCTTGCGGCTTCGCGAAGGATCTCGAGGTTCTTCTCCTTTGAAACAATGTTACGCATATTTTCATTCATATACATCATTTCGTGAATAGCAATTCTGCCCTTATATCCGGTGCCGTTACAGAACTGACAGCCCTGAGGACGGTAGATGCTGACAGGCTCATCGATACCGAGAATCTCCATTTCCTTGGCGTTCGTCTTACCCTTCTTCTTACAAGCGGGGCAAAGACGCTTTACAAGTCGCTGAGCGATAACGCCGACAAGCGCGTCTGCAACGAGGTAATCGGCAATACCCATATTTTCAAGACGCAGGATCGCTCCGGGCGCGTCGTTAGTATGGAGGGTACTGAATACCAAGTGTCCGGTAATTGCCGCTCTTACCGCTATATCCGCGGTCTCCTCGTCACGCATCTCACCGATCATTATGATATCAGGGTCCTGACGGAGGATCGCACGAAGTGCGTTTGAGAAGGTCATATTCGCCTTTGCATTAACCTGAGTCTGGTTGATACCCGGCATAATATACTCGACAGGGTCTTCAACCGTAACGATGTTAACGTCAGGCTTGTTTACTTCCTTAAGGAAGGAGTAAAGAGTCGTGGACTTACCGCATCCCGTAGGACCGGTCAGAAGAATGATTCCGTGAGGCTTGCCCAGCATCTTATCAAGAAGCACGTTTTCGCTCTCTGTGAATCCAAGGTCGTCTCTGGTGAAACGGAAGGAGGTCTTATCAAGAACTCTTATTACGAACTTCTCGCCGAAAACGGTGGGAAGTGAGGATACACGGAAGTCAAATTCCTTTCCGCCGATGATCATATTGATACGACCATCCTGAGGAACACGTCTCTCTGCGATATTCATGCTTGACATAATCTTGAGACGCGCGCAGATAGCCGGATAAGAGTTGATCGGAAATTCCGCTCTTTCCTGAAGGTCACCGTCTATACGGTAACGAACCTTAACGATCTTTTCGTAGGGCTCGATATGAATATCACTCGCTCTGTAAGGAACTGCTTCCTTGATGATAGAGTCAACAAGTCTAACGGAAGCGTTGTTTACAACATCACCTTCGATAAAATCAGCTTCTTCATCAGACTTCTTATCACCGAAGAGCACGCTGTCACCCTCGGTGTTAAGATCATCAAGTGCAGCAGAGGTGGAAAGAACGGCAATGATCGAGTCAATGTAACGGTCGATCTGTGCGGGAGGCACAAGAACGTAGTCTACCGGACAAACAACCTGCGAAGCAATAGCGGAAAGCGCAGAGCAATCGAGGGGCTTACCGGTAGCAACAAGAAGCTTTCCATCATAACTCATCAAAACGGGAATGATCTTGTTACGCTTCATAAACTCAAACGAGAACATTTCGAAGAGTGACTTGTCGATATCAAGCATATCGATCTCGACGTAAGGCATACAGTAGAAGTCACCCAGCGCAGGAAGCTCACGAACGTCGGTGGCATATTCCTTCGCGAGCATATAATCACGGACCTTGACCTTTAATCTCTCGCAATCCTCGAGGATCTTGTCCGCCTGCTTCTTTTTGATTATTTTTTTATAGATATAAAATTGTAGTAATTCTCTATTAATATTCATTGATCAGCGCTCCCGTTAAATATTAAGTCCGTTCATGATCGAAAGCATCGGAGAGTAAACTGCAAGGAACAAGGAACCGACAACAGCACCCATAATTACAAGCATAATAGGCTCGATTTTGGTTGTAAGATTGTTAAGAGATACCTCAACCTGCTCATCAAAATAAGCGCAGGATCTTCCGAGAACCTCCTCGAGAGTATTGGTGCTTTCTGCAATCATGATCATCTGAATCAGCATCTCGGGGAAAAGCTCGTACTTTCTGAATGCATTCGTCAGAGTAACGCCACGACGAACCTCTTCGGAAGCTTCCTTAAACTTCTCTTCCAGATAGTTGTTACCGAGAATTACAGAAGTTACGTCAAGTGCAGTAGCAAGGTCCATACCACTGGAAAGAAGAATGCTGAAGGATCTTGCAAAACGTGCGGTAATAAGCTCTGTAGTGATCTTACCGATAAGGGGTGCTTTGATCTTGAAAATATCAAAAGCGTGTTTGCCGCCCTTAGTCTGCAAAATAATGAAAATAATTGCAACTAACAGAATTACTCCGACAAGGAAGTATTTCCAATAAGCAACAAGGAAGTCAGAAATCGCATAAACAACAGCAGTAAAGCCTGTAGGCTGAACGTCGAGGTCAACCAAAACGTCCTTGAATGTAGGAACGACAAATGCAAGCATCAGAAAAACGATACCTACCGTCATCAGCATAAGGATCGAGGGATAAGTCAGCGCGCTCTTTGCTTTTCTTCTGATTGCCGCATCGGATTCGTAGTAGTTAGCAAGAGAAATAAATACGCTCTCAAGCTTACCACTCGCCTCACCGACGTGACACATAGAGATAAAGAAATCAGGGAAAACCTTATTATGCTTTTCGAGTGCATCTCCAAGCATATCTCCTGCACGAACGTCATCGGCGATAACCGACAATATTGATTTGAAATAAGCGGTAAACGACTGAGACTTGAGGATGTCGAGACAGTCGAGAACCTGAATTCCCGAGGAAAGCATGATCGCAAACTGTCTGCAGAAGCTTGTAAGCTCTACAAGAGCGACCTTACCGGTTCCGAGAGTCCAGAACGCGGAAGGAGTCCCTCCCTTGAATTCGGATGCCGAAACAAGGTAAAGGTTTTGCTTGGCAAGCTGAACCGCGAGATCCTTTTCATCCTCCGCGATAAACTTACCCTTGAATTTCTGTTTTTGCAGGTTAAGTGCTAAGTATTTATAGGTGGTTGGCATTTTTATACCGCTCCTTTCTTAATTAAGCCAAGATTAATGAAAGATACCAATTTATTATGGCATCGCCGAAAAACATTGCGATCGCAAATCCGCTTGTCAAAAACGGTGCAAAGGGATATTCGATATTCGATCCGTCGCCCGATTTGCGCTCTGCTATCTTTGAAAGTATTACGAGAACAATGCTTGCAGATACGGCTGCGATCATTACAGAGAGAAGCAGTCTCTCCCAGCCAAGCAAAAGTCCGCAAACCGCAGTCAGCTTTATATCGCCACCGCCAAGTCCCTCTACACCGCGGAGCTTTTCAAAGCCCCACGCAATAAGATAAAAGGTAACGAATCCTGCGACTCCGCCGATAAGATGTGAGTGCCAGCTATAAATAGGATCGAAGAAGACCGCTACAATTCCGAGCACGCCAATCATTATGACGAATCTGTCGAACACAAGCTTATGATCGATATCTATGTAAAACACACAGATCATAAGTGACGAAGCAAATGCAGCCACGCATGCAAATACTATACTACGCTCCCAAAAGAGAGCAACGGAGAGCAGCCACAGAAGCATATTTGCAAGCTCGACCGTCGCGTATCTCGGTGAGATACGCTCTTTACAGCCTCGGCATTTACCGCCGAGCATAAGGTATGACAAAACGGGGATATTATCGTACCACTTGAGCTGATACCCGCATTTCGGGCAGTGAGATCCCGGGAATGCTACGCTCATACCGTTCGGTACACGGTAAATGACTACGTTAAGAAAGCTGCCGATACAAATTCCGAACAGTCCCGCAAAAACGTAGGCAACGACCAAATAGTAGACATCCATCTGCACACCTCAGAATTTGGTGGACTTATGAATCGCCTTGGGGAAGAATCCGCCGTAGAACTCAAGGTTTGCAAGAACCTCTGCGGTTGCGTCGTTTGCAGCAAGCGCGCGGAACTCGATGCCGTTCTCTTCCTTTTCCTCGTTGACTGCGTCAATGGCGTAGGAAAGATGAGCGGGAATATTTACACAAACAAACTCGGGAGCTCCGAGGGTCAGTATCTTTTCATTAGAAATAAGAAGTGAAAGAGCCCACTTGACGAAAACTCTGAAATTCTCGTTTACGATCTGCTCGGGTGTTTCGGGGATCGGTCTCTGCATAAACTTGGGGAGACGGCGAGGAGTCTTTTTCGCAAAAAGCTTTTGTGTTACGGGGCGGGAATCAGCGCTCGAGTCGTAAGAAACCGGTACGTTGATGGCAGACTGTTCTGCCTCGTCATCGGCAAACTCGGCGTCTTCATCGGGTGTCGGCTCTGCTGCGGGCGGCGCTTCTTCGGTAACCTCCGCGTCTGCATCCTCGTCGCTTGTTTCAGCAAGAACTGTCAGCTTCTTCGATTTTGCCTTCTCACGGGCATTGAGGACTGTCAGCTCTGCAAGCGTGTGATCGAAGAGCATATCCTCCTGGATGTATTTCTGACCGTCGAGGAACTCAAGACCGAAGGGGATGGTGTAAAAACCAACCGTTCTGCCGTTTACGACGAAAACGAAGCGCGAAAACGTATCCTTTATATCAAGGAACAAATAAGTCGCGTTCTTGAGCTTCGGGTTGAGCGAAGCAACTGCTCCGATGGTCGAGCTTGCGGCGAAAGTTGTCGTCTCGACGAGCATCTTGTTCTCTGCGCAGACGGAATAGATTCCGGTCAGGATCTTTTTCTGAATAGCGGCAACGCTGTAGGTCGTGTACTGCTTATTCTGCGCCGCGAGGTGACTCTGTATCTTCAGGTCGATGGAGTTGCGGTAGATCTCGCCGAGGGCAAGTCCGAGCGCGTTATCGGTTGCCGCCTTCTTACGCATCGTGGGCACGTTGACCGTATCAACCGCGATGGCGTTGTCGGGCAGGATGAGCGAGATCTTTCTGATCGACTCGGAGGGAGTTTCGGCAACGAACTCGTTTATGATCTCCTTGAATCGGTTAAAGAAGTTCTCGTCAATGACGTTGCTCGAAAAATTCTTGATTCTATGCTCGATCTTTTCCTGATTGTTTCCGAGCATCGAATAGTAATGGATCGCAGATCGCTGTGTATCGACTGCGATGGTGGTGGTATAATTAAGTTTTCCCATAGTTTATATCCTTAATTAATTTTTATTTCAATAAATTCTCATTGAGTTTGTTGATTGTCTTAAATATTGTATAACTGTAATTAGGTTCTGTTTCTCCGGGGAACGGACCTGTCTTGTTAGTTCTAATTTCATATACAACCTCCAAAATCACCACATTGGATCCGTCTTTGATAACAAATTTATATTTTGTATCCGGCTCTATACCATTTCCCGTAACTTCTTCGATTACAACACCTGGAATCGAATCGATAGGTTCTTCAACCTTGTATAATTTTGTATTTGAGTCAGGATCAATAACAACCAAATTCGCTTTATTAATAATGGCTTGCTCGAAAGTATACAAATAATTCTCTAGAATTCGATCGGTATTCAGATCCATATCCAAATATGCCTTTTCAATTTTGATCCTACTGCGTGCCGTAAGCGTCATAGTAGTAAGTAATGTACAGAACGTGAAAATAATGATCATAAAAAAGATCGACATTTCAAGTACTGCGCCTTTTTTATCCTTGAGTACCTTTTTAATTTTCATTTTTGAATCTCGCCTCTTTCAGATAACTGGTAGACCACAGGGAATTGCCTGCGCTATCTTGAACCTCAATATACATGGTGTAATCTAAAACTTCTTGGGTTGAGTCGGAATCCGATACCACGATTGTAAAACTAACACGGCAGTTACCTATATCAACACGATATTCAGCTGACGCTACCGGCACTCCAAAAGCCGTAAAAGCAGAAGTATTAAACGCAAGTTCGGTTACGCCATCTCGTTCAGAAAGTGCAGCCTGTAATTCACTCGGATTTTTTGTCGCCTTAAAGCACTCTATCGCATCAGCCGCGAAGTAAAGCGCATTACTCTGCGCGCTTGCCTCTACTGTCTTATCCGTTGCAGGATAAATTATCGACAGGGCTGTGAAAGTTACAATCGAGATGACCGCCATTGCGATGGCAACCTCTACGAGGGAGAAGCCTCTTTTATTTAATCTTTTCAATTTCATTTCAAAACCTCCCGTGGGGGATATTAATTCTGTTTAACGAATTTTGCTCCGTCAGACTCGAGGATGAAGAGCATGGTCTGCGAAAATTCCTTCTTTGCAGAATCCTTACCGTAAGAGCCAACGAACGTGCATTCGAGAATACAACCGTTGGCAACGGGTATAACATCGTACACAATTCTATCGATATAATTCAGATAGGTCTTTTTAGCCGCAGGGACGTTCGTTTCAAACTCGGAACCGTAAAGCTTTACTATTTTTCCGTTGCGTGAAAGAATCGATCCGTTCGCGGTATTCGATTCAACAGTTACCTCAGCACTTGCCACATCGACGGTAGCAAGAAACTCCTGAATCTCATCTCTGCAGAAGGCTACCTCGTCGTAGAAGCCGTGGTAGGTTCTATTCTGGTCGACCTTAGCCGTAAAGACCGAAAGCATCGTTACCATCAGGGTGAGGACCACGATCGAGAGGCCCATGACGACTATGAGCTCTGTCAGCGTGAAGCCGCGGTTGGCGTTTTTGCCCTTTATCAGTTTCATAATATTCCTCCTGCTCTATATCCGTAAGTTAAAAACTCTGCACAAACGTAAACGATGCAGAGACAAATAATTATATTTATATTATATTATAAACCTTTGCGGCATTAATGTCAATAGATTAGGGCAAAAAAATTACAAAAAGAGGCAACATTTTTTCAATTTCAGATAGAAATGTAACTTCTTCGATCGCGCGCGATGGCAACAATTTTCAAATTGCTATTGACAAACAGCCGGCAAAGTAGTATAATTTTCATATAAAATCAGCACTTTCGCTTTGAACCAAATCCTTCCGCGAGGGGAGATTTGGTTCACAGCGAAATTATCACAAGGAGTAATTTAAAAATGAAAATGAAAAACAAGGGCTTCACAGCGGTCGAGCTCGTTATCGTCATCGCCGTTATCGCCGTTCTTGCCGCTATTCTGATACCTACCTTCACGAGCATCGTCAATAACTCGCGCAAGTCGCAGGCTATGCAGGAGGCTAACGAGGCTTTTAAGATCGCTTACAACGCCGTTCTGACCGAGGATATGGGAATCGAAGAGGGCGCGGGAATGGCAGTTAACCTTTTCGAATTCATATTCGAGAATAACGGCAAAAAGGTGTCTATCGCAACTCAGGTCGGCAATCCCTACCACGATAAATACACCTTCGAATACGTCGACGGCGCTATCGTGGTCAACGACAAATAAAAATTCACCCGAGCTTTCAGCGGCTCGGGTGATTTTTTATTAAATTTTAGTTTGCAGCGTTGAGACAGTCGGCAGAACCGTCGGTATTGACAACCCAAACTCCATCTGCCTCTTCTACCTTTTCGTCGGCGTATACAATGCCGTCTTCGAGCTTGACGAGAGTTCCGTCCTTAAGACGTACTGCGCCGTTCTTTACGGGCTGATCGCCGTCCTTGTAATTGATGAGCTGGAGATAATAGCTATATGTATTTCTTGCCTCCTGGCGGTCGTTTGAAAGTCTTGCCTTATCAAACATAGTAGCGGCAGAGGGAACGACAAATGCGGCGAGGATGGCGATAAGAGCTATAACGACAACGAGCTCAACTACGGTAAATCCTTTTTTATTCATATTCTTCATCTCGGTTACTTCCTCACGTTTTGTTGATAATATAATTATATACCATCTTTTCGGAATTGTCAATAGCTTTTTCAAAAAAATTGTAATTTTTTGAAAATGTCGCACCGATCGGGTGTGGAAAACGCCCGCGACTTCGATTCATAACGACATTTTTAAAACTCGGTTGCAGAAACTGAAAAGCCTCCCTTTGCGGGAGGCTGTTTTGATTGTGCGAACATAGCTTTCTTGATGTCATTCGGTGGAGCTCGTTGTGGCGTTGGTGCGAACATTGCGGCTCCGTCTCTTCCCCTCATCCACCACGCGTTCGCGCGGTCCCCCTTCCCCGCCGGGGAAGGTCTGTTTTGATTGTGCTTACATAGCTTTCTTGATGACGTTCGGTGGGCTCGTTGTGGAGTTGGGGCGAAGGTTTGGGGCTCGGGTTATATGTCCCTCATCCACCACGCTTACGCGCGGTCCCCCTTCCCCGGAGGGGAAGGAATTTTTTGTGCTAACATAGCTTTCCGAGTGGGGTGCGGCGGGCATAGCGACATTTTTTCGCCTGCGGCGGGGAGTGAGAAAATATGCGAGGTATTAGCGAGAAATTGCGAACAAAAGTTGTATAATCATTATCGTACTCGATCGGAAGGCGTAGCCGTACGGGAGCCGAACATAATCGCCTCACGGTGATTAATTTTCGCGTCTTTCGGCGGGATTTCACTTGCAAGGTTAATACCTTGCTTCGTAAAATCCCACCAAATCGATCAAAAATTAATTCGCCGTGAGGTGCGAAGGAATTAATTTATTGCGAACAAAAGTTGTATAATCAATACCGTACTCGATCGGAAGGCGAAACCAACCCGGGAGAGAGAGCATAATGGTCACGGGATTTTTCCATTACCTCTCTATGGTGCCGTACCCCTGTTCGCGAAGCTGGGGCGCGCGTCTTTCTGATCCCTACTTATTTAAGCCGCGTGGCG
>JAFOEU010000033.1 GCA_017387685.1 Clostridia bacterium
ATCGCAATATTCCGAGAGATCGAGCGAAAGCTCGTAGGGGCAAACTCCGTGCTTGGCTGCTGCCGCGGAGATCGCGCCCGCGGGGTAGCCCTTGTACTGCGAGATCAAGGATTCAAGAGCCGCCGCGCGTTTATCGTAGTAGCCTTTTGCAAGCGGACAATGCTCGGGATCGCAGACGAATTCGCCATCCGTTTTGCGCGGACAGATCTGCTCCTTTGCGGTCAGGACCATCGTGCGCAGTCCCGCGCCGACTCCTGCAAGCCTTCCTGCGGCGGCGTAAGCCTCGCGACGAGTGCTTGCCTTTGCTGTCAGGTAAAATATTCTGCGGACATCGCTCGTGCCCATCGCACGAGCCGCACCGTAGAGCACGGAAACCGTCTTTCCGATGCCCGTGGGGGCTTGCGCGAAAAGTCTTTTTCCTCCCTTTACCGCTGACGCGACAGAGGATATCAGCTCTCGCTGACCGTCGCGCAGACTCGGATGCGGAAATTTCAAGCCCGCAAGCTCGGGATGAGTCTTTTTTACCGAGTCAGCCTCATTATATGCAAGCGGAGCGATCTTCGATATAAGCGCGTGGAGCGAGATCATCAGCTCGTCGGCGGTATAAGTCCTATCCGAATTTTTGATCTTCTCGCCGTCGGGAGTTGCTATCACGAGGCGCGCCGTTACCTTTTTCACCGAATGGGAAAGTGCGTAAAGCGCGGCATAGATCGTAACTTGCGCGCGCCCGAGGCGCGAGGATGCTCTCTCAAACGCTGAATGCGTTACCGTCTTAAACTCCGATACGATGGGAATTTCTCCGTCAACGAAGCCGTCTGCGCGCCCTGAAATGCGGTAGGTAAGCCGTCCACTTTCAAAGTCGGCAGAGATCGGAAATTCAGCCTTGAATCCCTCACCTTGCGAATCAGCGAGAAGCTTGTGAAGCGTTCTTCCCTCCTCTGCCGTCGGCGAATCGGGCACACCGGAGCCAAGACTTCCGCCCTGCGACGCACGCTCGGCAAGCTCGCGAACCGTGATCACGACCATATTAAGTTCACTATCAAATCGCACCCTCTCACCGCCTTTCCGATCGGCACATAATACCTCATTATATTATATTGACTTTTGCACAAAGCCCTTGACAAATCAAGACTTCCCAAACATCACAAGCCGAATTTACGACACTTTTACGACATTCGCCAGCCAAACTATGATTTTTGATATTAAGTATTTCATATCATTATATATTATAGCATATTTTTTTCATAATGTAAATAAGATTAAAGCTTAAAAATATTATATACCAAACAACGCGAACCGTTTCGTCATTTTAAAACGGTTCGCGTTGTTTATATGTTTTTATATCCACGAGCCGTCTTTCATTTGAAGGACGGCGTCTGCTTGTTCGGCGACGGCGGGGTCGTGAGTGACTATAATGACGGTGCAGCCGTCATCGTGGGCGAGGGAGCAGAGGATCTTTACTATATTTGCCGTGTTGGTCGAGTCGAGGTTGCCTGTCGGCTCGTCGGCGAGGATGATCTTGCAGCCCTGCGCGAGGGTGCGCGCGATCGCAACTCTCTGCTGCTCACCGCCCGAAAGATGGGCGGGGAGACGGTTGTCGTAGCTTGCGGAAAGCTCAACTCTCTCGCGGACCTTTACAGCCAATTCCGTGGCATTTTTCCTCGGCACCTTCTTCAGATCGAGCGGGTAGCGGATATTCTCCTGCACGGTCAGAAGTGGAAAGAGGTTGTAATTCTGATAAATTACGCTGACGGCATCGCGGCGGAGGCGGTTTCGGTTCCACTGCTTCGTGGACTTACCGTCGATTATGATCTCGCCCTCGGTAGGAACGTCGAGTCCCGCCATAAGCGAAAGGAGCGTGGTCTTGCCCGAGCCCGACTTGCCGATGATGGCATAGCACTTTCCGGGCTCGAAATCATAAGATACTCCGTCCACTGCGCGAACGGTCTGGTATTTTCCTCTGTAACTGTAAGATACGTTTTTAAGTGAAATACTCATTGATTCTCCTCCTTGACGGATTTGGTAAGTTTTTTGCTCATTATTATCGTGATCGCGATAGTGAGCGCAACGAGGTAGATCAGCGCGAAGATCGACAGCTTGACTATGGGTTTCCATAAGAAGTATGCACCGCCGAGGATTATTCCGATAAGCACGCACACCATTTGTTCGATCATAAGACGAGCACATACCCGTATCTTCGATTCGCCGAACCTGCGCATAAGTGCTTCATCGCGCTTGCGGCTGCATATCGCAAGACAAGCTATCAATAAGCTCATAACTGCGGCAACCGCGAGGATTATTTGCGTGACACGGCGGGTGTACTCTATACTTTCTTCAAGGGAAATATACATCTCATTCAGATGCTCATCATCAATAACAAATGCCCTATCATAATATTCATTATACCATGCATTCGCATAACTTCCCCATTTTTTCAGTTCGGCATCCGGATCAGCCTCAGTCAGGCAGAAGCTCATTTTTTCGCGGAATTCATCGAGGCGGCTGTTGTCCGCAAGCGTCATGCTCATTGCATCAATACCTACCATCACATCAAGCTCGCTGCACACCTGATCAAAAACGGGGAGCGAGCAATAAATGCCTTTGTAATCCTTGCCTTTATGTGTTCCCGCAATCTTGAGTGTGCATCGGTATTCGCGGTACTCAACCTCGTCACGTACAGGTTGGCCGTCAACGTAGGTTATTTTTGTAGACCTGATTTTGAAATAGATCTCAGCCTCGCCGTTGCCGTTATCGTAACGGTCAATCTTGTCCTCGGGAATCAGGCAAAGCAGCTCGTCGCCGTCAAAAATGCTCTCGTCGTATCCATCATACCACACGATCTCACAGCCGCGGGCGGGATCGAGCTCGGGTACGCAGGACATCGAGGTGATGCCGATCAGATGGGAATCGCTGCAATCTCTGTCGTTGACTTCGGTCATCTCATAAGCCTTTTTGATCTGAACATTTTTTACGTATTCGCTCAGAGAGAGCTCGATCGGCTCGGTCTCATTCATTATCTCTTCGACAGCCTCGCGGTTATACTCGGGATTCTCCACGCCGGAGACGTCATAAAACCTTACAGGCTCTTCCGAAGTAAACAAGTCAAAGATCCAGCCGTATACCGAGAAAAAGTCCGTCCTCCACTTGATACTGCCGTCGGAGTAGTGGGCATATCCCATATATTTTCCCCACGGATTCGTTACGGTCAAGGTGATCGGTGAGGTCAGGCACGCCTCTTCATAATTGCGTTTTTCAACCTCGGTCGATGCGTGTAAATAACAGATCGATGTCGTAACGATCGCGGAAAACAACAGCAGTGCAACGCCGGAAATATACGCGTAATGCAAGGGCTTCAGCGCTTTGTTCTTTTTCTTATTCTTCAAGAATATTACAAGAAGTCCTACCGAAATTCCCACGATGATGACCGCAATGACGGCAATACCTATCTTTACTATGGTTTTAAGCACTCCAACCACACCTGTCACGTCGGGCAGCGCAAGCAAAGCCTCGTCATCGATAGCCAAGCCCAAAGGATAAACTTCGTGATGACGTAAGATATTCTGCCATTCTACGTAATATCCCCAAGGGATATCCTCGTTTTCAGGTGCGGGCTCAAGGAAGCACAGACTCATTTTTTCGCGGAACTCCTCAAGACGGCTGTTGTCCGCAAGCGTTGCGCTCAGTGAAAGAACTCGCAGTGTTGATTCAAGCTCTCCGGACGCCTTTTCAACGATGTCAAGCGGACAGTAGATGCTGTTCCAGTCGCCGCCCGTATAGGTTCCCGCGATCTTCAGCGTATACGGACATTCACGTTCTGTTTGTTCTTTCACAAGCTCACCGTCCACGACCTTATGTGACATAGCCGAGTAATAAAAGCTCACAACAGCCTCACCGTTTCCGTTGTCATACTCTTCGAGCTTGCTCGCCGGGATGAGGCAATAGAGCCCATTGCTTACAAAAATACTCTCGTCATATCCGTCAAACCAGGTGATCTCGCTTTCCCAATCCGAAGCGAACAGCGGAACGCAGTCAAGCGAGGTAATACCATATGCATAATAATGTTCACGGATCGAGAAGCTATAGTCGCCGACCTTGTTTATCGGCTCCGATACCATAAGCTGAACGTCTTTTACGTATTCCGCGAAGGAAAGCTCCGCAGAAGGTTCGTCTTTTCGTAGTTTGCTTGCCTCTGACAGATCTTTCGCCGCTGATACGTCGTAGAACTTAACGGGCTCTCGCTCGGTAAAAATTTGATAAACCCAATTTGGAATCGAAAGCTCCCTCTCATACACCGTTCCGTCCTTCAGAATCTCGGTTTCGAGCTCGCCCGTGGGTGTCGTCACGGTCAGGGTTACCGGTATCGCAGCGAAAGCCTCCTCGTATTGTCTCAATTTTTCCTCTGCCGTTGCATGCAAAGCGTAAACGGCAACGGCGATGACCGCACAGATCAGCAAGGGGATCAGGATGCGCTTCAAATGAATTTTTGCTTTTGGGTTCATTCACTTACTTCCTTTCTTCGGTCATTCGGCTTTCGATTTTTTCTTATTCGTCAAAGAGATAACAAGACATCCAACAGGAATTCCCGCGATGATGACTGCAATGGCGATGATGCCTGCCTTGACGATGCCCTCAAGCATTGCAACTTCGTCTTGCACATTGGACAGTTCGATCAAAGCCTCGTTATCGATATCCAAGGCAAAAGGGTAATATTTGTGCTGAAACATGCGATCTTTCCGATATTCAATATCATATCCCCAAGGGATACGATCATTTTCGGGCGAGGGTTCAAGGAAGCAAATGCTCGTTTTTTCGCGGAATTCGTCAAGACGACTATTGTCAACAAACTTCGCGCTCAGATAATGATAGTACGGGTCCGCTTCAAGCTCGCCGGACGCCTTTTTAACAATTGAAAGCGGACAGTAGATACTGTTCCAGTCGCCGCCCGTATAGGTTCCCACGATCTTCATCGTGTAGGAACATTCGTGATCTGTTTTTTCCTGCACAATCTTACCGTCTTCGAATGAATAATTAATAGACATGTAATAAAATGTCACAACAGCCTCGCCGTTTCCATTATCATACTCTTCGAGCTTGGTATACGGAACGAGGCAATAGAGTCCGTCACCCTCAAAAATACTTTCGTCATATCCTTCATACCAGGTGATCTCACATTTCTCCGAAGCAAGCATCGGATCGCAGTCAATAGAGGTAATGCCACAAGCATAATATCGGCCATCACTTCCATAGCTGTAGCCACTGACATTGTTTATCTCTTGCGATATCATAATTTTAACGTCTTTGACGTATTCAGCCAAGGAAAGCTCCGTGGGGGTCGTTTCTTTTTTCAAATTATGTTCCGCTCTTGGATCACCACCTGCAGCGGAAAGGTCGTAGAACTTAACGGGTTCCCGATCGGTAAACAATTTATAAACCCACTCGTACGTTTTGAACTTTTCATCTTCTTCGAACTCGCCCGTAGCGGTCGTAACGGTCACGGTGATCTGTGCCGCGGCAAAATCCTCCTCGCCTTGCTTCATTTTTTCCTCTGCCGATGTGTGCAAAGCGTAAACGGCAACGGCGATGATCGCACAAAGTAGCACGGATATAAGGATATATATCAAATATTTCTTTTTCATTGCTTATTCATCCTCCTTAATGGTTGCAAGAAGATTCTTGCTCAGGAATATCGCAAGCGCGACGCTGAGGCCGACGTAATAAACAACAGCGAATATCAAAAGCTGACCGATCGGATCCCACAGATTATATGCACCACCGAAAGCTATACCGACGATGGCGCACGCCATTTGCTCAAGTGCAAAATTGAAGTAGACCTCGCGATTCGATTCTCCGACGGTGCGCATCAGCGTGATCTCTCGCTTTCTTGAGCGAATGATGAGGAATCCCGTCAGGAAGCCCGCGCCCGCAGAAAGAATAAAGACGATAACGGACGCGAATTTATTCAGGAATATGCTGTTTTTCATATTGGATTCCAGCGTTCGCAGGAGGGAATCCTCGATATCCAATGCGTAGAGATAATATTTGGAATAAGCCTCTTCCCCCTCCCAGGGAGTCTGCTCGCCCGTGGGATTCGGCTCGGCAAACCATTTTGCTCTCGCCTCACGAAGCTTTCCTACATCCAGGCTGTTTGTGAGCGTACCGCCAAGATAACTGACGCAAGTCTCCTTCGCGATCTCGATCATATCAAGCAACGACACCATCGTTTTATAGGGGCAATAAACGGTCTCGTTGCCCTCGTCGGTATAGCGTCCCACGACCGTAAACTTTGCGGTGTGCTGAGCGTAGCTACGATTCATCTCTGTTTTATTGCCGTCAATTACAAAATCAAGCTTGGCTTTTCCCGTGAAGGTTACCTCGATCTCGTCTCCGCCCTTGAAATCTTCGGGCACGAGGCAAACTAATTCCTTCGTGGCAAATATGCTTTCATCGTATCCCTCATACCAGCGAACCCTTGAGCCGCGCGAGGGTGAAAGCTCCTCCGCCGCGCCGATAGACGTGATCCCGCTGAAGGGCGTGGTGGGCACGGCTTCTTTGTCTTCCTCCGGAATTACGCCCTTGTAATCCACGCGAACGAACAGCTCCCTTGAAAGCTTGTTGAAATCCCCGTCGTTCAAGAGGAATTCGTTAATAGCCCACTTTGCGATCCCGTTTTTGCCTTCAAATTTGCTGCCGTCAAGCTCGGTGATCTTGAAGTGAACGGGGATCGAATTGCAGGTCTGCTCGAAGCTGAGGCGCTCCTCTTCAAGCGAGTGCTGAAGATGGCAAAGAGACACCGAAAGCACAGCGGCAAGCAGGCAGACGGCAATGCAGGGGAGCGGTTGTCTTTTTATTCGTCTTATGATCTTTTTTATCATGATTACCTCCTTGCCGACATTTTCTTTGGGGTGGCTACGTACAGGGACACAAGAACGTCAAGCAGCAGCACAAATAAGAACTGCGCGATAACTATGGCGCCGAGGGTTCCCGGCTCGATAAAGAGCTCGGTCACGGCGCCCGCCGACGTCTTGAGCGCACTCACGGCAAATCTCCACAAAAGCGTGCCCAATAAGCTTCCGAAGACAGTCGACAGCGTGATAATCGACATTGAGGCGGTGATAATAAAGCAAACTCTCTTCGGGTATGACACTCCAAGTGATTCCATAGTTCTTACCGACTTTGAATACGATCCGGGATAAAGCATCAAGAACATCAAGATGATGACCGCATATATCGTGCATCCG
The DNA here is from genome assembly GCA_017387685.1 of Clostridia bacterium. GTDB lineage: Bacteria > Bacillota > Clostridia > Oscillospirales > CAG-272 > CAG-390. Next base: position 7,239 of record JAFOEU010000033.1, read on the forward strand.
ATAGCGAGCACCTGAACTGCCATATTTTCATAATTGAAGAAGTTTTTCATAATGAGCGAGTAGCCGCGGTCGAAATAGTGAAAGCGGTCGTTGAATCCGTCCTCTTCAGCCAGACGGCGGAACTCCTCGAGCTTGCCGTTGTGAACGACGGGAGTCATATAGAGGATGCTTTCGTTGCGATCGAGCTCGGTTTCACTCGAGCCCTTCGGAATAAAGATCGTATTGGGCGAGAATGAGTATTCATTTTCGCTTACGTCGGGCCAGAGCAGCTCGCCGCGCCAAAGTCCGACGATGGTATATTCCTCCGTCTCGGTAAAGGGAGTCGTTTTATAGTAGAAGCCGGCGTTCGGAGTAAGATAATCTCCCCAGCCCGATGACTTCTTATCATACGGAATGACGTTGTCGTTATGATAAAAGTTCATCGTAACCTTGTCGCCTACCTCAAGTCCGTTTTCGGCGGCAAGAGCCTCGTGCATTATGCAAACGCGGCTGCCATCCTCAAGCTCCGCGGACGTGAAGGATCTGCCCGATGTTATCACCGAATCGCCGCGAACAAAGTCGATCAGATATCCGAGATGGTCGACGCCGATGGTGAGGAAGCAGTTGTTGTTGATCTTGTCCCTCTCGAGCACCTCCTTCCATTCGGCCCCCGCCGAGGAATTCAAAAATTCCTCTACGGAGCCTTCAAGGAGGGCAAACGTGGGGATCTTGTAGATCTCGGTATATTCATCTGCGGTGCAAGCAACGTAGTCCTCTCCATCAAAATACGTATACTCCGTGATGTACCGCACCTCTTTCACCGGACCGCCCTCACGATCGCGGATAAATTCATAATTCACCTGGCTGATCGGATTGCCGAGAGTCAATGTGGCTGTGTTGATGGCCTTATATTGGCTCTGTGAAAGATACACCTTCGCTCCGTCATCCATATCGATCCGTGCATAAGGAAGCACGACCTTATCGTTCACGAGATAAACCTCACCCGAAGCAAGGTATTTTTTCTCGTATTCAACCTTATCCGCGTCCGTCATAATATGAATTTTCGACAGATCAAATTTATCTATCTCTGCCGTGACGTGCGTTATCAATCCATACCTCTCGACGGTACATTCGGACTCGCCGGTCTTAAGCTGACTGCGAAGCTGCCAATCCTTGTCGCGGTAATCCATACCGTAAACGATGTATTGCTCGCCCTTTTTCAATTTGGAAATGGCGGTCATATCCTCATTTCGCGGTGTGGGCGAGGAAAAAGTGAGCTTGATGGTTCTGCCGATCGGATCCTCGAAGCCCTCCTCGAGGGAGATCACCTCGTTTATCGTGCCGACGATCTCAACGGTGTAGGCATAAGTCAGCTTAGAGGTTTTGTGATTTTCATCATACCATTTTCTGTATTCTTCGTAGGTTGCAAAATCCTCAGGCGTCAGATCCTCGCTTGTGGTGTAGGTCCTTGATTTTTCCACAGCACCGCCGACGCTGTCAATTGTGATAACGAACATAGCGCAACAATAGGGTCTGCCGTGGGGCCAGGGGCGCACAGTCGTGGGGCCGGAGATGCCGGTATCGTAGAAAACTCCGTCCTCGGGGTCCGAATAATTCAAGGTCTTCATCCCCGGGATATATGAGGAGAGGAATCCCTGCTCTGATATCATCTTTATAACGTCGGGGTGCTCCTCTGCCGTTTTATTAAGCCAGGAAAGCACGTCCTCGGGTACGGTATAGGTGTTTGTGAGCATCGCGACGGTTGTGAACTCGTGATTCATCTTTTGCTGTGTCATCCGCACCGCAAAAGCCTGGCCAACGCTGACGCATAATATGGAAACCGCCAGCGTGACCAGTATGATCCCCGTGACGGTCTTTAGGGGTTGTCTGAATAAATGCCGTAAATTTTTCATTGTATCAACCTCGCTTTCATATATACTATATCACACAAAGAAAAAAATTTCAATACTTTATCGTAACTGCAACATTTTCAGCGTAACTGCATCATTTTGGGCAAAAAAACAGTGAGAAATCGAAGTTTTCCACTGTTTTTTGTCATTATTCAATTTCCGCGACGAAGCTGAACCAGCCTTCGCTATAATCAAAAGAATATTCCGCGCCGAGGCCGTCGAGGGTGTAGCACACACTCATCAGACCAAAGCCGTGGCTGAGAGAATCCTGCTTTGAGGTGGCGATCCTGCCGTTTTCGATGCGGACGGGATTTGAGGTGTTACGTATCGAAATATAGAGCCCTTCATCGTAAAGAATACTGCAAAAGATCTCGCGGTAGCCATCGATGCGTCGGCAAGCCTCGATGGCGTTATCCCAAAGGTTGGTAAGCACCACGACAAGTGAATCGGAAGGTATATCAATCTCCGAAAGATCGTTCACCTGAATCTGCACCTTGATGTCGTTTTCCCTCGCCATCTGATATTTCTGGTTGAGAATAACGTCCACCACGGGATGGCGCGAATTGACGCCCATAACGTGCATCGAGCGGTTCTTTTTGAGTTTGTCAAGATAATCGCAAGCCGCAGCGGTCTCATCTTGCTTCAAAAGGTCGCCAAGCACCTGCAGGTGATGCTCAAATTCGTGCGTACTCTTTCTTTGCATACGGTAGTTCTGCTCGAGCGCGTTCATGCTTTCTTTTTGCAACTCCATGTGCTGCTTGAGCAGCAACGCCTCGCTGTCGGCTTCCCTATGTCCGATGCCGGTGAATCTGAGCTTTCGAAGAATCCAAGCCAGCACGATCGGAAGCACCTTTCCCGCCCCAAGGATCAGGAAATACGCGATCCCCTTGATATTTGCGGCGAAATGCAGAAACGCGCTGTCGATGATAAAGGGAATGACAAACGCGGCAGCAAGCAATCCGAGGCTACTCACGCTGCTTTCGCCGTTTTCACCGTTCTCGCCGTATACGACAATAAGAAGAATGACAGACATCAAGATGTATACTATATAACCGTAAATTCCGGGGAGGTCAAACAAGCCGAAGATCGCCGTTATCAGCCAGGCGAGCACGTGCCAGAATACGTTATCACTCCCCCATTGCTTGGGTTCAAGAAACGAGGAGAAAAGCAGCCAGATAAAACATATCTGCAAAGCTGTAAAGATGGGAACAAAAACAAATTGCATTATCTGAATCCCTTCCACAGCATATATTTTTGCTTTTGCGCGGAATAATTGCGTGCGCTTGTGGACAGAACGGTGCCGTCGGTCAGGATGCACTCGCGACTGCGGTATTTCCCGATATAGCGCATATTCACGAGGTAGCTGTTGTGAATTCGCAAGAATCCACACTTTTCAAGCTGCTCTTCAAGGCTCGAAAGCGAGGCGTTGAGAGAATGCGTACCTTCTTTTCTGTGAACGAGGACCTCGTGATCGGTGACTTCCATATATGAAACGTCATCAATCGGAAATTCTATGACAGAATCGCCGTCGGATATACTGAAAATCTCTCGGCTTTCCGCCATTTGCTCGATCGCCTGCAGGATGTAGCGCTCAAGCACGTCATTACGGTCACGCTTGAGTATGTAACGGAACGCCTGGACCTCGTAGCCTGCGGGGGCGTAGTCGATAAAGTTCGTCACAAAGAAAAGCACAGCTTTCTTGTTGACTGCGCGCAGACGGCGCGCGATGTCAATGCCGTTGTAATCCTCGCCCTCAAAGTCGATGTCGAGAAACACCATATCACAGGATGCAAACATACCGTCGGGAATATATTCGGCACTGTTAAAGGTCGTCAACTCCGCCTTCAGATTAAGTTTTTTAAAAGCCTCTATAATCTCGCCACGGAAAATATTCAAAAATTCCGCATCATCGTCGCAAAGAACAACTTTGACCTCGCTCTGACCTATATTAGTTCTGCGGATGCTCCACTCCGAAATTGCCATACGCCGCCTCCCACTTGATTCGATAAATATATTATAACACAAAAATGCGGATTTGTCTATAAGTAAACGCACAAATCAATGCTCTGCGTGATGATCAGATGGAGGATAGTCGTCACCAAAGATTATGTAATTAATCTTTGCTACTTCATCCCTAAGCTGTCTATCGTCCTCGTTTGCTGTATTATCAGCCAAATTGCGTAGTTTGGTGATTTCTGCTTCGAGATTTTCGATTTTATCTAACAACATTTTAATACCATCCTGACTCAGCTTCAAAATCAAATGTTGTAAGCATTTTGAATTTACGACAAAATTTACGACAAATGATGGCATAACTAAGCAAAGTTATGCTAAGTTATGCCATCTTACGGATATTAAATTACGTTGTAGAAATGTCAAAAAGTGCCGAACACTCGGCATAATTGAGCATAATTAAGCATATTTGTGAGTTTTCGGGCACAATAAAAGTCGTAACAACTTACCATTATATTATATGTATATATTATCACATTTCTTGCGGAAAGTCAAGAAGAATTACAAAAAGACCTCGCGCCGAGGCGGGAGGTCTTTAAAGTTTAAGGATTAGTCTCTCTTCTTGATAACGAGAGCGGTGCCGAGAATTGCAAGGATTGCAACACCGCCTGCTACGAAGGAGCCACAGCCGGACTTAGCGGGCTCGGTATCAGCGGGAGCTTCGGTCTGTGCAGGAGCCTCGGTCTGTGCGGGAGCTTCGGTCTCTACAGCAGGAGCCTCGGTCTCTTCGGGAGCCTTAGTGGTCTCTACGGGAGCCTCGGTAGTGGGTGCTTCGGTGGTTGCCTCAGCGGTGGTGTCAGCCTCTGCGCTGCCATTTACATAGGAGTTGCCCGAGAGAACTACCCAGCCGTGAGTGTTATCAACGGTAGGAACATTGTCGGAGCCGATATTCTGATAGAAAGCATAGCCCTCTGCGAAGCCGAACTCGTCAGCAGCCGCAAGAGTGTTGATCTCGTATGCGATCTTACCGGACTTGACATCCTCAAGGGTTACGGGAAGGATACCGTCAACCTCGGTGATAAGGTGGCGCTGTGCGGCATTGCTCTCGGAGGATGCATAGGTATAGTATACGAAGGAATCCTTGCTCATAATGTAGTTGCCTGCAACGTCGCACTGCATAACGTCAGCGGACGAGCAGCCGAAGAAGCACATGCCGGGGTTGAGGTTGATCGCCTGGGGATCTCTGATGTAAGCGCCAAGGTCGATATTGTACTTAACAGTGGTAAAGGGAGTGTTGGTGTAACCGATGAAGGGACCGCACCAGTCGTGAACGTTGCCGTCATTGGACTTAACTCTGCCGTAGTAGAGATCGCCCGTGTTGATGCAGAACTGAATATCTGCGTACTGATTAGTGCCGGAGCCGTATGCATAACCGATAATACCGGAGGTTCTGTAAGTACCCTTGATATCACCGTTGTTAACGCAACCCCAAGCGCGGTAGATACCTACGTTGCTCTTAACGCCTACGTTTGCGAAGATACCTGCAGTCTCAGCTGCGCCGCTACCTACGGAAACGCCGTCGGTGTCAAGATAGCTCTCAACGGAAGTGATATCGCCGTTGTTTACACAGTTGTAAGCCTCTGCATTGTTAGAGCCCTTAACGGGGGAAACTCTCGCGCAGATACCGGCCGCACGAGCGCATACGCCGTTTGCGGTAACCTTAGCGTTGTTGGTGCAGTTGGTGAAAACAACCGAGTCAGCAAAAGCAACAAGACCTGCGGCGGTGGGCTTAAGACCTGCTGCAGACTCGACGTAGATCTCGCCGTTGTTTACTACGTTGGTGTAGCTGCTGGGAGGATTCTTCTTATCGGTCTGGGTTGCAACGTCCTCACAAACAAGACCTGCGGCGATAATGCCGGTGCCGAGAACGGTAACGCTTGCGTTGTTGGTTACGTTTTCAGCGATGATGCCGTTCGAAGAGCGAACTGCGAAAGCCGCGCCGTTAGCATCGGTAACGTATACCTCGCCTGCAATGGTGAGGTTCTTGACTGTACCGGAAAAGTCAGCGAACATAGGAGCCTTTACGGTTACGGTGTGACCGTTGCCGTCGAAGGTGCCCTTGAATGCATTAGCATAGCTTACATTAACGGTGATGTCAGCGTTCAGGTAATAAGTACCTTCTGCCGCCATGTTGAGAAAATCGTCTGCAGTGTTGATCGCGGTTCCTTCGGGAGCGGCGCTTACGGGGAAGCAAAGACCGCACAGGGAAAGAAGCATGACAACGCTGAGGACAAAAGAAGTGATCTTACGCATTATAATTTACCTCTTTGCGTTTTGATATTTCGCTCGGCAAATAGCCGACGATGGTAAATATTATACTACATTTACATATTAAAGTCAATATATAACGAAAGATATTCATTCAGTAGACACCGAAAGTTCAAACTTTGAGCAAAGTAAAAACCTCCCCGAGGGGAGGTTTTTATGTATTAAGAATTAGTCTCTCTTCTTGATAACGAGAGCAGTGCCGAGAATTGCAAGGATTGCAACGCCGCCTGCTACGAAGGAGCCACAGCCGCCTTCCTTGGGAGCATCGGTCTCGGGAGCATTGGTAGCTTCGGGAGCCTGAGTAGCGGGAGCCTCGGTCTCTACTGCAGGAGCCTCGGTCTCGGGAGCCTTGGTCTCTTCGGGAGCCTTGGTGGTCTCGGGAGCCTTGGTGGTCTCTTCTTCTACGGGCTTAGTGCCGTTAGCGTACTTGTCGCCGTTGAGAACGATCCAGTTTTCAGCGGTGATGCTAGCGGTAGGAGCATTGTCAGTGCCGATCTTCTGACCGAAGCTGAACATGTTCTCGTTGGTGAAGCCTGCCCAAGCGTAATCTTCAACGTTGAAGGTCTCGAAGCCTGCTGCAGAATCATACTCGTCGTTGAGGGATGCCTCGTTGATGAGGTATGCAACCTTACCGGACTTGATATCCTCGAGAGTGGTAACGAAGATGCCCTCTGCGGTGGAGATCTCGTATCTGTTAGCTATATTGTCATCAGAAGAAGCATAAGTGAGCCACTTGTACTGTTCCTTGTTAAGAACGTATACGCTGGTGATATCGTACTGAGAACCGTCAGCGGAGGAAAGACCTACGAAGGATCTACCGTCGTTAGCGGTGATAGCGTTGTCACGGAGAGTGATTGTACCGGTATCGATACAGTACTTGATGGTGGTAAAGGGAGAGTTGGTGTAAGCGATGAACGGACCGCAGTAGTCGTAAGGAATGGTGCCTTCCTTGATATCAGCGGTACGGCCGTAAACGAGATCGCCGTTCTGCTGACAGAACTGAACGTCTGCGTATGCGGTAGAACCGGAAGCGTAAACGTAACCGAAGATACCGGATACTCTGTACTGACCGGTGATGTCACCGTTGTTGGTGCAACCCCAAGCCTTGTACCAGCCTGCGTTACCCTTGCCGCCTACGTAGCCGAAGAAGCCTGCAGCGTCGGATCCGCCGGAACCCATGTGCTCAGCGCCGGTCTTATCCTTGTAGGGGTCTTCGATCTTAACGTTACCGTTGTTTACGCAATTGAAAGCCTCACAGCCGTTCATACCAGCGGTAAGAGCTACACGGCCTACGAAGCCGCCTGCGATGATGGTGGTACCCTTTACGTAGATATCACCGTTGTTTACGCAGTTGTAGTAGTAAGAAAGGTCAAGAATACCTGCGAAACCGCCGCCTCTCATCTTTTCATCAGCGGTGGAGTCGATGTAGATGTTACCGTTGTTGGTGCAGTTAACGAAACGGCAAGCTGCATCGCCGAAATCGGTGTTAACGATTCTTGCGGAGAAACCGCCGGCATGCTTAGCGTTACCCATAACGGTTACGTTTGCATTGTTGGTTACGTTGATAGCGGTGTAACCTCTGGAGGAGGTGGTTGCGAAGCCTGCTGCATCAGCGTCGGTGTAGTAGATCTCGCCCTTGATGGTGAGGTTCTTAACTTC
>JAFOEU010000034.1 GCA_017387685.1 Clostridia bacterium
AAGCTCACGGGTCGTTCCTTGGACGTGCGCTACCACGTCGGAGAAGTTCTTTGGAAGCTTGCCTTCGTGGAGCTTCGTCAACGCGGCTTGAAACTGCGTCTCGTTCAGCCGGTGGATCTGTCTCGGTTCTCTCTCCATAGCCATCAATCCTTTCCCGGCACAAATGCCAAAAGTAGAAGCATGATGCCGCAGAAGATCAGATAGTAGTAAAACAAAACGCCTGTCATGTGAATTACCTCCATAGTCGGGATTAAAAGAAGTCTGCCGGGGAACAGCCGAGGACGTCGGCCAGACGGCGAAGGTTGTGCGTGGACGGTTCGGTGCGCCCGATCTCCCATAGGGCTACGGCAGACTGAGTCACGCCCAAGGCTTCCGCCATCTCTTGTTGAGATATACCAAGCTCTAACCGTCGTTCACGTATTTTGGTTTTTACGCTTAGATTGGTTGGCTTCCTGGCTTTTCTCAATAGGCCGTGTTCTGAAGCGTGTTTTGCATTTTCTTTTCTCGTGACCCATTCCAAATTTGAAACATCGTTGTTGGTCTTGTTGCCGTCGATGTGGTTGACCTCCGGCTTATTCTCCGGATTAGGGACAAACGCAGAGGCGATTACCCTGTGCAACGGATAAGACTTTTCCCCAACCCTCACGTACTTGTATCCGCCGGACGAAACCGGAGGGTCAAGCCTTTTGAAAATGCGCCCATCCTCGAAAACGATGAAGTCTCCGTTCTCAATGAAGGAATATTTAAGTTCTCCTTCCAAATTCTCACTCCTTCCTTTACCGATTGCTCAATTTATTTGCTTGTGGTTCAGCTTGTAATGCCGAGAATGCTGCACACGGCATCCTTGACGTTGGTTCCCGGCGTCTGCCCGTTGAAGATACGGTGAAGCAGGGAGTGGTCGCAGTATAGGCCGGTCAGCTCGGTCACGGCGTTGCAAAGCTCAGTCTGCGTCATATTCCGCTTGATAAGCTCAATTTTGACGCGTTGCTCGAAAGTGATTTTTTCCATTGCAACCTCCTTTTTTATCTTGACAATTACCGTATTATGTAATATGCTCTAAGTGCCAACCAGAACAATTACGAAATACCGTAACCATGGCTTGATTATATTACGCCATTCTGTAATTGTCAAGCAAAAAATTACGGATTTCTGTAATTAGTCGCTATGCGCAAAACAGGAGGTGTAAATATGTCAGAATTGTACAAACGCATTGACGCCTTATGCCAAAAAGAAGGAATCACAATTACGGAAATGTGCCGCAGGGCCGGAGTACCACGGGCAAATCTCACAGAATTAAAGATGGGACGCCAGCGTACCCTTGGAATGACCGCCTTGGAGCGGATTTCCAAATATTTCAAGGTATCGGTGGGTTCGCTCATTCATTTCGAAGCAGAAAAAGCCCCGGTATCCGAAGAAACCTGGGCGAGTAACGATGATTTGAAGTTTGCTCTGTTTGGCGGCGGCGGCGAGATCACCGACGAGATGTTTGAGGAGGTCAAGGCGTTCGCGCAGTGGGTAAAGGCGAGGAACAACGGAAAATAAAAATCCCCTCCGTCTGGGAACGGACGGAGGGGTGGCAGCGGAGGTCGGGCTGCCATGACTGCGAGAACGATTGACAATGAACAACAACAACGCCAACAACGCTACTTTTACTATAACAGAATGAAATAATATTTACAAGATGAAAATAAAAAGCCGCCCGGAGGTATAAAACGGGCGGCAGGCCGCGGCAATAGCCGGATCGTCTGCCAACGACCGGGACGGCCTATGATACAGTATAGCACATTTGGAGGTATAACGCAATGCCGATCTATAAGATCGAGGGAGAAAAGAAGGACGGCTTACAGAAATATAGGGTGGTGGTGAACTTTACCGATAAAAGCGGGAAAAAGCGCACCTTGGAGCGCAGGGAGTACGGGAAAGCCCAGGCAGAGAGGGCGGAAGCCAAGATGCGGGCAGAAGCGGCGCGGATCAGCGAAAGCGAGGAAGAACGCCGCACAAAGCTGACCCTCCGCGGTCTGTTTGAGATATACGAGAAGGAACACGGGCCGGAAGTGCGAAAGACTACGATGGAGAAGAAGAAGTCGATTCTGAACAACGGCGTGATGCCGAAGCTGGGCGACGTGATGCTCCGCGATCTGACCGTCACAGCCCTGTCGGATTGGAAGGTATGGCTGAACGAAAAAACCACCCCGGACGGGGCGCCGCTGAAAACAGCAACGAAGAACGCGGCATACAGGGAGCTGAAAGCGCTCCTGAACTTCGCCCTCGCCCGCGGTATGATCGAGAAGAACCCGCTTCCCCGCCTCGGTCCATTCCGCGACCCGTACCAGGAGAATATCGCCGTGCGCCTGCGCTACTATACCGCTGACGAATTTAAGTTATTCATATCAGAAGCGGAGAAGGAAGCGGAGCAGAAAAACGACCTCCGCGCCTCCGGCCTGTATATCTTCTTCCTCTTTGCCTACTATACGGGTATGCGAAAGGGCGAAATCAACGGACTAAGGTGGTCTGATATTGAGGACACAAAGTATATCTGGGTGCGCCGCTCGATTGCACAGAAGGTGAAGGGCGAGACCTGGACGGAAACCCCGCCGAAGAACCAGAGCAGCGTTCGGCGTATCCAGATGCCGGTGACGCTCGTTGACGCGCTCTCAAAGCACAGGGAAAGACAGGAAAAGGCGGGAAGATGGAACCAAAGCCTCTTTATCTGCGGCGGCCCCGCCCCGATCCCGGACACCTCCATCGAAAACGCAAACAAACTATACGGCCAGCGGGCAGGCGTCAAACACATAACGATCCACGAGTTCCGGCACTCCCACGCCTCCCTTCTCTGTAACGCAGGCGTCAACATAAAAGAGATCGCCCGCCGCCTCGGCCACGCCAACGTGGAAATCACACTCAAAACCTACTCCCACCTATACCCCAAGGAAGAAGAACGCGCCGTCTCT
>JAFOEU010000035.1 GCA_017387685.1 Clostridia bacterium
GCAAGGAGATCGCAGAGACTAACGTAACCTCTGAGACCGCTTGGCAGTACACCTTCGAGAACCTTCCCAAGTACGAAAACGGCATCGAGATCGTTTACACCGTCACCGAGGATGCTGTAGAAGGCTACACCGCTACTATCAACGGCTTCAACGTTACCAATACTTACACCCCCGAAACCATCAACGTTTCCGGCACTAAGACATGGAACGATGCTGACAACCAGGACGGCAAGCGTCCCGAGAGTATCACCATCAACCTTCTTGCTAACGGCAAGGAGATCGCTGAGGCTAACGTAACTGCTGAGACCGCTTGGCAGTACACCTTCGAGAACCTTCCCAAGTACGAAAACGGCACCGAGATCGTTTACACCATCACCGAGGATGCTGTAGAAGGCTACACCGCTACCATCAACGGCTTCAACGTTACCAATACTTATACTCCCGAAACCATTCAAGTATCTGTATCCAAGGTTTGGGAAGATGAGGATAACATCGACAACACCCGTCCCGAAAGCATCACAGTCATCCTTTACGCAAACGGAGTTGCAACCGAGAGTAAGGAGATCAGCGCACTCGAAAATTGGGAATGGACCTTTACCGGTCTTGACAAGTACGAAAACGGCACTGAGATCGTTTACACAATCGCAGAGGTAGAAGTGGAGAACTACTACTCGACCGTTGCGGGTGATATGACCACAGGATTTGTGATCACCAACGTTTACCTGGTCGAAATCACTGACAATCCTCCTCCTCTCACTCCTCCTCAGACCGGCGACGCAGCGCTTCCCGTGATTATTGTAGCAGTCCTCGCACTTCTTGCGGCTATCTGGATTCCCACCAAGAGCAGACAGATCGAAGACTAATACATTATCAGCTTAACAAAATTTATCACAAGAGGCTATGAAAATAGCCTCTTGTTCTTTGATGAATTATAAAAACCGCATACGATCAATCGGATTAGAAATGATCGTATGCGGTTTTATATTAATCTCAATCAGCCTAAACGGCGTTGAATCTGATCCGGGTGATCTGCATAATTCAGTGCTGCCTCTTTAGTAATCAGACCCTGCTCATAAAGTGCCTGGATGGATTGATCCATAGAAATCATTCCTTCGTCTCTTCCTGCAGTAATTACATTATCGATCTGATAATTTTTATTTTCGCGAATCATACCGCGAATAGCACTATTAACTTGCATCAATTCAAACGCGGGAATCATATTTCCGTTTATATCGGGAATCATTTGCTGAGAAACAACCGTATGAAGTACGTTTGCAAGCTGATAACGGATTTGTGCTTGATGAGCACTTGTAAAGCTGTCTATAATACGGTCAATCGCATTGACAGCACCCTTGGTATGCATAGTGGCAATGATAGTATGTCCCGTTTCTGCTGCAGTGATTGCTGTTCTTATAGTTTCTGCATCGCGCATCTCGCCAAGCAGAATTACATCCGGAGCCTGGCGTAAACAGGAACGAAGTGCGGAAAGGTAATCTGCCGTGTCGATAGAGATCTCTCTTTGGCTGACTATACTGCGCATATTTTTATGAAGATATTCTATTGGGTCCTCAAGGGTTATAATATGGCATTCTCGACTTTGATTGATGCGGTCAATAATACAAGCTTGAGTCGTGGACTTTCCGCTTCCTGCCGTACCTGTGAACAAAATCATACCGTGTGTAATTTTGGCGAGCTCCATCACCTGAGGAGGAATATGTATCTGATCCCACTTGGGAATATCAAACGAAACAATTCGTACAACCGCAGCCAAGGAATTACGCTGTCGATAGGTGTTGACACGAAAACGCGACAGACCGGGTATAGCAAACGAAAAATCATCGTCTCCGGTGGACAAGTATTTGTCTATCGAACGGTTTGCAAGCTTATATATCTCGCGGATCAACATTTCCGTATCCGGAGGCAGAAGCTTTTGACCTTCTATAGGAACAATATGTCCTTCTATCTTTTCGCTTACAGGGCATCCCGCAACAATAAACAGATCGGATGCCTGATCGTTTACGGCGCGATTAAGATAATTATTCAGATCTGACAAAGTATGTCCCTCCTTTGGATTATGAATTAGACGTCACGCTTTGCCAACGCAGCACGCTCCAGATGCCGTTTTCATAGCTCAATTCCACGGCGATGGATTGTGTTGGCGAAACGTAACAAGAATAGTAGTATCGATTTTGATCGACTATTACAGCCTCGGGAACGATTCCCGCACGAAGCATAGAAAATATCTCCTCTGCCTCCAAATCTGCTTTGTAATAGTCAGAAACAATATTTGCCGAAACCACAGAAAGCTTTCGGTCTGCTTGTACCGTACTAAGCGTTAACAGTACAAAAACCGTTAAGCAAAGCGATGCAAATATAAGCAATAATGAACTTGTGCCGAATGTTGGCGGTTCTATTCGATTAGTGGTTTTCATTATACAAATCCTTTTGCCATCCTACGGTAAGCGAGTATATGACTTCATCCTTGTATATTATCTGAACAGATGCACTCCCTAAAAGCGGATTTGAGCCTTCCGTAATTTCAGCAATGCCTTTAAAGCCCCCGAGATCTTCATTTGAAACGGGATTACCCAACACGTCATAAAACACTATCAAGGAGCCATTTTCTGCGCTACCGGATAAAACGCCGGCTGCCGAGACAGTATCCCCTTGAGTGGATTTTAGAGTCTCGGCAATATTTTGAGCAGCCAAAACAGCACGATCTGTGATAGCCTGCTCGTTTGAAATGCGATTGGCAAGGGCAATGCCTTGCAAGCATATAGTAGCGACAGCTGCGAAAAAACCGATCATAATAATTTGCTCGAGCAAAGGCAAAAATGCTTTTTTCTTCATTTTATGATCAATCCTTTCCGTATCTATTCTACTTTTCGGTTTTATTTCGCATATTGACGTAGATAGTCTGACTTTCTCCATCTGCGTATCGGACCTTGACCGTCACCGTATTATCCGCTACCAAGAATTTCAGATCATCTACAGGGAGTATCCTCTCTCCGTCTTCAGGGGCGAACGAATCATCCGAAACGGAAAACAGCTCGTACAAATAGCCATCAAAGCAATAAATACGGGTGTAATAGACTTTTCCATCAATATTTTCGCAAAAATAGAAGGTATCGCCTTCGGCTTCAGGCGTGGCATCAGTGAAATCACCAACGAAATAAGCGCCTCGGGCATCGCTTTGGTGGATACGCGTGGTTAAATATCGTGAAATTGTTCGATGATCGTAGCTTGAGAGATCACGCGCGGTAAAGCTTTTATATATCTTGGCACCGGCAATAAGAACGGTAATTACGCAAAGGGCAAAAAGCGTAAACAGCACAAAGGGTAAGATCTTACTCCATCTGCTTTCTTTCTTTCGTGTTTTCATTTTTGAAAATCCAATACTGTAATATCCGGCATCAGATTGGAAGCATACAGCTCGTATTTAACCGTAAAACGATCTGTATTTATTTGAACGTCGTAATTTTCAATCAAATACTCCAAATCCGGGGGATATGCGCCTTCAATAGCATAACAAGCTACTGCAGCGCGCGAGAGAGCCTCTTCAAGGCGTTCTTTTTCTTCTATCGCCTGACCGTTATCCAAATTGAAGATCGCCGCCAGGAAGCAGAACAACGCACACAATATTACCAATACCCAAATCAAAGGGTAGAGTTTATCAAAATGCTTTTTTAACATAAATTATCCTATTGTGTTCATAATATTGATCAGCGGGAGCATAACTGCCATTAATATTGCTCCTACTATAAGGGAGGCGGTTAAAATAAGTGCCGTTTCAATCTTGGAAACGCGCGCCTCCATAGATTCTTCCGCATCATTCCACATTCTCTCCGTTATCTGCTGCATAACTTCATCGGCATTTCCCGTGCGAAGTCCGATTGCAAGCATTTGCGCAGACGAGGGAGAGAGAATTTCCGCCTCGCTGAGAGCCTCGACCAATCCCGCGCCTTCGTTCATTAAAGCGGAACACTTATCGCATCTGCACTTAACGTGAGATTCGTCGCCGAACAGCCTTCGGGCGAGTTCAATTCCTTCCTCGATAGGCAATCCGCTTGCCAAAACCATGGATAACGCTTGTGCAAATCTTGCATTATTGAGCTTTTTGTTTACTCCGCGATCACCGCAAATACGCCGATATATTTGTTTGACCGCCTTGGTTGATGACGGGATAAAAGCAATAATCGCGCCAATCACGATGATAGAGCCGGTGATGATTCCGATTATGGGCATAGCTGTATTCAAAAAATTGCCAAGCGAGAGCAATACGCCCGTAAAGCCTGTGAGGCTGCCCCCAAGCGATTTATAGACGTCATCAAACACGGGCAAAACATAGCTGATCAGGACTATAATAACCGCAAGCATCATCAATATCAGCGTTGAAGGAAATATCAGCGCATTTTTCACGCTTTTATTAATACGATGCTGTGTTTCATAATAGTCAGCCAGTGAATGGAGCGTTTCCTCGGTGCGACCAACGCGCTCCGCAACTCTGATCAAACCAACCGCATGTGTGGGAAAGCATTTTACCGCCTCCAGCGCATCGGTGAATGATTTGCCATCATCCATAAGAGAAGCCATTTTGTCAAGAACTGCTTTACTCTCCGAGTCTTGATCCTCAGAAGAGAGTATATGCATCGTTTCATTCAGACTAATGCCCGATTTCATCAACAGAGCAAATTGTCTGAACAGATCTGCATAGGTAAGATAGGGAAGCTCATTCCATTGCATAGGTACTTTTTCCTGTCTTTCGATCAATAAATATATTTTGACGTGTACTTTACTCCCGAAGGCTCGCTACCGCCTGCAGCGAAGGTAGGATCCATCAGTTTCCAATCGACACCGTCAAAGAAGATCGATCCGTTGATCCAGCCTTCATCGGGTGACCAAACGTTGATCCATGCATGATAAGCTCCATCGGCATAGCCGACAACGAGCTTGCAGGCAATATTTTGCGATCGCAGCATACCCGTCATCAATGATGCATAGTCGAAGCAAATGCCTTTTCCTGAAGCTAAAACGTCGTCAAGAACCGGCAGATAATCGCTTTCGACCGTCGCAGCCTTATCATAGTCATAGGAGATATTTTTGATGACGTACGAATAAATCGCCTCCACCTTTTCAAGCAGAGATTTTTTGCCGCTGACCAATTCTGCGGCTTTGTTCATAGAATTTATTGCATTTTCATAATTAACGTATTGATTCGGGCGCAAAAACGGAGCGAATTCATCCTTGAGGCTTACCGTGAAGCTCAAAGAAAGAACCGTTGAATAGCGGGTATCAACTACGTTCTTTAATACTTTCAAGCGATAATCGCCATTTCCGTCGGAAAGAGGGAATACAACCCATTCCTGAGCGGAAATATTATATGTATAGGTAGTCGTCGGTCCCGTAACCTGAACCTTCAAGCGAGCTGAGGTGGTTCCCGTGAAATTAACCATTATATACCCATCATCGATGTGTGAATAGTCAATGATCGCGGAGGCATTTGACTTTACCAGATCACCTGAAGCTATCGGTCGCAGCAACGTGATCTGTGCCGGCTTCAGTATCTCCTCTAAAGCGCTTCCTTCCTGATTCACGCTATCTTCGGGAGCCGAAGAAGTAGTCTCGGGAGTGGTAATCGGTTCGGTGATCGGAGTGGTAATCGGTTCGGTAGCCGGAGTGGTAATCGGTTCGGTAGCCGGAGTGGTAATCGGTTCGGTAGCCGGAGTGGTAATCGGTTCGGTAACCGGAGTGGTAATCGGTTCGGTGACCGGAGTAGTAATCGGCTCGGTAACCGGAGTAGTAATCGGTTCGGTAGCCGGAGTGGTAATCGGTTCGGTAGCCGGAGTGGTAATCGGTTCGGTAACCGGAGTGGTAATCGGTTCGGTAACCGGAGTGGTAATCGGTTCGGTAACCGGAGTAGTAATCGGTTCGGTAACCGGAGTAGTAATCGCTTCGGTAGCCGGAGTAATCGGTTCGGTAGTTTCAGGATATGCCGTGGTGTCGGTAGTTACATCGGTTGTAGTGATCGGATCCGTGACGGGTATGGCTGTGGTCTCGTCAGGAATGATCAGAGTGCTATTGTACTGCCCTTCTGTGGTTGAGTCAACACAAGAAGTATCCTCCGCCTTTGACTCAGCATCGGATGCCCGCTTCAGGATCATAGACAGCGAAGCCACAAGTATCAGAACACCAAGTGCGAGAACCAAACATAACTGTAATATGTTTTTTTTCACGAAAAGCTATACTCCTTTGGATAACGATTAATATTACTCTGCAACAATTACTCGCATAGGCGAGGGAGAGCATGACATTACAATCTGCATATATGAACATTCACAAGCTCTTTGGTGCACACACATACTGTATACTGTTGATCAAAATCGATCTGATGAAAGCAAACGTCAGAGGCAGACCATCTGACGAATTCTTTAGCATCATTCTCTTCCGAAAGAATGCGGCAGTCGCCTGGAAGAATGGAAAAATTCATAAAATTATCAGTAATTCCCTCTCCGGTATACTTCACATAGCTTTCTTTGGCAGTCCATACCTTAAAAAAACGGTCCCACGGCTGTTTTGTAATAAACTCAGCTTCTTTGGGGTGAAAAAAGCGCTTGGAGAGCTTTTGCAACCGAGCGTTGGTCTCGTCCTCGGTTTCATTTTTTATTCTTTCGTGCCGTTGAATATCAACACCGATTTTTGTATCAGAGACAGCACACAACAAATACTCTCCGCTGTGACTTGCGGATACGTATATTCCCGACAGATGGGGAAGATATGGCTTACCCAATGAGGTTCGGCATATCTGTAACATTGTATCATCACACAAAGAGTGCGGCGTTGTTTCAGAAGAAGAGGCACAAAGAAACGAAAATACGGCTTCCTTTAAGCGGTCTTCCGTGCTATATGACAAATCGGTGTTGAAAATATAAAGTACGGCTTTTTTAGTGGCGGATGCACTCATACATCAGTGAGTCCCTTACGGATCATATAATCGATAACATCCTTTACGCGACGCAGCTTCCAAACGTCTCTGCTCGGTATCTCAACGTCAAAATGGTCTTCGAACACACAAACGATGTTCATTACGTCAAACGAGGTGAGTCCAAGATCCTTTACAAAATCAGTATCGTATACCAAACCCTTTTGTCCGGTGATCTTGTAGATCGCATCCTCTATAAATTTGAAAAGATTTTCTTCCATATAAATAATTCCTTCAGGCTATATTAAATGCCTCTTTACCTTTTGCAATGCGGTTTTTGAGAATTCCTGCTCGCGGATATTCACCATCTGGATCTGCTGATACATAGGCAACTCCTTATTTATGGTATTAATGCCGTTTTGCAGAGCCTCCAATATTTCATAGGATGACATATCTCCGCATTCATCTTTATTGGGATATACGCTGGCAGCAACCTGAACGTCGTCGGTTGATATACCGCTTGCAGCTCCATAGACAACGACCTCTTTTACCAAAGGAAGCTGTCTGATCTTTTCCTCCAGCTTTTCGGGAGAAAGCTTTTTGCCGTTTTTAAAAACGATGAGATTTTTCTTTCGTCCGCTTATATGCAAGAAGCCATCCTTATCGAAATATCCCATATCTCCCGTAACGAACCATCCGTCACGGAAGGCTTCTTTAGTTAAATCAGGGAATTTGTAGTAGCCCTGCATTATATTTTTGCCGCGTACCAAGATCTCGCCGTCCTCGATCTTTACCTCGCAGTTAGGAGTTACAAGTCCTACTGAATCATAATTGTTTGCATTATTTCTGTTTACGCTTACCAACGGTGCGCATTCGGTAATTCCATAGCCCTGAAGGACGGTTACTCCAAGATATCCGAATTCACGCATAATATCGGCGTTCATATGTGCGCCTCCGCAAATTATCAGCTCGATGGTGCCAAAGCATTGCTCGCGAATGGCAGCCACCTTCTTTCCGCCGCTGCGTATGCCAAATTTGTTTTGGAACTCCAACAGCTTGAAAAGCGACTTCAGGCTTTGCGTTTTCCCCTTCTCCTCGGCATTTGCCCACAGTTTATTGTGGATGGTTTCAAGCAGCAGAGGTACGGTCAGCATAGTGTGCGGATTGGCAAGCTGAATATCGCGCATTACCGTCTTCAGATTTCCGTTGATATAAAGATGTGCTTTTCCAATGAGCATAGACAGAACCGAGCAGGTCAGTCCGTAAGTATGGTAAAAAGGCAGAGATGTAAATGCCACCTTTCCGATCGCTACGTTGGCAAGAGCATCGGAGGCATTTGTCAAAATCGCGCCGTGAGATAGCATTACCGGCTTTGAGTAGCTGGTAGTACCGGAGGTAAAAACGATAGCTGCGGTGTGATCCGCGCCTACCTCTACCGAAACGTCTTCACCGTTTTCGCGAAGCTTTTCGCCCTGTTCGATCAGATCAAGAACACTGCGCGAATCTCCTATGTTGCCGATCAAAGAGAAAAGCTTAACGCTTGGATTTCCAAGATTTAAACAAAGCTCCTCTACTGCGCTTGCAAAAAAGATCGCACCGACATCTGACATATCAAGCATCTGAAGAATCGTATCGTCCGACTGCTCGATATCAACACAAACTGCAGTGGCACCGCAATAGGTCGTTGCAAAATAAACCAAGAGCCATTCATAGCTGTTTTCGCCCAAAATTGCTATTCTCTTTCCTGCGAGTCCGAGGTGGACGAGAGCAGCCTGCAGGTTGCGTACGTCCTCTCTCAGCTTACCTAAGGTAACGCCCTTTTCTTCACCTTTTCGGGTGAACCAGGAAATGGCGGGGTCATCCTCACGGTTGTTTGGCAGAGCCTCAATCATATCCTTGAAGCAAGAATAGTATTCAACCGGGTTAAATGGATATTTTTTCATATCTTCCCCCCCTGATTATTCTAAAGTGTTAACGTGTGAACAAAATTTTCTTTCAAACTCTTCTCTTCCGATACTTTCGATCAGCTTATGAAGTCCTGCTACCGCCTGCGCGTCAAACTGACTATTGATTCCTTGAACTACCCTCTCCATTGCGATATCGAAGCCCAGTCCTTTACGGTAGGTACGGTTTGACACCATTGCATCAAACGCATCTGCTACAGCGGTAATCTTTGCGCCAAGGCAGATCTTATCACCCGTAAGGCCATCGGGATAGCCGCGTCCGTCAACGCGCTCGTGGTGGTGGCGGATGATCGGCAGTATGTCGTCAAACGACGAGCAGGTGCTGAGTATCTTTTCGCCCTCTGCAGGATGACGCTTGATCTCTTCATATTCGTTCTGTGAAAGAGGTCCATCCTTGAGCAGAATAGCATCGGGCACACCGATCTTGCCGATATCGTGGAACAATCCGGCGATCTTGATCCGCTCTACCTCCTGCGGAGAAAGGCCCATTTCCTGCGCTATTGATGCGGCAAGAACGGAAACTCGCTCCGAATGGCCGCGTGTCTCATGGTCGCGTGTTTCAACCACGTTACGCAGGGTTTCGATGGTCTGCATATACGCGTTCATAACCTCGTCCTGGTATTTGCGAATCATTTTGAGCTGCTTGATGGATTTTACACAGGACTCTACCAACAGCTCCAGCTCGTCAAAGCGAGGGCCCTTTTCAAAATAACCCTGAATATCAAGCTGACGGATGGTTTGTACAGGAGGAACCATATCCTTATGTCCTGTCAAAAATATGATGAAGATCTCAGAGTTGAATTTTCTGATCTCCTCTACTACTTTGTCACCACACATAGACGGCATAAGATAGTCAAGCAAAAGAATGTCATAATGTCCGTTGCGAATGCGTTCTATTGCATTTTCAGGATTATTCTCAATATCCACGGCATAGCCGCCGGATCTTTCGAAATAACTCTTTATGGTAAAAGTAATATTCTGATCGTCATCTACGGTAAGTAAAGAGATCTTATCAGGTGTTGCAATCTTATTTTTTCTCATTTTATGACTATTCCTTTCTGTGTTAGCCGTAATACATCCGCTATGCGGCTTGTGAAAAAGTGAAATAGAGTAACTAAACGGCTTTCTGAAAATCATCCTTCAGAGCCATCATTATTAACTTAGAGGTTTTTACGAATTTGTACGACCTCAAGCGGAATTGCAATACCGAAAATGCTTCCTCCGCCCTCGCGGTTTTCGCCCCACATCGAGCCCTTGAATTTTCCTCGGATAACCGTATTGGATATGAAGAGACCAAGTCCCGAACCCATACTTCCCTTGGTGGTTATCATATTTTTGAAGAGCTGGCTGGCAACCTTTTCGCTGATGCCGGGGCCGCGGTCCTTGACCTTAATATAAAGCTGCTTATCATCGTGGTTGATCTCAAGCTCGATCTCACCTGCCGCAACTTGCTTTTGTGCATAAATAGCGTTGCTGAGAAGGTTTCCGATAACCTGAACCAGATTGTTTACGTCACCTTGCAAAGTAATTTCTTCGGTATCGTCGTAAACGTGAGTTAACTGGCAACCGCTGTTCATAAGCTCGTGCCTCATAAGGAGCGTACATCTTCTCAGAACCTCACTGATCGTAAAGGTTATATTTTCATCAGTACTGATCTGCTTTGCCTGATCCTTGATAGCGGTAATAATATCCGACATATAAACCGTCGATTCCTTTGCTCGCGTGAACCATTCACGCATCTCGCCGTAAATTTCGAGATAGTCATCGTCGGTAACGTCATCATCCGACATGCTGGAAATGCATTCATCTACCAATACTTCCGCTTCGTAAATGCTTCCCGCAATACTCATAATAGGAGTTTTCAGGTTGTGGGCAAGACCGCCTATCATCTGACCCAAGAAAGCGAAACGCTCCTGCTCCATCATTCTCTCCTGGCTCTCCTGCAATCTCTGCATACTTTCGCGCAGGCTGGTAATATCCTTGAAGAGCACGGCAAATCCCGAAACCTGACCGTTCAACTCCAAGGGCGAAACCTCAACAACGAAATATTTCTTGACCGTCTTGTCGTCCTGTGTCTGAATAACGGCTTGCTCGTAAGAGATGCGCGTGTTGGCTTCACGGCTCGAATTCACCGCGGCGACCATATTATAAATGGGAGTCTTATGTGTTGCGTCATCGGGCTTGAAGCAATCAGACAATAGCTGACTTTCAACGATTCCGTACTCCTTGGCGAAGAGCTGCTCAAAGTTCTTGTTGAATTTGAGTACTAATCCCGCCTCGCTGAGAACTATATAACTATCCGATATCGCATTCAAAATATGCTGAGTAGCTATCGGCGTGATATCAAGCATATGCAGCTGAGTCACTGCAAAACCGTTGAGGACAAGGGTGACCATAAAGCTCAGGGGAGTAGCAGTAATAGGCACATCTTTTCCACTGAAGGTCGCATACATATTTATTATTAAAGGACATAAACCGCTGATGATGAACAGTAAGCACTGCTTCCAATAAAGATTGGACTTGTTCATCACAGCAAAACGGATCATATAAACTATTGCAACGATCAGGAAGATATAGTTACAAAGTCCGCTTACAAGGATATATGGGCCAAAAACGATCTCGCTTTTTACAACCGAGAAGGTCTCATAGTATAGGTGATGCAGAGGATTAGTCCAGGAAACGAAGATTGTAGCTGCGGGGAAAAAGAAGGACATCTTGAGCCATCGCGGCAGCTTCTCTTGCCCTGATATAAAGGTCAGCGCAATAGCAAGATAGAGCGGTGCGCACAATGCGCCGCCGGGCTGCATTGCACAGTCCAGAATATACAGCAGCTGCTGATTTTCCATCGAAACAAAGTGCATGACGATGAGCGGGATTATCCAGCTGGCGTATGCAACTGCCAGCATCAAATACAAATTGTTCAGCAATTGTCTTTTTTTGCGCGTAAACTTGCTCCATATGAAGAAGGCAGATAATATAATTAACGCGACAATAAAGATTATTACAGAAATTTCGGATACCATCTGTTATCCTCCTTTAAGCCGTAAGCGGGCATTGTTCATAGGGGTGAAAGCGATTATTAATTATGGAAGTGCTTCAAAATCACCTCGGGCTTGACATCCGGCATAACAAAATTCAATTTTGACAATTCTTCAGTAGTAATAAGATTTGTTACGGTGATCATACTGTCTCCTGCGGTCAGCATTTGCCAATTATGCATAACGATCGGCAACAATTCCATATCCAAGGATATCAGCCTTTCTCTGAAGATAGCATTGAATCGGTTGTCATCCACAATTTGAAAATCGGGAGCTATGGCTCTGATCAGATCCTTCAGCACAGGAGGATCGGGATTCATAATGTGGAATACCTTGTGCTCCGAGTTTTTAAGCAAACGCACTTCCTTTGCGCTGACGTCGACGGGCGTTACCTCAATGGGAGTTGCCGCTTCTGCTTCAGGCAATACGCCCATTTGAATCAAGCCCTTGAGTGTCAGGTAGAAGGCGTTTGTTTCGGGATTTATCTGGAACTGACCGTCAGAGGATCTTCCCACCAATCTTCCAAGTCGGAAGATCTTGGCGTCAAGACCGTCCTTGATCGCGTCGAAAACAAGTCCCTCGGCGAGGAATTTGCTCTTGACGTAAACATTATCCTCCCAAATCTGACCTATATCGTAGTCATCCTCGGTAAATACGCGGTTTTTGCTTTCATCCTTCATCGTATCTCCACTGACACTGCAAGTAGAAATATGATAAAGTGATGCATTGGCACGTTTCGCCAAAGCAATCACATTCTGAGTTCCGGTAACGTTTGTTTTAAGATACGATTCGTGATCAGCAGAATAATGGCTTACGTTCGCAGCGCAATGATATATCGCGCCGATAGAATCAGCCAGAGCAGCATAATCATCCTTCGAAAGTCCAAGCAATGGATCGGTAATATCGCCCTTGATAATGCTGATCGAAGCGAGCAGCCTTGCCGCATTGTCCTTTCCGAAATACCACTCAAGGCTCTGCTCAAAGCGAGAAGAGCTCGGGTCTCGAACAAGGCAGATCACACTTGCATGCTCCTCGGTGATCAATTCGTTCAGCAGATGAATTCCGAAATAGCCGGTGGCACCGGTTATCAGCACGGGAGACTTCTGCGGAGCGGATACATATTTGGAGCCAAGAAGCTTCGCCTGTCCTTCGGCAGTAGGATTCTGATAAAACTCAGACAATGACAGCTCGAAGCCGTCGTTATAATAGCAGCTAAGCACGCTCAGCGCCGCCATAGACGTACCACCTTGATTGAAGAAAGAGGCATGCGCATCCGTTGCGGGTGTACTGAGTACTTTATTCCAAGCTGAAAGCACGTAATTCGCATCGGGAACGATAAGGGAGCCGGGCGCCTCAGAAACACTCGGGGCAGAAGTTGCCGCGGCTATGCAGACTTCCTCCGCAGCGGGTGTCAGCTCGGGAGTCACGTTTACACTACCCTCCGCCATTTTTTTAAGCGTTTGCATATCAACCTTGTTCGTTGCGGTCAATGGCATTTCCTGAAGGCGTGTCCATTCAGACGGAATCATATATGGGGGGAGCTGATTGCTTATCGCAGATCGGATCGCGTTGCAATCGGTTTCGTTTCGCTCGGGAACGAAAAATGCGTGCAGTCGGGTGGTGGTACCGCCCGTTTCGATAGCAACCGTTGCAGCCTTTTTTACCAAGCCGGTCTGCTCTATGACATGGGTGATCTCACCAAGCTCAACTCGCTGACCGTTCAGCTTCACCTGCTGATCCTTGCGGCCGATATAATCAAAGCGACCGTCAAGGCGCAGACGAACCAGATCTCCGCTTCGGTACATTTTTTGACCGGGGAAATATATGTCGTCCACAAAGGAGCTTTCGGTAATGTCCGGGCGTCCAACGTAACCTGCAGAGAGGCATTCGCCCGCGATATACATCTCACCCTGTGCGGTAGGCAGCACGGGACGCATATCTTCATCAAGCACGTATGTGCGAGTATTCTGGAGCGGCGAGCCGATAGTAATATGGCATTCGGGCTCTAAATACTCCATAGTGGTAAATACGCAAGCCTCGGTAGGACCGTACATATTCATCAGCTTACCGCTGCTGTACTTATAAAACTTGTCCCTGAGAGTTGTTGTAACCACTTCGCCGCCCAAAAGCACGATATTAATGTACTTTGCGGCATCGCAGAATGCCTCGTTTCCAAGACACATCTGAAGTCTTGTGGGAGTCATCTCAAAAACGCCGGTTTTATGCGTTTCTATCAATTGAGCCAGCTTCCACGGTAGCATCATCTCTTCCTCGTCAGCAAGAACTACGGTTCTTCCCAAAGCAAGGGAAATGATAGTTTCTACGACAAAGCAGTCGAATACTGAATTGGTTGAGCAAAGAACGTTGCCTTCAATAGGTTCAAGCAATGTTCTCATTTGTGAAAACAGATTTGATACGGATCGATGACGAAGCATAACACCCTTCGGTTGTCCGGTAGAGCCGGAGGTGAAAAGGATATTGGTCAAGCCATCGTCATTGATGGGTCTATCAACGTATCCGTCCACCTCTCCCTCGGGAAGCTTGAATGCCTGACAGGGCGAAATCTCATCCGAAACCACCGACGGTATCTCATCATAGAGCAATACTGCGGCGGAGGAAATTTCAAGCATATATTGCATTCTGGCTGCAGGGAAGCTATCCAGCATAAACATATACGCGCAACCCGCCTTCAAAACGCCGTACATTGCGGCAATCATATCGGGGGTTCTCTTAAGGCAAAGACCGACACAAGCCCCGGGCTCAATACCCCGGTCCTCAAGGAATTGCGCTATCGCCGAAGCACGCTTTTCAAGCTGATTGAAGGTGATCTTTTCATTATGATAAATGATAGCCGTATCGTTGGGAGTAGAAAATGCGCGGCTCTTTAAAATATGATGAACCGGTCTGTTGATAAATGGAGTTACGCGGTAATTGGGAGCGTCAACGTACCTTTCCTGATCGCTGAGTGAAAGCAGCGAAACAGAGCTCAAGGGGCGATCCGCGTTTTTCATTAATTCCTTTATCGCCTTTTCCATACATCTTCCGTAAAAAGCAATTGTTTCTGCCTTGAACAAAGATGAAGCATAGGAGAAGCGAAGAGCGTAACCGCCTGCCTTTTGAGCAAGCTCGACTACCATATCCATCTTGACCGTTCCCGTGGGAATTCCTTTGAAGGTCATGGACTTATCGCCAAGCTTGAAGCGGCTTTCGTCTACCGGGCTTTGTGTGAGCATTACACGATAGAGGGCGTTCATTTCTCCGCGGGGAAGATCAAGAGCGGAGATGATATCCTCAAGTCCGATCTGCTGATGGTCAAGCATACCGACAATCTGCTCCTGAACGTGCTCAAGCCACTGACCGACGGTAATGTCGGAGGAGCACTTCAAACGAACGGGGAGAGTGTTGATAAAGGGACCGCAGATCTCATCGCTTTGCGCGTGGTTACGTCCCGCAATCGGCGTTCCGATGATAATATCACGGCTGCCGCTAAGAGATGAAAGTAAGAGTGCATACGCAGCCAGACACAGGGCGAAATCCGAATAGCCCTGCTCGCGGCAGAATTTTGTCATTTCTATACCGTCAGCCTGCGCGATTGGCATTTCCCAATCCATTCCCTTATAGTCAAACCTTTGAGTTCGGGGGAAATCAGAGGGGAGTGTCAGGGGCGCGGGGAGCTCCTGAAGCTGGGATTTCCAGTATTCAAGCTCCGCTGAGATATCCTTGTTTTGCGCTTCTGCCGTGTGAACGTAGTCATAAAAGCTCCATTTGGTATGAAGCTCCTCGCCGGCATATGCACGGCTCAGGCGCTGAAGTATAACCGAGGTGCTGATACCGTCTCCGATAATATGGTGACTGTCCATAAAGAGGTAGTACTGTCCATCGGCAGACTGCCACAGTGCCGCGCGCAGCAGAGGCGCTTTTGAAAGATCAAAGGGCTTTACGAAATCCTTGGCTGCATCATCAAGGCTGTCAGCGCAGATATTCTGTACCGAAAAGTCCACAGAATCAAGAATTTTAGCGCAAATTCCGTTCTTGCCCTGAATGAAGACTGTACGGAAAATAGGATCGTCGTGGATCATCTCGACGAAGGCATCGTTGAGCCTGTCTACGTCGGGTGCTTCCTCGAGAATAAAGGCTCCGGGCATATTATAGGCAAGTCCGCTTGGGTCAAGGACCGACTGAACGTAGATGCCCTGCTGTATAGAGGTCAAGGGATATTCCTCAAGCAAAGTAGCCTTTTTCAGCTCGGGAGTCGAGGGCTTGACGGAATCTTGGGGAACACCGTCGATGATTTGTGCAAGACGTGCGGCAGAACGATATGCGTAAAGATCGGCAACGCGTATCTTCTTACCCAGACTTTCTTCGATCTGTATAAGGCACGCCAGCGCGTTCAATGAATTACCTCCGCACAAGAAGTAATCACTGTTCGCATTGATAGTATCGCTACCAAGTACGCTCTTGAAAATATCCAAAATGGTCTCGGCAGTAGTTGTCAGAGCACCGCTCGGAACATCGCTTGCCTGAGCAGGCATAGGAAGATCACTGTCATCTACCTTACCGTTTGCATTGGTTGAAAACTTGGATACCCTCATAATAAACGCGGGGATCATATACTGCGGCAGATAAGTAGCAGCATGCGAAAGCAGGTCTGTCTCATTTATCGGATGAGCAGACGTATAGTATGCGCCAATAACAGAATTCGAGTTGATCTGACATATCTTGGCGTATGCCATAGATACTCCGGCATACGACTCCAGACACGCAGAGATCTCTTGAAGCTCAATTCGCAATCCGCGAAGCTTGACCTGACGGTCAGCGCGACCGGTGAGAACTACCTCGCCGTCGGGAGTCCAATAAGCCAGGTCACCGGTATCGTAAAGACGGTCGTCGGTTATGAACGGATTATCGCAAAATACCTTTTGAGTAAGCTCGGGGAGATTGCGGTAACCGCGACCTACGCATTTACCGCCAACGAAAAGACGTCCGCTTCCTCCGATGGGAAGAGGATTCATCCATCGGTCAAGGACGTATAACTTACAGTTACCCATAGGAGAACCGACAGTGATCTTATCAGTATGGGAAAGCTCCTTCATACTGACCGCTACGGTCGTTTCAGAGGGTCCGTATTGATTGTAAATTTTGGCGTTTGTATAAGCCTTAAGCTTTTTAAGAAGCTCGGGCGGGAAATGCTCGCCTCCGCAGACGATGCATTCCATTCTCCACATCACCTTGCGGAAATCTGCACTTTGTAAAAGCGCGGAAAGTCGGGAAGGTGTAATAGAGAAGAATCCTACGGCATAGCCATTCATCAGCGATGCAAGACGCTCGGGGTCATCGAGATCGCTTTCAGAGGGCAGGACAATCGTTTTTCCGTTAAGAAGAGCAACGATGCTTTCAAGCATAAACGCGTCAAAGCCAACATTACACACTGAAAGTATCGCACCCTGACCGTAAACGGATTCCATTTCCTGAGCAAGGTTGAGCAGGTTTCTGTGGGTGATCTCAACACCCTTGGGTTCTCCGGTGCTTCCGGAGGTATATACGACGTAAGCAAGTCTATCACCGGGCAACTCATCAGGCTCAGCAGGGACCACACGCTTGGGGGCATAGATATCCTCTTCGTTAACCGAGCTGCAGGATATCACGGGGATATCCAGATCTGAAAAGCGCAGTTTACCCTTTTCATCCGTGATAAGAATATCGGCTTTACTTCTCGAAAGAATGGTCTTGATTCTTTCCGTAGGCAAACTTTCAGAGAGGAGCATATATCCGTAACCCGCCTCAAGGCTTCCTACGAGAGCGGCAAACAGATCAAATTTACGGGGAAGCAGGATGGCAGCAAGTCGATCCTTACCGCTGCCTGCAGACAAAAGCGAGGAGGCATACTGTGAGCCAAGTCTGAGAAGCGATCCGTAGGTCATACGCTCGCCGTTATGTATAAGCGCAACGCGATTCAGATATCTTCTGTTATTGAATATCAAAGCATCGTATACCGATCGCTCCTCAAGATACTTATCGGTCTCGTTGAATTTATACAGAATCTCTTCTTTTTCCTCCAAAGACAGCACGTTCAACCGATGAATAGGTCTATCAGGCTCGCACAGTGCTTCGGATAAAATGTGACATATATTATGATGTAGGATTTCTATCTCCTCTTGAGCAAAAAACTGAGTGAGATAGTCGTAATCAATAGCGTATTGACGGTGGCTCTTTAAATTGGTAAGATGAATCGTCAACTGCTCCGCCTGATATCCGCAATAATGCCAACGACCGCTGATCTCCACGGATACGTCGTGGCTTTCGAATATCTTGCAATCCTGATATGACAGAGCGATATTGAACAATCTTCCGTTATTGGGCGCAAAATTGCATATCTGCGAGAAGGGGAAACGCTGATGGCGAAGCATTTCGTACCAGCGCTCCGCTAAAACGTCATTGAATTCATTGAGTGTCCACTCGTCGTTGATCTCGTTATAAAACGGCAAAGTGGTGACGAACATACCCGAGCTTTGCTTGAACTGGAAATTTGTTCTGTTAAAGATCGGTACGCCGATAGTAAAGCGATCCGCGCCGCCATTTCGCTTGAAATATATCGCAAGAGCCATATAAATAACCGCAAACGGTGCAACTCGCTTTTCAAGACAATACGTATATATAGCGTGGTTAAGGATCTGGGGAAGCTCAAAGCTCTTACGTCTGCCGACAGGGCTGACTGCAGCACTGTTAACGGATTTCAATACGGAGGGCTCTTCGATACAAGAAGCAATATCCTTCCAGTAGCGCTCGTCCTTGGCGTATGCCTTGGATGCAAGATAATCCTGCTCCTCCTGAACGTGCAATTCATAATCAGGCGCGCTCTCAAGATCGCAGGGGCGTCCGTCAAGCAGCTCCATATAAGTGCGACCGATCTTGTTGCAAAGCATGATCTGCGTCCAACCGTCTGCGATTATATGATGCATCTTGACAAGCACTCCGCCGCTGTTTTCGGTATCTCTGAAAAGCTCAAAATGATACAGAGGTCCGCCGAACAGAGGGATAAGCTCACCGGTTACGGCTCTTTCCCAGTTTTCAACACCATCCTTGCTGGTGTTTGTAAAATCATAAACCGGAAAAGTCTCCTTTTCGTAAGGCGCGTGATACTGCATAACCTCGCCGTTTTTCTCAACAAGTCGGGTACGCAAAGAAGCATCGTTCTCTAAAACGAGTCCAATGCTCTTTTGAAGCGTGGGAAAATCCAGCCGACCCGTAATTCGAATGGTCGTGCTGATATTGTTGATCGGCGTTCCCGGGAACTTTCGCTCCAGATTTAAAATATTCAATTGGCTTAACGATAAAGCAAAACATTTTTCGTTGAAATCTTTATGCATAGCCAGACATCCTTTAAAAATTAATTGTGTGCTAACGCACTTATTCCATCTTTAGTATAATGTAATTGTTTCCTCCCGATCTTTTGCATCGATACATTAATTTATCGGCATTACAGAACATAAGATCGAAGGAATTATTTTTGATATCGGACAGAACCGCTCCAACCGAGCAGCCCACGGTCTCGTTTTCCATCTCATCACACTGAATCTCATTGAAAGCGGTAATGATCTGCGAGCATCTGAGCTCTACTATATTGGGATCCGAAACGTCCTTCATTAAAACGAGGAATTCATCTCCTCCAATACGGCCAACAATATCGTTAGCTCTGAACAGACGCTTGATCGTGTCGGTAGCGCGGGAGAGAACGAAATCTCCGAGGGTATGTCCGTAGCGATCGTTGATGCGCTTGAAATCATCCACGTCGATCATTATCATAGCGCAGGAATTTTCCGTACTGCAAAGATACTGCTCGCAAAGATTCCGTGTAGTTCTCGTATTGAAAAGCTGAGTCAGGGAATCCCTTTCCGCGCGCTCTCTGTATGAATTCATCATACACTCCTTTTGGCGCAATTCATCCCGACAGCGGCTTAAGTCCTCACGGCAGTTGAGCAGGGACTGATGCGTTTCATTCGCCACCACAAATACGGCGCACACCAATGCATCGCCGCTTTGATCGACGACCTTGCCTCGTTCAAGCACGCTGATCAAGGATCCATCCTTTTTTACGAAAGAGAGCAATGCTTCGGTCTCTCCCTGAGACTCTATCTGATGATGAAGCAGGGAAACAGCATCCCCGTTTTGATCTGCCAGCAGATCTGCTATGCCTTTTCCCGAAAGCTCATCGACGGAATATCCCAATAGTGCGGCAAGATCACTGAGATCCCCCACAAGTGTCAGATCGCTTGTGGCTGAATGACAGCATTCCGCCAAAAACGGATACCCGGGCATATATTTATTTATTTTCTCCATTAAAGTTCTCCCTATCCTCCAAAAGTATCGGAAATACCTCGTAGCGAAGGTTTACGTCAAGCCTTGAAAAACCGTTGTAATACGCTTTAATGATACGCTCGCATACCATACAGCTATCCTCATAGTTAGCACGAGGAAGCATAACGATATACTGAGTAGCGCTGCATCTTGCGCCGGCATCACTTCGTCTTACGGAATTGCGGATCGCGGTACCGAGGTTTTCCATGATCTTCTCTCTCTTTTGAACGGTCAATTCGGTGTCATTCTTTCCCGATATCGTAATAAGTCCCAGATGCACCGCCATGCTGTAACGCATTACAGAGCGAACCATCGAATAATACAAAACGCGGAAAAAGTCATAATCACAAATGAGAGCGCCGGGATAAGCATTCTTTTCCTGAAGCTGATCGTGAAGCATATCTATCGTCAGAGTGTGGTCATTGATGGACTTCAGCGCCTCGTAATAAATCGATCGCGTTTCCTCGGAGGGAATTACACCAAGCTCCGAAAGCAGCTTGTCGCTAAGACCCTGATAGATCTCAATAGCCTCCTTTTGCTTATCCATAGCAATGTAGGCACGCATATAGTAGCAATAGATATCCTCGTGATAAGGCTCGGAAACTACAGTTTTTTGACAAAGCTCGATGATATCCTCATACTGACGGTTTTCCCAAAGCACGGGGAGAGTTCTCAGAAGAGTGTAAATGTATGCATTGTGGTAATAAGTAGCAATAGGCATAACCCACATCTCGGAGGAAAGCTCCTGCAAAAACTCGCCCTTGTGCAATCTGAGGAGCTTCATCGCATCCTCTAAGACGAACTCATCGCTGCTTGCCATTCTTTCGTTGAGGACGTTGAATTCCTCGTAGTCAAGATCTACGGAATAATTCGAATTCCACATATAACCTGACGACTGACAAACGATCAATTGCTTTCCTGCGCCGTCCCATAAGCCGTCGAGAAGCGAACGAACGCGGTAAAGCAGCGTTTTGAGTGCACCTGAGGGATTAGCGCCCCTTTCGTACTCGCTCCACAGAATATCGATCAATTCGCTTTGCTTGACGACACGGTGACGGTTATAAATAAGGTACGCCAACAAAAGCCAAAGCTTCTTGGCGCGGTTGTCGTCACCGGATATACTTCTGTCTTCTGCTCGGATAATGAACTCTCCAAACATATTTACAATCAAATTGGACATTGATGTTACCTCCACATTGCGGATTTTAGAACGTGCCTTGCACTGTCAATCGCGGCTTTTAAATAATAAAAATACGAATTTGGGAATAGTTGGTCATTTTATTCCATTATTTATTACATATTGAGATAATTATATCACTTTTTTGGAAATTCGTCAATACCTTATACCCAATCAAATGCATATTTTAGCTAAAAAATCTATATATTTTTAGGCGCTCCTTGCTCTCGGATGTCACCTTTGCCGTACCTGTCAGACCGGCAAGTGTAATTGGGGTATCGCAACACAAAGACCTGAGCTTGTAAAAAGAC
>JAFOEU010000036.1 GCA_017387685.1 Clostridia bacterium
CCAAATGGAGCGACTTGATAATGCAATGGCTATGTCAATCTCCAAGGCAAAGGTCGATGTTGTGACATTGCGGCGCAGGGATGAAGATCTGAATACCTTATTCAAGCGGTTGTATGAGGATATGGTATCGGGACGAATTACGGCAGAACGCTTTGATATGCTTGCGAGTGAATATGAGCAGGAGCAAAAAGAACTCAAAGTAAAGATTGTCGAGCTTGAAGATCTAATCGAGAACGGAGAAACACAGACAAAGGATCTGAAGCAGCTTCTTGTCAATGTTCGCAAGTACACCGATCCACAAGAGCTGACCGCACAAATGGTTAATGATTTGGTTGACAAAATAATAGTCCACGCTCCCGATAAGAGCAGTGGACATAGAAAACAAAAGATTGAAATTTACTACAATGCTGTCGGTATCATTGATTTGCCTACTGCCCAAGAGGACGATTGCATTGCACTACATGGCAGGTGCAAAGGCAAAAAGATAGCCGTATGAATAGCAAAAGGCAGTGTGACCTTTTCGGTCACACCGCCTCTTACATAAATACTTCGTTATGGGGCGTGCGCTAATAATATAAATCTTTTTTGCTTGAATAATCGAAACATCGCACACGCTTCCTTTCACATTTTCAAACAGGTGAAATTGTCTGCGTATACAGTATAACACAACCGCATTATTATGTCAATATGCTATTTTCAAATTATTTATTCGATTCGAAAAGATTTCTACATTTTGATTAACCAAGCATATAAACTTTCGAGCAATATTGCAACAAGGGCTGCCCATTTTCTTTTACTAAACGTAAAAGCAGAACGAGCAGCCATTGACTTATTTACTTATATTCAGTTAAGATCGAAGTTTTTCCAGTTTGCGAAATCGTCAAAGGCGCCGTCAACACCGCCGACGGACTCATATCTGTCGGGTGTGTAGCCGGGACCGAAGCCGTAAACTCTGCCGATCTTCGCGCGCTGTGCGGCGAGAACGCCCGAAAGCGAATCCTCGAATACTATGCAATCCTCGGGCTTTCTGCCGAGCAAAGCCGCGCTTCGGAGATAGATATCGGGATCGGGCTTGCAGGGCATAATGCCGTCATCGTAGATAATATGATCCCAATCAAACCAACGGTCAAGCTTGAAATACTCAAAATAGCACTTGACGTTGTAGATCTCGGAGCCCGTCGCGATCATCATCGGATAGCCTTCGGCTTTAAGATAATCAAGGAATTCCTCAACCCCCGGAACGAGCACGAAAGTCGGATCAAGCACCGCGCGGCGGCGGTATTCGGCTTCCTTTTCATAGGTAAGTCTTTCGATCTCCTCGGGAGTAATGGGACTGAAAAATCGGGTCAAAATTTCGGTATTTCCGCAGCCGAGAAGATTTTTCTCCATCTCCTCCTCGGTGAGGGGTTCTTTGCCGTGAAGCGGGAAAAAGTCCTTCCATACAGCCTTGTGGATATGCGAATCAAGCACGAGAGTGCCGTTGAAATCGAATATCATGCCCTTCTTTTCGCTCATATTTTTACTTCCTTTTCTTTATTCAATGTTAGGCATTCCGTCGAAGCCTTTTTGAATTTCTTCGTCGGTGGGTGCGTAATCGGTCGGCTGTCCGTCGTTGTACTTGCCGTAAGCGAGCATATCGAAGTAACCCGTTCCGGTCAGACCGAAAACGATGGTCTTTGCCTCACCCGTTTCCTTACACTTAAGTGCCTCGTCGATAGCAACCTTGATCGCGTGCGAGCTTTCGGGAGCGGGAAGGATACCTTCAACTCTCGCAAACTCGACAGCCGCCTCGAAGACCTCGGTCTGCTTGACCGAAACAGCCTCCATAAGTCCCTGATCGTAGAGTGCGGAAAGAGTGGTGTTCATGCCGTGATAGCGCAGACCGCCCGAGTGGTGAGGCGCGGGGATGAATCCGCTGCCGAGCGTATACATCTTCGCAAGCGGGCAGACCATACCCGTGTCGCAATAGTCGTATGCGTATTTACCTCTTGTGAGCGAGGGGCAGGATGCGGGTTCAACCGCGATAAAGCGGTAATCAGCCTCGCCGCGGAGCTTTTCGCCCATAAAGGGAGCGATAAGACCGCCAAGGTTCGAGCCGCCGCCCGCACAGCCGATGATGATATCAGCCTTTTCGCCGTATTTATCAAGTGCGGTCTTGGTTTCAAGACCGATGACGGACTGGTGAAGCATAACCTGATTGAGCACGCTTCCGAGAACGTAGCGGTAGCCGGGAGTGTTCGTTGCGACCTCAACAGCCTCGCTTATCGCACAGCCAAGGCTTCCCGAGGTACCGGGATGAGCCGCGAGGATCTTTCGTCCGACAACGGTATCGGGCGAGGGCGAGGGAGTTACGGTTGCGCCGTAGGTCTTCATGACCTCGCGGCGGTGCGGTTTCTGCTCATAGGAAACCTTAACCATATAGACCTTGCAGTCGAGTCCGAGGTAAGCGCACGCCATCGAAAGAGCGGTGCCCCACTGGCCCGCACCCGTTTCGGTGGTAACGCCCTTGAGCCCCTGCTGCTTTGCGTAGTAAGCCTGCGCGATAGCGGAATTGAGCTTGTGGCTTCCGCTTGTGTTGTTTCCTTCAAATTTATAATAGATCTTAGCGGGCGTGCCGAGCTTTTCCTCAAGGCAGTATGCGCGGATGAGGGGCGCGGGACGGTACATCTTATAGAAATCGCGGATTATATCGGGAATTTTGAAAAATCTCGTAGTGTCGTCAAGCTCCTGACGGATAGCCTCGTCGCAGAAAACAGCCGAAAGAGCCTCTGCGGTGATCGGCTTATGCGTTGCAGGATCGAGGAGCGGTGCGGGCTTATTCTGCATATCAGCGCGAAGGTTGTACCATTCGCGGGGAAGCTCGTTTTCACTCAGGTAAATTTTGTAGGGAATCTGATTCTTTTCCATTTTGATTTCTCCTTTTTCTTTGTGAGCTCGGGCAGGGATAAAAAACAAAAACCCCGCCCCGGTGAAATTAGCCGGGACAGGAAAAATCCTGCGGTGCCACCCTGCTTGATGCTATACGCATCCACTCACGTGTACTTCATACACTCGTTCTGTAACGGGAACACCCGTCTCGGCTACTCAGCTCGCGCATTTCACCTCGCCCTCAAAAGCCCATTCACAAGCCCTATCCCACCGCGATCACACCACCCGCGGCTCTCTGAACGGAATCGAAACCTGATACTACTCTTTCTCATCGGTTTAAAAAAATTATACTGCAAAACCGTTCCGTTGTCAAGACCTTTTCGCAAATTTGTTCAAAATTTATACAAACTTCTATGATATAATGGACTTATAAACGTCAACGGAGGACAAAATCGTGAAGAAATGCAACATTTGTAATTGTATTGTCGACGAGATCAGCGAATGTCCGATCTGCGGGAACACAATCACGTACGAGCCGACCGTTACGGAAGATAAAGAAAAGTTTGTTTGGAACAAATATTATCTGATCTATTTGCTGAAAAATACGTGGTTTGCCAGCATCTGCACTGTTATCGGATTGGTGATCGCAATAATCACAAAACCCGAACTTGATACAACTCTCATTTTGGCAATCGCACTCCTGATAGCATCGTTTTTATTCGGCGTATTCAACAGAAGATATGCCCGAGCAATTCAATGGAAGTATTCCGAAAAATGGGCAAAGAACCGCGCAATCAGCGCGCATTTCACCACAGGCATTCTCGCATTAGTATTCTTTATGATGTCCGCATTATAACATAAAAGCAGTATTTCAAGGAAACGGAAATACTGCTTTTGTTATTAATGATAATTTTCGCCATAGCGAAAATTCACCTTCATTCCGCCGAAGGCGGATTATCATTCGCGCATCGCGCGATTATCATTCTGCGAAGCAGATTATCATTCGCCGAAGGCGATAGACTCACGCCCCTTCACGCACCATCCTCCTATACTCCGACGGTGTCATATCCGTCGCCGACCGAAAAGCTCGGATAAAGGTCGAAAGCGAAGAATATCCCACCGCATAGCAAACATCTATCATTTGCAACCCCTCACCGATCAGCGACTTTGCTTTGGCAACGCGAAGCTCGTGGATATAGTCCATCACCGTGGTGTCGTAATACTTCTTGAAAAGCCTTGAAATATACTCGCGGCTGTAAAAGAAATGCTCGGCTACCTCTCCGACCGACTCTATCTCAGCAAAATGCGCGTCGATGTACTCTTTCAGCGCAAGAATGTTCTCGGGCAGGCTTTCGGTGTTTCCGCGTGTGCGGATATCCTTTCTGCCGAGCAGACAAAATATCTCGATAATATACCCGAATCCGAGCGCCCGCGACAAAGGCTCGTCCGCTCTCTTTACCGCCCCCGCGAGTTTTTCGGCAAGCGCGAGAAGCTCCTCGCCCTTCTCCTTCGAGGAAAGCGAGAAAAGCACAGCATCCTCGGCGCGCAAAAGCACGTCCGCAAGACAATCTCCAACAGCTTCAAAGGCGTTCGGATAAAGATAAAACACGTGTCGGGCGTAGTGCGTGCTCTCGCCCTTTATCTTCGACATGTGAAATTTACCGGGCGGGATGATAATAACGTCACCCCTGCGCGGCGAATATACGCTTGACTCGCAAACGTAATTGATCTCGCCCTCCGCGAAAATGACGAGCTCGTAGTAATCGTGGCTGTGCAGACTCGACGGAAAGGTGTTGCGGTCATAGCGTGTGCTTCGCGCTGAGTAATAGAGCGAATCGTTGATCTGTACATTCTCCCAGTTGACTATCTCGTGCCGCGGGGCGTTCTTATTTTGCAGATAATGCGATAATAGCTTCATACCGTTCTTGATGTCACAAAATGCAAATTTAATGTCACAAATGCGATAGACATTTTATTTTGTGATGTGTATAATTATTATACACTATAATGGTGTAAATTGCAATAGTAAAAATTATTTATTTATATAAAGGAGATATTCCTATGAGCGAAATGCTTAAAACAAAGGTACATAACGTAGACGTCTGCGTTATCGGCGGCGGCATCGGCGGTATGTTCACCGCAATTTCCGCGGCGAGACACGGCGCAAAGGTTGCGCTTATGCAGGACAGACCCGTTCTCGGCGGTAACTGCTCGAGCGAGATCAGAATGTGGATCTCTGGTGCGGGAACCCGAGTGCGCGATCTTCAGGAAACGGGTATTCTCGAGGAGCTTCTCCTTGAAAATATGCACCGCAACCCCAAGAGAAACTTCACCATCTGGGATTCCATCCTCTACGAGCTTGTCCGCTTTGAGGACAACATTGATCTTATGCTCAACTGCGCTTGCTGTGATGCAAAGATGAACGGAAACAAGATCGAATCGGTAAAGGGCTTCCAGCTCACCACCTACACCTGGCACGAGGTTCACGCAAAGATCTTCGTTGACAGCTCGGGCGACTCGATCCTCGCTCCCCTCACGGGCGCGGAATATCGCGTAGGTCGCGAGGCAAAGAGCGAATTCGGCGAGGAATTCGGACTTGAGGTAGCGGACAACCATACCATGGGCATGAGCCTTATGATCCAGTGCCGCGAGACCGACCATCCCGTCAGCTACACTCCCCCCGCTTGGGCATACGACTTCCCCGATGACGATGCGATGAACAACAAGCCCCACAAGCTCTACGAGATGAATACCAACTTCTATTGGATCGAGCTTGGCGGTATGCAGAACTCGATCGACGACACCGAGGAGGTCCGCGACGAGCTTCTCAAGATCGCGTTCGGCGTTTGGGATCACATCAAGAATCACGGCGACCACGGCGCGGAGAATTGGGATCTTGAATGGATCGGCTTCCTCCCCGGCAAGCGCGAGAGCCGCCGCTACGTTGGCGACCATATTCTTACTCAGCAGGACGTTGAAAGCTGTCCTCGCTTCGAGGATACCGTCGCATACGGCGGATGGCAGATCGACAACCACCTTCCCGGCGGTTTCCATATGAACGCCAAGGGCGGAGCGCACCTTCAGAAGCGTCGACTCTCCGAGCCCTACTCCATCCCGCTCAGATGCCTCTACTCCAAGAACATCGAAAACCTTATGTTCGCGGGCAGAAATATCAGCGCATCCCACATCGGCTTCAGCAGCGCGCGTGTAATGGGTACTATCGGTACTATCGGTCAGGCTGTAGGTACTGCGGCGGCTGTTGCGACAAAGAATGATCTCACTCCCCGCGAGGTCTGCGCACAGAAGATCAAGGAAATCCAGAAGCTCCTTATGGACGACGACTGCTTCCTCCCCGGCTTCCGCCGCGAGCCCTCCGAGCTTACCAAAAAGGCAACCCTTACCGCTGATTACGGCGATTGCTCCGCGCTCCTGAACGGCATCGACCGCCGCATCTGGGGCAACGATAACGGCTACTACGGCAAGACCAACAAGGCGATCACCTACACCTTTGACGAGCCCACACATATCGGCGGCGTTCGTCTGGTATTCGACAGCGACCTTGACCGCGAATATACCGACGGTAACCCCGACGGTCTGCATACCTCAATGATCCTCTTTATGGCGGCAAGCCATAATAATACCACCTTCGGCTTCCCCAAGTGCCTCATCAAGCACTATAAGATCGAAGCACAGAACGAAGAGGGCGAATGGAATACCGTAGTTGAGGTGTTCGACAACCATCAGCGCTTTATCAAGCACGATCTCAATATCACCGCAAAGGCTATCCGCCTCGTTCCCCTCTCGACCTACCATAGTGAGAGCAAATGCGAGGACTACGGCAGCTCGACGGCACATATCTTTAACTTCGAGCTCTATTAATCTCACAGCACTAAACAGACTAAAGTTTTGATCAAACTTTTTCAAAAGTTTGCGGATTCTTAAGGCAGAGCCTTAAGTCGACCTCCGCAGAGGTCGAAACTTCCCTTATGCTTCCGAAGCGACGGCGCCCCGCCGGCGTTTCGGACAAAAGCACAGCCTCGCGCCAAAGCGCGAGGCTGTGCTTTTGTCATTTATTCAACCCGTAATGTTCCTTAACCGACTGCGAGCAGATCACCTTTCCGCGGTGCTTGATGCTCTCAACAACAGCAAAAAGCTTTTCTTCGTCACAGTTTTTGTCGATAGACAGAACGCCGTAGCCAGAAAGAGCAAACTTCTCCCCTGCGGCATACAGCTCTTCAATTTCCTTTGCGGTAAAGCCGTAAACTCCGATAAACCAGTTGCTTTCTTTGCCGGAAGACTTCGTATTTTTTTCAATAATTCTGTCAATGGTCGAACGGTCCTCTTTAAGCGCAAGGCGAAGCGCGTGATTGATAAAATCACTGCGATTTGAATAATAACCGTTGTCCACAAGCAAGTCAATTTCGGAAAGCGTCGACGTGTTGATATTTACAGATACCTTTTCATTAAGATTTTCGTTAGCCATTTTTACACCTTGTAATACAATTATGCTCCAATTGGAGTATAAATATTATATCACAGACTGAACAAAATGTCAACACTATTCAAAAAATCACTTATTAATAACTTCAAGATATCCTTTTTCCGCAATATACCTGTCGATAAGCTCCTGAATGCCCCTCATATCGCCCTCGGATGCAAAAACATCGGGGAAATTGGTAGTGATCTCTGCCGTATAATAGCTCTTGACGTAATTTGCGAAGCTGAATTTCGCATTTACTCTTACGTCGTTGCAGAAACCATAGGGCTGCCCGACCGCCCCTTCGCCCGTGACGGCGCAGTACGCCATCAAAGTCGTAATATATCCCGCAAGCATATTCGGGTGGAAGCCGTCCTTGACGATGAAGGTATTCTTGCCGTAACTCTGTGAGCCGCCCGGAACTTTATATATTCCGTGCATAATGCGATAGACGAGTCCGCCCCAATCCGCCATTATAACGCCCTTATCTGCAAGGGTCGGATAATGATTATATATCGCGGGCAGATCGGTTCCGAAGGAGGAATAACCGTGGCATCCGAGATTGGCAAGGCAAACGATCTTAACGTCGGGATTGGCATCCTTGAAGAACTTGATTATGTTGTCAAAGTCATCTGCAATCGTGCTCGCCTGTCTGGCGCCGCCTCCCGGGGAAACGAAAACGTAATCGTAATAGCGGTTTTTAAGCTCATCCTCGTGCCTAGTTCCCTTACAAGCACTTGAAGAATGAGCGCAAGGTGCGCCGAAGAAGTCGGCAAGTCCGTGACCGCCGAAGGTCCAGTTGGTTACATTTACCTCCATACCGTTTTCCTTGCAAAGCTGATAAAAGAATCCCTTATCATTCTCGCGCTCCACCTGAGTCATAACCGACGATGACTGATTTATAACGGTTCTGCCGTAGTAAACGTAGGAATTGCCTATAAAAATTACTCTCTTGCCGTCAAGCGATACCTTTTCCTTGATTTCTTCCATTTCAGTAGTCTCCTCAATCGTAGTTTCAAAATCGGTTACAACAACTTCCCCCGCCGTGGTTTCTGCCAGAGGTTCCCTGTTGTTACAAGCAATCAAGCCGATAAGACTTGATATTAGTAAAGCCAAAACTATAAACAATTTGCATTTATTCACTGCTACCTCACCTCCGACTTCTGGTTTAATTATAGCATAAATAATCATTCATTGCAAGTTAAAATGCAGAAATTCTCTACAAAATTACATCCGTAGGGACCGACGTCCTCGGTTATAATTAATAATGTAATAAAAATGCAAAAGAGCAGCTTGGCCTACAAAGCCAAACTGCTGTTTTTTATGCAAATAACAATATTCCGAAAACCGCCGAAATGACGATGAGCAAGATCGGCGAAAATTCCTTTTTGACGAGCTTTTTATACGCGATCGGAACTGCGATTACGACCGCGAGTATGACGACTGTGCGCCAATCGAATGAAAGCGGCGAGGATACGTTTTCGAGTCCGAAAAAAACCGTCAGCCCCATCGTCGCCGCGGTGGCGAGGATAAGTCCGCCGAGTGAGGGGCGCATTCCCGTGATAAATGCATTTACTGCGGGATATTTCATCAGATTGTTTATCAGCGCGGCGATTATCAGTATAATTATAAAGGAAGGAAGCACAACGCCGACCGTAGCAAGAAGCGCGCCGAGGAATCCACCCTGATCGTAGCCGATAAATGTTGCCATATTGACCGCGATCGGTCCGGGGATCACAGTCTCGACTCCCGCAAAGTTAAGAAGCTCCTCCTCTGTCATCCAACCGTAGGCAAGGACCGAGTCACCGATCAGGGACAGCATCGCGTAACCGCCGCCCAAGGCAAACGCACCGACCTTGAGGAATGTGAAAAATAACTGCAGATAGATCATTTCTTCGCCCCCTTGCGCTTTTTATTAATAAGGAAGGAAGAAAGTCCGACAACTCCCGCGGTAAATATAAATATAATGGAAGAAATACGGAAATCAAAAAGAGTGCAAGCCGTCATTCCGCCGAACGTCACGGCAAAAACCGTCACGTTACGCGCGGTCTTCTTCATCTTTTTGAGCATTTTGAGTGCCGCTGATGCGATAAGGTAGACCACGCAGATCTGCACTCCGCGGAACGCCGCCATAACGATCGATAACTCCATAAATCTCTCGTAAAAAAGCGAAACAACGTACATTATAATAAAAGACGGCGTGCAAACGCCAACGGTCGCAACCGTCGCACCGAAGATGCCTTTGAGCTTGTAGCCGATATAAGTCGCTACGTTGATTGCGATCGGTCCGGGCGTGCTTTCGGCAATCGCAACGACGTTCATAAACTCATCGTGATCGATCCACGAGCGCTTCGTCACGAACTCATTTTCAAGAAGCGCAATGATCGCATATCCGCCGCCAAAGGCGAACGCTCCGATCTTGAGCATTGAGATAAACATTTGAAGCAATATCATTGTTTGGTACACCTATCCTTTAAGTCCTCGATCTCCTGCGCCGTCGTTTCGGGAATGTTGCCGAAAGGAAATTCGATCCCGAGATTTTCGTATTTAGGAGCACATAGCTTGCGGAATTTGAGTAATTCGACCTTTTTAACGCAAGAATGCGCATCGGCAACCTCATAAAGCGTTTTAACGCTATCCGCAGAATCGTTTATACCCTTAACAATTACCTGACGAAGCCAAGTATCTATACTTCTCTTCTGAAGCTCGGAAAGAAAATGATCAACCGATTCCTTTTTGCATCGGGTGTATTTCTCATAATCCTCCGCGTTACACATTTTATAGTCAAGCAGACAAAGATCTGTCACTTCAAGAAGCTTTTCAATCTTTTCGTTCCACAAGCATCCCGACGTATCGAGAGCGGTATGTATTCCCTCGCTTTTACAAAGCGTGAAAAGCTCGCGAACAAAATCGGCTTGTACCGTCGGCTCACCGCCCGAAACGGTAATGCCTCCGTCTTTGCCAAAATATTCGCGGTATCGCTTAACCTTTTCAAAGATCTCCTCTGCGCTGACTTCATAACCGCCCGCGAAATCCCAGGTGTCGGGATTGTGGCAATATCCGCAACGGAGCGGACATCCCTGCATAAAAAGCACAAAACGCACGCCGGGACCGTCAACGGTCCCGAGCGTTTGTATTGAATTGATCCTGCCCTTCATCACAGTCTTTCGTGGAAGGTGCGGCTGATAACCTCTCTCTGCTGCTCCTTCGAGAGCTTGTGGAAGTTAACGGCGTAACCCGAAACACGGATGGTGAGGTTGGGATAAAGATCGGGATTCTCATAAGCCTCGATAAGCTTCTGCTTATTGAGCACGTTTACGTTGATATGATGCGCATGCTTCTTGAAATAGCCGTCGAGAATGTTGACAAGATTGTCCACTCTCGCCTCGTCGCTGTTTCCGAGAGCATCGGGAACTATCGAGAATGTGTTGGAAATACCGTCGCGGCAACAATCATAGGGCATCTTGGTCAGCGTATTGAGAGATGCAAGAGCACCGTTCTGCTCGCGGTTGTGCATAGGATTTGCACCGGGAGCAAACGCCTCGCCCTTCTTTCTGCCGTCGGGAGTAGCACCCGTCTTCTTTCCGTAAACGACGTTCGAGGTGATCGTCAGCGCGGAAAGGGTGTGTCTTGCGTTCTTATATGTGGGAGTCTTGCGGAGCTCCTCGATAACGTCCTTGAGGATCGCCTTGGCAATCGAGTCAACGCGGTCGTCGTCATTGCCGTATTTCGGGAAATCTCCGGTAGTTTCAAAATCAACGATATATCCGTTTTCGTTACGGATCGGCTTGACGTTCGCGTACTTGATCGCGCTCATAGAGTCCGCGATTACGGAAAGTCCTGCAACGCCGAACGCCATCATACGGTCAACGTCGGTATCGTGGAGCGCCATCTGCGTCTTTTCGTATGCATACTTATCGTGCATAAAGTGGATGACGTTCATTGTGTTGACGTAGAGACGGCAGAGCCACTCAAGATAAATGTGGAAACGAGCCTGAACAGCCTCATAATCGAGCTTATCGGATCCGTAAGGCTCGATCTGGGGGCCGATCTTCATATCGGAGGTATTGTCGTAACCGCCGTTGAGCGCGAGAAGCATAAGCTTCGGAAGATTGCATCTTGCGCCGAAGAACTGCATCTGCTTACCGATCTTCATTGCGGAAACACAGCAAGCAATTCCGTAGTCGTCACCGTAGCTTACGCGCATAAGATCGTCATTCTCGTACTGAATGGAGTCGGTGTCTATCGAAACCTTCGCGCAGAACTTCTTGAAGCCCTCGGGAAGATGCTCCGACCAGAGAATGG
Source organism: Clostridia bacterium (assembly GCA_017387685.1). GTDB lineage: Bacteria > Bacillota > Clostridia > Oscillospirales > CAG-272 > CAG-390. Next base: position 11,651 of record JAFOEU010000036.1, read on the forward strand.
TAAGGTTGGGCTCGGGTGCGGGGCCGAGGTTATAAAGGGTGTTGAGGATTCGGAAGGAAGACTTGGTAACAAGAGTCTTACCCGAAACGCCCATACCGCCAACGCTCTCGGTGATCCACATCGGGTCGCCGCCGAAGAGCTCGTTATATTCGGGTGTGCGGAGATGACGTGCCATACGAAGCTTCATAACGAAATCGTCGATAAGCTCCTGCGCGCCGACCTCGTCGAGGATGCCCGCATCGATATCGCGCTGAATGTAAATATCAAAGAAGGTTGCAACGCGACCCATAGACATAGCCGCGCCGTTCTGCTCCTTGATAGCTGCAAGATATGCAAAATAAGTCCACTGAATAGCCTCGCGCGCGTTCTTTGCGGGCGCGGAGATATCGTAGCCGTAAATAGCCGCCATTTCCTTGGTCTTACCGAGGAAGGTGATCTGCTGGAAGAGCTCTTCCGCAAGGCGGATAGTGTCTGTATTCATATTGCCAAGGCCGAGCTTAGCCTTGTCTGCTTTTTTCTGTTCAATAAGATAATCAATACCGTAAAGCGCAACGCGGCGGTAGTCACCGATAATGCGTCCGCGACCGTAAGCATCGGGGAGACCGGTCATAATACCGATGTGTCGCGCCTTCTTCATTTCATCGGTGTAAACGCGGAAGACGCCGTCGTTGTGAGTGGTACGGAACTGAAATTCGTTTTCGATCTTGTCGGAAAGCTCATATCCGTAAGCCGCGCAAGCGGAACGAGCCATTCTGATACCTCCGAAGGGATTTACTCCGCGGCGGAGGGGTGCATCGGTCTGAAGACCGACGATGAGTTCATTTTCTTTGTCGAGATAACCTGCGCCGTAGCTTGTAAGCGAGGAAACGGTCATAGTGTCGATGTCAAGAAGACCGCCGTTGTCGCTTTCCTGCTTGAAAAGGACGTTGAGCTTGTCCATCAAAGCCGAGGTACGCGCAGTAGGTCCCGCGAGGAAGGATGCGTCACCCGTGTAGGGTGTGTAGTTGTCCTGGATAAACTGACGGACGTTTACCTCATTCTGCCATTCTTCTCCGTAGAAGCCGTTCCATTGTTCAAATTTCATAGTGAAACCTCCATAGTAAGCCCGTAAACGCCCAGACGGTCGGCAAGGCTCAAAAATGTATTTGCATCACACTGTGTTAATTCACTTCTCCGCCAGTGATACATAATAATTATACTATACTATCTTATAAAAGTCAAGAATTTTTTCAGTATAAGATGTAACAGCATTATTATATCATTATTTTCACCGCTTTACCGTGACTGGATCACTAAACCCAAAAATAAGGATGCAGTCGGATTCCGTTTCTTCATTGGTTGATCATACTGTTTATTATTTCAATCGCCTTTGCGGTATTCTCGGCAAATTCCGTATCCGTAGCTCTCGATGACGGTGAACGGTCGCTTACGTATTCGGTGAAACCGAACTTTCGGTAAAGCGTGACGGCGTGCCAATTGCGCGTACCCGTCAAAAGGTAGATAAATCCCGAATATCCGAGTGAACAATAGAGATCCATCAATCTGCAAAGCATAGCTTTGGCTATTCCCTTGCCCGAGTGGCTGTCCTTGACAGCGACCCAATGTATGCGTTGCTTCTTTTCGCCGTAAAAAAGACCGTTCCAAAGCGACGCTGTGCCGACGTATTCCCCCTCGGGTGAAACGACAAACAGCATCCTCTCCTCGGGGACGAGATCCTGCCCCGTAAGAAATTCGCGGTTGAAGCACTCGAGTCCCTTTTCGACGCTCGAAAACTGAGCAACATCGGCTTCGATCTCCGCCCAATGCTCCTCGTCACCTTTTTGATAAAAAACGAATTTATATCCCGCAGGCAAATCGTAACGCGGATAGTTCTCGGTATCTTCCTTGACCATCGTCAAGGGATAATAAGGTATACTTTTATCGACCATTTTTTCACCTTTACCAAACTCTGTCCTCAAGAATCCTATTCCAATGATACTGCACCTCTCGCGCAGATATCTTAAGTACACATTCCCTGCTGTATGGCTTCCGATCCGACCAAAGCCAGCACTCCACGATTCTCGACATACCGTCTACGTACTGATATAGAAACTCTACAACGACCTCTTCATTATTGATGCTGTCAACGAGCTTTTGAACCGACCACTCTTTTTTTACGGTCTGTCCTAATATGTTCTTCTCAAACACAAACACGTTAACGTCATACTCGTCTCCATCAAGAAGTTCATATTCAACCCTTGAAAAATCGGTTTTGACAAGCGTATCAAGATGGCTTTCGGGATGCTCGGGAGTTATCCAGAATCCGTCGATAAATTCAAATCCGAGTACACCGTATTCAAAATATGCTCGCTTCGATTTGCAATCGTGAAGAGAAACATATCTATCATTCGTGTCGCAGTGTGAAAAAGTTCTCCAATCCTCAAGCAAATCTTGGAAATAGTAGGAATTATATTCACCCACAAGAAGTTCAACATTCAAAAAGGTGTACCACATATGTTTTTTATCACATATCGCGGCAATTTCTTTATTGATTTCATAATTTGGCGGTTCAATCAGGTTAAGGACAACCCCGTAATACGAACCGTACCCCGAGATATATCCAAAAGCGGTTATTCCGTTTTCCTCGTCCAGAAGATACGGACTTATAAAGGTAAAGCCGAATTCCTCTGACGCGCGCATAAAATGCGACCGCGCCTTTTCAATCATAATCTTATCCATAATTACACCACCTTTCCTAAACCATTATATCATAAATATTTTTCTTTTTCAATCCCTACGTCTTTTTTCTTTCAAATTATTGACACGGGGGGCAAAATGTGATAAAATCATAAAAAATACTGCGAGGTGACCTCTCATGAAAAAATATCTGCTCCCCGAAAACGGCGACTTTTATAAAGCCAATCTTCATTGCCACACTACCGTTTCCGACGGCAACTGGACTCCCGAGGAAGTTAAAAAGAACTATATGGCGATGGGTTATTCCGTCATCGCTTACACCGATCACGACGTCCTCATTCCCCACCCCGAGCTTGCGGACGAGAACTTCCTTCCCCTCAACTCTTATGAAATGGAAGTGAACGCACCCGGCAAGTGGGATAAACACTGCAAATGCTGTCATATGTGCTTCATCGCGCTTGAGCCCGATAATATCACACAGGTCTGCTGGCACAGAAATAAGTACACCTGGGGCAACGCGAAGAATATTTACAGCTCGCAGGTCAAATTTGACGAAAACGAGCCCGATTACGAGCGCGTTTATTCCCCCGAGGGCATCAGCGATATGATGAAGCGCGGACGCGACGCGGGATTCTTCGTAACATATAACCATCCCGCGTGGTCGCTTGAAACAGCACTTGATTTCGCCTTCTATGAGAATATGAACGCTATGGAGATCGTCAACGGAAGCTGCTGGTTCCACGGCTACGATGATTACAACCCTGCGGCATACGATACGATGCTTATGACCGGCAAGCGACTCTACTGCATAGCAACCGACGATAACCACGACGGTCAGCCCTTTGGTCATCCGGGTAACGACTCCTTCAAGGGATGGACAATGATCAAAGCCGATAAGCTTGAATACAGAACCATCACCAAGGCACTCGAGGCGGGCAATTTCTACTCATCGCAGGGACCCGAGATCAAGGCTCTTTGGTTTGAGGACGGCAAGGTCCACATCGAATGCAGCGGAGCAAGACGTATCACCGCCAACTACGGCGTTCGCAGAGGACGCAAGGTCGAGGCAAGAGGCGAGCTGATCACGTCTGCGGCATTCCCCTTCGATCCCGACGATAACTACATCCGCATCACAGTCGAGGACGAAAACGGACTCCACGCAAATACAAATGCATATTTTGCAGACGAAGTTTACAAAAACGAATAATTATTCACGGAGAGACTGTCAATGCTTGGCAGTCTCTCTTGCCATCAAAGACGGAAATGTCTTCTTTTTCTGCAAAAAATGTCATTTTAAAGGCGCAATTCGTTGTTTTTCTTTCATTTTTGAATGTTTCTCAAAAAAAGTTGCATTTTTTGCAAAAAAATCGAAACAAATCGCTCCATAAGTATTGTAATTTTATTAAAAATGTGATACAATTATTAAAACAAATTTTAAAGTGAGGTTTTCATCATGAAAAACACCTTCAAGCGCGCACTTGCTATGATGCTTGTGCTTTGTATGCTCCTCGTTGGTTTTGCCGGCTGTAAGGATAACGGCGGCGAGATCAATCCCGAACAGGCAATCAAGGATGCAGAGAAGATTCTTGCAAGCAAGGAATACAGAGATACCTACAAAACGTATTTCTCCACTTCTTATTCTTCCCTCAACTATTTCTCCACCTCTTACGCAACCGTTCGCGAGATCGTTTCCAACTGTATCGACGGTCTTGTTGAGCCCGACATCTATGGCAATTACGTAGGCTCTATGGCTGAAAGCTGGGAGCACAACGCAGACTATACCGTTTGGACCTTCAAGATCCGTCAGGGTCTCAAGTGGATCGACCACACCGGTGCTGAGACCGAGTACGCTCTCACCGCTCAGGACTTTGTTGACGGTATCAAGTACATCGGCGATCCCCTCAACGGCGCATACTCCCTCAGAGTTGTCCGTAACCTCATCAAGGGTCTCTACGACTACTACTGGGGTCTCGACGATATCGACTGCGGTATCGACACCACCACCAAGCGTGAGGATCTTGAGGCGCGCTTCTCCGAGATCGTAGGCGTTAAGGCTCTCGACGATTACACCGTTGAGTACACCCTCGAATCCGGCGCACCCTACTTTCTCTCCCTCATCGAAAGCTCTATGCTCCTCCTCCCCATTGAGTACGATTACGCAATGGCACTCGGCGAGGACTTCGGCGTTGATAACACCAAGATGCTCTACTGCGGCGCTTACTACGTTTCCGAATTCAAGCGTGACAAGCTCATCAAGCTCACCGCTAACGAAAAGTATTGGGATGCTGCAAACGTAAGCCTCAAGACCGTTGAATATCAGATGATCCCCGACGGAACCACCTCTCTTGAGATGTTCCAGCGCGGCGAGCTCGACTACACCTCCGTTGAGTCCGAAGCTTACCAGTCTCTCCAGAGCGGCGAGTGGGGCGATAACCTCATCCCCAACGAGTTCAGCTTCTCCACCAACTACCTCTGGCTCGACTTCAAGGGCGCTAACCCCGAGTTCAATACCTTCGTTCAGAACCAGAATTTCCGTCTCGCACTTCAGCACGCTGTAAACCGTGCTTCCTTCGGCGCACTCCGTGAGCCCGTTGATCCTTCCAGACTCATTCGTAACACCATCAACGCAGAAGGCGCTATCTTCAACTCTCAGGGCGTTGACTACACCCAGCTCGCTCCTCTCGCAGACGTAACCAACGCTGACTACAGCGCAGATCCCGAGGCAGCACGCAAGTATATGGAAGCTGCTATCGCAGAGCTCTGCAACGCAGACGGCACCATCAAGGGCGTTACCGCAGGCGACGTTGATTACCTCCCCGTTATCAAGACCAAGGTTGACGGCAAGCTTCCCGTAACCCTCATCTACGTCGGAACCGACGATGAGAGCGAGATCATTATGGCTCAGCTCTTCGAGGCTATGGTCGAGCAGGCAATCGGTCAGGATTACATCGACGTTGAGCTCGCATTCGACACCAGCGGAGACTTCTACGGCACCGTTGGCGGTAGCGTAGACGGCCCCTTCAACTACGATATTTACTGGGATTCCCTCTCCACCGGTTACGCAGATCCCTCCGGTATCCTCGGCAGAATCACCACCGAGGGTGTTGAGAACGTAGGCTCCTACACCGTTCCCGAGTACGATGCTCTTATCGAAAAGGCTCTCGCAGCTACCACCTTCGATGAAAGACTTCAGTACTTCGCAGAGGCAGAGGCATTCCTTCTCAAGGGCGCATACATGATTCCCGTTATCTCCTCTCTCCGCGGCTACCATATGAGCTACGAGATCCCCTTCACCTCCCCCAGATGCCTCTACGGTAACGTACGCTTCAAGGGTCTGAAGGTTGCAACCGAAGCCCTCACTCTTGACGAGTACAAGATCCTTGAGGCTGCTTGGGAAGCAAACAAGAACGCAAAGAACTAATCAGATCAAACTGAATTAAATAACGCCGCTCCGTCCCCCAACCAATGCGGGCGGAGCGGCGTTTTCAATCACCAACTTACTGATCGAAAGGATCGGGCCTTATGACAAAATATATTCTCAAAAGACTGCTCCGTTCGCTGATAACGATAGCCATCGTATTCGTTGTGGTATTTATGCTTCTGCGCTTTATGCCGCTCAACGGATATTTTCCCGATGAAATGATCAAGGAAACAGATGAGCAGACGCGAATGGCGTATCTGCGAAATCTCGGACTTCTTGACCATCCGATAGTTCAGCTCGGACGCTTCGTTAAAAATCTTTTCAAGGGTGACCTCGGACGAAGCATAACCGTATATCCAAAGGTTCCCATCACCACACTCCTTGCGGAAAAGATCCCCGTAACCGCATTCCTCGGCTTCTGGTCGATGCTCCTCGGTATCGTTGCGGGACTTGCAATGGGTCTTATGATGGTACGCTTCCGCGACCGCGCGGGAGACACCCTCGGCAACGGATATATAATGATCATCCGCGCCGTGCCCAGCTTGCTTTATCTCTTCTTCATTCAGGTGCAGATATCCAAATGGTTCAATCTGCCAATGGTTTATTACGATGACAAGCCTCTTTCCTGGCTGCTACCCATCATCAGCCTTGCGCTCTCGAGCATCGCGTGGTACGCGCTGTGGCTGCGCAGATTTATGGTTGACGAGGAAAATCAGGATTACGTTAAATTCGCAACAGTCAAGGGACTTTCCAAGAGCGCTGTGCTTAAAAAGCACATCTTCCGCAACGCGATCATCCCGCTCTCCGCATACCTCCCCGCAGACCTCCTCAACATCATCTCGGGCTCGCTCGTCATCGAGACACTTTACGCGATCCCCGGCACGGGCGGTCTTCTCACCACCGCCATTAAACAGCAGGATAACAATCTTGTGCAGATACTCGTGCTTATGTACGCGGTAATGTCCATCCTCGGCGTATTCCTCGGTGACATTCTGCTTACCTTCGTAGACCCCAGAATTAAACTTGCAGATTAATAATTATTTCAATTTACCGGAGTCATTATGAACCATTCCGAAAAGAAATTAAATTCATTACATAATTCCCTCGTGCGCGATCCGTCGCTCTTTGAGGCGGCTGAATTCAGCGCAACGGAAAGCGAAAAGACGGGTGCCTCCAATTATTCATATTGGAGAAGTACCCTTCGCACCTTCTTTAAATCAAAAGCAGTCATCGCACTTTGCGTACTTGTATCGATCATACTGCTTATGAGCTTTTTATACCCCCTGATCTCGCCCGTTGATCCCACCAAGGTATCGATCAACCCCATGGACTGGAACCACCGTCCGAGCTTCAAGCACCCCTTCGGCACAGACGCGCTCGGCAGAGATATCTTTGCCCGCGCGTGGTACGGATGCCGCAATTCCTTCATCCTCGCATTCTGCATCGCACTCTCCGACGTTGGAATCGGTATGATAATGGGTGCGCTTTGGGGCTACAATAAAAAGCTCGACCCCATTATGATCGAGGTCTACAACATTATGACCAACGTCCCCTCGACAGTTTATCTCGTTCTGCTTGCTTATATTATGAACACGAGCTTTATCACGCTGTTCATATCAATGGCATCGCGTGGCTGGATAGTTGAAGCGCGATTCTTCCGAAACAGAATTCTTTCCATCCGCGATGCCGAATACAACATCGCATCGCAGTGTCTCGGCACACCTATGCGCCGAATCGCGACGAAGAACATCATCCCCCACATCATCAGCCTTATCATTATGGAAGCCGCACTCTGCATCCCCTACTCGATCGGCTCAGAGGTATTCCTCGGCTTCGTCGGCGTAGGTATGCCCGTTGACGCGATCACCCTCGGTAATATGGTCAACCACGGACGTGCCTCCTTCACCCTTCACCCCTATCAGATGCTTCTGCCCGCCGCAGTTCTTTGCATCATTACTGTTGCATTCTACTACCTCGGCAACAAATTTGCAGACGCATCCGACCCCAGAAACCACGTATAAAGGAGTACTGATATGATAAAAAAGAAGAAAAAAGCAGCACTCCTTGAAGAATCCGCTCCCCTCACTCCTGAAGAGATTGAGGCTATCGAGCGTGAAAGAAAGATCATCGACCAAAGCGCACCCTATCACAACGGCGAGAGATTACTCTCCGCGAGAGGTGTCAAAGTCAATTTCAACCTCCGCGGCGCAGAGCTGACAGCCATCCGAGGAGCTTCCCTCGACGTTTACGAGGGCGAAACCCTCGCCATCGTCGGTGAGTCGGGCTCGGGTAAATCGGTATTCACCAAGACCTTCCTCGGTATGCTCGACAAAAACGGTCGCATCACAGACGGTGAGCTCTGGTTCCACGGCGAGGATATGGTCAAATATACCACCGAGGAGCAATGGCTCAAGGTGCGCGGCAAAAAGATCGCAATGGTCTTCCAGGACCCTATGACCTCTCTTAACCCCGTCCGCACGATAGGCGAACAGATCGCCGAGGTCATTATGTGGCATTTCGGCAAAACTCACGATGAGGCAAAGGCTGAAACAATCGAGCTTCTCGCGAAGGTCGGCATACCCGAGCCCGAAAAGAGATACAAGCAGTATCCCGGTCAGTTCTCAGGCGGCATGCGTCAGCGAGTAGTCATCGCAACAGCAATCGCTTGCAGACCTGAAATCCTCATCTGCGACGAACCTACCACCGCACTTGACGTTACCGTTCAGGCGCAGGTGCTCGACCTTATAAAATCGCTCCAGAAGGAGCTGAAGATGAGTGTCGTATTCATCACTCACGACCTCGGCGTAGTTGCAAACGTAGCCGATTGGGTAGCAGTTATGTACGCGGGCAAGATCGTAGAGTACGGCAACGTGCACGACATCTTCAAATCTCCCGAACACCCCTATACCAAAGCACTCCTCCGTTCCCTGCCCCAGCTCGGAACAAAGGGCAATGATCTCTATTCAATCCACGGTACACCTCCGAGCCTCTTCAAGAAGATAGTCGGCGATGCTTTCGCTCCCCGTAACGTCGATGCAATGAAGATCGACTTTGAGGAAGAGCCGCCCGTTTTCCCCGTCAGCGACACACATTGGGCAAGAACTTGGCTCCTTTCCCCGCAGGCGGCGGATTACCGCGCCGCGCTTATCAAGCGTGATGCCGAGCTTCACGAAAATCAGATCCCCGAATCCCCATTTGATTACACGAACGCCGAAAAACTTATCACGGTCCGCGATCTTTCGGTAAAATTCAAGGTCGCAGGCAGTATCTTCCGCGCAGTTGACGGCGTAAGCTTCGATATTTTCAAGGGCGAAACACTCTCCCTCGTCGGCGAATCCGGCTCGGGTAAAACCACTATCGGACGCGCAATTATGCGAATCTATACAAACAACGTCGACGGCGAGGTCAAGTTTAACGGAACAAAAATCACAGGAAAGCTCTCCCGCGCAGATAAAAAGAAGCTTCATATGCAGATGCAGATGATCTTCCAAGACCCGATGGCATCGCTCAACGAGCGCGCCAAGGTCGATTACATCGTATCCGAGGGACTTTACAACTATCACCTCTACGAATCCGAGGAAGACAGAATTGCAAAGGTTGAAAGCATCCTCTCCGAGGTTGGCTTGACGGGTGAATTCACATCCCGATTCCCGCACGAATTCTCGGGCGGTCAGCGTCAGAGAATCGGTATCGCGCGAAGCCTGATTATGAATCCCGACTTCCTCGTCGCAGACGAGCCCATCTCCGCGCTTGACGTATCGATACGAGCGCAGGTCATCAATCTGCTCAATAAGATGAAGCGTGAGCGTAAGCTTACCTACCTCTTCATCGCCCACGATCTCTCCGCTGTCAGATTCATTTCCGACCGAATTGCCGTAATCCACAAGGGACACCTCGTTGAGCTCGCTCCCGCAGAGGAGCTCTTCGCGCATCCGCTTCATCCCTACACAAAGGCTCTGCTTTCCGCAGTCCCCCATCCCGATCCCGACACCGAGCGCGACAAGGTGCTCGTGAAATACGATCCCGCTATGCACGATTACTCGGAGGATAAGCCCACTTGGACGGAGATCACCCCCGGTCACTTCATTTACGCAAACGAAAAAGAGCTGGAAGGTTACAGGAATGAAATCTCCTGATAACAAGCTTTCGCCCCGGGAGGCAAAAACCTACCGTCTGGTTCTCTTCCGCCGAACCTTTTCATGCTTCGGCACAGGGCTCGTCATCTCCGCTATCGTCGGGGGTATATACCGCGACAGAATGCACTTTATCTGGGCACTTTGCGCGGCGGGTGCTATACTCATCGCGTGCGGTTGGTTTGAATATCTGAAAATGACCGATTCGCTCCCATTTTTCCACAATCGCAAACAAAAAAAGATAAAAACTCCTTACGCTTGGCGCAAGGAGAAGGATACACAGCGGCACAAGCCCGCATTTATGCAAAAAAGCGAGGATTTCGAGGACGATCTCACCCCCGAGGTCACCGCAGACATCGAGATCTTCAGCGAAAAGCGTCGTTCTTACGCGCTGATAATCTCACGCATAGCGGCGGGCGTGCTGCTCTTGGTCGCATCTTTCATAATTCCTCAATAAAGGAGAAAGTATTATGATTCGTATACAAAACGGTCTGCTTCATACTGTAGAATGCGGCAGCTACCAAAACGGTTACGTTGATATTGAAAACGGCAAGATCATCGCTTTCGGTGCACTTGCCGATGCTCCCGCCTTCACGGGCGAGATATTTGATGCCGAGGGCGGATTCATCTTCCCCGGTATGATCGACGCGCACTCCCACATCGGTATTTCCGAAGAGGGAAAGCGTTGGGAGGGTGAGGACTGCAACGAGACCACCAATCCCGTCACTCCCGATATGCGCGTAATGGACGGCTTTTATCCCTTTGATATCGCTATCCCGAAGGCAAGACGCGCGGGCATCACCACTGTAAACGCCTGCCCCGGATCAACGAACGTCATCGGCGGTCAGACCGCCGCAGTCAAGCTTTACGGCAGAAATATCGCGGATATGGTCATCAAGACTCCCGCCGCAATGAAGTGCGCGATGGGCGAAAATCCCAAGCGAAATTACGGCGAATCGGGCGGTTCTACTCCCATGACCCGTATGGCGATCGCCGCTATCTTCCGCAGAACAATGGTTGAAGCACAGAGATATATGGCTAAAAAGGAAAAGGGCGACGATGTGTTTGATGCAAAATACGAGGCTTTGATCCCCATGCTCAAGTGCGAGATCCCCATGCACGTTCACGCGCACAGAAGCGATGATATTCTCACCGCCATTCGTCTTGCCGAGGAATTCAATCTCCGTTGCGTAACCGTCCACACCACGGGCGGATCGGATATTATCGAAGAGATCGCGCGCGCGGGCATTATGCCCATCGTCGGTCCCTGCATCGGTCCTGCGGGCAAACCCGAGACAGTTGGCGGCAATCTCGCAATGTGCGCAGAGCTCGCTCGCGCGGGCGTTGAGTTCACCCTCACGACCGACCACGACGTTTGCGCGCTCTGGATGCTTCCCTACTTCGCAGGTCTTGCAGTCCGCGAAGGACTTGACGAGCAGGCGGCGTTCCGCGCGATCACCCTCAACGGCGCAAAGGTCTGCGGAATCGAAGACCGCGTCGGCTCGATCAAGGTCGGCAAAGATGCCGATATCGTAGTTTACAACGGCCATCCCTTCCACTATCTGACCAAAACACGAGCTGTCTTTATGGACGGTAAGCAGGTAGACTGATGAATATTTCTTCCGAAATAGAGCGCGTACTGCCCGGGGTTATCGAGATACGCAGACACGTGCATATGTATCCCGAGCTTTCGGGCGAGGAAAGAGAAACCACCGCGTACCTTTGTGACGTTCTTGATAAAAACGGTATTTCATATACCGTACTTCCCGACAATTGTGGGGTCGTAGCTTCCGTAGGTCACGGCAACTATGCCGTCGGTGTACGCGCCGAGCTTGATGCTCTTCCGATCACCGAGGATACGGGACTTGAATACGCCTCCCGAAACATCGGAGTTATGCACGCTTGCGGACACGATATCCACTTTGCCGCGGCGCTCGGACTTCTTCTTTTGCTCAAACCGCACGAAAACGAGCTTGATCACGCGATCAAAGTCTTCTTCCAACCCGCGGAGGAAACCGTGGGCGGAGCGGACGATATGATCCGTCACGGATGTATGCAGAACCCCGAAGTACGCGAAGTTTTCGGATTCCACATCGCGCCGACAGATAAGGTCGGAACGGTTGCATATCTCCCGGGTGCAATGAATGCGGCTGTCACCGATTTTGAGCTGACCGTCCGAGGACGATCCTGTCACGGCGCACACCCCGAGCAAGGCATCGACGCGATCGTTGCCGCCGCGGGTGTTGTCAGCGCATTGCAAGCGGTCCCCGCTCGCAGATTCGCTCCCACTACGCCGACTATCGTGACGGTAGGAACGATAAACGGCGGCACGGCGGGCAACGTAGTCGCGGGCGAGGTTAAAATGACCGGCACTCTGCGCGCACTCGATATGGACGTTATGGCAGAACTCAAAAGGATCGTTCTCGAGACCTGCGAAAATACCGCACAAGGATTCGGAGCGACGGTAGAGATCGATTACACCACAGAATATCCCGTGCTTTACAACGATTCTTCACTGACCGAGAGCACTATCCAAAAGATCGGCAAGCTAATCGGCAAGGAAAATATTCACAAGATGGACGCCCCGAGCCTTGGCGCGGATGATTTCGCATTTTTCTGCTCTCACGCACGGTGCTGTTATTTCAACATCGGCTGCCGTGGCGCAAACCAAGGCGATGATCAAGTGCTCCACACCCCTTGCCTCGCACCCGACGAGGACTCACTCCGAATCGCGCTCCAAATACTCTGTGCTATTGTTTAATTTAATAAACAGAAAAGCCACGCTTAAGCGTGGCTTTTTCATATTATTTTTTCTTCCAAATATCCCAAACGATCGTTCCGTTCTCCTCGCGCACCGGGATAAATACTGGCGTTTCAACGCGCCCCGCTTTGCTATTGTTCGGCGAGTGTATGGAAAGATACATCTGCCCGTCGGTGTCGTAAAAGAGCATTCCGTGCCCGCCGTCATATTTCATACCTGCCATACTCTTCGAGTAGAGCAAGTCCTTATCCTGAGTCCAAGTACCGTCAACTCGTCCGTCGGCGGAGCGTGCGATGCCTACACAGTATCCCGCGCTGTCGCTGTTTGACCAAAGCATCAAAAGCTGTCCGTCCTCGGTGCGGTACATCCAACAGCCGTCGGTAACCTGCGCCTTCGACCAATATGGATCGTCAGCACGGAAAAGCTCGACGGGTTCGGAAATAAAATGAGTCAGATCGTCCGAAAGCTTCGCCGCCGCCATTCTGCCGATTCCGTCGTCGGTGCTCGTCCATTCGTGAACGAATACCATCCACGGCTGACCGTCGGGATCAACGTAGAATGTACCGTCTATCGAATCCCAATCGCTCGGCGTAATGTGACCGTCCGTGATCTCAACGAAAGGTCCTTCGGGGCTGTCCGATTTCATAATAGTACATCCTCGATGGCCCGTAACCGACGAGCGGTACGTTGTAAACATATAGTACGCACCGTTGTATTTATGCACCTCGGGAGCCCAATAGTTAGTTTCAGCATTTTGAGGAATCTGCGCGACCACCCCAAGCTCTTCCCACTCTCCGCGAAGATCGCCCGAAGTGTTTTTGAAAGCGATCCAACGAGTGCCGTAAGCGTAATAAACACCGTCCTCGACCAAAATGCAAGGGTCGCGGAGCTGCGGAAGAGTAGAAACTATCATCGCATCCTGCGCGGAAAAGCTACCGCTCACGTCAAGATCGGCAGACACTGCCAAGGTTCCGCTTTCTTCATTTAAGCATTCTTGATTAAATCTATCCATAGCACACATCAGTGCAAGTTCTCCTTTATAAGCAAAAATTATTTTGGTCTTCTCGCCGTCGGATACGACCTTTATGGCATATTCGTCATCCTTCAGCGTGTCAGTCAATTCGGCACATTCCGGGCGATTATACGCGCCGATCAGTATTTCGCAGTTCTTCTCTTTCGCCGCCTGTGCATCGGCAATTCGCTCCAAATCAATATCGGTAAAGCCTTTGATTAAACTCGCCAAACGGAAAGCAGCCTTTGGTGATTCATCGTCCTTTAGTCCGTAGACGAGTTGAAACTCGGTGCCCTTACCCCTCTCGGCAATAATAACCGTTTTCTCTTTTTCGGGAACAGCTTCAGTTTCTTGATGTTCCGAAGTTGTCACTTCAGGTGTTTCTGCTCCACCGCACGAAATCAAAATAGCAAAAAGCAATAAACACAATGCAGATATAAATAATTTAGTATTTTTCATTATTACTCCCACCGTTTTTTGTATTTTACCACAGACATTGAGAGTTGTCAAGCCTTTTTCGAAATTTCATAAAGAAAAACCGCGCTGGCGCGCGGCTTTTCTTTATTTAGCATTAATTAGCCTTTTTAGCAGCGTAGAAATCAGCAATAGCCTTTTCAAACGCGGGGAATACGAGCTTCATACCTGCCTCGTTGAGATGGCTGATATCGTTTGCCTTCATACAATACTTGCTTCTGAAGTTTGCATCGGTCATATAAACGCCGGTAGCCGCCTGATCCATTGCGTTGATGCAAGGAACGCCCATATCGGCGCAGACCTCAAGGAGTGCGCGGCCGTAATCGGAGCAGAGGTTGCCCGCGCTGTTAGCGCTTCCGCCTACTTCCCAAACGGTGAGGCAGATGATGAGCGCGTTCGGATACTTTTCCTGAACCTTGGTGATAAGGAATCTAGCCGCACCCTTCATGGTCTTTGTATCGGTGCTTCCGTTTTCACCGATCGGAACGTTCTTGTTGTAATCGTTACGTCCGCCCTCGATGATAACGATATCGGGGTTATTGTCAACCATATTGGCGTATCTGACGACCATGGGGTTGTTGGTTGTAACGTAATTCGACATAGTCGAGCCGTTCATACCGTAGTTGTTGAAGGTCATATCGTACTTCTTTGCGAGAAGTGCGGGCCATACGAGATTCTTGTCAAGACCGTTACCTGCAAGGTAGCTGTCACCGATAACGGTGAAGGTCTTGCCCTTGAGGATATCGTAGAACGCGCGAGCCTTGTCGTCGTCGAACCACTTTTCAGCCGCTGCTGCCGCATCGATGATATCCTGAAGAGTACCGGGCTCGTTGGTTTCGGAGGAGTAGATCTTAGGTCTGTTGTTAACGCCGTTAGAGCGGAAGCAGAAACGGATGCACTCGTTATCCTCGCTCGAAATATAGGTGTATTCCACACCGCGAGAGCCGGAGGAGATTACGTACTGACCGCCGCCGGGTATATTGTTCTTGGTAGTGTCGATGACCCAATTCGAGCCATCCTTCTTCCAAAAGGAAACAACGTAAGCGTTGCCGGAGGTAGAGCCGGATGCCTTATCGGTAAAGGTCACCTTGGTGCCCTTCTTTGCGATCTCGATAACGTCGGTGTATGCGTAATTATTCTCGTTCGGGTTGATGTCATTTGCAAATCCGTAGCCGTTGGTCGAAGAGCCTACGTAGCCGGCATTCCAGTTAACGGAAAGCTCGGTTCCTGTGGGAGCTTCGGGAGCGGTAGTATCCGCACCTGCGTTGGGATTGTCCTTTTCAACAACGGGAGCCTTGGTCGACTTTACGGTTACAACAGGATATGCCGCGGGAGTAAAGGATGTCGACTGACCCGAGCGGAAGCAGAGGCGGATGCACTCATTGTCCTTTTCGGAGGTGTAAGTATAGGTTCTCGCACCGTTTGCGTCGGTGTACTCTGCCATAGTACCGTTAGCCTTGTAGCCGTTAAGGTCAATTACCCAAACGCCGTTTTCCTTCTTCCAGGAAGAGAAAACGTAAGCAGCTGCGGATGCGAAATTGGTGTCGCCATTGGCATTGGTGTTATCATCGGCAAAGGTAATGGTACTTCCCGCAGGGCCGAGATTGATAACTTCGCTGTAGGAATAGTATCCGCCCGAGGGGTTGATCTTTTCCTTCCAGCTCGAGTTTGTATCTGAGCCGACGTAGCCGAGATTCCACTCAACAGCAACAACGTAATCCTTAGGCTCGGTAGAAGGTGCCGCTGTGGTAACTTCTTCCTTGGTCGTAGCCTCGGGTGCAGTTGTAGCTTCAGCCTCGGTGGTAGCTTCAGCCTCGGTAGTTGCTTCGGGAGCCGTGGTATCGACGGGGGGAAGATTTTCGACAGTAGTTTCTGCGCCGCCCTCTGCGGGTGTGCAAGCAACGATAGAAGCCGTCATCATTGCAAGCAGAAGTGCAATTGCTGTAAGTCTGATAATTGCGTTCTTTTTCATAGCAATATCCTTTCAAAATATTAGATAAATATATTATATAATTAAATTTAATAAAAGTCAATAGCTTTTTTATTATTTGAAAGAAAATACCTTTTTCAGCTGAGGCTGTGCGCCCGTGATGGGGTCGAGCTCCATTATGAGAATGTCTTTCATATACTCGTTCCATTTCTCAACGATCGGACTTTCTCTTTGCACGCGCGCGGCGTGCTCTATTCCCTTTTCGCATTCATAATAACCGAAAAGCTCGTCACCCACGTTCCAAATGGTATAATTTACGATACCCGCCTCGGAAAGAACCTGCTTCATTTCGTCCCAAAGCGCATCGTGGCGACGGACGTATTCCTCGATCGTGCCCGAAACTATCCGAGCCTTCCAAGCATATTTTTCCATTTTCATATCCTCACTTTGCTTCTTCAATAGCTATATCTGTCTTGTCAAGCGCATCGACAAAAATACTGTAATTCTCGGGTTTGGGGTGAACTCCGTCCTTGAGCATATTCTTGTCGATCAGCGAAGGAGTATCGATGTATGTAATAAAATCAAGCGCATCGCACCACTTCTGCATTTTAGCATTGATCTCTGAAACTCGCTCGATCTTTTCGTTATCGTGCGCTCTTTGCGTTACGCCAAACCAATAAATATGCGTATCGGGGAACTGCTCGTGCATCAGAAGAAACATCCGCTGATATGCCGAAAGTGCAGCGAAGATACTGTCGCCGTCGTCGTAGACGTTGTTCGTTCCAATATGCATAACGATGCTCTTTGGCTTTGTCGCCCCAAGCCAACCGCCGAGCCACTGCTCCCAATCGTATGTGGTAGTCGCGCTTATACCGAGGCAAAGAGCGTCTTTACCCGTATAAGATTCGGTATAAAATCCCGCCCAAAATGAAGTATCAAAGAATGAATCGCCGATAAAGAGCGTGGTCTTGCCGTCACATCCGCCCGACGCCCATTGCGCCGCTCTGTTCTCTGCTGCAGCCGTATAGTTAACCGCGCTGAACTTCGCGCTGTTGAGGTCGACCTCCTCGGCTCTTACGATAAACTCCGCGCTGAAATGCTCGGATTTTGCCGTCACCTCGTATCTGCCCGCCTTGAGCGCGGTAACGCAATTGGTCTCGGGATCGATACTGATGCCGCTATGATCGTACTCATAAATCAATTTCTCGGCAAGCTCGGGCTTCGAAAAGACGGGGATCACTATGTTTTCAGGATACCCTACCCAAGCAAAAACGTCATCGATCGCAAGAGTGCCGTAGTCGATCGCTTCGGTGCTCTCCGCGGAAGTTTCGGGCAAGGTCTCCGCAGTCTCTTTATCATCCGTACACGCCGAAAGCGAGCATCCGAGAAATGCGCAAGTTACCGCTAAAAAGGATGTCATAAGCTTTTTCATAGTTCTTCGACTTTTATTTGATCTTGCTGTTTGCAACTATAACGTCCTGTGCCCAATGTGCCCAGGCGTGATCTATGCCGATATCGGAGTAAGAGGGATAATCCTTTGCGATCCAACCGCCGCCCGCCTTGCGGAAAAGCTCGCACATTTCAAGTGCGCGCCTTTCGATGAGCTCGCGGTCACCCGTAGGAAGAACCTTCTGAATATCAACGGGAGAATAGAAGACTGCACGGTCCGCAAATTCACTCGCAAGCACCTCGCTCGGATACGCATCGGGCTGATCGAACTGAAAAACGTCGATTCCCGCGTCGATAAGATCCTCCATAAGACCGTAATTATAGCCGCAGGAATGAAGGAACATCGCCATTCCCGCCTCATGCACGGCATCGGCAAGCTTCTTATACGCGGGCTTGTAGATCTCGCGGAAGGTGGAAGGCGACATAAACGTGGTCGTCTGCATTCCGAGATCATCGTAAATTATCCAACCGTCAATGCCGCATCCTGATATATTCTTGATAATTGCGATCTCCTGATCGACGAGTGAGTCAATGAAGCTTGAAACCTCGTCGGGATACTCGATCGTATCCATAAGCGCGTTCGACATAAGCCGCGCATCGCGGTGACGCGAAAAGATCGCTCTGCCCGTGGTCAGCACGAATTTTTCGTGACGCGCGAGATCCTTCGCCAAAAGCTCGTCGCGGTAGGAGGGATCAAATTCGATTGTGGGATAACGATAATCGTCCCAATCCTGAATAGCACCCATAATGCACTCGCCCTTGGTCTTTCCATTGAATCTGCCGTAAATATTGCCGTAAAAGTCGCGGCGCACCTCACCGCTGAAGCCGGTCAAAGCCTTCAGCTCGGGATGTTCGCCCCATTGATCATAAGGATCAAGCGGCATATTTATCTGTCGAAGATTTCTGACACCGATAAAATCGGTCTGATCCAAAAAAGCATAGCCAAAGCGCGGCGCATCATCGTGCGCGATCAATCTTTTGATTATTTCTTTTGAAGTCATCTTTTTGCCCTCATCTTATTCGTTTATTGCATCTGCGACAAACTGCGCAAGACTGTTCCATTCCTCTGTCACCGTGGGTGCTTCGTGGCTAAAACGTATTACTGCCCCGTCGGCACAAAGCAAGATCCTATCTCCGTCGGGACATTTTGCAAAAACTGCCCCATTCGGTTTTTCTTCAATCAATTCTTCGGAGCAAAGCTCCTCAAAAAACAACGCATTCTCTGCTGTTGCTTTATCATAGGAGAGAAATTCATACTCATCCGAAAGATATCCACCGTTTGAAACCAAATAATACGGCAAGATTGGAGCATATGCATCACCGATATCCGCAACTGCATTTTTCGGCAAAGCTTTTCCAAAATCGCTCTTTCGCTCCTTCTTCGCGGCTCTGAGTAATTTCAGTGCATCCTTTTCGGATACCAAACGAGCAGGTCGGTCGGATTCTTTCAGCTTTTCGTATTCAATAATACTGCGCTCGCAATATTCGCGTTTCGGCCGTTCTACGAAAAAAGTTTTATCGAGTATATACCCGCTCGGAACGTCGCTCACAGTCACTACGGGGCACAGATCGCTTGGCGAAACTGCTTTTTCTTTCAGCAGCTTTTCAGCAAGTCTTTTATGGATAAGAAACGTTGGCGTAGTTCGGCGCGGAAAATACGCATAAGCAATATCACATTCGGGCATTTGCGATTCGAGATAGCAATCCTGCAGATTGACTATCTGAAGAGTGCCGAAGACCTCGGCTATTCTCGGCAGATATCCGCCAAGCGCATCAATTCTTTCCTTGTCTTCAATCCCGATGCGGCCGTCAACCGCAACCTGCGGAATCCGGAGATTTCCGAAAATATGGAAATACTGCTCCGCTTTATACTTCCCCTTATCCCTCGCCCAACAAAAATCAACGTCGGTAATACCGTTGCGGATACAGGAATCCCTGAATCGTTCCGGCACCAAAACCCAACGGTACCACCATTTCGGCGACGGTCGGAGCTCGTGGTACGCGCGGACAGTTAGCACATCACATTCGCCTCCGTCCTCGCTTTCAACCTCCAAACATTCGCACATAGTATTTTCTTTCAGCGTTGAGGGAATCAGCTCATACCAATCGCTCGAAAAATCTGTATAATTCCTTGTATAAATACCTCTTGCCCTCCATCCGTTTTTCTTGCAAAAGGAATCAATGGCGGAAAGGATTTCATCAGCCCGGGGATTGTGAAGATCGAGCGTACTCCATCCCACACAGTCGCATTTCAAGCCGAGCGAATGAACAAATTCAATATTGAGACGGTATTTTTCATCATTCGAGATGCTTTCATCGTCTTTGTCAAGAATCCAATCAAGTAATTCAACAGTTTTCATCTTTAAGCCATCCAATATTTTTGATCAAACTCTTTCACGGCAGCTTTTATCGAACCGTCGATCCGCCTGTCGCAAAAGCGTTTTATATGCTCGGGAATTTCCTTATAATACGCCTCCGCGATGCCGCCCGCTATGCAAGCCTGCGTATCGGCGTCGCCTCCGAGGGAGATCGCATTTCTGATCGCGCTTTCATAATCGGTCGATTCAAGGAATGCAATGATTGCGGGCGGCACGCTGTACGACGATCGGCAGTTGAAAACGTGACTCTCTTTGATAACGGAAAGAGGAATCGATAAATTATACTTGAATTTCTTTTCCAAGAATTCTTTTATCTTATCCTTCCCCTCCCCGTGTCGCGCAAGATAAACCGCCGCGGCAACAGCTTGTGCGGCTTTTATTGCCTCGCGGTTATTATGCGTGGGCATACCGGAAACCTTTGCCTGCAGGAGAGTTTGCTCCATATTCGAGTAAGCGTATCCGATCGGGATCACACGCATTGCGGCACCGTTTGCATAACTGCGCCCGTTTTTGGCATACGGATTTTTCGCCCAAGCGATAAACATATTTCCGAATCCCGCGTGCGGATAATAAGCATAATACTGACGGTACAGCGCGGCATATTCCTTAATGCGAGCGTTCACACGAAAGGCTGTAATATCCGAAGGATCATCGATTATCGCCTTGCATACAGCCGCGATCAGTACGCTGTCATCGGTAAAGCTGCTGTCTTGATTAAAAACGAAATTATAATCCTTGGTACAATGAACCTCATAATACGAGCCGATCACATCGCCGTATATCGCACCGAACATAACTCCACCGCCTTTCTATTTCGCTTAACTGTCTTTTCAGAGATCGAGCCAGCACCCTTGCGGTGCTTTTATCAAATTAATTATAGCACAAACAAAGCGATATTGCAAGAGCATGCAATATAAAAATCCGCCCCGCGGATATACCGCGAGGCGGGAGGCTATATGAATCAGAGCATTTAAGCTATCAAAAGCCCTACTGCAAACAGCACGAGCAGAGCTCCGAGAACTGCGCTGCTGTTGAATCTATATGAATTAAACATTTTGTTTTTACCTTTCTTTTATGTTTCCTTTTTCTTTACGAGTATATTATACCACTTAATTCCCTGTTTTTCTGTGATTTAGTCACAAATGAGAATTATTCCTGATATATTAGCGATAAATTCCGAATGATAGGGATCGTTGAAAGGCTTCAGAAAATGTGTGTTGGTTCGAATCCGGCTACAGACCCAAAATGCCCGAAAATCTTCGCATTCTCGCATCCCAATCACGCCGAAGGCGTGTATGAAATCAAGGCGAAGCCTTGTATGGAATCCGCAACTTGTTGCGGTATGGAATCATCACGCAGTGATGCATGGCATCAATCCGAAGGAAGATACACGCTATCGCGTGATGCCATACGCCTGCGGCGATTCC
This sequence comes from Clostridia bacterium, assembly GCA_017387685.1. Lineage (GTDB taxonomy): Bacteria > Bacillota > Clostridia > Oscillospirales > CAG-272 > CAG-390. The sequence continues at coordinate 33,312 of JAFOEU010000036.1, forward strand.
ATACACGACTGCGTCGTGATTACATACCAATCCTTCGGATTGGATAGAAAAAAGCAAGTCTTGCGACTTGCTTTTTTCTGGCTGGGATGGCCGGATTCGGACCGACGAATGCGGGAGTCAAAGTCCCGTGCCTTACCGCTTGGCGACATCCCATTGCGGTCCCGAAGTGCTTTCGCACCTCGGGAATTAAATTGTTTTTATAAGTGTCAGTTGCTGACCTTGAAATTCAGCTCGACGGACGAGGTGCCCTTGAGTGATGAATTTACAACAGAGATAAAGGTTTTTCCGCGGTTTATGGTAAGCTTTTCGCCGCCTATACCCGTGATCACGAGCTCTGCGGTATCATTTGCGCGGCTCCATCTGATCGGAACGTATCTGCCGTCAGATATGTAATAGCCCTCGCCGCTGCCCGTGGTCTGGACGTTAAGTCTGCCCTCGGTATCGCCTGCGATATTATTGGTCTGCGCAAAAAGTATAATTACGTTGCGGAAATTCAACTGTTCGCCGTTTTCAGCGTCAAGGTGCGGAACGTCGCCGTGCTGATAACGGTAATAATTTCCCGTAGAGCTGCTGTATACAAGCTGTACCTGCTGATAGAGCGAATACTTGAGTATAACGTGCGTTGCCGCACCGCCCGAGAGATACATCTGCTTGCCTTCCTCGATAAAGTTGAAGGCATTACCCGTGTTGCTTGCGATCGAAAAGGCATTCGTCGCCGCAAGATCGGTGATTCCCTTGCCCGTTACCATGAGCGAATGCTCGTAGCCGTCGCTCTTGTAGCGTTCAACGTCTCTGTAAAAGCCCTGAAGCGCATAGCGGTCGTTCACTCCGTCAACGTAGTTAAGACCGAGCTTTGAGATGATCTCATACCCCTGCGGACTTCCGCCCGCGCCGACCATCAGACTTCCGAACGCCTGCGAAAGGCTGACCATATAAGGTCTTGTCGAACGGATCGGACCGTAGATATCAAGCGTACCCTTTCCGTCATCGCCGAGATAATCGTTCGTAATTCCAACAAGGCGCGAAATTCCGCCCTCGACCATCGTCTCGATCAGTATATCCATCTTCGATATACCGCTTTGAGGCGCAGCGATGCTTACGTTATCAAATATCAACGAGATCGGACGGACGCCCGAAACATTCTTTGTGTTGCGAAGACCTGTCAAAGGATCAACGTAGGTAATGATCTGTCCCTGTTCATCGGTTTCGGGAGCCTTTGTCGTTTCCTCCGGGGGAAGAGTTCCCGTATCGACAGGAGCTGACGTACCATCGGGAAGAGTTTCATCGGGACTAAGCTCGACGGTCGTTTCGTCCGTAGCTATAGTCTCTGCATCCGTTTCATCAGGGGAAGTTATATCTTCACCGAGACCGTAAATATAATCGCATCCGACCGTGCAGAAAAGCAAAGTCGACAGCAAAAGCAGCGTCAAGATCCGCATAATGCGGGAATCCTTTTTGTGCCTCTTCATATTACGCTCTGTTAGCTCTTTCAAGCCAGATCATACCGATGGAAAGCGCATTCGAAAGGCCTTCTTTTTCGCCCTGCTTGATGATCTTGCCGGGGTCCTTGGAATCAACGACCTGAATGAAAATCTTTTCGGGCAGATCGTATCCGCGCTCTTTCTTATAAGACATTATCTCAAGGATCAGGAAGCACTTCTCGCTCTTGTCACCGTAGCAGATCGTGTGACCTTCGCGGACGAGGGGCTGTTCCATATAACTGAGATACTTACCCTCGACGGGGGCAAATTTTTCTTCGTTTGCCATCTGTTACCTCCAAATTGAGTATTTGCCGATAAATCGGCATAATATATTATATTTTACCACATTTTAATTGAAAAGTCAATCATATTTCGGATTTTCTTTGATTTTTCTCAAAATTTATTATCAATTTTTATGACTTGCGGGCTTTGGCGGTGAAAGAAGCCCACGTCTACCGGATAATTCATTGCCAAGGTGTAAAGCGCATCGAATTTCAGACAAAGCTCGGCTTGCCTTTTACTTTCCGCATCATCGGGTATTCTCGACGGCTTGGATATTACGTTTATCCCCCGAACGTCGGAAAGGAATTTGAGTCCTTCGAACTTTGCACCAAGAAAATTGACGTACGGTGCGCGCCTTCTCAGATCCTCGAGTGTAACGCCCATCATACCAAATATCACGGCGCGGCGCAGGCGGGCGTCGGTATATCTCTTCGTTGCCGCAAACCCGAGCATTTCCTCAAGCGTTCCCGCGCATTTTGCCGCCGCAGCAAGCCTTTCGGCAACACCTCCGCCACATTCCGCGCAAGCGGAAACCGATTTTATATCCGCAGTGCGCCAGAAAAAGAGTATCGAGCTTTCGACCTTCTTCATCAGCGTGATCTGCCCCTCATCGAGAGCTTCGCGGATCGCGTATTTTGAATCCTCAGGGAGCTGTTCCTCGTTGTATGCCTCAAAATTTCCCTCAAGAATCGCGCGTCTTATCTCGGTCGCCGACGGGAACGCGCCGTTTTGTGCATCCTCATGATATCCCGCGCCCTCTCGTTTTATTGTTACAAAATTCATATCGGGCGCGAACCTCTTCCCCGCCTTCAGATACTCAATTCCGAGGATGTCGTTTGACTTCAGGTCACCGAGCGAAGCAAAATAATCCGCCGCCGTACCTATGCTTTTGTCCTCGGATGGTGTAAAGCTCTCCGCCCTCTTCGCAAGCTCGCGAAGGACGTTAATATCGCCCGACTCCGAGCCGAATGCGATCGTATCAACGCCGAGCCGCGCGAGAATGTCCACACCCGCAGAGGCAAAGAACTCCGCGCTTCCCATCGAATACGGAAAAGGCAGCTCAAAAACCACGTCAGCGCCCGCGGATACCGCAGATGCCGAGCGCAGCTGTTTCGGCATTATCGCAAGGTCGCCCCTTTGCACCGCATTTCCGCTCATAAGGCAGACGATCCTCTCCGCTCCCATTTCACGCAAGCGCGAGATCATATATTTATGTCCGCCGTGAAGCGGATTGTATTCGCATATTATTCCGACGTTTTTCATTTTTCGGGTGAATCTCCCTATAATTTACTTAAATTTGATATTTATACTTGAAATTATTTAAAATATGTAGTATAATATATAGGTTAATATTATTATTTCAATTTCACGGAGGAAATTTCAAATGAAACTGCTTGTTGTAAACGCAGGCTCCAGCTCCCTTAAGTATCAGCTTTTCGACACCTCTGACTATTCCGTCAAGGCAAAGGGTATCTGCGAGCGTATCGGCCAGGAAGTAGGACTTCTCGACCACAAGAATCTTGTTAAAGAGACCCGTACCCAGAAGGATCTTCCCATCGCAACTCACACAGACGCTGTCCGTATCGTAATCGACGCTCTCACCGATAAGGAAATCGGCGTTATCGCTGATATGTCCGAGATCGAGGCAGTAGGTCACAGAATCGTCCACGGCGGCTACTACTTCTCCGAGTCCATGCTCCTCACCGAAGAGGTCCTCGAGAAGCTCAAGCTCTGCTATGACTATGCACCTCTCCACACCGGCGCACACATTCAGGGTATTCAGGGATGTCTCGCAGTTATGGCAAACGTTCCCCAGGTTCTCGTATTTGACACCGCATTCCATCAGACAATGGCTCCTGAGGCTTATATGTACGGTCTTTCCTACGATATGTACGAAAAGCACGGCATCCGTCGCTACGGCGCACACGGTACCTCTCACCGCTACGTTGCAGGCGAGATGATCAAGCTCCTCGGCGGCAAGGCTGAGGGCACCAAGATCGTAACCTGCCACATCGGTAACGGTTCTTCGATCTCTGCTGTCAAGGACGGCAAGGTTATGGACACCTCTATGGGCTTCACTCCTCTTGCAGGCGTTCTTATGGGCACTCGCTGCGGCGATATCGACCCCGCTATCGTTCCCTACATTATGCAGAAGGAAAATATGACCGCTGACGAGGTTGCTTCCTATATGAACAAGAAGTGCGGCTACATCGGTCTTACCAAGGGCTTCTCTTCCGACTCCCGTGACCTCGAGGCTGCGATTGCTAACGGTCCTTCCGATCCTCACTACGAAACCTCCAAGCTCGCAGTTGATATGCTCAAGCATCAGATCAAGAAGTTCATCGGTTCCTACACCGCTATCATGAACGGTCTTGACGCAGTAGTATTCACCGCAGGTCTCGGCGAGAACAACCCCCGCCTTCGTGAGATCGTTTGCGAGGATATGGAATACTTCGGAATCAAGATCAACAAGGAAATCAATGACGTAACTCTCCGCCAGCCCAACATCGTCAAGATCTCTACCGACGATTCCAAGGTTGCAGTTTACGTTATTCCTACCGACGAAGAGCTCGTTATCTGCCGCGATACCGAGGCGATCGTTAAGGCTCTTTAATCAATATTACATAAATAATACCGACGCCCTATGTGGACGTCGGTATTATTTTATCATAAATTCGGCTGACTTACAAGTCCCCGCGCGCGATTTTTGCGCAAAGTTCTGCGGAATATGCTTCTTTTTCCTCAAAATCCATAGCGGACACGAATATTTCCTCGAGCTTCATATGCGCCGCGCCCGCTTCGAAGAAGAGTATTTTCGCCTCGTCAAGCGCGCCGTCGGCAAGTAAGCGGAGTTTATCAACCCTATCCATCCGAGTCAAAAAGACGCGTCTGTCAACAAAATCCGAGATATCTACCGCATTTTCCCCTGCTTCGGTTATACTCTTACACACCACCGCTACACCGTCAGCCAGTATCGAGGTGATCCTTTCGGCAAGAATCGGATCGGGTGCCATCCTGCAAGAGCCGACCGCACGAAAAAGCGCATCCATATACAGGTATGAACACCCGTACCCTCGCACATCGGTAACACAGAGTATGTGCCGTGCGTCTTCTGCAAAGGTATCAAAGCTTCTGACTCCCTTCATACCGATAGCTGACAAAGGCGTCCGAAGTTTCGGAAGAGGTTTAAGATTGACTGCAATTTTTGCACATTCCTCTGCGATCGCGGCAGTGTCAACGCATTCGGCAACAAGTGCATCAGCTAACCTTGTAAGCGAACCGTAAGCCGAAAGCGCGCGATATGCCGACGAGTAGGCTTTTTTCTTTTTCTCACCTAAATCTCCGATCTCGTGCCGCCGCTCACGCAATATTCGCGAGTCCCAGAACCGCCCGAGATCAAGAATGTTGTCAACGCAGCCCGGGGAGATCACGTCCTCCGCGTGCGGTGCAGTTCCGTCAAGGACCGCAAAGCTGTCACCGCATCGCTCGGCGAATATTCCGTCAAGGGAATCGGGATCGGACGAGCAATAATAGTATTCAACGCTGTATCCTACGCCCTCTGCCGCCTCTGCCAGCTCGCGCATCAACCGCGATTTACCCGTCCCGGGTCCCCCTTTGATTATGTAGCATCGACGTGCCCTCTCGCGGAATATTTCAGAGAAGTACGAGAGAAAGCCGCGCTCTGTGTTCGAAGCTGCAAAATAACTCTTTTCGCTCACTTTTCGATAATGACCGTCTTATCGGGGGTTATTCCCGTCTGCTCGTAGACGATGGTATTGATCTGTGCGATCTGCGCAGGAGTCAGCGCGGTTTCAGCAACGTCAACAACAACGCTGATGCCGTTATCCGAAATGACCGCAACACACTGCGCAAAGCCCTTTGACATAACGAGAGTTTCGACGTTTGCCTCGGCTTCCATATCCTCCGCCATCTTTGCGATATCCGCAAGCGCGGTAGCCTTGACCTCTTCGTTCGAGTTTTCATCCTCGATCACGCTCTGAAGGACCTCCATAGCATCGTCGCGAGCCTTCTGACGGCTGAGCTGGGATGCTACAAAATAGCCGTCCTCATTGTTCGCTGCGCCGACATCCGCTGTACCCTCCGCACCGTCTGCGCCCGAAGGCATATCGTCGGCTTTGTCTGCGGGAACGAGCGCCCAGCCTGCCGCGGCAATCACACCTACTAAAAGTACGCTGCAGATGATAATAAGATTTCTCTTGCCGAGCTTATCAAAAAACTCCCGCATCTTCTCGCCAAATTCTTCCTTGTTCATTGTTTTCCCTCCGTGAATCTGATTTGGTTTGTGTTATAACTTATTCCCGAGCTTGGACAAATATTCCTACCCGGCTTCGGTAATATAAATTTTATTTGCACCAACACCGAAAGCGGCGCATAAAAGCTCGGTCAGCTCGGCGCGCACTCGCTCACTTCCGCCTCCTCGACAAGTAACACCTATTCCCGCCACCCTCGGTGCAGATACCGAGACCGCGCAAAGCTGTGCCCCCGTTCCGGCACCGAGCTTTACGTGCTCGAAGCTCTGTGTATTACCCGTAACCGTCTTGTCTGTTGCATAGACCTGCTCAAATCCGCCGTCAAGAGTCAGAGTGACCGTCACATCCGACACACCCTTTACACTCTCGCATAGCTTCACCGCTTGTCTCTCGAGGTAAGCGCAATACGCTTCTATTTCCGCCGTATCGGATAAGGACGCCGCCTCCGGGCGCGTTCCGCCAAAACTTCCCCACAAAAGAAGCAACAGACCTGCCGCCGCACCGAGGATCGCGTAGACCGTCGCGCGGTTCTTTTTTTCATTCATCAAGGTTTTCCTCCCACAATTTCACATTCTGCATCCGTGTATTCCGCAATCAAGCTCTCTATCTCACGCGGATCGGTCAAGAGAGCCGTTCCCGAAAGCCAAACTGTCACAGTATCGAGCGACACACCCGTTTCCGTCACGTCGACCGATGCCGTCACCGCGATCTTATCACCGTCGAGGTCAAAAGATTTGCACACCAATTCTTCAATTCTTTCTTCTATCATCCTCTCACTTTCCTCCGCAAGCAGATCCGAAGCCGCCTCGCCCGAGGGAATCTCGGCTTTGGAAATCAGAGATTCAAATGCGCTATCATCTATCCTCTCTCCGGCTGACTTCAGCATACCGCCCATTGGAGTCACAACGGCTACAAGCAAGCAAAGCGACAAACAAAAATCAAGCGCGCGCCTCACGCCCGAGCCGTCATCGGGATAAAGCATTCCGACAAGAGTAATAGCCGCCGAAGCGCAGACCACTCCGATAAAATATTCACCTACCCCATACTACCTCCGATCGCGACACTGCCGACGGCAAAAATCGTCAAAGAAAATATACAAAGCAGAGATGCCATCGCCGCCGCGGCTATGATATAGCCGTAAAGCGACGCGATCTCGCGGTAAAGTCCCGCCTCCGTCTTACATCCGATAAGCTCCCCGACTGCCGCTGACATATTGAAAACGAACCTCGTCAAAAACAGCTCGATAAGCGTCGGCAACAGCACGAGCGCAACCGCGATCATCCCCGCAACCCCAACGCTACCGCGAAGAAGCTTGACCGATGCGGCGAGAGTCCGTAGAGTCTCCCCGACTGTACCGCCGACCACGGGTATCATATTGCCCGCAACGAATTTCACCGCCCGCGCGCCCGCGCTGTCACCTGCCGAAGCAAGCACGCTTTGTGCCGAGAGCGACGCCATCAGAAGTGTTGAGCAAAGTCCGTAAACAAATGCAAGTGTCCGCTTTATCGAAGCCGTTATACCCGAAAAATTCGGTGACGATGTTCGCAGAGCATCCGAAAGCGTGAGTGCCATACATACGCTGACTGCGGGAATAACGAGTGCCGTCGTGCCGAGTTCAATCAAGTTGATCTGCAAAAGAAGTGACGCGCTTGATACTGCCGCGCCCATCGTATTGCCGCCCGAGACATACAATACCCCCATAATTGGTATCAGCGAATTCATCAAAACCGCAAGTCTGCCAAAAAACTCCCCCGCCGCAACGATTCTGGGCAGCTGAAGTCCGACCACAGCCGCTGACGTTGAAGCTCCGATCGCAAAGGCTATTCCTTTTTTTAAATTTCCGACGCTACCCTCGGCAACCGTATGTAAAAGTGCTGACAAGATCATTATTCCGACAAGTACCCCAAACGTACCCGCCGCGCTCCCCAAGCCTCCGCAAAGCAAGCGCCATGCGGTTCCGAGTAAAAATCCCGGGGCACTCGCCTCGTTCACCGCTCCCGAAAGCTCGGCAAAATCTCCCGACAAAAAACCATCGGGCAACAAGCTTGCCACGTCCTCGGGTATCGCATCTGCGAAATCACCGTACTCCTCGGGGAGAGCAATATCCTCCGCATAAATGCAGAGAGGACATGATAAGATTAGTAATGAAATAATAAAAAACAGCGCTTTCATATTCCGATACCCGCAAATAGTCCGCGCACGCTTTCGATCACCGAAGAAACAAGGGGCAGAGTCAGAATAATTATCTCAAATTTAGCCGCCATTTCAAGTGACGATGCCACCGACGGCGTTCCCATATCGCGGCAAAGGTCGGATGCTAACTTCGTCATCATTGCGATCGCAAGAGCGCGCAAAAGCGTATTCGCGGCATCACCGACAAGATGAGATGCACCGATCAGTTCGGTCAGATATTCTGCGATCGGACGAGCCATTGCGCAGGCGGATATCAGCAAAAGTATACTCCCCGCCAAGGTCAGCGGAAGCTCAAATTCCCGCTTTACATAGCGCAAAAGGAACGCCGCGACCGCGCATAATAATGCCGCGCCGCAAAGCTTGTACGTATCCATACCCATCAGATTCCAAAAATTCCGCGCAGTGCTGTCAGCAGATCTCCAATCTCGCCCACAAGCATAAGAAGCACGGCAAGTATGCCCGATACCGTCAGCCAAGTTACCTGCTCGTCTCTGCCCGTTTTTGACAGAATCTGTCCCGAGACCGCCACCAAAATACCTACTCCGAGCACCTTCAGCACCAAGGTTATATCCAAACCCAATCCCCCTAAATCAAAATTATTACAATCCCCGCCGCAAGACAGAGCGCGAGCACCGCCCTTCCCTTCCTCTCCCGAGGCAAGTCCCTTTTAAGCCTTTCATAAACCTCACAGAGCCCGCGAATACAAGTATCGCACCCCGCAATTTCTCCCTCGCGGTAGGACGTCCCAAGGCATAAAAGAAATGAATCCATTATCTCGCCGCCATCCGAGTAATACGTCCCCGACTTCAATAGAGCTTGCAATGCCTGCACATCCACGCATTCCGAGTCTGCGCAACCAATGCAGACGCCGCGAAGTATATCCCCATCGCAATCTCGCATTATTTCCGTGATCGGAGCAAGATAACGGTCTATTTTGTCGCGGATAAAGCGAACGAAGGCTATCTGTGACTCAAGTCTTTTAAGCCGCGCGGAATCCTTGCTTTTTTGTGCTGAACTCCAAAATATTGCAGAAGAAATAACAGCTACCGCTCCGACAGCTTTAAGGATAAGCATACTTCAAATCCTCCGTTTTGCAAATATCGTAGTTAAATCCAAATTCTCCCTTGCGTGAAAGCCCAACGTATGCGCCAAAGCATCCGGATCTGTGCAATACCGAAATTCCCGCCTTGCCCATCAGCTCGGGTATACTCCCCGCGTGCGCCGTTGCAATAAGGGGAACGCCGCAGTTATGCGCCTCGCAGATCGCATCAGCCTCCGCACGGTTTCCGATCTCATCGCAGATGATCACCTCAGTTCCAAGCGTGCGTGCCGCGATCGAAATTCCGATATGCTTGGGATATCCCGTCAGAATATCCACGCAGAGTGCGGGATTATCGAGCGAACAAGAAAGCTCTCCGCGCGTATCTACAACGCTCACCCTCCGAGCGTCTCTTCCCGAGGAAAGCTCTGCCGCAAGCGCACGCAAAAGCGTAGTTTTGCCCACTCCCGGCGGCGAATATATCAGAACGCCCGAGGTATACCGCCGCTCACGTATCAGCTCTGCAATTTCTTTTCCGACCTTCGGCACAGGATGAGGAATTCGTATGATCAACGAATCAATGTCGTAGATTCCGCATATTTTTCCTCCCGACATAGCGGCTCGTCCGCACACACCCACGCGTATTCCACCGCGCAGACCGATGTACCCATCTGCGATCGTATCGCGGAATGCATAGACAGACCCCTCGCAAAGCCGCGTCACAGTACGGTCCATCTCCACGCCCGTCAGTATCGCGGGAGTCGGAATATTCCTTCCCGCGGATGTAATGGTCACCCTGCGCCCTCGGTGGAGCCTTATCTCTTCAACTCGCGACAGTCCGCTTGCAACCGACTCGATCTCGCCCCTTACCCTATCAGGCAAAGCCAGCAACACTATACCCGGAATATCCGTCATTTTCCGCCTCCTTGCTTGTCTACTGATAAAATTTATTCAAAAAATCAAAAAATATTCCTTACGCACCAAACCTTTTCTCGTTTTCCGACACTTATATAGTGAAAGGCAAAAATATCAACCTCGGCGTTATATGAGCTCAACTGCGCGGTTATTGACTTTCACCGATATTTTGGTATAATTAAAGCAGATCGATCGATTATCCCAAAAAATTTACCGTTTATCCCAAAATCAAAAATTCTAAGACTTCTATGCTATAATATAGCAAACAGCAAAGGAGAAATAAGATGGCAAAAAACAATCAAAATACAGCGACACGTTATTTCACACAGCCGAACCGCGACAAGCTTGAGAGTGTCCTTTTCGCGGGCGGCATCGTCGGAATGATCGGTTTTCTCGTCGGATGGCTAACCTATTATTGGTGGTACTCAATGATAGGCTGTTACATCGGCGGAAGCTGTATAATCGCTTACATCTTTCTTACAAGCAAGAAGGTCAAGGACGACGGATACGACTCCCACGTCCGCGAGTTCCTCGAAAAGAACTCCCTCGAGCCAAAATCAATCTACAAGCTGAAGCTTTTCGACTGCCGCCGCGGATACGTTAAGCTCGGCAAGGATCGCAAACTGCGTTCGAGCATCTACTGCATATCCGAGTTTGATTTCTGCCGCGATACCTTCACCATCAAGGTCAAGGAGATCGACTTCTGCGCAACACCGGAGGGCGCTCCGCAGATAGCCGAGAGAAGCTACACACTTCCAATCGGTACGAAGACCGCAATCGAAGAGGTCGAGATCGAAGCACCCGAAGGCAAGAAAAAAGCGCATTTTCTCGTCCTCGCCCCCGAAGAAGGCGCAACCGTCCGCATCCCCGCTGATCCCAACTCCTGCGATACCGACGAGATTATTGAGAAAATTAAGCGCAAAAGATAAGAAAAACGCACCGATTTGGTGCGTTTTTTCTTCTTTTTTATACCTTTTTATTGACTTTCACTTCATATTATGATATAATAAAATATCTATGTAGTAATTTATTTTTCGAAAGGATATATACAGTCATGCAATGGACATCCCTTAACGACATTCGTGAGAAGTACCTTGCTTTCTTTGAATCGAAAGGTCATCTCCGTCTGCCGTCCTATCCCCTTATTCCCCACAACGACAAATCCCTTCTTCTCATCAACTCGGGTATGGCGCCTATGAAGAAGTTCTTCACCGGCGAGGAGATTCCTCCCCGCAACCGCGTTACCACCTGTCAGAAGTGCATCCGTACCCCCGACCTTGAGCGCGTAGGTCACACCGCGCGTCACGGTACGTTCTTTGAAATGCTCGGCAACTTCTCCTTCGGCGATTACTTCAAGGAGCAGGCAATTGCTTGGGCTTGGGAATTCCTCACCGTAACCCTCGAGATCCCCGCAGAGCTTCTCTGGCCCTCGATCTACGAGCAGGACGAGGAAGCTTTCCACATCTGGCACGATCAGATCGGCGTTCCCGCAGAGCGCATCGTTCGCCTCGGCAAGGCTGACAACTTCTGGGAGCACGGCTCCGGCCCCTGCGGCCCCTGCTCCGAGATCTACTTCGACCGCGGCGAAAAGTACGGCTGCGGCTCTCCCGACTGTAAGCCCGGTTGTGACTGCGACCGCTTTATGGAGATTTGGAACAACGTATTCTCCCAGTTCAACAACGACGGTCAGGGCAACTACACCGAGCTCGCACAGAAGAACATCGATACCGGTATGGGTCTTGAGCGTCTCGCTTGCGTAATGCAGGGCGTTGACAATATGTTCGAGGTTGACACCATTCAGAAGGTCATCGGAAAGGTCTGCGAGATCTCCGGCAAGAAGTACGGCAACGACAAGAAGAATGATATCTCCATCCGTGTTATCACCGACCACGTCCGCTCCGCAATGTTTATGATCTCCGACACCGTTATCCCCTCCAACGAGGGACGCGGCTACGTTCTCCGCAGAATCATCCGTCGCGCTTGCCGCCACGGTAAGCTCCTCGGAATCGACCATCCCTTCCTCGTTGACGTTGTAGCTGTTGCTATCGGCGAAAGCTGCGGTGCATACCCCGAGCTTGCAGCAAAGGCTGACTATATCAAGAGAGTTCTCTCGATCGAGGAAGAGCGCTTCGATGCAACCATCGACGCAGGTCTTTCGATCCTCTCCAACCTCGTTCGTAACGCTCTCGCCGAAAACTCCGGCGTGATCTCGGGCGAAGAGGTATTCAAGCTTTATGATACCTTCGGTTTCCCCATCGACCTCACCCGTGAGATCGCTGAGGAAAGCCACCTCGCAATTGACGAGGAGACCTTCCAGATGCTGATGACACAGCAGAAGAAGCGCGCTCGTGAGGCTCGCGCTAACATCGGCGGTTGGGATTCCTCCTCCAAGTCGCTTCTTGAAAACATCCCCGCTACCGAATTTGCAGGCTACACCGAGGCTACCGCAGACGCAAAGATCCTCGCTGTTATGGCTGACGGCGAGCTCGTTGATTCCGTCAGCGAAGGCGATTGCACCATCATTCTCGATCGCACCCCCTTCTATGGCGAAGGCGGTGGACAGATCGGTGACAAGGGTACCATCTACGCTGACGGCAAGCTTCTCTGCGTAACCGATACAAAGAAGACCGACGGCATCTACCTCCATCTCTGTACCGTTGTAAACGGCGTATTCAGCGTCGGCGACACCGTAACCGCAGAGATTGAGGCTATGCGCCGCGCTTCTATCAAGCGCAACCACTCTGCTGCTCACCTTCTCCAGGCGGCTCTTCGTACCGTTCTCGGTGAGCACGTTGAGCAGGCAGGTTCCTACGTCAGCAACAAGGTCTGCCGTTTCGATTTCTCCCACTTCCAGGCTCTGACCGCTGAAGAGATCGAAAAGGTTGAAGGTCTTGTAAACGCTCATATTCTCCTCGCTTCTCCCATCGTAACCAAGGAGACCGACATAGAGACCGCAAAGAGCGAGGGTGCTATGGCACTCTTCGGCGAAAAGTACGGCAAGACCGTTCGTATGGTCAAGATGGGCAACTTCTCCACCGAGCTTTGCGGCGGTACTCACTGCTCCAATACCGGTGAGATCGGTCTGTTCAAGATCACTTCCGAGACCTCCGTTGCGGCGGGCGTTCGCCGTATCGAGGCTGTGACCGGACTCGGCGTTCTCGAGCTTATCAAGCAGAAGGACAACCTTATCACCGAGACAGCACGCGAGCTCAAGGCTCCCAATCCCGCAGACGTTGCAAAGAAGGCTTCTGCTACCGTGGCAGAGCTTGCAGCAGCTAAGCGTGAGATCGAGTCCCTCAACTCCAAGCTCGCGGCTACCAAGCTTGATTCGCTCCTCTCCGGCGCAAAGGCAGTAGGCAGCGTAAACCTCTGCACCGCTCGTTTCGACGGTATGGCGATCGAGGTTGCGCGTTCTCTTGCAGACGAGATCAAGGCAAGCCGCTCCGATGTTGTTGCAGTTCTTGCAGTTGCAACCGACGGTAAGCTCAACTTCATCACCGTTTGCGGTGCTGATGCAGTTAAGGCAGGCGCACACGCAGGCAAGATCGTTTCCGCAGTTGCCGCAGTAACCGGCGGTAAGGGCGGCGGACGTCCCGACAACGCTATGGCGGGCGGACGCGACGTAGCTCTCATCGCAGATGCACTCGCTGCTGCAGAGACTACCCTCGCAGGAATGATTAAATAAGTTACTAGTTACTAGTTACTAGTTGCTAGTTACTAGTTGAAGGTAGATTTCCTCGCGTTGCTCGGAAATCAATATAATAGAAAAAACTCTCGGATATCTCAAAGCGTTGCTTTAGGTTATCCGAGAGTTTTTTGTTTACTCGTTTGAAATTTATACCGTACAAAATCTTATCCGCAAAGCACAAAATTATTGAATGTAATTTTTGCTCTGCAAAAATTTACCTTCAACTAGCAACTAGTAACTAACAACTAAAAAAACACCGCATCCGCGCCAAAGCGCGGATGCGGTGTTTTGCGTATTGGATAATAACGCGGAAATTAATCTGCGGTAAGACCCGAACGCTCGATACCCTGTACCAGGAAGTTCTGGCAGAAGAGGTACATAATGACAAGCGGAAGAATGATGAGCAATCCGCAAGTATTTCTGATTGCCGAGTAGTAGAGGTTCTGACCTGCGTACTGGGTCTCCAGCGAACGAGGAATGTCTACAACGTCGGGCATAAGTACGGTCTTATTCGTGGTGAAGAAGAGCGTGGTATAGAAGTCATCGGTCCACTGCCAAGAGAAGGCGAAGAGGAATACGGTGATCATCATGGGTACCGACAGAGGCAGAATGATCTGCAGGAAGGTACGTCCAACGCCCGAACCGTCGATGTAAGCCGACTCTTCAAGCTCATTGGGAACTCCCATGAAGAACTGACGGAGCATGAATACGTAAAGTCCGTTCTTAAATCCAAGTCCGGTGAGGGAGAGGATGATGAGAGGCCAATAGGAGTTGTTAAGGTTGAATGCGCCATCCTCAACGACAGCCTTCAGGAACTTAGAGGTAGGCTCTGCTCCGAAGATGTTGATGTTTGCGAGAATGTCATTCAGGAATCCGATCTCGCCAACGGTTGCATTACCCGAGAGGAACTTGATAATTCCGAAGATATCGAAATATCTGAAGTTCATAAACATCGAGTACTGAATCGTCTGGTGAGGAACGACCATCGTAAAGATAACCGCCATAAACACAAGTCCCGAACCCTTGAACTTAAACTTTGCAAGTCCATATGCAATAAGGCAGCAGATGAATGTCTGGATAAGCGCTGTCGATCCCGAAAGAAGGAGCGTATTTCCAAATGCAGAAAAGTACTGATTTTCAAGAAGTATGAACTTATACATATCAAGCGAGAAATCCTTAGGAATAAGCATAACCGTTACGTCAACGAAGTCATTTCTACCCATAAAGGAACCCGCGATCTGTGTGAAGAAGGGGTAAAGTACGATGTAAGAGATACCGAGAAGCAGGACAAAGCGGACGATATACCAAATCACACCACCGACGAAAGCCATATTAATGAACTTCGCCTTAAGTCTTTCCTTAAGCGGGGTACGCTCAAATTCAACTCTGATCTTATTTTTAGTCTCCTTAGTGATCTGAGGAGAACCGGTCTGTTGTGCGTTCATTGAAATATCCTCCTTTCTTTAGTCTTTCTTCTGATAGAATACGAATGCGGATGCAATACCTGCAACTGCAGCGACGATGAGGATAACGATCAGGAAGTACATCCAAGACATTGCGGAGGAAATTTCCTTACCGTTTGTGGTGGTGTAAATACCGTCGATAAATCTCATAACTGTATTCTGGTCTGTGGTAAACGAGTCGATAATAGTGTAAACAGCGTTAACAAGGATCATCGGGCTTATCATCGGGAAGGTGATCTTCCAGAAGGTTTCCCAACCGGTTGCACCGTCGATCGAGCAAGACTCATAGATCGCAGGAGAAATAGACTGAAGACCTGCAAGGAAGATAAGCATCTGTACGCCGGAACGGTTAACGATATCGTAGATATTGTTGATCATTGTTACAACGTACTCAACAAGCTCCGTACCGACCTTCATACCCGCGAATAGATTTTCAATATCTATCGCGGATACGATTTCACTTGCGGTGCTGACCTCAGTACCGTCTGCAATTCCTTCTTCACCCATATCATCCATGATGTTCTGGGATGCGATGGACTCCATAAGACCTGTAGAAATAATAACAGGAACGAAGAGGATCGCACGGAATGCTGCACGGCCTGCCATCTTCTGGTTGAGAAGAACTGCCATGAAGAGCGAGAAAAGGATGATCGCAGGAATATCGAAGGCAAGCTCCTTGATACCTGTTACGAGAGTTTTAATAAAATCGGGGTTTACAAAGAGAGCTTCGTTGTAGTTTTCCCATCCTACGAACTCGGTTACCGAGCCTTCACCTGCGACGATCGTTACGTGGCTGAAGCTGTATACGATCGAGTCCCAAATCATAGGAAGGTAAATTGCGATAAAACCTACAAGGAAAGGAAGAACAAAGAAATAACCGGATCTGGCTTTACGTTTGTCAAGCGATGCGCTGCCGCGACGCTTTTTGGGCGCCTTGAGCTTCTGCTCGCTGACGGTAGTATTAAGTTTCATTTCATTCGTCATTTTTGCCGCCTCCTTTAATTAGTTTTTGTAGTGGTCTCGAAGTATATGGGCTCGTTGCCGGGGATGACCTTAACGCCGCCGTATCTTACGAGAGTGTGGGTTACGCCGTCGAATACGACGCTTACGCTGTAGTAGTTGTAGTTCATGATGAAGTAAGTACCGTTTTCGTACTCAACGAGAACGATGTTACCGGAGTCGTCGGTGTACTTGGTGTACTCATACTCGGGCTCCTTCTCTTCCTCTTCCTCGGTTACTTCCTCTTCGGGCTCAACGTAGTCGGGAACGATTACGGTGCCGTCAGCCTTAACCTCAACTCTGAGAGCAGTAAGCTCGAATTCAGTGTTGGTGTTAGGAATAACTGCCTTTGCAAGCTCGAGAGTATCAATGAAGAGTGCAAGAGTCTTATCTACTACTTCGTTAGCAGCCTTAACATTCTCGCGAGTCTCATTGTATACGCCCTCAAGCTTGGAGAGGAATACGTCGGAGTAAACGCCCTTGAATTCAGCACTGTTGTAGTACTCCTTCGCGATGACGGAGTTAGCAAGTGCATTGTTAAGAGTGCTTGCCTGAGTGTTAAGGGACTTGAAGAGGTTGTTTACAGTGGTAACACAACCCTTAACAGCACCGAATGCGGTGTTGTATGCCTTGAGCGCTGCAGAATACTCAGTAATGATGTTGGGATTGGGAGCGAGGGAAGCCTCGTAAGCTCCGAGAATCTTAGAGAAGTTATCAATACCGGTGTAAGGAGCAACAACGTCAAGCTGTGCCTTAGCATCGTTATCCTTAGTGGTTGCGGTTACAAGGCTGGACTTAGCAGTTACGAGCTGAGTGAGAGCAGCCTTGAGATCATCACTCTCAAACGCGAATGCGTTGATAAGCTTTGCGTTATCGGTCTGCTGAGTTCTGAGTGCTACGTATTCAGCGGAGCTCTTTACAGGACCGGTCTTGGTGTTCTTGTAAGAATTTACTGCGGTCAGAGCTGCATCAAGCGCGCTCTTTGCAGTCTTGTACGCCTCGGTAGCCTCAGCTGCCTTCTGATACTTGGTGATGTAATCGTTTTCGATATAACCTGCACCAATTACGAATCCTTCTGCATTCTTGGTTACTCCAAGAAGGATGTTGTAGTTAGCATCGCCCTCTGCCTTCTTGGGCACGGTAACCTTGGTGTACTTAACGTTGATAAGGTTGTAGAGCTCGTTCGCGATCTTGATCTGCTGCTCTGCATTTGCGCTGCTGATCTTAGAGGTAAGCTCTGCGATCTTCGCATCAATGGGAGCGGTGAGCTTTTCAACGATATCCTTGTAATCAGCTTCCTCAAGGTAACCGTCGAGAACCTTCTGGAGTGCAACCTTCTTTTCAGCATAGGTCTTAAGAAGATTGGTGTATTCAGCAGTGTAAACAACTGCATTTTCCATAGCTGTCATAGACGCGGTTACTTCTGCCTGAGCATTGGTAAGAGCAGTATAGTCAGCCATGATCTTCTTGTACGCTGCGGTTACGGAAGCCTCAATCTTAGCGCCGAGAGACTCGATGGTCTTTTCGCTTGCCTTGAGGATAGCATCCTGTGCAAGGTAGTCAGCAGTAGTGGTATAGTTCTCATATGCATTGTATGCTGCCTCGTAAGCGCTCTTGAGAGCTGCGAAGGAAGCATCCTTTGCGAGGTGATATACGTCAATCTCGTTGTTAGCTGCCTTGATAGCTGCCTTGGTATCAACGATCTTCTGCTCGTACTCTGCGATAGCAGCGATAACCTTCTGGTGCTCAACGCTATTGGGATAAGCGATAGAAATAGTGTTAAGATTCTTCTTGAGCTGGTCAAGAACGATCTCATAGGTGGAAAGCGAAAGCTTGATTGTTTCAGCGTTTGCCTTCTTTGCTACATAGTCAGCATCGGTGATGGTTGCGCCGATAGTCTTCTGAGCCTGCTCGTATGCACTCTGTGCAGAGCCCATAGCCTGGAAGAGTGCGCTCTTGAGATCATTGATAGCCTTCTCTGCTGCTGCCTTTGCATCGATAGCCTCGGCATAGGTACGTGCATCAGTGAGGGACTCAACGAACTTGGTGATGTTAGCAAGAGCTGCATCAGCACCGGTTCCTGCAGCAACTGCAGAATCGTATGCCTTAATGAGAGTGGGAAGCATATTGATCTTCTTGGTTACTGCAGTTTCAAGTGCAGTCTCAAGAGCAGCTTCCTTCTCTGCAACTGCGTTAACAGCAGTCTTAAGAGATGTCTGGGTGTTGTTCCAAGCAGTAAGGAACTCGCTGTAAACCTTATTGGAACCGGTATGCTTGAAGTTGGTGTTGAGGAGGTTATAAACCTTAGTCCAAGCATTAGCAAGCTCGTAAGCATCCTCAAGAGGAGCCTTAGCAGCTGCCTTTGCAAGAGCATCCTTAACGAGAGTATTCATACCCATAGTTACGGAAGGAACACCCTTAGCGTTTACGGTAACAGCTCCGTCATAGTAAGCATTGATGCTGTCGTAGATCTTGTTGATCTCGTCGCTGGCAGTTCCGGAAACGATTGCTGCGTATACACGGCCTTCAAGGAGAGATTCCTGAAGCTTCTTAGCAGCAAGCTCCTCAGCGAGCTTGTTAGCGATCTCTTCTTCCTTCTTCAGAGCTTCCTCGTCAGCAATAACCTCGTCCGCATCGGGGATACGCTCGCCGATAAGGAACTGGTGGCCGACGATCTTCTGGAGCTGGAGATCCTTGGTAAGATCGTTAAGTACGGTGTAGTACTTGATAACGTCGGACTTAAGAATGTCATAACGTACAGAGTAGTATTCACTCAGATGCATATCTTCCTTAAGCTCCTCGTAGTTTTCGTAGCAAAGTACGAAGTAGAGACCTGCACCGTTTTCGATTGCCTTGAGCATGCTGTAACCGATGTTACCTTCCATGTTCAGAGGAGTACCTGCGAACTCAACGCTTCCGTGGAGAACTACACCAATGAAAGGAACTGCGTTCGATGACATATTGTAACGGCTGGAGTCAAGGGGAGCGTTGAGGATGTAGTCAACGTACTTCCAAGTGTACGCATTTGCGCCATCGGTCATAACGAGATCGTAATCATCGCCCATGGTTTCGAAGAGCGCCTGAGTATGCTTCTTAGCGTCTTCGCGGTTGTAAGGCTCATCCTCATCAAAGTCGGAGTTAAGCTCGGTACCGAGTGTGCTTACCGAAATAGCCTTGAGAGCCTCGGTATTCTCGTAGTTCTTGAGGAGGTTGGCTGTGAGCTTTTCGTAGAAGTGAGTGTAATATGCAGAGGAAATTGCAAGCTCAAAGCGTCCTACGTGAGTCTGACGGGTTGCGCTGTAATAACGTCTGGACATATAGGTATCGTTAATCGACTTAACGATGTGTTTCTTAAGAGTCAGACCGTCAAAGAACTGGTCCTGACGAGTGTAAACGAAGTTGAACTCGGGGAAGATCTCAAAGCCCTTCTCTGCAGAGTAGTCAAGGAGATCCTCATATCCTTCATCGCCGCCAACAGACTTTTCCCATTCAAGCTTGTAAGGAACGGAAGAATACATACCGCCGTTTGCGTAACCGTTGAGCTTGAACTTGATGTTCTTAACGCCCTCTGCGGAAAGCTCGTCGTACATAGTCTTGACATTCTCAAAGGAAGTAAGGGAGGTCATTACGTTTACGGGGATGGACATGATCTTCTCGAGAGTCTCGAGAGTACCGAAGGTCTCGATGTACATAGGAATATCTTCCTGAACATCCTTCTCTTCGAGAGCCTCAAGTCCGCCGGTTGCGTAGAGGTAGTCGCGGTAAGCTTCTGCCATACCCATCCAGGTGCACTCATAGTAATCGGTGAGTTCTTTTTCCTGTGCGATGGTTTCATCGGTGAGCATGATGTAACGGATCTTGTAGTTACCTACGTACTTACGGGAAGATACGACGGTCCAAGAAGCGTTAGCACCAACGGAAATTGCGTTTGCAAGGTTGTAAGAGTCCTTAGGTCTGGGGTAGAACAGCATCTGAACGGTGTTGTACTTACCCGAAGATCCCATATGGTAGTCGGAAAGCTCTGCGAGCGCGTCGCCTTCTTCAATGATAGCAACGAAGCCCTTGTCTTCCTCAACGTAATTGTCAACGAGAACCTCTTCGTAGATATGCTCGGGAACTACGTTTCCTTCCTTATCAACGATGATTACGTTGCCGTTTGCGTCGACTGCTTCCTCAGTGGTAGCCTGCTCGACCTTGATCTGCTCGGTACGGTGAGTATTCGATACGATACCGAATACGGGGTAACGGATTACCTGCTGGTTTGCACCAACGATAGTGTTGTAAGCATAGTCCTGACCGTAAACCTTACCGTTAACAACGGTCTGTGCCTTGTCAACGAGATCCTCGTGACGGAAGAGAGTACCTGCACCGTCGGGGAAGAAGTTATAACCGGTATAAAGATCTTCCTTATCACCGAGCTGATAGTTAGCTCCGGCACCCATGTAAGGAAGAATGCTTACGTAAGTGAGCTGATAGAGAGACTCGTCGAAACGGAGACCGTTTGCGGGAAGTCTGACGCTCATACCCCACTCGTCAAGAGTGTACTCAAGAGCCATCTTGAAGAGAGGAGGAGCCTTATCCTGACCCGAATACTCGGTGAGGTTGTGGTCGTATTCGAGCTGCTCGAATGTGTATGCGGGGATATAGGTCTTGATATAACCCTCGATAGTGATAAGCTCGTTACGGCTTACGTCGGGGGTACATACCCAGATATCCATCTTTGTACAGATAGGATAGAGAGCCTTCATAGAAAGCTTTTCCTTCTCTGTTTCTGCCTCATCAAGGAACTTCTCGGAGTAGAACGCGAGGAGCTTAACGAACTTAAACCACTCGGTATTACCATCCTTGGGGTTGCCTGTGGGAGAGCTTGCCTCGATCATCTTGTTACGAAGAGCCATGGGGAGGTAGTCTCTCCACTCGACGAACAGATAACCGTTTTCTTCAGAGATCTTGTTGATCTCGTCTGCGAAGGGCTGAAGAATGTTCTCTTCAAATCTGGTTCTCTCGATAATACGGGGAACAAGCATTCTGGTCTCTTCACGACCGATACTGTACTCAACGCGGATACCGTTCTTGATATACTCAAAATTGATCTGTCCGCGGGCTGCAGCCTCAGTGAAGCTGTTCATAACCTTATCAGTATCGTTATCGGTATACTTAACGATGATCTGAGAGAAGAGTTCCTTCTTGATGGCGTCACTGGAACCAGATACACCAATGTCATAGGGGTTGGAGAAGAGGATCTGACCGGTTGCCTTGTTTACTGTTGCTGTTTCACCGGTGTAGGTATCAGCCCACAGCTCAAAGCCGTCATTCTCATAGAGCTTCTCCATTGTTTCGAGCTTTGCCTGCTCATTTGCAAATTCTACTGTAAGATACTGCTCGAGGGTTGCCTCATAGTCAACCTGTCCGACGATATCCTTGTTTTCGGAGTTCTTAGCCCAAATGTCAGCTACTGCTACAGCGGAAATATCGATCGCGATAGCACCGAACATCATAACTACAGTCAAAAGTAATGCCAATATTCTTTTCATTATTGTATTTCTCCTTTCCTGTCAGTTACATTCGGTAGCTAATCTCGGTTACGATGTTGGTAATGAAGCTGATAATCTTACCAACGAGGGTCGTGAACAGGATCGCAACGAACATGATAAATACCATTGCTACGATCGTTCCGAGCGATGTAATAAAGTTCTTTGACAGGGTATAATCGTGTGTTACCATCATACCAACGAAGATCAGGAGCATAGTCCAGATGAATCCGACTGTTACCAGGAGATCAGTGATGTCAAGCTCCTCAAGAAGAGCAAAGTTGGTGTAGATAGTACAGGGGACTACCATCAAAATGAGAGGAACAAGCGAATAGCCGCATGCAATAAAGATATCCTTAAAGCTTCCTTCACCGTCAAAGAGAGTGGTGAGACACCAGTTTGCAACTACCCACAGGAAGAGAGGTACGAGTACGCTAAGCGCCTGTGCGAAGATGGTGGTGTAGGAACCGTGGGGGTTAACAAGGTAGCCCGAACCGATTGCCTGATAGAAGAATACTACTACTGTGATAACGACATAAACAATTGCTGCTCTGAGAGAGCCTCTCTTTTCGTGCTTGAGGTCCCAGAAACCATCGAAGGGATGGAAGATAACGTGGAATGCGAAGAGAAGCTCTTCACCGAAGGTTCTCTTTCCACCTGCGGTAGCAGCGCGCTTGTTGACCTTTGCTGCCTTCTTAAAGAAGAGGGAAACAACGAGAACGATCGCTACTACGATTACGGGAATGAGAAGAACGTACTTAGCGATCCACTCTTTTCTGATTTCCTTGTAGGAGTCAGACCAACCCTTGGTATCGTAAGCTGCCTCATAGTAATTCAGCGCCTCACTGTACTGACCGCTTCTGTAAAGCGCATCACCGATGCCGATGTAAGCGGCGTCGAAGTTGGAGTTTCTCTTAAGGATCTCTTCCCAGTCCTGCTTTGCCTGGTCGAAACGACGCATATTCTGATTTGCGATAGCCTGAATCAGAATATCACCGTACTCTGTACGCTGGAAAACGGTGATGTTATCATCGTTCTTGTCGAGGATAAGCATAGTACCGTCGCTCATATAAGTGATACCCTCAATGGACTTGAGGTTACCAAGCTGCGAGCCCTTGTCACCGAAAGCGAAAAGGAGGTTACCGTTATCATCGTAGGTAAATACCTTCTGACGCTTTTCGTCGATGATCGACCAAGTATTTTCGGGACCAACAGCTACGTCTACGATTGTGGATACACCGGTGGTAGCACCCTCGGATGCACGACCGGAAAGGTCGATTTCACCGGAAGGGGGCCAGAAGCCGTTACGCGACATAACCTCGTCACCGGACTGGTTAAGCATCTTAACGGGAGCATAGTCACCGGCTTTGGACTTACCGGTGATTGCCTTTCTTACGTCGCTCTCCTTGATAGTGGAGGTGGTTACGTAAATAAAGCCCTTTTCATCAATAGTGATGTTGTTAAACTCGGTAGAGATGTTTGCAGCGGTAAGCTCTCTCTGGTCATCGGTCTGGAACATTCTCCAGATTCTGTCCCAAGCGGAGATGGAAACCTTCTGCGCACCAACGAATCTGATGAATCCGCCGTCTTCGGTCATAACGATGATACCCTGATAGGTAGTGGAGGATACGACGTAAAGTCTGTTATAATCGTCAACTGCGATAGCAACAGGCTTGTATACCGCATTCTCATCGAAGAGCGAGGACTTAGGCTGAGGGATGATTCTGATAAAGTTACCTTCTCTGTCGAAGGTTACGATACGGTTCTGGTCGGTATCGCATACCCAAATGGTATCCGCGGTTACGAATACACCCTGGGGCTTGTTGAGCTTATCGTCGATACCCTGGTCGTTGATGAACTCGCTGATCTCGAACATTACCTTGAAGTAACGGTCAAGAACTACGATACGATTATTATTGGTATCGGCAATGTATACGTTGTTCTTTTCGTCTACAACGATATCGTGAGGAGTATCGAGCTCCTTCTCAAGACCCATATCCTTCCAGTTAACGTTTTTAACGGGAGTATATGCATCGGGAGAATGAAGCGCATAGCCTTCAATCGAGTAGGTGTAGGTCTGATAGGTCTTTGCCGCACCTACGGGAAGTGCAAGCACGGTTGCCAGTACGAATACGAGGCAGAAAATGCTTATTAACTTTTTCATAATTGCCTCCTTAGTCTTTCATACCGGACGAACCCATCGTTTCAATGATGTTCGACTGAGAGATAACGAATACCGCGATCGGAACCATCATCATAATAACCTGAGCTGCTGCACTCGCGCCGGCACGCTTGATACCACCTGCGGTGATCTGACCGATCGCGTAGTTGAAGGACTTGAACTGCTCGGAGTGGATGTAGATCGAGGAACCTGCGTTCCAGAGTCCCTGGAAGCAGTAGATAATGAGGGTAAGCCATGCGGGCTTAACCATGGGCATTGCGATTACCCAGAAGGTCTTCCACTCGGTTGCACCGTCAAGTCTCGAGGACTCAAGTACCGAGTCGTTAACGTTGGTCTCCATGAACTGCTTCATGAGGTAGAGACCAAGGGTAGAGCCGAATGCGGGAATGATGAGCGCGAGAGGAGTATCGATGAGAAGAAGTACACTCATGATGGTGAAACGGGTTACAGCGGTAACGGTCTCGTGGAACATGAGAGAGGTACGAATGGTCTTAAAGATACCCTTGCGGCCGGGGAATTTGATCTTCGCAAGTGCGTAAGCACAAAGAGAAGCGAAGAGAAGGTTACCTGCAGTACCGCAAACGGAAACGAGTACGGTATTGAAGATGTAACGGGAGAAAGGAACCCACGATGTGTTCATAAGCACGAACAGGTCGGAGAAGTTACGAAGCGTGGGGTTCATAACGATAAATCTCGGAGGGAACATCCAAAGCTCGTCAAGAGGCTTGAGCGACTGCATGACTACGTAGAGCATAGGGAGGAACATGAATGCTCCGAGGAATGTAAGCATCAATGTGATGCCGAGGTCACCACCGACAGAGCGGTTAAGAACGACCTTATGTTTTCTTGTTCTTAATCTTGCCATCTTACTGACCTACCTTTGAGAGCATTTTCTTAACCAGCATGTTAGCGCCGATCATGATTGCGAAGAGTACAACTGCTATTGCGGAACCGTATCCAACTTCGAAACGGGCACCGAGATAGTCGTTGAGGTGATGCATTATCGTCCACGCGCAGTAGTCAACCGAGGGGTTACCTGCAAGTGCGTCAACGACGCCGCCGAAACCGAACGAGCTGGTGATAGCCATGATAGCACCGAACATCAGCTGAGGCTTCATAGAGGGAAGAGTTACGTACCAAAGCTCCTGCCAACGGTTACGGATACCGTCAACGGCTGCAGCCTCGTACATAGAGCGGTCGATACCCTGAAGACCTGCGATAAAGGACAGGAAGGAGGTACCGAGCGAGGTCCAGAGCGCTACGACGATACAAAGAGGCATAACGTACTTTTTATCCTCGAAGAACTGAATCTCCTTTGCGATAAGACCGAGGTCAAGGAGAGTTGCGTTAACCCAACCGTAGGAGTCACCCGAGAAGAGTGTACCCCAGATAAGGTAAACCTGACCTGCGATGGAGGGAGCGTAGAAGATAAGGGTTACGATCGCACGGATACGAGGACCAAGCTCGTTGATGAACCAAGCGACCATAAGGGACATAAGGTAGGATACAGGACCTACGATGATTGCGAAAATAAGTGTGTTCTTAACGGCGAGAAGGAATATATCGTCGTCAAGGAAAAGGCGGATGTAGTTATCCAAGAAAAGGAAGTTGGGTACCTGGATCATATTAAAGTCAGTGAAACTCATTATGATCGATACGATAACGGGCGCCATTGTAAAGAGGGTGAATACGAGGCAGAAGGGAGCGATCATAAGATAAGCAACCCAGTTACGCTTCATCTCTTTCCATGTCCACTGAAGGCGCGTCATATCTTTTCTGGCGACAGCCTTTTTCGTTGCTGTTTTCTGTGACATGAACTTTTTCTCCTTATATTATTTTTCAGATTAAACCGTAATTACTTCTGGGGGTAAGAAGCCTGATACTCTTTGAGAGCCTTTGCACAGGTGTTGATATATTCACAGATCTTTGCGAGTACTTCTGCATCTGCGCCCGAAGCGGATGCGGTAGCAGCCTTGAGAGCAGCGCCTGCGTCACGGAGAGCGGTGATGTATTCATCTGCACAGTATGCGGTATAAGTAGGAACAGCGTCGAGAGCGTCGGTTACAGCCTTGAGCTCATTTGCGTATGTGCTCTTTGCGCTGTCGGAGAGGGCTTCGATACCGTACTTGTTACCGTTTGCATCCTCAATGATCGTGATGTTTCCGGTAGCTTCATCTGTGGAGTAACCAAGGATCCAATCGCGTCTCTTGGAAGCAAGAGTCTGACCGATTTCAAGAGTTTCGAGGTTAAACTCGGAACGCTTACGGTTGATTTCCTTATTAATAGTAGTGATATAAGAGAGGAGTTCCTGAACAGGGTCTGCGTTGTCGTTATAAGCGGAGAGGAACGCAAACTTGGTGTAACGTCCAATAATATATGCACCGGGGTAGTTGGGGATGGATGCGAGGTTGTTGAACTGACCCATGAGGTTGGTGTATTCCTTGTTGGTCCAAGGCATAGTCTCAAGAGCAGCGATGTTAGCGGTAGCGTGCTTAGCGGAGTCACCGAGGATGGCAACCATCTCGTTGGAGTACTCAACCTGGCACTCGGAACCGGAATGCCACTTCATGAATTCCCAAGCTGCTTCCTTATTCTCACAACCGTTAATCATAACGATGGAGGATACGGAGGATACCGATATGTTGTTGAGATACTCATTGCCGTTAGCATCGGTGAGGTAGTAACCGGGCATAGGAACGAATTCCCAAAGACCGCGGAGCTCGGTTGCGAATACGATGAGGTGGTTGTATGTACCGTTGTATCCGGCAATACCGATAGGCATTTCACCGGTACGGAAACGGTTTACGAAGTCGTACTTGTAGGGGAAGGAGTACTGAGTGAACATGTTACACATGGTCTCAAACGAGTCAAGAGCAAGGTTGGAATCAAGGTTGATTCTCATACCGCCATCAGCGAAGAGGGTTCCGCCCATCTGATAGAGGAAGATCTTGTAGTCGTTGTTAAGACCGATGGTCATATTGTTCTCTGCAAGAGTAGTAGCTGCTGCCATAAGGTCATCCCAGGTGTCAAGGGTATCGATTCCAAGGCTGGAGAGGATATCGGTACGGATGAACATCATCGGGAAGGACTGAGTCTCGGGCAGACCGTAGTAGTGCATCTTGTTCTCCGCGTCCGGAATACCAAGAACGAACATTGCAGCATCGTTGAACTGTGCGTTCGGGTTAACGATGGGATTTCCGTTCTCATCAAGGAGAGGATTGAACTCCTCGTCTACCTGATAATAAAGAGCGAAGTCTGCAAAGCCTTCCATTGTCTCAATGGGAAGAGCTGCGCCACGAATAGCGTAGTTGATAACGCTATCGTCGCCAAGACCGATGTATACGTCAGGTCCCTGTCCGGAAAGGATGGAGGGAAGGAGCGTACCGCCGGCAACGAGCTTAAGGTCGACGGTAATACCGGTCGAGGGAGTGAACTCGTTGTTGATAAGGTTTCTGATAACCTGTGTCTGGTCACGTCCGTATGCAAGCCATACCTCGGATGCACCTGCAACCTCGGATGCGTCAACGGTCGATCCCATACGGTCGTAGTTACGGATGAAGGACTGGAAGAATCTCTGCATCTCGTGCCAGAATGCCTGGAAGAAGTTGTCTGCTGCGCGCGGAATCTCTTCCTCAGAGCTCTGAATCATAATGTAGTCGAGCTGG
>JAFOEU010000037.1 GCA_017387685.1 Clostridia bacterium
ACCTGCTGTCTTTGGATAACGGGATATATTATACCACAAGTGATTGGTTTTGTCAATACCTTTTTGAAAAAAAGTTGAGAATTTTAGAAAATATTTTATAACCGTCGAAAAAGATGCTAAATTATGGTGACTAGGGTGCGGTTGTTTACATCAGGTTCATATTTGAGGTGTATAATAATCTAAATATCGTTTGAAAGGCATTGAAATGACAAAAAATATCTTTGATCGCTCCGAGGGGGCGGCAATTAATAATATGAAGTTAATCTTCTTGGCGTGCAGCGTTTTTTCTGCTGTTGACGCTTTGTGGCGCTCAATATCCTTTATTACTTTTTTCGATTCTGACGTCGGCTATTTTGACGGGTCGATCATGCCGACTTTATCGAATTGCTTGCTCGTGATCTCGTGTGCATTCGCGTTACTTGGATTTATCTTCATTAACAAGAATGCAACGTTGCCTAAAACGCTGGATTCTTCTCCCAATTCCGTTTTCTTCGCTTCGATCTTTGCGGGCTTCGTTATGGCGGTAGATTTTCTTTACAAGATCTACGTTATGATCGGAGAGGAAAGATTTGAGTATTATGCTTTCATCTTTAAGAAGGGCTTCCGCGGAGAAAATTCTTATCTGCTCAGAGCTACTGCGGTCATAGAAATATTCGGCGCTCTCTCGGCGATTCTTACTGCGGTATGGTTCTTCCTTCGTGCTTCTAAAAACGTCAAGCCTGTGATTGTAGCGATTCTGGGATTTTTCCCTGTTCTGAGGGCGCTTTCGGGTATTGCCACGGTTTATTTTGATATGGATGTTCAGATGAACCATCCCTCGAAGCTTTTGCTTCAATTTGCACTGATATCTATAATGGTTTATTTTCTTTGCGAAATGCGCTTTTTTGTATCTGATAAGCATCCTCGTCCCCGAAGATTTTTTGTAAGCGGTTGCGTTGCGATTCTTCTTGGAATTGCGGGCGGTGCATCTGAGATGGTAGGGTTCTTTGCGGGCAGCACTTCTAAGGGAACTTTTTGCATCGAGGCGTTCTTCTGCCTTACTGTTGGAATCTATGCGCTTGCGCGCACTTCTGCGTTTGTCAAAGATGCTGAATCGCTTACCGTGGTTGAAGCCGAGGATGAGGCTGAGCCGCCTGAGATTTCGTGATATTCGCTTCCTTATTATATATATAATATATCCGTCCTTTGGGGACGGAAGAGAATTGGAGAGAATTCCATGTCCGTTGATTTTGCCGTAGAAAGAATTGTTTGGCTTCACAAGAGAATAAAGGACGGATATTATCCGAATGCGATGCGTCTTTCGGAGCGCTTTGGCATTTCCCATCGCCAGGCTCAGAGAGACTGCGATTATTTGCGCCGCAAGATCGGTGCGCCGATTGAGTTTGATCGCTCGCGTCAGGGATATTATTATACTGATGATTTTTCACTCCCGGATTCGATCAGAATTGAGGATCCTCGTGATATTTCGAATATCGTTGCACTTGCTGATATTTACGGCGGTATGGATGGGGGATCGACTCAGATAGGCATACCGTATTCAGCGCTTTTGTATATTCCCGACAAGCTTTCTGCACTTGAGCTTGCTCCATTTGTTGTCAAGAGGGTTGGCTCTAAAGGGAAATACGTTTGTGAATTTCAGAATATAAGAGTATTCTTTGGGGCGCTTATTGCCGCAGATGCAGATATAAGGATTATTGAACCTGAGTGGCTGCGCAAGGATTTTTGCGAATCTCTCGACAAGCTTCGCGCAGCAAATGCAGACGAAGTGTCGGAAGAGCCTTGATTATGGCGTTTTAGCGGCAAGTTGTGCCTACTTTTATGTGTTTTTGACAAAAATGCTGAAAAAATATGCCTCTGCATGCTGTGCAGAGGCGGAATTTTGGGTACTTTTATACATGATTTGTGTATTATGCATAAAAATATAGACAAAAATATAGGTAAGTTCTACTAATTGTTCTATTGTAATTATGAGAAAAATGTAGTATAATATTGAGGCTTGATGTGCGAAGTATGCGTTGAAGCGAAAGGTTGCCGCAAGAACATGCGGGTAATTTTCGTGGAGAAGTCCGATTTGATCGGGCGCGTGGGCTATGTCAGGCATCGGGCAGCCTATGTTCAAGGGTTGCTTCGTGACGACGGCTTTGTAGCCGTACGATCCGGAATTCGCGTCGCGCCGTGCTTGCGTGACGGCGGCGAGTTTCGGCTTTTGTATGGCTGCAAAACGAAACGCACGGAACGGTGCATAACAAAATCCGCTCCTAACTTTTCGAACGCGATGCGCAATGACTACATTTTATATTATTCGCACGCACGCGAGAGAAAAACAAAGGAGGAAAACACAAGATGGCAGTTAAGGAACAGCTCAGAGTCAAGCTTAAGAGCTATGATCACACACTCGTTGATGCAGCAGCCGCAAAGATCGTCGAAGTTGCTAAGCGCAACGGCGCCGAGGTTTCGGGTCCCATTCCGCTTCCCACCGAGAAGGAGATCGTAACCATTCTCCGTGCAGTCCACAAGTACAAGGACAGCCGCGAGCAGTTTGAGCTTCGCAACCACAAGAGACTCATTGATATCAAGAAGCCTTCCAAGAAACTCACCGAAGAGCTTATGAACATTGAGCTCCCCGCAGGCGTTGACATTCAGGTTACCCTCTAAGTCAACCCACAAATCCCCATTACAACACGCTCGCAGCGAGCGCTTGTTGGTCAAGTTGGCGTAATGCCGAAAGGTAAAATTCACAGCGTCAACCAATAACCTTCAGGAGGAAAAAGATGAAAAAAGGAATTATCGGTAAGAAGATCGGTATGACCCAGATCTTCGACGAAGTCGGAAACGTTATTCCGGTAACGATAATCCAGGCAGGTCCCTGCGTAGTATCGCAGAAGAAGACCGCTGAACAGGATGGCTACGAGGCTATCCAGCTCGGCTTTGAGGATTGCAAGGATAAGCACGCAACCAAGGCTGAGATCGGACATTTCGCAAAGAACGGACTCACTACTAAGAGACATCTCAAGGAATTCCGCCTTGAAGATTGCTCCGGCTACAACGTAGGCGATGTCGTATCGGTCGAAACCTTCGCCGTTGGCGAGAAGGTCGACGTAACAGGTATGACCAAGGGCCGCGGTTACACCGGCGCTATCAAGAGATGGAACCTTGCTAAGCTGAGAATGACACACGGCGTAGGCCCTGTGCACCGTCAGTCCGGTTCTATGGGTGTTATCGACCCTGCGAGAATTTTCAAGAACAAGAAGATGGCAGGACAGTACGGTAACGAGCAGGTTACCATTCTCAATCTTGCTGTAGCTAAGATCGATGCAGAGAACAACCTTATCGCAGTTCGCGGCGCTATTCCCGGTGCTAAGAACGGTATCGTGTTCATCCGCGATTCGATCAAGGCGTGAAGAAACAAGGAGGAATGACAAATGCCTAACATTAAAGTACTTGATATGACAGGCAAGGAAGTCGGCGAAATGAGCCTCTCCGAGAAGCTTTTCGGAGCTGAGGTAAACGCATCCGTCCTTCACGCTGCAGTCAGAGCATTTATGCTCAACCAGAGACAGGGTACTCAGTCCACCCTTACCCGTACCGAGGTAAGCGGCGGCGGTAAGAAGCCCTGGAGACAGAAGGGCACCGGACGTGCACGTCAGGGTTCCACCCGTGCTCCTCAGTGGGTACACGGCGGTATCGCCCTCGGTCCTAAGCCCCGCACCTATCGCACTGAGCTCAACAAGAAGACCAAGAGAGTTGCTCTCTTCAGCGCACTCTCCGATAAGGCTGCTAACGGCAACCTCATCATTCTTGACGAGTGCAAGCTTGATTCCTTCAAGACCTCTGAGATGGTAAAGATGTTTGCCGCTCTCGGTCTTAACAAGGACGTAGAGAAGACCTACAAGGTCGGCGACGAAAAGAAGACTCGCACCGAGACCGTAGCATGCAAGACCCTGCTCGTTCTCCCCGAGGCTGACCGTGTAGTCGTTAAGAGCTGTGCCAACATTCCCACCGCAGCAACCACTCTTTACAGCACCATCAACGTTTATGAGATCCTCAATGCTGAGAAGCTCGTAATCACCAAGGCTGCTGTTGAGAAGCTTGAGGAGGTATACGCATAATGAAGAAAATGGTACAGGACATCATCATCGCTCCCGTTATCACCGAGGCGAGCATGGATATGATGAATCAGAAGAAGTATGTATTCAAAGTTATGACCAGCGCAACCAAGCCTGAGATTGCTAACGCAGTTGAGGTTATGTTCGGTGTAAAGGTTGCAGCTGTAAATACCATGATGATGAAGCGCAAGGAAAAGAGAGTTCGCTACAATGCAGGTTTCACTGCAGAGTGGAAGAAGGCAATTGTAACCCTTACTGAGGACTCCAAGACCATCGCCTTCTTCGATGGTATGAACTAAGTAGGAGGACGCGAATAATGCCTACAATCAAATATAAGCCTACGACACCTGCCAGAAGACATATGACTGTCGCTTCTTTCGAGGAGATCACTAAGTTCTCCCCTGAGAAGAGCCTGGTAGTTATCAAGAAGAAGCACGCAGGACGTAACTCCTACGGTAAGATCACCGTTCGCCACAGAGGCGGCGGAAACAAGGTTAAGTACCGTATCATCGACTTCCGCCGTAACGACACCGAGGCTGCAAAGGTTATCGGTATCGAGTACGACCCCAACCGTACCGCTTACATCGCTCTCCTCGAGAACGAGTCCGGTAAGAAGAGCTACATCATCGCTCCCGTTGGTCTTAAGGACGGCGACGTTGTTTACTCCGGCGCAGAGGCTGATATCAAGCCCGGTAACACCCTGCCCCTTGCAAACATCCCCACCGGTACTTTCATCCACAATATTGAGCTTCACCCCGGCAAGGGCGGACAGCTTGTTCGTTCCGCTGGTTCCGCAGCTCAGCTCATCTCTAAGGAGAATGAGCAGGCCCTCATCCGTCTTCCCTCCGGCGAGGTAAGAATCATCGCTCTCAACTGCAAGGCTACTATCGGCCAGGTTGGTAACATCGAGCATGATACCGTTAAGGTCGGTAAGGCAGGTAAGACCCGTCATAAGGGTATCAGACCTACCGTTCGCGGTTCCGTAATGAACCCCTGCGATCACCCCCACGGTGGTGGTGAAGGTAGATCCCCCATCGGTCATCCCGGACCGCTTACTCCTTGGGGCAAGCCCGCTCTCGGTTATAAGACTCGTAACAAGAAGGCTCTTACCGAGAAGTTCATCGTAAAGCACAGAAACGCTAAATAAGGAGGGAATATAGAATGAGCAGAAGTCTTAAGAAGGCGCCTTTTGTTGAAGAGAAGCTCTTTAACAGAGTTTGCGCTATGAATGCAAAGAACGAGAAGAAAGTCATCAAGACCTGGTCCCGTGCATCTACCATATTCCCCGAATTCGTAGGACACACTATCGCGGTTCACGACGGCAAGAAGCACGTTCCGGTTTATATCATTGAGGATATGGTCGGTCACAAGCTCGGTGAGTTCGCTCCCACCCGCCGTTTCCCCGGCCACGCTGGTACCAAGACATCCAACACCGGTAAATAATCGAGGAGGAAAGAAGAATAATGGAAGCAAGAGCTTATCTTAAATATTTGAGAATTTCTCCCCGTAAGGTAAAGATCGTTCTCGATCTCATCCGCGGCAAGGATGCTGACGTAGCAATGGCAATTCTCAAGAACACCCCTAAGGCTGCATCCCCTGAGCTCGTTAAGCTCCTCAAGAGCGCGATCGCAAATGCAGACCACAATTTCCAGATGGACACCGCAAACCTTTACGTTTCCGAGTGCTTCGTCTGCCCCGGTCCTACTCTCAAGAGATACATGCCCCGCGCTAAGGGTTCGGGCAACAGAATTCTCAAGAGAACATCTCATGTAACCCTCGCGGTTAAGGAAAGAGAAACTAAGGAGGTCAATGCCTAATGGGACAGAAAGTTAATCCTCACGGTCTTCGCGTTGGCGTCATCAAGGGCTGGGATTCCAGATGGTGCGTCAAGGACGAGGTTTTCGGAGATACACTTGTACAGGACTACAAGATCAGAAAGCTCCTCAAGGAAGAGCTTCAGAAGGCAGGCGTGCCTAAGATCGAGATCGAAAGAGATCAGTATAGAGTAAGAGTTTTCATCCACTGCGCAAAGCCCGGTCTCGTTATCGGTCGCAGCGGTGACAACATCGAGAAGCTTAAGGGCGAAGTTGAAGCTATCGTCGGCAAGGATGCTAACGGCAAGGTAATTCCCGTTTCCATCAATGTCGTTGAGGTTCGCAACCCTGAGCTCAACGCACAGCTCGTAGCAGAAAACATTGCAGCTCAGCTCGAAGGCCGTGTAGCTTTCAGACGTGCAATGAAGATGGCTATCAGAAATACCATGCGCCTCGGCGCACGCGGAATCAAGATCACCTGCGGCGGTCGTCTCGGCGGTGCGGAAATCGCACGTTCTGAGCACTACCACGAGGGTACCATTCCGCTTCAGACCATCCGTGCAGACATCGACTACGGTTTCTGGGAGGCTAACACCACCTACGGTAAGATCGGTGTAAAGGTATGGATCTACAACGGCGAAGTCCTCAACGAGGGCGCAGCTCGCGAGAGAAGAAACGATCGCAGAAACGATCGTAGAGGCGATCGCAGAAACAACGGTGAGCGCCGCGACAACAACCGCGGTCCCCGCAACAACGACCGCCGTCAGGGTGGTAACAGACCTCAGGGCAACCGCCCCCAGGGTAACCGTCCCCAGGGCAATCGTCCCCAGGGTGCACGTCCTACTAAAGAAGGAGGCGCAAACTAATGTTAATGCCTAAGAGAGTTAAGTTCCGTCGCGTACAGCGCGGTCGCCTTACCGGTAAGGCTTCCCGTGGTAACGAGCTGGCGTACGGTGCATACGGTCTCGTAGCTCTTGAGCCTGCTTGGATCACCTCCAACCAGATCGAGGCTGCCCGTATCGCTATGACCCGTTACATCCGCCGTGGCGGTAACGTTTGGATCAAGATCTTCCCCGATAAGCCCATCACCGAGAAGCCTGCTGAGACCCGAATGGGTTCCGGTAAGGGTTCCCCTGAGTACTGGGTAGCAGTCGTTAAGCCTGGACGCATCATGTTCGAGATGGACGGCGTATCCGAGGAAGTAGCAAAGGAAGCTATGCGTCTTGCATCGCACAAGCTCCCCATCAAGTGCAAGTTTATTTCTAAGGAGGTAGCAGAATGAAGATCAGCGAGATCAGAGCAATGAGCGCAGAAGAGCTCAACGCAAAGCTCAAGGAACTGAAGGAAGAGCTGTTTAACCTCCGCTTCCAGCTTGCCATCAATCAGCTCGAGAACACCAACCGCATCAGCGAAGTCAAGCGCGACATCGCACGCGTTATGACTGTTCAGAACGAGAAGAACGCGTAAGGAGGCAAAAGTAAATGGAAGACAGAAACCTCAGAAAAGTAAGAGTCGGACTTGTTGTAAGCAACAAGATGGACAAGACCGTTACCGTTGCTATTGCGGACAACGTAAAGCACCCCATCTACGGTAAGATCGTTAAGCACACTCTCAAGGTTCACGCTCATGACGAGAACAACGAGTGCGGCATCGGCGATAAGGTAAGCATTATGGAAACCCGTCCTCTCTCCAAGACTAAGAGATGGCGTGTAGTTACCATCATCGAAAAGGCTAAATAATCTAGCGGCACATTCATACAGTAAATACGTCAAAAATCGTATTGAAACAGGAGGAATCTTAAGTGATACAGCAAGAATCAAGAATGAAGGTTGCCGACAACACCGGCGCCAAGGAGCTTCTCTGCATTCGCGTTCTTGGTGGCACCGGCCGCAGATATGCAAATATCGGCGATGTTGTTGTTGCTACTGTTAAGAAGGCAAGCCCCGGCGGAATCGTTAAGAAGGGCGACGTTGTAAAGGCAGTTATCGTGCGCAGCACACACGGCACCAAGAGAGCAGACGGCTCATATATCAAGTTCGATGAGAACGCAGCGGTCATCATCAAGGAAGACCAGACCCCCCGTGGCACCCGTATCTTTGGCCCGGTGGCAAGAGAGCTCAGAGAAAAGCAGTACCTCAAGATACTGTCTCTCGCTCCCGAAGTACTTTAAGGTAAGGAGATAAAAACGATGAATATCAAAACTGGCGATACTGTCGTACTTCTCACCGGTAAGGCAGCAGAAAAGAAGGATAAGAACGGCAAGGTACTCACTCACGAAGTAATCGCTGTTTCTCCCAAGGAGGACAAGGTTATCGTTAAGGGTGTTAACACCGTTCACAAGCACGTAAAGGCTCGCCGTCAGGGCGAAACCAGCTCCATCGTTGATACCGAGGGTGCTATCTACGCGTGCAAGGTAGCTCTTTATTGCCCCGCTTGCGATAAGGGCGTAAGAGTTAAGACCATCATTAAGGATGGCAAGAAGATCCGCACTTGTGCTAAGTGTGGCAAGGAACTGTAAGGAGGTAGGGAATTATGGCAAGACTTAAGGAAACTTATAGAAATGAAGTAGCTCCCGCACTCATGCAGCAGTTCGGTTACAAGAGCACCATGCAGATCCCCCGCCTTGACAAGGTTGTCCTCAACGTAGGCTCCAGCGAGGCAAGAGATAACGCAAAGGTCATCGAGAACATCATCGGCGACCTCACCCTCATCACCGGTCAGAAGGCAGTTCCCACCAAGGCTCGTAAGTCCGTCGCTAACTTCAAGGTTCGTGAAGGCATGGTCATCGGTG
>JAFOEU010000003.1 GCA_017387685.1 Clostridia bacterium
GCTACCGCAATGATCCCCTTCCTTGAGAACGACGATAACTCTCGTGCGCTCATGGGATCGAACATGCAGAAGCAGGCAGTTCCGCTTATGGTTACCGATTCGCCCATTGTCGGTACCGGTATGGAATATAAGGTAGCTCGTGACTCGGGCGTCGTTGTTCTTGCAAAGAACGCGGGCGTTGTTGAGCACGTTGAGACCGCAAAGATCGTCATCAGAACCGATGACGGACGCAAGGATTCTTACGATCTTATCAAGTTCAAGCGTACCAATCAGGGTACCTGCTGCAACCAGAGACCTATCGTCGCTTACGGCGAGAGAGTAGAGAAGGGACAGATCATCGCAGACGGTCCCGCTACCTCCAAGGGTGAGATCGCGCTCGGTAAGAATGCTCTTATCGGATTTATGACCTGGGAAGGTTATAACTACGAGGACGCGGTCCTTCTTAACGAGAACCTTGTAAGAAATGACGTTTACACTTCGCTTCATATCGAAGTATATACACACGAAGCAAGAGATACCAAGCTCGGCTCCGAGGAAATCACCCGTGAAATTCAGAACGTCGGTGAGGATGCGCTCCGCAACCTCGATGCATACGGCGTTGTAAAGAAGGGTACCGAGGTACACGCAGGCGATATTCTCGTTGGTAAGATCACTCCTAAGGGAGAGACCGACCTTACCGCAGAGGAAAGACTTCTCCGCGCGATCTTCGGTGAGAAGACTCGTGAGACCAGAGACACCTCTCTCCGTCTGCCCCACGGTGAATCGGGTATCGTCGTTGACGTACGCGTATTCTCCCACGAGCAAGGCGACGAGCTTCCTACCGGCGTAAACAAGGTAGTTCACGTTTATATCGCACAGAAGAGAAAGATCTCCGTAGGTGACAAGATGGCAGGCCGTCACGGTAACAAGGGTGTCGTTTCGCGCATCCTTCCTCCCGAGGATATGCCCTTCCTTCCCGACGGAACTCCTCTTGATATCGTTCTTAACCCCCTCGGCGTTCCTTCCCGAATGAACATCGGTCAGGTTCTTGAGGTACACCTCGGAATTGCTGCCCGCAAGCTCGGCTGGAAGATCATGACCCCCGTATTCGACGGTGCAAACGAGCGCGACATTCTCGAGTGCATGAAGATGGCGAATATGTGGCGTGAGGTATTCCCCGGCGAGAACGTTGACGGTAAGGAGACCCGCGAGATCACCGATCCCGTGACCGGTGAGACCAAGCGTCAGGTAATCGACGGTAAGACCGTTCTCTATGACGGACGTACCGGCGAGCCCTTCGATAACCCCGTAACCGTAGGTATAATGTATTACCTCAAGCTCCACCACCTCGTTGACGATAAGATCCATGCTCGTTCCAACGGTCCTTACTCTCTCGTAACTCAGCAGCCTCTCGGCGGTAAAGCGCAGTTCGGCGGCCAGCGTTTCGGAGAAATGGAGGTTTGGGCACTCGAGGCATACGGTGCTGCATATACACTTCAGGAGATCCTGACCGTCAAGTCGGACGACGTCAACGGACGCCGCAAGGCTTACGAGGCGATCATTCAGGGTCAGAATATCCCCACTCCCGGCGTTCCCGAGGCATTCAAGGTGCTTGTTAAGGAGCTTCAGTCTCTCTGCCTTGACATCCGCGTGCTCAACGAAAAGGGTGAGGAGATCAAGCTTTCCTCCGTTGTTGAGGATGAACAGCCTCAGTATCTCAGCCGCCGCGACAGCGAAGCTATCGACGACGCTATCGGTCAGACCGGAAGCGAAGACGAGTACGGCAGAAGCGGATTCCTCTTCACTGATGAAGAGGGTGAATTCGACCTCGGCGAGGATGAAGAAGAGGGCGATGAGTTCACCGAGGACTACGTTTATGAGTCCGAGGATAATTATGATGAATCCGATGACGGATATGATAACTGATTAAAAGGAGAATAGTTATGGAAAATAATGAATTTGCCTCTATAAAAATAGGTCTGGCGTCTCCGGATATGATCAGAGAGTGGTCTTACGGCGAGGTTACCAAGCCCGAGACTATCAACTACCGTACACTCAAGGCAGAGGTTGGAGGTCTTTTCTGTGAAAAGATCTTTGGCCCGACCAAGGATGGCGCTTGTATGTGCGGCAAATATAAGAATTCCCACAACATCCGCGAGAAGATCATTTGTGATAAGTGCGGTGTTGAGGTTACCACCAAGAGAGTGCGCCGCGAGAGAATGGGTCACATCGAGCTTGCATGCCCCGTTTCCCATATCTGGTACTTCAAGGCGTCGCCCTCCAGACTTGCGCTCGTTCTCGATATGTCCTCCAAGCAGCTCGAGCAGGTACTTTACTTTGCTGAGAACGTAGTTCTCGATCCCGGAAGCACTCCCCTTGAAAAGGGTATGGTGCTCTCTGAGAAGCAGTACCTCGAGTACCGTGAGATGTACGAGAATGAATTCCGCGTCGGTATGGGCGCGGAGGCTATCAAGGAGCTGCTTCAGGGCATCGATATTGATGCTCTCGCAGCACAGCTCCGCGAGGATCTCGCAGTTACCACCAGCCAGAAGAAGGCAAGACTCATCA
The DNA here is from genome assembly GCA_017387685.1 of Clostridia bacterium. Lineage (GTDB taxonomy): Bacteria > Bacillota > Clostridia > Oscillospirales > CAG-272 > CAG-390. The sequence goes on from JAFOEU010000003.1 coordinate 2,548, forward strand.
AGAGACTTGAGGTAATCGAGTCCTTCCGCCGTTCGGGTAATAAGCTCGAATGGATGGTTCTTGACGTTCTTCCCGTTCTGCCCCCCGATATTCGTGCAATGGTTCAGCTTGACGGCGGACGTTTCGCATCCTCCGACCTCAACGAGCTCTACCGCCGCGTTATCAGCAGAAACAACCGACTCAAGAAGCTCATTGAAATTTCTACCCCCGATATCGTTATCCGTAACGAGAAGCGTATGCTTCAGGAAGCGGTTGACGCTCTTATCGATAACGGACGCCGCGGAAAGCCCGTAACAGGTCCTTCCAACCGTCCTCTTAAGTCGCTCTCCGAGATGCTCCGCGGTAAGCAGGGACGCTTCCGTCAGAACCTCCTCGGTAAGCGTGTTGACTATTCCGGACGTTCGGTTATCGTCGTAGGTCCTCAGCTGAAGATCTATCAGTGCGGTCTCCCCAAGGAGATGGCTCTCGAGCTCTTCAAGCCCTTCGTTATCAAGAGACTTGTCGAAATGGGCAAGGCTGCTAACGTTAAGGAAGCACAGAAGAAGATCGACCGCGCTCAGGTAAGCAACGACGAGGTCTGGGATGCACTCGAAAACGTTATCAAGGAACATCCCGTTCTTCTTAACCGTGCACCTACACTTCACCGTCTGTCCATTCAGGCGTTCGAGCCCGTCCTCGTTGAGGGTAGAGCGATCAAGCTCCATCCCCTTGTATGTACCGCGTTCAACGCGGACTTCGACGGCGACCAGATGCCTGTTCACGTTCCGCTTTCCGCAGAAGCTCAGGCTGAGTCGAGATACCTTATGCTCTCGGCTAACAACCTTTTGAAGCCCGTTGACGGACGTGCGGTTACCGTTCCTACTCAGGATATGATCCTCGGTTCCTACTACCTCTCTATAGTTCGCACTGACGAGCCCGGTACAGGAAGCGTTTACCGCAACTTTGACGAGGCTGAAATGGCTTATGCAAACGGTCAGCTTGGTCTCCACGCTCCTATCGCACTCAAGGTTCCCCTTGGACTTGATCCCGAGTCAAACGAGATCGGTATGATCGGTATGATCACCGATGAAAAGGGTGAGCGCAAGGTAAATACTGCTTCGAATGCAGTTACACTCGGTCGTCTTATCTTCAACAAGCGTATTCCTCAGAATCTCTGCTTCGTAGACAGAAACGATCCCGCTCACAGATTTGATCTTGAAATTGCTTCTATTATCACTAAGAAGGAGCTTGGTCAGATCATCAACGCTTGTATTAAGCACAACGACACCGCGAAGACCGCGGAGATGCTCGACAACATCAAGGAGATGGGATATAAGTATTCCACCCGTGCGGCATTCTCTATCTCGGTTTACGATATGACTATTCCCGAAGAGAAGAAGCAGCTTGTCAGCGACGCGGAGAAGGAAGTCGAAACTCTCGGCAAGTACTTCAATAAGGGTCGCCTCTCCGAGCAGGAAAGATATGAGAAGGTTATCGCTGTATGGAACCGCACCACCAACGACGTTACTGCAGCACTTCAGGCAGGCTTCTCAACCTACAACCCGATCAAGATCATGTCGGATTCCGGAGCTCGAGGCTCTATCACTCAGATGCGTCAGCTCGCAGGTATGCGTGGACCTATGTTCGCGACCAACGGTAAGACGATGGAGATCCCGATTAAGTCGAACTTCCGTGAAGGTATGAAGATCTTCGAGTACTTCATGGGTGCACGTTCCTCTCGTAAGTCACTTTCCGATACTGCGCTCCGTACCGCAGACTCGGGTTACCTTACCCGTCGTCTCGTTGACGTTTCTCAGGATGTTATCGTCCGCGAGGAAAAGTGCGGAACTCAGCACGGTGCAATTATCAGAGCTATCACCGACGGAGATTCCTCCAAGCCCATCGAGCCGCTTGAGGACAGACTCCTCGGCAGATATACTATGGGCGACGTTATCAATCCCGAAACGGGTGAGATCCTCGTTCCCGACGATACCATGCTCACCGAGGATATGGTCAAGAAGATCATCGCAGCCGGTATCACCGAGGTTCGTATCAGAACCGTTATCCATTGCCGTGCACGTCACGGTATCTGCGCACACTGCTACGGTGCTGACCTTGCAAGCGGCAAGAAGGTAAATGTTGGCGAGGCTGTAGGTATCATCGCTGCTCAGTCCATCGGTGAGCCCGGTACTCAGCTTACGATGAGAACCTTCCACTCCGGTGGTGTTGCGGGTGCGGATATTACTCAGGGTCTTCCCAGAGTTGAAGAGCTTTTCGAGGCAAGAACTCCCAAGAAGCCTGCAATTCTCAGTGCTCTCGACGGCGTTGCATCGATCAAGCCCGATGAGGAGAATCCCAATCTTCAGAACGTCAACGTCTTCAATGCAGAGACCGGTGAAAGCGCAACCTATCAGATTCCTTACGGTCGTCGCATCACGGTTGCAGACGGTGCAAATGTAAGACGCGGCGACGCTCTTACCGAGGGCTCTAAGGCTCCCGCGGATATTATGGAATATCTCGGTCCGGATGCAGTTTACGATTATATCATCAGCGAGACTCAGAAGGTTTACCGTTCTCAGTCGGTTAATATCAATGATAAGCACATTGAGGTTATCGCACGTCAGATGACTCGTAAGCTCCGTATTGAAGAGACCGGCGATACCAATATGCTCGTTGGTACTCTCGTCTCCGTCAACGAATTTGACGATGAGAACGAGGCTGTCCGCGCGCGTGTGGCTGCAGGTGAGGCTGATCTTCACGAGGCAACCTGCTCGCCCGTCCTCCTCGGTATCTCGAAGGCTGCTCTTCAGACGGATTCCTTCCTTTCTGCAGCTTCCTTCCAGGAGACTACCAAGGTTCTTACCGATGCTGCAATCAAGGGTAAGATCGATAACCTTCTCGGACTTAAGGAGAACGTTATCATCGGTAAGCTGATTCCTGCAGGAACCGGTATGGCTTGCTACAATAGCGTAGAAGTAGTAAACTCGAGCGAGGCCGACGCTGTTGCGACCGAACAGACTCCCGTTTTCTCTAACGATGAAGCTTCATCCGAGGATGTTGTCATCGAAGAAGCCGGCGAGTGATAACAATTAATTAACATTATATGCCTACTTCCGAAACAATTTCGGAAGTAGGCTGAATGTCTTTTTTGGTTTGTTTATTTTGCTCATAAAAATACCTTTTGAGAAGTGCGAAATTGTGCATTTGAGAAAACTTTTTCGTATCTCTCAAAGGGTATTGACAATTTGCAAAAAAAATGATATAATAATGCGAATTATGCTGAGGTCTTGCGGCTTCGGCTGTGTTTTTGAGGTCAAAAATGACTCAAAAAATCAATATTCAGACAGTTTTGCGTACCTTCCCGGTCGCATCTGTATATAAACAATTCGGAAGAAAGGAGGATTAGCAGAAGGATGCCAACCTTTAACCAGCTTGTTAAACAGGGTCGTACTGACAAGGTGTACAAGTCCAAGGCAGCAGCGCTCCAGAAGGGCTTTAACACCATCAAGAATGAGGCAACCGATCTCCCCTCGCCCCAGAAGAGAGGCGTTTGCACCAAGGTAACCACCACCACCCCCAAGAAGCCTAACTCTGCACTTCGTAAGATCGCAAGAGTTCGTCTTTCCAACGGTCTTGAGGCAACCACCTACATTCCCGGCGAAGGACACAACCTGCAGGAGCACTCCGTCGTTCTCATCAGAGGCGGTAGAGTAAGAGACCTGCCTGGTGTACGTTATCACATCATCCGCGGCACACTCGATACTCAGGGTGTTGCAGCTCGTAGACAGGCCCGTTCCAAGTACGGAACAAAGACACCGAAGGAAGCAAAGAAGTAATTCGGTGAAGGTATCAGCATGTTTTTAGCTACTCATTTCCGTTTGTTTATATACTGCGGACAAGAAGAGCGCTAACAGGAGATATGCTTTTGAGTACCTATGATTTCATTCAAAATTAATGAAGGAGGGAAGTACAGTGCCGAGAAGAGGTCGTATATCCAAGAGAGACGTATTGCCGGATCCTATTTACAAGTCCAAGCTTGTAACCAAGCTCGTTAACAACGTAATGCAGGACGGCAAGAAGGGAGTTGCTCAGACTATCGTTTACGATGCATTCGCAATCGTTGAAGCTAAGTCTGGCAAGAATCCCCTTGAAGTATTTGTTGAAGCTCTTGAGAACGTCATGCCCCTGCTTGAGGTAAAGGCTCGCCGTGTAGGCGGTTCTACCTATCAGGTTCCGCTTGAGGTTAGAGCTGACAGACGTCAGACCCTGGGTCTCCGCTGGATGGTAGGTTATGCCAGAAAGCGCGGCGAACGTACCATGGCAGAAAGACTTGCAGCAGAGATTCTCGATGCAATCAACAATGCCGGCGGAGCGTTCAAGAAGAAGGAAGAGACTCACCGTATGGCAGAAGCTAACAAGGCTTTTGCACACTACAGATATTAATTTATCTGCAACAACTTTTTGATTATTTCAAATCATTCATAACAAATCCAATTATTAAGGAGACTATCTATGTCGAGAGAATATTCGCTCGAGTGTACTCGTAATATCGGTATCATGGCTCACATCGATGCCGGTAAGACGACTACAAGCGAAAGAATACTGTTCTATACGGGTGTAAACCACAAGCTTGGTGAGACCCACGACGGCGATTCCACCATGGACTGGATGGTTCAGGAGAAGGAGAGAGGTATTACTATCACTTCTGCCGCAACCACCTGCCATTGGAAGAATACCCGTATTAATATCATCGACACTCCCGGCCACGTTGACTTTACCGTTGAGGTTGAGCGTTCGCTCAGAGTTCTTGACGGTGCAGTAGCGGTCTTCTGTGCTAAGGGAGGCGTTGAGCCCCAGTCTGAAACCGTTTGGAGACAGGCTACAAAATATAGCGTACCGAGACTTGCGTACGTTAACAAGATGGATATCACCGGTGCGGACTTCTACCGCGTTGTGGGTATGATGAAGGAAAGACTTGGTGCAAACCCTGTTCCGATTCAGCTCCCTATCGGCAAGGAGGATAGTTTCTGTGGTATCATCGACCTCATGACCATGGAGGCCACCGTTTATTACGATGACCTCGGTAAGGATCTGAGAATCGAGCCCATTCCCGCAGATATGCAGGAAATGGCTGAGCAGTACCGTGCAGAAATGATCGAAGCAGCAGCAAGTGCTGACGAAGAGCTTATGATGAAGTACCTTGAGGACGAGGAGATCTCCAACGAGGAGCTCAAGGCTGCAATCAGAAAGGCTACCATTGAGAATCTCATGGTTCCCGTTGTTTGCGGTACCTCCTTCAGAAACAAGGGCGTTCAGAAGCTTCTCGACGCGATCGTTGACTATATGCCCGCTCCTACCGACGTTCCGGACATTACCGGTGTCAACCCCGATACCGGCGATGACGACAGCCGTCCTTCCAGCGATGAAGCTCCCTTTGCAGCACTCGCGTTCAAGATCGCTACCGACCCCTTCGTTGGTAAGCTTTGCTTCTTCCGCGTTTACTCGGGCTCCATCCACGCAGGCGATACTGTTTACAATGCGTCCAAGGGCAAGAGAGAAAGAATGGGTCGTATCGTTCAGATGCACGCTAACAACCGTAAGGATATCGACGTTGTTTACGCTGGCGATATCGCAGCAGTTGTTTCCGTAAAGAACACCGGTACCGGTGACTCTCTCTGTGACGACAAGCATCCCATCATTCTCGAATCTATGGAATTCCCCGAGCCCGTTATCAGAGTTGCTATCGAGCCCAAGACCCGTGCAGGTCTTGAGAAGATGGGCATCGCTCTTGCAAAGCTCGCAGAGGAAGACCCCACTTTCAGAACTTATACCGACGAAGAGACCGGTCAGACCATCATCGCTGGTATGGGTGAGCTTCACCTTGAAATTATCGTTGACAGACTTCTTCGTGAGTTCAAGGTAGAGGCTAACATCGGTAAGCCTCAGGTTGCGTATAAGGAGACAATCCGTAAGACCGTTGACCATGAGTGCAAGTATAAGAAGCAGTCCGGTGGTTCGGGTCAGTACGCTCACGTTAAGATCATCGTTGAGCCCAACGAGCCCGGCGCAGGTTACACATTCGTTAACTCCGTTACCGGCGGTGCAGTTCCGAAGGAATTCATCGAGCCTGTTAACCAGGGTATCCAGGGCGCAATGCAGTGCGGTGTCCTTGCAGGCTACAACGTTGTTGACGTTAAGGTAACCCTTTACGACGGTTCTTACCACGAGGTTGACTCCTCCGAAATGGCGTTCAAGATCTGCGGATCTATGGCGTTCAAGGAGGCTATGAGAAAGGCTGACCCCGTTCTTACCGAGCCGATTATGAAGGTAACCACCATTACTCCCAACGATTATCTTGGCGACGTAATCGGTGACTTCAACTCCCGCCGTGGTGCAATTCAGTCCATGAATGACGACGGTAAGGGATCTACCGAGATTATCGCAGACGTTCCGCTTTCCGAGATGTTCGGTTACGCGACCGACCTGCGTTCCAAGTCTCAGGGACGTGCGCTCTACTCTATGGAGCCGCACAACTTTGCTCAGGTTCCCAAGAGCATTCAGGAGGGCATCGTAACTGCCCGCGCAAAGCAGAACTAATTCTATCTTTGCACTAATTTAAAAATAAAAATAAAAAAGAATTTTAATGGAGGATTCCAAAAATGGCAAAGGCTACATTTGAAAGAAGCAAGCCCCACGTAAACATTGGTACCATCGGTCACGTTGACCATGGTAAGACCACCCTTACTGCTGCTATTACCAAGTACCTCTCTCTCGCACAGGGTAGCGTAGAGTTCCTGGCATACGACCAGATCGACAACGCTCCCGAGGAGAAGGCAAGAGGTATCACAATTAACACCCGTCACGTTGAGTACGAGACCGACGCTCGTCACTACGCACACGTTGACTGCCCCGGCCACGCTGACTATGTTAAGAACATGATCACCGGTGCAGCTCAGATGGACGGCGCTATCCTCGTTGTTGCAGGTACCGACGGACCTCTCGCACAGACCCGTGAGCACGTTCTTCTTGCTCGTCAGGTTGGCGTTCCCGCAATCTGCGTATTCATGAACAAGACCGACATCGTTGACGATGCTGAGCTTCTTGACCTCGTTGAGATGGAGATCCGTGA
>JAFOEU010000038.1 GCA_017387685.1 Clostridia bacterium
AAGGGGATCATTGCGGTAGCTGCAGATACTACCATCTTGGGGGAAACGTCCATAAAGTCGATCTCATCGACCGAAACCTCACGGAATTCGTTCTTATCGCGCGCGGTAACAGTGTTGTTGATGAAGCAGCCGTTCTCATCGAGAGGCTCGTTCGCCTGAGCGATGATGTAGTTGTCCTCAACGTCTGCGGTCATATAAACGACCTCGTCGGTAACTCTGCGGGTTGCGCGGTCTACCTTACGGTAGGGAGCCTCGATAAAGCCGTACTCGCTGATACGCGCGTAGGTTGCGAGGTAGGTAATAAGACCGATGTTAGGACCTTCGGGAGTCTCGATAGGACACATTCTGCCGTACTGAGTATAGTGTACGTCACGAACGTCGAAGGATGCACGGTCACGGGAAAGACCGCCGGGACCGAGTGCCGAAAGACGGCGCTTGTGAGTCAGCTCGGAGAGGGGGTTAGCCTGATCCATGAACTGAGAGAGCTGGGAAGAACCGAAGAACTCGCGGATAACGGTTGCAACGGGTCTGATATTGATAAGAGCCTGAGGAGTCAGCTTCTCGTTATCCTGAGTGGTCATTCTCTCACGAATGATCTTCTCCATACGGGAGAAACCGATTCTGATCTGGTTCTGGAGCTGTTCGCCTACGGAACGGATACGACGGTTGCCGAGATGGTCGATATCGTCGGTGGTTCCAACATCATGAGCGAGGTTAAGCAGATAGTTGATGGTTGCGAAGATATCCTCGCGGGTGATGTGCTTGGGGCAGAGCTCGTTGATTCTCGCGCGGCAAGCCGCCTTGATAGCGTCAAGATCGCCTCCGCACTCTTCCATAACAGAAAGAAGAACGGGAGTGGAAACCTTCTCGCGTACACCGCAATCGAGGAGCTTGTCACCGATGATCTTCTCGGGCCAGCAAGTATGGTTCGAGAATACCTTGATAACGTCGCCGTTGTCAAGAGAGATCTGAACCTCGTTTACAGCCGCGTACTCGATCTCGAGTGCCTCGTCGGGAGTAACAACGTGGCCTTCCTCAAAGAGCATCTCGCCGGTAACAGGGCTTACTACGGGAGCAGCAAGGCGATGGTTAGCGATTCTCTCGGAGATAGCCATCTTCTTGTCGAACTTATAACGTCCTACGGGAGCGATGTCGTATCTCTTGGGGTCGAAGAAGAAGTTGTTGATAAGGGTAAGAGCCGCGTCGACCTGAATAGGCTCGCCGGGACGGAGCTTACGGAAGATCTCGCGGAGAGACTCTACCGAAGCGGTAGAATGACGGTTGATAGCGGATGCCTCAGACTCGTCCTTCTCAAGAGTTGCGCGGAGACGGATATCGTCGCCGAACATTTCGAAGATATCCTCTGCAGTCTCGATGCCTGCAACCATTTCACCGGTCTCACGGTCCATGGAAAGTCCGAGAGCGCGGATGAACATAGTAAGAGGAAGCTTACGGTTTTTATCAATTCTTACGTAGATAACGTTGTTGCTGTCAACCTCGTATTCGAGCCATGCGCCGCGATAGGGGATGATCTGAGCAGTGAACGTCTTCTTGCCCGCCTTGTCGATATCGGATGCATAGTACATTCCGGGCGAACGAATGATCTGCGAGACGATGACACGCTCTGCACCGTTGATAACGAAGGTGCCGTTTTCGGTCATGATCGGGAAGTCGCCCATATAAATATCGGTCTGCTTGACTTCGCCCGTCTGCTTATTGTTAAGACGTACGTTGACCTTCAGGGGAGCTGCGTAGTTAACGTCTCTCTCCTTACATTCCTCAACGGGGTACTTGGGCTTGGAATCTATCGAATAGGAAACGAATTCGATAGAGAGATTGCCGCTGTAATCCACAATGGGAGATACGTCGCGGAGAACCTCTGCAAGTCCTTCCTCGAGGAACCATTTGAAGGAATTGGTCTGAATCTCAACGAGATTCGGGATTTCGAGTGTAGTGCGGGTTTTGGAAAAAGATTTTCTCAAATTCTTTCCGAGCACCTGGTCTGTCACTTTGACCATAAATTCAATCACTCCATTCAAAGTATTTTCGCTTTTAACATCCTTTTCGTCCTTGTTTTGCAAAGCAATTTGATAACATTGTTTTCATACAATATTAATACAAAAACCGCACTTACGAAACAATTCCGACCCATTTTTAGGCATATTAAGCGATTATAATGCAGTATAATATTATACATCTTTTTTTCTCGTTTGTCAATAGGTAAATCAAAAAAAGTTTTCTTTTTTCGGAATTTTATTCTGATTTCGATATTTGGCAATTTTTTGCATAAGCGCGGAGAAATTCTCCATACAATCTAATAAAAAGAAAAAGGAGATATTTTATGGAAAACAGATCCGCGCGAGGCGACGTATGGGTACAAGCAGCCTCGGTGATATTCTGCATCATATCAGCGCTGCTTGCACTTTACGTTTCCTTTAAGTACGTATTCGCACTTATCCTGCCGATACTGATCGGTGCCGCCGTCGGTACCGCAGCATCCGCACTTGCTTCAAAGCTTTCACGGCACACACGCGCATCAAAAAGAGTCGTTTCTTTCGCAGTGCTGCTCACGCTGCTCGGATCGCTCGTCGCGCTTCTCTTTTTCGGCATACGCAGGCTGACAGACGAGCTCGGGCGTCTCGCTCAAAGCATATCGAGCGGCGAGGGTGAAATATTCAACTTCTTCAAGGAAGCCATCGATTTTGCCGAGGTAATCGGAGAAAAGCTATCCGCACTGATCCCAAGCGGCTCTGATGAAGCAACAGACAAAATCAATGCCCTGGCAGAAAGCATCATCGGCAATCTGCTCTCCGAGCTCGGCAGTACCGTGCCGGGGACTCTCAGCGCGATCCTGCGATCCCTGCCCGAGATCCTTCTCGGAGTGATCGTCACCGTGATCGTTGCGTTTTATTTTACTCTTGACGGGGATAGGATAAAAAGCGGAATAAAACTTCTTCTGCCCAAGTCAGCCAACCGCATCATCACACGGATAAAAAAAGAGGCGGCTGTCGCCGCCATAGGATATATGAGATCCTATTCTCTTATTTTACTGATAACATTCGCCGAGATATTCTTCGGACTCAGCGTGCTCGGTGTCGAGTATTCCTTTTTGATTGCCGCAATAAGCGCAGCGGTCGATCTCTTGCCCGTATTCGGTGTCGGTATAATTCTCCTCCCGTGGGCGGTGTACTGTCTTATAACGCGCGAGCTTTTCCTCGGCATCGGGCTTATTATATTATATGTAATAATCCTCGTTGTACGACAGTTCATAGAACCGAAGATAGTCGGCGAAAATCTCGGAATACACCCGCTGTTAACACTCGCCTCCTTTTATCTCGGCTACCGCATTTTCGGATTCATCGGAATCCTCCTTGCACCGATATTGCTGATACTCCGACGAGCATTCAAATCGCGATCGGAAGAGGACGAGATCACTCACCCTTGACCGTGCCGGTTCTGAAAACAAGTGCAGACACGCCGATTATAAGCGCACCGTAAAGCAGAATGCCCACAGGGGAAAGCGCACCGCTCATAACGGCAGATGTGTAGAAAAAGCAACCGACTGCTATTGCGGCAATACCCGTCATACGGCAAAGTGCACAAACTAATTCATTCTCAAAGAAAGCTATGATCAGGCAGAAAAAGCTGATGAGTCTTTCACCGGATGTTTCATTATATCTGTTATTTTCTCTGCCCGCAGGGCGGCTGTAATTATTGTTTATTACGTTATTCATTTTGAACCTCCAATGTATCGAAATTTCATTTTCGGAACTCTTGTGACATTATTATACCACATTCGATTACATTTGTCAAGATATTTTTATCATTTTCGGAAAAAATTTATTTTTCTCTTTACAAATCGGAATTTTTGTGATATAATAATTCCAACAAAGGAATTAAGGGGTTATCAAAATGAGTTTTGATTACATTGAAAGAATAAAGCAGATCAAAAGCGAAAAGAAGATAACGAACGAGGAGCTCTCTCGGCTTTCGGGAATTCCGCTCGGAACACTCTCAAAGCTTCTCGCCGGGCTTTCGGATTCGGTCAAGCTTTCGAATATGATCAACATCTGCGACGCGCTCGGATGCTCGCTCGATTACGTTGTCAGCGGTATTCCCGAGAACACAAACAACTTCACACTTGACGGCAATGAGATCAGGCTGATCGAAGAATACCGCCGTCTTGACAACCACGGCAAGGAGCTCCTTATGCTCATAGCGGGCAAAGAGCGCGAGCGCGTTTCAAGCGCAGAATATCCCGCCGCCCCCGCGCCCGTATTTACTCGAGAGGTCAAGCCCATTGTCACCGCACCCATCGCACAGAGGTATAAGGACAGCGGAGCGGGCAGAGTTACCAAGCGTACCATTCCGCTCTACGATCTTCCCGTCTCTGCCGGCATCGGTGAGCATCTCGACGAAAATGCAAACGAAAGCGTCAGCATCACCGTCAGCGAATCGACTGCATCGGCAGACTTTGCGCTCCGCATCAGCGGCAACAGTATGGAGCCTAAATTCCACGACGGCGACGTTCTGCTCGTTCAGAACGCAGAAAGCGTTGAGGTCGGCGAGCAGGGTATATTCATCCTCGACGGCTCAGGCTACTTCAAAGTCTACGGCGGCGACTGCCTGATCTCACTCAATCCCGAATACGGCAGGATTATGCTCAAGGATTTCGAAAACGTATCCTGCATCGGGCGCGTTCTCGGCAGACTGAAAAAAAGATAAACGCATAAAAATTGCTCCCAACGGCGTTAGCCGTTGGGAGCTTTTCTGTATTAACCGAAGATCTTAAGCACGGGCATTCCGTTCTTCATAGTCCAGACCTCGCCGAAATCGAAGCCCTCGTAGAATTCGGCTTTCTCCTTACCCTCGGGGGTGTAGCAGCAGATCGCACCTACGCGCATTCCAGCGTCTTTGTAAAGCTGTTCGATAGCATCAATATCTCCAAGCCTTTCAAGAAGCTCCATAAGCTGCAACCTGTCATAATGGGTACTCATAGCAGATATTATGCACATCGAGTCCATAGTACGAACACCATCGCCGTCAATAAAGAATGCATATTCGATGTCCTCAAGACTTATATAGCTTTCCACAGAAGTCAGGTCCTCAAGATCATTGCCGTGGAGATAATAAAAGCAGAACAGAGTTTTCTCAAAGCTTGCTTTGGTATCTTTATCGTTTCTCTTGTTTATATCGTAAAAGTAGAAATAACCGCCCGACATATGTTCGTTTACAAGAGTTTCAAAAACGGGGGTGGGAACGATACACGGAGTAAGGCAAGCCTTTCCGAGCATACCTTGGCTTCTGAATACATTGCCTTCGATATTTACGGTGGCTGTAGAATACGAGCTGACCGCCGAGCCTCCATAGCCTGCAAGACTACCCGCCGAAAGCGTGGAATAATCAATGTTGTCGCTTCCTATGCCCGAAGCATTCAGCGTGCCGTCAGTGTAACAGCTATCGATAGCAAATACTTCTCCCGCAAGGAGTCCGGCAGAAACGCTGTAAACTCGTTCGCAGCCTCTAATCGACAATCCGGGTTCTTTCATCATATATTCAAATATATCCATTTCTCTGCCGTTTGCGTATGCTTCAACATCCGCAGTATTTGCGCCTATGGTGACAGTAGAATCCTTAACGTAGCAAGCACTAATATAGCCTGCTCTGCCCGCTATAACGCCTACTGCGGCATAATCCGCATCGGTTACGCTAACAGTTGCGTTCTCGACACCAAGTCCCGTAATCGTTGCATTTCCTGCATCTCCGAAGAAGCCTACCGAAGAAATATACTGCATATCATATTCTTCGTATGTCTTATTGTCGTATCTTTCATCAAATCTGCCATCAAGTCCGAATATCGAATACGCAGGAAGATTGAATACGTCAATCTTGTATTTTCCGCTGTTCAGTTTCTTTTTCTGTGCATTCCACCTCGCTTGCAACTCTTCCCCGCTGACCGTCTCCCAAATTGATGCACCGGAGGCGTTGATGGTGAAGTTTGAGATCACGTGGCCGTTGCCGTTGAACATGCCGTCGAAGGGGTTGAGGTAGTCGCCGATGGGGGTGTGCTCCTTACCGCCGAGGTCGATATCTGCCATAAGGATAAAGTTGCCGTCGGGGTCATTGCGGATGAGGTCGAGGTCGGCTTCGGTATAGATACCGACGTAGCCCTCGGGAACCTCGGTAAGCTGACCCGAATCACGAGTGAAGGGGAAGGTGAGCCAGCCCCACAGATTAGAGGTTGCAGCGGCGGCAGTTACCATAACTACCGCAAGCGATGCGGCTACAACGGACACCCACAGCTTGCGCTTCTTGAATCTTGCGTGCGTTACCGTTGTCTTCTTTGCTCCCGTGATCTTCGCAAGCTTCGCTTCGATCTCGGAATCGGTGAGTTTGCCTGCAGTGGCTTCGATCTTGTCGGTGCACTCGCGGACGAGCTTCATATCGGGATTTCCCGATTCGGCTTCAGCTTCGATGATCTTACCAAGCAGAAGTCTTTCGCTTTTATCTTTTAATTTTTTCATTCTTTTGCTCCTTTCAAAGGCAGTGTGTGGTTGCCGGCCGGCTGTTTTGCCTTCGCCATATAAACGAAATTCGGGGAGATAATTTTCATTTTTCAGAAAATATTTTTAAGTATTCCGCTGAGCTTCGTCCGCAACCTATACCAAGCCGTCAACGTCCCCGAGCGAGTCATACCGAGCAGCTCAGCAGTTCTGTCAATGCCGAGTGACTGCTCGACCATAGCGGTAAATATCTCGTTTTCGCGCTCACCGAGTTTAGATCGTATCTCCGAAAGATAGGCTTGATAGGACTCATCCTCCGCCGCGCCGTCGATATCGGGAATGCCGTGCAATTCCTCGTTATATTCGACCTCATCGGGCGCGCGTTTTCGTTTTCGGTATTCGTCGATAAAGAGCGACTTTACACGCATACAAAGCCATGAAAAAATTGAAGGCGGCGGTGAATTTTTGAAATTATCCCAAGTCTGCCACAGATCGGAAAATGCCTGTGATGCGTAATCGTCGGCATCATATCCGTCAATCGAGAACCTTGCAACACAAAACGCGCGCAAAGGGGGATAATATTCCTTAAAGAACGCGGAGAAATCTATTTCTTTCATTGTCTGCTCCTCCTTATTTGGTCGGTCATCGGTATAACGAATAAGCCGTCAATTATTTTCACCCAAGTCGCCTTGTTTACATTTTGTTTACAAAGCCGCCGACTTACGCGGCGGCTTTAAGCTTTACTTTTTCCGAGTTATAACAACCAATGCCACCGCCGCAACTGCGACGATCACAACCAACAAGTAAATCACAGTCGGTTTCGAGCGGTCATTTTCTGCAGGAAGCGCCTCCGTCAGAGCCTCTGTTTCTACGGTAGCGGTCACCTCGGTCTGCTCGGCGGTCGCTTCATCGGTGATCTCAGAGGTCGTGCATTCAATCTCTCCCTCGAGCTTCACCTTACCGCCCGCGAGATCGTGCTCGTAGCGGTATATCGGAAGCATTCCGTCAGCATCGGGCTTGATGATCTCGGATTGAACGAGCGTTCCGTTATAGCCATCCATATCGATAACGTCGGGCTCCATCAGCATCGCGATAACGTTTCCCGCGCACTGATCCATCGGGATAACGAACGCGCCGCCGTCAAAGATGACCTCGCACTCGGGCGTCAGCTCTGCGCCGTTCTTGTCGCCCTTATATTGCCTGAGCATAACCGCAGAGCCCGCCTCGATCTCATAATAGCATATTCCGTGCTTGTCAAGAAGCTCAAGTACCGACTCGGTCCAGGTCTCTCCGCCGCCGATCACGTAAGCCGTCGGGCGTGGGCGGGTACGGAGCGCGGTATCCTTGACAAAGATATCCTCCGTCGCGTTTTTGTCCTTCGCGCTTCCGTCCGTAAGCTTCCACTTGGGACGGGAAACGGTAACGGGTGTTTTGGTTGAGCCGTGCTGAAGGATCAGAAGATCATCCTCGTCAAATTCAGCACCGTTCTCAATAACCACCCGCCGGTTTTCATCGACAAGCTCGCGAATATCACGCTCGTGAGCGACGACGTAGTCGATTATCGTCTCAGCCACCGTGTATTGCGACATTATGCGGCGAGCATACCATCCAAGCCCCACACCGATGCCGTTGGTTTCTATCAAAAAAGACAGGCTTCCCGCGAGACCGTAATATTCCCTGCCGATGGCGTAATTCGCGCTCGACATAAATCCCGAGCCCGAATCGTAAAAGAAGGCTCTCAAGCCGCGCTCCTGAGTCGCGGAAAAGCAATCGGAGATAACGTCCAAAAGCAGCGCGCTCGTCTTCTCGTTATTATACATACTGATCGCGGGCGAAAGCTTGACGTCATCGAGAATATCCGAGCTTTTGCCCTTATTATTTTGCAAATATTCGTGGCCGTCGATCACCACCTCGGGCGAGAATAAATTATATAAGCTGTGAAGCGAGGTGATCTCCTCGCTCGCCATAAGCATATGATCGCGGTTTATATCTATATTATTAGCCACGTTTTTCCGCTGAAACTTATACGCGCCGTCGACGTTCACTCGCGGGACGATATAAATATTGACCGCGCCGAGCACCTCGTCGCCGTATGAACCGCAAAGCATCCTTATCATGGAAAGCGCCGCATCGCTTCCCGCGGGCTCGTTGCCGTGCATCATAGCCTGATATTGGATTGTGACCTTGCCGTTTTCCTCAATCATCAGAGCGGCATCCTCGACGGTCTCGGCGGACGAAATATCGGTCGAGGAAAATACAACGACAGGTATCTCGTAGCCGTTCATGGGGGACTTGGCAAAAACGTACATTTTCATCCTGTCGCATTTTTCATCAAGCTCGCGCAGAAAGGCAATCATCTCTCTTTGAGTGGTCATTTGATGCATTGCGCGTCCCGCAGAGAAGGATGGTATCTCAAATATCTCCGCGTATTCCGCCCACATAGACGTTGACGAGGGGAGCAAAGTATCTATGACCTCGTCTGTAAATTGCGAAACATTACCCGTGGGCTCAAATCCGTTACCCGCTTTTTTACCGGGATCGGCATCGATAGTCAGAATCGACGACGCCTTTTCCTTTGAGTAATAAAGGTTTTTCGTAACGGTATAATATCCCTTGCCCGATGCGGTGTAGCTGTAATTACCGACGGGCAAGTCATAAAAGCAATATTCGCTCACATCGTTATCACTGCGAATCTCCGACACGGCTACCTTATCGCCGGATTTGTTGAATTTATTATAAAGAGTTATCTCAACCCCGTTGGGAACGCGGATCACAAGTCCCGCAGACGTTTCGGAAGCCGCGGCACTCACATAAAGTAACGGCAAAAATGCGCACACCATCAGCATCCACGCCGTCAATATTTTTGTAATTCTTCTCATTTTAATATTCATTTCTAATATTCATTTCCGATCATAAAAGCTTTCGGAATTATCATCGCCCCTGCCAAGCAGAGTGGCGAAGGTTAGGAAAACTATTTTCAAATCAAGAAAGAAGGAAACGCCTTTCACATACTCAACGTCGAATTCAAATCTTCTTTTCCAAGGGAGCGAGTTGCGTCCTTTAACCTGTGCAAGTCCCGTAAGTCCGGGGCGGACAGTATGGCGAAGCATTTCATCTTCGGTATAGTGAGGCAAAAACTCCGCGAGCTGCGGACGCGGTCCGACAAATGACATGTCACCGCGCAGAATGTTTATCAGCTGCGGAAGCTCGTCGATGCTCGTCCTTCTCAAAAACAAACCGAGCCCCGTCAATCGCTCGGCATCGGGAAGAAGTCTTCCCTCTGAATCGCGCTTATCAGCCATCGTGCGAAATTTCAGTATCATAAATTCGCGACCGTAAAGTCCCCCGCGCGCCTGACGGAATATCACGGGCGCTCCGAGCCTTATGCGGACGAGAAGCGCCGTCAGCAACAGTATCGGGGAAAGCAAAAAGAGGAAAACACACGCGAAAACGACGTCAAGAATCCGCTTGACGCATCCCTCGTATATCTTCCTCTTTTCACTCTTCTTCATTTTGTTATTCCTTCGAAAGCTCAAGCGCAAGCTTGAGCGCACCGTAGATCTGTTCCTTTTCGGGATATACGATCCTTACCTTGTCATCGGGAAGCGCAAGGATACGCGACTTCATATATGCATTGTAGATCAGACCGCCGCCGACCACACAATCGAATTTCGTTCCGATAATATCGTAGGAACGGTCAATAAATCCGCAAATACCCTCGATTGCGGAATCAACTATGCGTGAAGCTACCGCATCGCCCATCTCGCAGGCGTGAAGAACCTCGGGTGCAAATCCGGCTATAAACGTTTTGCCCTCGGCATATATCTTCTTGATAGAGTGCTCGGGCTTCGCTCCGAGATACGCCTCTGCGCGGGCATAAAGCTCGGTTGCCTCGCCTCTGCCGTCGTGGTAGCGAAGCGCCGCCTCAAGACCGTCGCGTCCGACAGAATACGCACCGCCGAAGGAGTCGAGCAGATAGCCCCAACCGCCGATGCGGTGAAGTGCACCGTCCTTACGGGCAAAGCAAACGCCTCCCGTGCCGCAGATGATAACAGCGGCATCGCGCGAGGTATCGCCGTCGAGCAGCGCGAAAAGATTGTAAATATCGCTTGCGACCTTTATCTTAGCGTCGGGACACGCCTCGGATACCACACGGCGCAGAACGGCTTCGTTACCGATAGCGCCCGAAACTCCGGCATAAACGCTATCGATCCATCCCTCCTCGGCATCGGCAAGCTCGCGGATGATCTTCGAGATCGTATTCGAAGCCTGCTTTTCGCCAACATCATTGGGATTGGAAGGTCCGCCGACCTTGTAATTAAGTATCTCGCCGTGCATATCGGCAAGCACACCGACCGTCTTCGTTCCGCCGCCGTCAATAGCAATTATAAACTTTTTCATTTTATCTCTCCGGTAAATCTTCAAATTCTACTATAATTCTGCCCTTGCTGAAATCGTCAAATCCGAGTCCCATATCCTCGTATTCCGCCTCACCGCTCTGGTTATCGTAGGGATCGGTGCGAAGGTACTTTTTAGGCGGATCGAACGGGGTACCGATCGAATGGTTGTTGATCTCGCGGAATACGTCGAAGTTTCCGCAATAATGCTCCCAAAGCTCGGTGTCACCGTATTTATGTGCGCCCTCTCCAAAGGAAAGATCGGCGTGGAGCCATCCCCAAGGGGCAACGTAGAACTGCGCCCAATCGTGGCTGCCTATGCGGTTCGGACGGCAATGGCTACCCGACTGCCAACGCGCAGGCACACCCATCGCGCGGCAAAGCGATATAAAGAGCAAAGCCATCACTCCGCAGTCACCGCGCTTATTGAAAAGTGCGAACTCGGGTATATTCTCGATACATAGGTACTCGCGCATATAAGAATACGACATATTCGTCGTAACGTATTCGTAAGCCTTGCGAGCAAGAATGAGGGGATTTGTTTCATCGCCCTTCAGCTCGTCGGCAACTGCTTTGATCGCGGGAGTGATTCTTATCTGCGGCAGCTCCTCGTCGGTGCAGAAAGTTGGCTGTTCATCGGAAACCTTCGCGGGATCGAGATCGTAATACGGGATAGTTAAAACGTAAGAGAATTCTATCTCAAATTTTTCGTCCTTCTTATACTCAGTTTCGATAAACGCCGTACGCTGATCGGCATTCGAGATATAAACGGGATGCGAGGAATAATGGAGCACAATGTCGCTCTGCTCGTCGCACTCGGCGGGATAGGGCAGATGAACGCGAATCTTTTTGCCCACACGTTGCGCGTGCTCATCGATCGTCAGCCACTCGCGGACACGCCAGCGCACCTTGCGGTAGCCGTGCTTTTTCATTATCTCGAGATTCTCGTGGCGGAGCGGATTGCGATATGCATTTTCGTAAATTCCCCCAGGCAGAGATTTGAGATAAGCTTCTTGACATTCAAGAATATTCGACCTTGCCGAGCGTTGGAAATAACGCACACCGTTTTTGCGGATATAGTCGGCACTTCCCTGCGAGATTATGTATTCAAGATTTTCCGCCGTGCAAGCGGGATATTTTTCTTGGATCTTACCGAGCAGAGTATCGAAATCGGTGTAATACTCTCTCGGCATCTCGCGGCAGATCTCGAGCTCAAGCTCGAGACGGCGGCGAAGCGCGGTCGGCATCTCACCTTCAAGAAGACGGAGAACAACTTTCTCCTCGCCCTCAAAATCGCCTGAATATTTATAAAACTTCACCTCGTCGGGAAGCTCGATTGCAATATATTTTATATCTTCTTCGCGGAATTCGATCATTTTAAAGATCCTCCGTTTTACTTTTTATTAATTATACCACATAATCGTCGTTCTTGCAATAAGTTGTGCAAAAATTGCTTGAATTCAAAGGTTTATTGTGGTATAATTAAATCACATTCAAGGATCGGAGCAGATATTATGCCGTTATCAAGATTTGCAAGCCTTGCCGAAATAAACAAAGGCTGGTCGGGTGATAAAAAATACCGCGCAGTCGACGCTGACGGAAACGTCTTTCTTCTCCGCGTGACAAATTCTCAGCGAGGCGAACGCTATGAGGATATGTTCCGTATGCAAAAGAAAGTCGAGGCACTCGGCGTTTCGATGTGCAATCCTATTGAATGCGGAAAGTGCGAAGACGGATATTATATGCTCCAAAGATTCGTCAACGGCATTGACGCAGAAGATGCGGTCAAGAGTATGAGTAAAGAAGAACAATACCGCCTCGGCTACGAAGCGGGAGAATATTTACGTCTCATCCACTCTATCCCCGCTCCCAAGGATCAACCCGATTGGGAGCCACGCTTCAATGCAAAGATCGACCGCAAGATAAGAATGTATTCCGAATGTCCGCTGAAATTCGACGGTG
Source organism: Clostridia bacterium (assembly GCA_017387685.1). GTDB lineage: Bacteria > Bacillota > Clostridia > Oscillospirales > CAG-272 > CAG-390. The sequence goes on from JAFOEU010000038.1 coordinate 12,863, forward strand.
ATCATTACATACTCGACTACCTCGCGGCAAACCGCCATCTGCTCCGAAACCGTCCGCAATGCTATCAGCACGGTGACTATCACATCGGAAATATGATGATCGAGGACGGCAAGATCGTAATCATCGACTTTGACCGCTACGATTTCGGCGATCCGTGGGAGGAATTCAACCGCATCGTTTGGTGCGCGCAGGCGGCGCCTGCTTTTGCATCCGGCAACGTCGACGGATATTTCGACGGAGATGTTCCGCACAAATTCTGGGAGCTTTTGGCACTCTACATCGGTAGCAATATGCTATCCTCGATCCCGTGGGCGATTCCGTTCGGAGACACGGAGATAAACACAATGATGAACCAAGCGCGCGACGTGCTTGATTGGTACTGTCACTTCACAAACGTAATCCCCAAGTGGTATAAAGGAGTAAAAAATGGCTGAACTGACCGTAAACGAAATGCTTGAGATGCAAAGACAGCTTCAAGACAAATACAAGGACAAATGGGAGCCCATCTGCCCCGAGATCGGACAAAACAAGCTTCTTTGGATGATCGGAGAGATCGGCGAGGTCGCGGACATAATCAAGAAAAACGGATGCGACGAGGCAATCTCCGCCCCCGAGCTCCGCGCACACCTCGTTGAAGAAATGGCAGACGTTCTGATGTACTACCACGACGTTATGCTCTGCTACGGCATCACCTCCGACGAGCTGCGCGAGGCTTATATCAAAAAATTCGAAAGAAATATGAAAAGATGGTAAAAGAGGTGCTTCCCCCTTTTACAAAATAAAGAACCGGCTCAAAAGAGCCGGTTCAATTTAGTTAAAAGCTTGATTACTCAGCGTCTTCAGCGTCGGTAGCTTCCTCAAGGAGAGCCTTGATGGAGAGGCTTACTCTCTGCTGCTCGTCGTCGATCTTGGTGATCTTAACGGTTACGTTCTGACCGGATGCGAGGACATCAGCGGGATTGTCAACGCGGTCGAGAGCGATCTGAGAAACATGGATAAGGCCGTCAACGTCATCGGTGATCTTAGCGAATGCACCGTAGGACATAAGGTTCGAGATGGTAACGTCAAGAACGTCGCCCTCTGCGTACTGAGCCTTGAATACCTTCCAAGGATGAGTCTCCTCGGTCTTGTAACCGAGAGTGATCTGCTTCTTCTCGAGGTCGAAGGACTTAACGAATACGGTAAGCTCGTCGCCGATATTGAGAATATCTGCGGGCTTATGTATAGGCTTCCAGGACATCTCTCTCTTGTGAAGCATACCGTCTACTCCGCCGAGGTCGATGAATGCGCCGTACTCGGTCATTCCTCTTACCTTACCGGTGTAGTACTTGCCCTCTTCGATGCTTGCCCAGAAGGAAGCCTCGAGAGCCTTTCTCTCTTCTCTTGCAGAAGCACGGATAGAGCCGACTGCGCTCTTGCCCTGACCCTTGAGCTCGATAACCTTGAACTTAACGGTCTGGCCAACGAGAGTAGCGAGGTCGCCGCCCTTCGGTACGGTGGTCTGCGATGCGGGTACGAAGATTCTTGCGCCGTAGAGCTTGATTACTACGCCGCCCTTGACTGCCTCGGCAACAACACCCTCAAGGTTCTCGCCGCTTTCCTTGGCATCAACGATGATGTGCCAATTCTTGTCAAGATCTGCGCGCTTTTTGGAAACGGTTGCGCATCCGTCAACATCGCTGACGCGGATAACAAATACATCTATCTCGTCACCGATCTTGTACTCGGAACTCAGCTTCAGAGAAGCATCGTCGGATATCTGATCGGCGGTCAGTATGCCGGTAACTTTTGCGCCGAGGTCGAGTTTGATCTCAACGTCGTTTACTGCAATAACAGTACCGGTAACGGTGTCTCCTGAACTTAAAGTTTTGATGGCTGAGTCGAGCATTTCGTCAAAGCTGATTTCTGCCTTGTCGAGTTTGATTTCGCTCATTTTGTTGTATACCTCCTCTATTATGCCGCCGGGCGTCGAAGCACCTGCGACAATTCCCACTTTTTGCGGGATGCTCGGAATGAATTCGTCAAGCTCTTGCGGCTCGGATATGCAGATCGTATTTTTGCAATTCTCACTGCAGATCGCGTAAAGCTTAGCTGTGTTTGAGCTGTCGCGTCCGCCGATGACAATGATAGTCTCGCACGCTTTTGAGAGCTCTTCCGCTTCAAGCTGCCGAATTTCCGTAACATTACATATTGTATCAAAAATTCTGACGTTTGTATATACTTTTTTGATAAAATTTAATGAATATTTCCACTCTGTTAACTTTTGAGTGGTTTGCGCCGCCATTATCGGGACTATATTACCACTTATTGGCAACTTTTCTGTCTTGATCGCCTCTTCAAGCTCCGCCGCAGTTGCATAAACAAAGCTCTTTCCGTCAAAGTAGCTGACAATACCAACGACCTCCGGGTGACTTTCCGCTCCGAGGAGAATAAAAATATTCTCTTCCCCCTCATTTTCGGGAACCGAATTCTCCGCCGCGATCCTGTGGATCTTTTTGACGTAAGGGCAGGTGCAATCAACGTAGGAAAAACCCGCGTGCTTTTCTGCGAGCGCAGAAAGCAGCTCGCTTGTCCCCTTTGTAACTCCGTGTGCACGAACGAATACCGTAACGGGCGCACCGCTTTCGGTGGATTCAGCCAAGGCTTCAAGCTCATCGACCGAGGTTACACCAACTCCAAGAGCGGCAAGCTGCGCGTTATAAGTATCGTTATGTATAAGCTTACCGAGCGTGAATATGCGGTCACCGTCTTGCATAGCGATCTTTTCCGCGATCATGTCGGTCGCGCGCTTAACGCCGAAGCAAAAACCCGCGTGCTTTGCGACGGTTATTTCGTGACGGTTCATTCAGCATCCTCTTTTCCGAGCTCGATTATACGGTCGAAGATATACTGAGTGATCGCTCTCGAATCGCCCTCAAGTTCCCCGCCCTTGGTATATTCCTCGTAGGGAATGGGATCACCGATGATGATCTTGACGCGTCTGAACGCCTTCATATGGTAGTTCTTCGTTTTTATATGAATAGGAAGAACGGTCGCCTTTGACTTAGATGCAATAAGACCCGCTCCCGCCTTAATGGGAGTCGTTGCGGGATCAACTCCCTTTCTGCGCGTTCCCTGAGGGAACATACCGACACAATAGCCGTCCTCAAGCATCTTAATGGTCTTGAGAATGACGTCTGCATTCGCGCCCTTGCGGTCAATGGGATACGCACCGAGCTGACTGACAAGCCAACCGATAACGGGAACGCTGAACAGCTCTTTCTTAGCCATTATGCGCGGCTGATGCTTTTTAAGCACCGCACAAATAAGCACGGGATCGAGCACCGCAATATGGTTTGCACATACAAGAAGCGCACCGTCCGAAAGCGGAGGCTCTTTTTTTCTCGTTTTACACGAAACAAAGAAGATCAGCCTTGCGAGAGGAGCCAGCAGAAAATGTAAAAATGCATAAAGCTTACTTTTCATCAGCAAACCTCCGAAACACCGAGCTTGTCCTTTGCTATTTCGAGTAGCTCCGCAAGCGACTGCTCGGGGGTGTAACCCGTATTATTGAAAAGAATTGCATCATCTGCGGGCTTGAGCGGTGCGACCGCACGGCTTGAGTCGCGCTCGTCGCGCTCCTTGATATCCGCAAGTATCTGCTCATAAACCGCATTCTGACCCTTTTCGATAAGCTCGTTTGTGCGGCGCATAGCTCTCTCCTCGGGAGTAGCGGTCAAAAAGACCTTGAGCTGCGCATCGGGCAAAATGACCGTACCGATATCTCTGCCATCCATAATGACGTTATTTGCATCCGCGATGCTCCTCTGCATATCGAAAAGATAATCTCTGACGGCGGGTATCGCCGAAACGGCAGAGGCGTAGTGGGATATATCGTGCTCGCGGATACGGTCACCGAGGAACTCGCCGTCAAGGTACATATCCTGGCGTCCGCCCTCGAACCTTGCCTCGACCTTGATCTCACCAAGCATTGCGGTAACAGCCGCCGCATCGTCGGGGGCAATACCTCTTTCGCGTGCGGCAAAACCGACGGTTCTGTATATCGCTCCGGTATCGACGTAAGCAAAGCCGAGCTTCTTTGAAAGCGACTTTGCAAGCGTACTCTTGCCCGCGCCGCCGGGACCGTCTATTGCAATTTTAAGAGTTGTTTTTTTGTCCATCATAATATAAGACTCCAAAAATCAAAAAAAGTTTCACAAATTCTCGTATGTTTACGAAGTATTAACATTTAGCAGCCGCGTTACCCGCGAGGAAGGCGGTAGACCACGCGATCTGCAGATTATATCCGCCCGTGTATCCGTCAACGTCAATGATCTCACCTGCAAAGTAAAGTCCCTCGCAGATCTTCGACTGCATCGTTCTCGGATCGATCTCGTCCGTCGGGATGCCGCCGCGGGTGATGATCGCCTCGTCGATCGGACGCAGACCGCATATCGGAATGCGGAATGCTTTGAAGGTTGCAACCATCTTGCGGCGCATTTCCTTTGTGATAGAATGCACCTTGGTATCGTGCGGTATCCCCGTCATTTCGATGAAGGGCAGTATCATCTTGCTCGGCAGAAGGTCTCCGAGTGCGTTGGCAAGGTCACGGTTCTTGTATTTTGAGAAATCCGACAGCAGGCGCGCGTCAAGCGTTGCCTCGTCAAGCGCCGGCTTCAAGTCGAGCAGAACGTCGTACTTATCGGAAGTGACCTTATCAAGTCGCGCAGAGGCTGAAAGTGCCATCGGTCCCGTAAGACCGAAATGGGTGAACATTATCTCGCCGAAATCATCGTATACCTTCTTGCCGCTTGACCGTTCAACTACCGTCAAAGCGGTATTTTTCAGCGAAAGTCCCTGCATCGAAGGACAGAGCTTTCCGGGGCAGACGAGAGGAACGAGGGATGCCGTAAGCTTGGTCGGATGATGACCGAGCGATTCTGCAAAACGGTGACCGTCGCCCGTCGAGCCCGTTCGGGGATAGGACAAGCCTCCCGTCGCGATAATGATGCGATCAAATTCACGCGGCTTTTCTGCATGTGTCATAAAAACGGTGAAAACGCCGTTTTCTTTTGTTATGCTCTTCACCGCTCCACCAACGACCGAAACGCCCGAATATTCGAGATCGCGCACAAGAGCGTCAACTATATGCCGTGCCTTATCCGACTCGGGGAAAACACGTCTGCCGCGCTCGACCTTCAGCGGAACACCGAGATATTCGAAATGCTCCATAACCCTTGCGGGAGGAAACGCCGAATATGCGGCGTAAAGGAAGCGAGGGTTGCGCGGGATATTTTCAAGGAATTCATCGCGCGTGCAATCGTTGGTCACGTTGCATCTTCCCTTGCCCGTGATGGCAAGCTTCCAGCCCATTTTGCCCGGTCCGTTCTTTTCATAGAGAGTGACCGAAGCACCCGCATACGCGGCAAAGGCGGCGGCTGCCATTCCGGCAGCGCCGCCGCCTATTACGGCTACGCGGATATTATCCGTAGTAAATTCAGAATTATTCATACCAATTTTTACGGCAGACGCTTATTCGTGCGCCTTGTCGTAGACCTCGTATTCATCCCAGATTTTTTCAAGCTTTTCAAAGCGGACTCTGATATCGTCCATCTTCTTTCGCGATACCGCAACGATGATGGCGTTGATTATCGAAAGCGGTGCGACAAGCGAATCGACAAAGGAGACCAAGTCACTTCTCGCGAGCAAGAGCTGATCGGCAACACCGGCTATCGGAGACTGATGGCTGTCGGTAAGCGAGATAACGTCCGCGCCCGCGCTGTGCGCATACTCAACGGCATTGACGATTCTCTTCGAATATCTCGGGAAGCTGATAGCGATCATAACGTCATTGGGCCCGATCGACATTATCTGCTCAAACATCTCGCTGCCCGAGGTTGTCTGAACGAACTTGACGTTATCGAAGATCATTCGGAAATTGAAGTTCAGGAATCCCGCAAGAGAGGACGACGAGCGAACGCCGATGATGTAGATCTTATCGGCGGCAACTATCTTATCAACCGCAGCTTCAAAAGCCTCGCGGTCGACCTCCTCAAGCGTTCTGCGGATCTTTTCGGCATCCGACATAAGGATCTTTTCGAGCACATCGCCCTCGCCTATCAGCGAATTGGTGACCTCGACTCGCTGAACCGAGGTCAGCTTCATTCTGATAAGCTCCTGAAGCGACTTCTGCATCTCGGGATAGCCCTCAAAGCCGAGCTCGATAGCAAATCTGACTACCGTGGACTCTGAAACCCCGACGAGCGTTCCGAGCTTCGATGCGGTCATATACGCCGCTTTGTCATAATGCTCAAGTATATAATTAGCTATTCTTTTTTGCCCCTTGGAGAAGGTATGCATACCTTCCTCAATCATTGCGATAAGGTTGCGTTTCATATTATGTCTCCTTCATTCTTTCGCGCAGACTTAAGGGTATTATAAACCATTTTAACAGATTTGTCAAGTGATTTTTTGCAATTATTTCGGACTTTTCTTGCAAAAATTCATTTCATTTGCCGAAAAAGCCTATAAAAGTACTCATACCGACGCTTTTTTTGCAGCCACCTCTGCATCATACTCGCCGAGAGCCTTGATAGTGGTTTCTATATCGGAGGGATAATGAAGCACCGCGCCCTTGCGGATAACGTGCGTTTCCGCGCCTCTGCCGGCGAACATAATGACGCTCTCGCCGATATCAGCGAACACCGCACGGCGAATGGCATCGCCTCGGAGCTCTTCAACGTCAAAGGGGCATCCGAGCGCTTCAAGATGCACCGTGATCTCACGCGCGATCTTCTCAAAGGGCTCGTCCGCAGGGTCCTTTTCGCAGATAACGGCATAGTCACAGCACGCACCGACGATCTTTCCGACCTCCTCGCGTCTGTTCTGCGACTTTGAGCCGTGAAGACCGAAGCACGCGATCTTCTTGCGGTCGGGATAGGTACGGCAAACGTATTCGCAAAGTGTCTCAAAGCTGTTCTTGTTATGTGCGTAGTCAACGATAACGATGACCTTTTCGTCCTCGCTCTTGAAGACCTGCATTCTGCCCGCTGTGCGGGCAACTGCAAGAGCCTTTCCCATCGACTCGGGCGGGATTCCAACGGCGTATGTCATAGCGATTGCGCAGAGCGCGTTCTTTACGTTGAACTCGCCGGGCATCGTGATCTTCATTCTTCTCTCCCAAAGGGGAGTTACAACGTCAAAGTAAATGCCGTCCGGGAGAGTTTCAATAGACTTGCAGTAGATCGTATCGCCCTCGTTAAAGCCAAAGGTAATAACGGGAACTCTTCCGTTTATATAGTCGAGCATAATACCGCACTTGGGGTCGTCGGTATTTACGCAAGCGACACGGCAGTTGTCGAAAAGCTTGAGCTTGGAGTAGAAATAATCCTCAAAGGTGGGATGCTCGACCTCGCTGATGTGGTCGTTGTCAATATTCGTAAATCCCGCTACGTTGAAGGTCACACCCTCGACGCGCTGATATTTAAGAGCCTGAGCGGATACCTCAACAACGTAATTCTCAATACCCGATTTTACGGCGTTATAGAAATGACGCCATACGTCGGGGGATTCGGGAGTGGTGTTGGTCGATTCAAAGCGCTCAATGCCGTCGTAGGTGTCGATAGTGGACATAAAACCGCACTCGCGAGTGGAGGTATCTGCGGCATAGGTATCGAGAATTTCCTTTAAGTAATAGCAGGTCGTGGTCTTTCCCTTGGTGCCCGTCACGGCAAACGTGGTCAGATCGGTCTGCGGATCGCAGTAGAACATTCTCGAGATAAGAGCCATCGCGCCGCGAATATCGTTTACGGCAATATACTTCTCTCTGCCCGCGATGATTCTGTCGCTTATGTAGGCAACAGCGCCTTTTTCGAGCGAGGAGAAAAGATATTCCTCCTTAAAATGAACGCCCTTGGCGATAAAGAGAGTGCCGGGTGTGACCTTGCGCGAGTCAAAGGTGAGGTTCGTGACCTCGGTCTCGGCGTAGGAGCCCCACATATCTGTGCCCATCAGCATACCCGAATTATCGAGGGCTTCTATGAAATCTTTAATTTTATAAATCTTATTAATCATTTGCTTAATTCCTTTTTGGGATAAATCAAATTAATTATATCACTTTTCCCGCAGTTTTGCAATAGCAGTTACGAAAAAACATAAAAGAAATCTCAAATATCAATTTAGCGTGAAAATTCAACAAAATATGAAAAATTTATTTCGGTTTTCACTTTACTTTTTGCAAAAAATGTGATATTATATAGGAAGAAACCGAAAGGGCGCGCAGTTTGGCGCTTTTCGAAAAAATAAGGAGGACATCTTATGCAACTCATCTACAACGTAAAGGATAAGCCGAAATTCGGTCAGCTTATCGTCTTCGCGATCCAGCAGCTTCTCGCTATTATGGCAGCAACCATCGCAGTTCCCGCTATCGTAGGAAACGGTATGACGGCTTCCGCGGCGCTCTTCGGCGCGGGCGCGGGTACCATCATCTATCAGCTCTTCACAAAGTTCAAGAGCCCCGTATTCCTCGGCTCCTCATTCGCATTCATTCCCTCGATGCTCGCGGCATTTGCGGGCGCGACCTCTATGCAGCTCGGCTTCCTCGGTCTTCTGATCGGTGCAGCCTCCGCAGCTCTCGTTTACGTTATCATCGCTCTCGTTGTTAAATTCGCAGGCGTTAAGTGGATCAACACCCTTATGCCTCCCGTAGTTATCGGTCCGACCGTTGCCCTCATCGGTCTCTCCCTCGCAGGCGCGGCAGTTAAGGACGTATTCTCCTACGGTCCTCAGGACGCCAACGGCGCGTTCATTATGTCCCCCACTCTCTGGGTTTCCTTCGTTTGCGCTATCGTTACCCTTCTCGTCGTAATCATCTGCTCTACCTACGGTAAGAAGATGATCAAGCTCATCCCCTTCATCATCGGTATCCTTTCGGGCTATGCAGTAGGTCTCGTATTCACCCTCATCGGTATCGCAACCGACAACGCTGCAATTCAGATCGTTGACTTTGCTCCCTTCAAGGCTCTCGTTGCCGACGGCGTTGGAATTTCCACCTTCGTGGCAGTTCCCGAGTTCACCTTCCTCACCGCTCTCAAGGGCACGGGCGAATTCAGCGTATCCTTCCTCGCAACCGTTATCGTTGCTTACGTTCCCGTTGCTTTCGTAGTATTTGCTGAGCACATCGCAGACCACAAGAACCTCTCCTCCATCATTGATGCTGACCTTCTTGAAGAGCCCGGTCTTCACAGAACCCTTCTCGGCGACGGCGTAGGATCCTTTGTTGGCTCCATTTTCGGCGGATGCCCCAACACCACCTACGGCGAGTCCGTCGGCTGCGTTGCTATCACCAGAAACGCTTCCGTTATCACCATCACCGTAACCGCAGTTATGGCGATCGTAGTTTCCTTCATCTCCCCCTTCGTTGCATTCCTTGATTCCATCCCCGGATGCGTAATGGGCGGCGTATGTATCACCCTCTACGGTTTCATCGCAGTTTCCGGTCTTAAGATGATCCAGAAGATCGACCTTGAGCAGAACGCAAACCTCTTCACCGCATCGGTAATCCTCATCACCGGTATCGGCGGCATGGCAATGGCTATCGGCAAGGTAACCATCACCGCGATCGCTTGCGCGCTCATCCTCGGTATCATCGTTAACCTTCTCCTTAACAAGGCGAGAAAGTAATAATTACATAAAATAACGGTCAGCCGCTTGGCTGACCGTTATTTTTACTCGGAAAACCTTGCAAAATACGCTCTCGGATGTCCGCAGGTGGGACAATGCTCGGGAGCGTTTTTGTCCGCAATGAGTTGACCGCAGGCAAGGCATATCCACGGAGTATTGCCGTCCTCGGCGGTCTTGACAAATGCATTTCCGTCAGCGAGCTGCTTTTGATACTTGAGATATCTTTCCTCGTGACGGCGCTCGATCGCGGCAACTCGCTCGAATCTGCCCGCGATCTCGTCAAAGCCTTCCTCCTTGGCTGTCTCGGCAAACTCGCGGTACATCTTATCCCATTCAAAATGCTCGCCGTTAGCGGCTACCTCAAGGTTCTTTTCGCTCTCCTCCATACCGCCGAGGAGAGTAAACCATATCTCCGCGTGTTCGGCTTCATTTCTCGCGGTTTCCTCAAAGATCTGCGCGACCTTCTCGTAGCCGTCCTTTCTTGCCTTGCTTGCAAACCAAGTATAGCGAAGATGCGCCTGCGACTCGCCCGAAAGCGCGGTGTGGAGATTCTCCTGAGTTTTTGTGCCCTCAAGTCTGTCTTTCAGAGGTGTAGGTGCGGGAACTGTTGCGTTCATAGTAAAAATCCTCCTGTTTTTAGTTCAGGAGGATTATTGACGGTTAAATACCTTAATATTCAATTTTTCACGCAGATAAAACAGAACGCAACCGACCGCGTAACAAATTATATCCACGAACGAAAAAGAATTGCCGATAAGAATAGCAAAAAACTTTATATCACCAAGTCCGAGGATCGAAACGATATCAAAATACTGCAACACCTCAACCGTGACCGCAAAAAGAAATACCCACAGCGGCAAAAGCGGTATTTTTTCCATAAATATCATACGCACAAAACAACAGAGCAGTATTGTTACGAGTATATCCCCGCCGTAAGGTCTGATAACGCTGTCGCGGACAAAAAGCGCGATGAGGATCTCGATTATAAGTATCACCGCAAATGACACGGCGTAAGCCGCGCGCGGCATAAGATTTTCTTTTTTCATTTTGCAAAATACTCGCTCGCGAGGATCGAGCAATATCCTACGTCAACGTAATCGCCGCGGTTGAAAAGCGACTGACGGCGCACGCCCTCGAATTTCATTCCTACCTTTTCCATAACTCGGCGCGAGACCTCGTTGCCGATCATATATCTCGCCTCGATGCGGTTGAGCTTCAGCTCGGTGAATCCAAATTCAAGCACACGCGCAAGAGCTTCGGGCGCGACGCCTCTGCCTCGGTATTCGGGGTTGATGACGTAGCCGACCTCGGCGGCGTTGTTATCATAATCAAATCGGGTGAATCCGCAAGTACCGATCATTTTCTCGCGATATTCTCCGTCGGCGCACCAGATGAGCGCCCAATCGTAGAATTCGCCGTTTCGGTAGCATTTGCCGATGAATTCGAGATAGTCGCGAGTATATTCGCGCGAGGGATGCGGCTGCCAAGTCAGATAGCGCGTAACGTCCGCACGGTGCGCGTATTCAAACATATCGTAAGAGTCGATCGGCTTCATCGCACGCAAAGTCAAACGGCGCGTCATAAGCGTGGGAATTCTCGAAAAGACTCGTTTTACAGTTCTTTGTAACATAGACGCTCGTCCTTAAATAAAAGTTGTTAGTTGTTAGCCGTTAGCTGTTAGTTGAAGGAAGATTTTTCACTGCGTTCAAAATCATTTATTAAAAATCCTTTTCGAGCAACGCGAGAAAAGATACCTTTAACTAACAACTAATAACTAATAACTAACAACTAATTTACCAATTATCGCTTCCGTCCTCGGGAATGACTTCCTTGACGGCGGCGATGGCGCACTCGATCATCGAGTCGTCGGGCTCTTTGGTGGTGATATGCTGGAGCCATACGCCGGGGGCGGAGATTATTCTCGTAAAGAGATTATCGTGTCTGCCCGCGAAGCGGATAAGCTCGTATCCGATGCCCATAATGAAGGGGAGGGTGAGCAGACCGATACCTGTTCTCGCGATGATATTGAGGATCTTATGATCAACGAGAGTTGCGGGGATGAACATATTGATGACAATCGAAACGAGAAGCATCAGAATGAGGAAGGAGGTGCCGCAACGGGGATGGAATCTCGACTGACGGCGGACGTTCTCGACGGTAAGCTCAAGTCCCTGCTCGTAGCAGAAGATGGTCTTATGCTCCGCACCGTGGTACATAAAGGTACGCTTGATATCCTTCATAAGCGCAACAGCCGCCATATATGCGACCATTATCGCGATCTTGACCACGCCCGTGATAGCGGCGCGGATGAGGTTGAACCAATATCCCTCTCCTTCAAGCGAGGGAATAGCCCAAGTGAGAAGCTCATAAATAGATTCGGGGAGCACCTTGAAAAGGAGCATAGCAAGTCCGAGGCCGAGGATGAGTGCGACGACCATAATACCCGTCATCATACCCGAGGTGTCCTTCTTCTCTTCCTTAACTGCGGGCGCGGATTCTTCTGTGGGAGCTTCCGCAGAAGTTTCGGCTTCGGTTTCCTTCTCAGCCGCTTCTTGCGCCGCAAGCTCCTCGACGGTGATGCCGAGCTTCTTTGCCTTTTTAGCCTGCTCTTTGGCTGTCTTTTTTGCCGCCTTTTCTCTTTCTTCTTCCTCGATCGCCTCATCGAGTCCCGAAAGCTCCGCAGAGCGCATCATCGCCTGATAGCCGACTGTCATCGAATCAACGAATCCGACAACACCTCGTACAACGGGCCATTTGAGGAATCCCTTGCGGTCCGCGCTCTTGAGGTCGCTGACCTCAACGACCATCTCGCCGTCGGGGCGTCTGACCGCCATCGCGCTTTTTTTCGGACCGCGCATCATAATGCCTTCAAGCAGAGCCTGACCGCCGATCGAAGTTTTCTTCAACGGGCAGGATGCGTTTTCTTTTTTATTACTCATATCGTTATTTCCTTTATTTTTTGTTGATATTTAATTATATACTACATTTATGAATTTGTAATGAACACATTATACCTTTAATAAAAAAACAGAGCCGACGCGCGACTCTGTTTGAGTTTATTAATTATCGGTTGAATCAAACTCGATCTTCATCTGACCGCCAAGCTCTGCGGTATGCTTGTCGATGAGAGCGTGGATCTTCTTGACGGGGTCGAGGATGTTGCTGATCGACTCGTCGTGGTTGAGGGTGTCGATGATGTAGGAAACGTACTTGCACATACTTACCTCAACGTACCAGGGCTTGTTTGCAAGCTCGGGATCGTTATAGATGAGGTTGGTGGTAAAGATCTTGTCGATGATACCTTCCTCATAAGCCTTATCAAAGCCCTCAAGACCGTTGGTGAAGAGACCGAAGGTAGCGAAGTTGAAGATTCTCTTTGCGCCGCGCTTCTTGATCTGCTTTGCAACGTCGAAGAGCGAGTCGCCGGAGGAGATCATATCGTCAACGATGATAACGTCCTTGCCGGTAAGATCCTGACCGAGGTATTCGTGCGCTACGATGGGGTTCTTGCCGTCTACGATACGGGAATAGTCGCGGCGCTTGTAGAACATACCAACGTCAAGTCCCGCTACCGAGGAGAAGAACATACATCTGCCCATTGCGCCCTCGTCGGGAGAAATGATGATGAGCTGTTCCTTATCGAAGGAGATATCGGGAACTGCCTTGACAAGTGCCTTGACCATCTGATATGTAGGACGGTAGTTGTCAAAGCCGATGAGGGGGATCGCGTTCTGAACGCGGTCGTCGTGTGCGTCAAAGGTGATAAAGTTCTTTACACCGTAGAACTCAAGCTCGCGGAGCATCATTGCGCAGTCGAGCGACTCACGGTTGGTTCTCTTGTGCTGTCTGCCCTCATAGAGCATGGGCATAATTACCGAAATACGGCGCGCCTTACCCTCGATCGCGCCGACGATACGCTTAAGATCAGCGAAATGCTCGTCGGGGGTCATGGGAATCGCAGCACCTCTCATCTTATATGTGACACCGTAATTAAAGGGGTCACAGATGATCATGATGTCAAGACCTCTGACAGACTGCTTGAGAAGTCCCTTTGCCTCACCCGAACCGAAGCGGGGGCAATCGACCTCTACGAGATAAGATTCATCGGTACCTCTGCGTTCTCTGAGGTAGTTGTCAACGCGATTAGCAAAAGCCTCGCAACCCTTCATGGCGATTATGCCAAGCTTACCAAATACTTCTTCCTTCATTTTGACTCCTTTTAAGTCGCTTTATTTACTTGATAGTTTATTATACCACAAATCTCGTAAACTTGCAAACCTTTTTTGATATTTTTTTACGAAAATCGATAATTTTTTTATTTTTTATATCCAACCGACCGTCTTCATCAAAAATACTCCAAGGAAGATGGTCACAATACAGAACAGAGTGGAAAGCAAGAGTATCTGTCCCGCGAGCTCATGGTCGCTCTTCATGTTCTTTGCCATAATATAACTGCTGACCGCCGAAGGAGTTCCGAACACGATAAAGGTGATAAGAAGCTCGTTTCCGCGGAAGCCGCAAAGATACGCCGCCGCAACGCCGATGATGGGGTGGATAACGGTCTTGACTACCGAAACGATGGTTGCGAGCGTGATATTACCCTTGAGAGTTTCAAAGGAGAATCCCGCTCCAAGGCTTATAAGCGCAAGCGCGGTCGCGGAGTCCGCAACGTATTTTACCGAGGTATACGCGATAGTCGGAAGCTTGATACCAAAGATCATAAAGGGCAGACCGAGAAGCACCGCGATAATGAGAGGATTCTTGATCGTATTGAGAAGTATCTTTCCTATATTGATCTTTTTCTTCGCCTCGCCGTCTTCCGTAGGCATAAAGATAGTGAGAACGATTACCGAAAGAACGTTATACATAAGGATAACGAAGGGCATCGTGATCGCGTATCCCGCAAGCGCCGCAGAGCCCTCAGCAGTACCGGCATAGATATTGGTAATAAATACAACTCCGAGGATGGAGGAATTCGAGCGGAACATTCCCTGCACCGACGCACCGACGCGCGCGGGATTCTTGACGGTAAAGTGAGTTACCACCGAGAAGAACGTGCAGGTAATGACGAGCATGATCGAGGTGAAGATCGGAAGCTTCATCGCCTCACCGCCGTCGCCGAGATCGGCATCGACGATCTGCTTGAAGATCAACGCGGCAAGCGCAAGGTTGAAAACGTACTTATCTGCCGCCGAATAAAACGAATCGGGGAGAAGCTTGATCTTCTTCATAAACATACCGAGCAGGGTCAGTATGAGAACTGGAGTAACCGTGTTAAGGCTTAATATAAGATTATCAAACATATTTCACGCCCCATTATTTTCTGTCGATAAGACGGAGATAGTAATCAATATAAGAATCGTAATCGCTCTTATTGCCGCGCGGGAGATATGTCTTCACGGGGAATGATTTACGGACGAGCTCGCGTGCCTCGGAGATACCCGAAACGAGTCCGTGCGCCATTGCCTGAACGAGGAGGTTGCCGAGAGTGGTCGCCTCTGCGGGGCCCGCAACTACGGGCAGACCGCAAACGTCCGCCGTGATCTGAGAAAGGAGAGGATCCTTCGAACCGCCGCCGACAATGTTGATCGAATTCGGCTTCTTTCCGGTAAGGCACGCGATATCCTCGACGGTATATCTGTAACAAAGGGCAAGGCTGTCAAAGATCGTGCGGATGATCTCGCCGATACTCTCGGGAACGTGCTGACCCGTCTTGCGGCAGTATTCCGCGATGCGCGCGGGCATATCGCCGGGAGGCATAAATACGGGATCGTTTACGTTAATAAAGGATACGAAAGGCTTGGCGTTCATAGCAGCCTCTGTCATACTGTCATAGGT
>JAFOEU010000039.1 GCA_017387685.1 Clostridia bacterium
ACGGGTGATTGCGGCTTGCAGATACTTTCCGACAAGACGCGGATCGCCGATTACAAGCTGTATCCGTCGGTTTTCGGTGAGGCGCAGGCTGCGACGGCTTACGAGCTGATGCTTGCGAAATTCACGGGTGCCGAGGTCGATTATGAAATCAGATATTACGAAAATGAGGAGACAGTTTACGGCTTGAAGCTTTTCTCCTCGCTTTCAGATAGTTATGCCGAGGTATATGAGCCGAAAACGGGGATAGTCAATTCTCCTACGGTCATTACCTACGCGACCAAGGAGAACTACAAGGTCAAGGACACCGAAGCCGCGCGACCTGCGACGCTTATTTTCAAGGTAGGCATCAAGGACGGCGTCCTTTACGCTTACACCGAGAGCGGCGAGGAAATTGCTCCGCTTGTTGATGCGGTTGAATATCTGCGCGCGCGGATAATCCCCGCTTTTGCAATCGAGGATACCGCAACTGCCCCGATGCTGACCGATTTTATCAATTACCACAATATCGGCGACTGCTTTGTATTCTCGTCGGATGCCGAAATTCTCAAAAAGGTTCGCTCCGCAACACGCTCGGCGCGGCCGATACTCGATTTTTCCGAGGCGGACAGCGTTGATCTTTCCAAGGTCAAGCTTGAAGCTTCAGCCGCGTGTGTCAAGGGAGTTATCATTGATTCCGGACTCCTCACGACCGAGGATGTCACCGCGCTCCGCGCATACGGTCTCTCGGTATTCCTTGTGACCGAGGAGGATACCGTGTCGATCCACGACGCGGTATTCAAGGGCGCGATGGGAATTATCTGCCCCGATGCTCTGCGGGCTATCGCATATATGGAAACCTATACCGCCGAAACGCTCTGCTTCCCGACGATGATCGTCGCGCACCGCGGCGATATGCAGAACTGCCCAGAAAACGTACTTCGTTCGTATATTTCTGCGGCAAAGTCGGGCGCGGACGTCATCGAGCTTGATGTTTTTTTGACCAAGGATGGCTATCTCGCCATAAATCACGATGCTACTACTTCGAAGTGGGATAAAAAGCTGACCGTCACCGAAAGCACGCGCGCCGAGCTTAAGGCTCTCAAAAACACGCAGAGCTCTGCCACGGCGGAGGACGAATTTACCTTCTTCGAGGAGGTTATGGATTATTTCTCGAAGAATTATCCCGACGTCGTTTTCCTTGTTGAGATCAAGGATAAGCGAAACGCCGTTATCGACAAGGTCTACGAGGTCACGAAGGCGGCGGGAATGCTCGATCGTATACTCATAATCTGCACCAACCACGGCATCGTCCGATACGCATATCAGACCTACGGCGTTGCCGTGCAGATGAACCGTTCCTATATCCACGATAAAACCAATCTCAAAGCTACCCTCGCGTATGCTTGTGAGGAGGTTACCGCGCTCAACAGTTCGTTCTTTACCGTTTGGGGCGATTGCATTTACGATCTCAATAAGTCGCTGCGTCACAGAGGAATCAAATATTCGCCCTGGACTACCACCACCGCGGCGGCGACCGATTCGGATTTCGCGCTCGGATATCCCGAGTTTACCACCAACACGCCCCATCACGTTGACGGCTACGCAAGATATCTCCGTGCCGAGGTAAGCGCGGGCGGGGATGTCAAGGTTTGGCGCGTAAATTATGACGGAAGCGAAAAGCTCGTTACCGATGAAGTAAAGCTCATTGTCCTTGAAGGCGAGGTCAGCTTCAAGGGCGGCAAGATCACGGGCAGCGGTAGCTTCGCGTTCTCATACAGCTCAAAAATCGGCAATTATACCTATGAAATATGCTCGCAGTCGCTGATGACGACCAAGCGATAAACCGAAAGGAATATTAAAATGAAACTTGAACTTATCAACAAGATCCTCGCCGACACCGCATACGTTCGTATGGGCGGCAGAGAAGAGGAGAAAAAGGCTGCCGAATATCTCGTCAGCGTTTGCAATGAATTTACAACTGGCGCGTATACCGAATCCTTCCCCGTCGATATGGCGGACATCAAGCGCGCAAAGCTTTATGCCGACGGCGAGGAAATTGCTTGCAAGGGATATTTCCTTTGCGGCTCGGGAATTGCCGAGGGCGAGCTTTACTATCTCCGCTCGACCGATAAATATTCGCTTTCACAGTGCCGAGGCAAGATCGTTATGATCGATTCCTACCTCGGCTATTGGAGATACCGTGATCTCCTTGATAGCGGTGCGATCGCGTTCATCACTTTCGACGGTAACGTCAACTATGCCGACCGCGATATCGACCAGCGTGAGCTTCGTTCTTACGTAAGCAAGGGCGACAAGCTCCTCGGTGTCAATATCAACGCAAAGGATGCCGTTCGGATGATCGAGGAGGGCGTCAAGGATATCCGCATCGAGATCGAGCAGGACGAATACGTCGGCAACTCGCAGAACGTAGTGCTTGAAATGAAGGGCGAGCGCGAGGAATATATCGTATTCACCGCGCATTACGATTCGACCTCGCTTTCCACGGGTGCGTACGACAATATGTCGGGCTGTCTCGGACTTCTCCATATGATCGAGTATTTCTCGAAAAATCCGCATTCCTATTCGCTCCGCTTCGTCTTCTGCGGAAGCGAGGAGCGCGGACTTCTCGGCTCGAAGGCATACTGCGAGACTCACGGCGAGGAGCTTGACAAGTGCGTGCTCTGCATCAACCTCGATATGATCGGTTGCATTATGGGCAAATTTGCATCCTGCTGTACCTCGGAGAAGGATCTCGTGAGCTACATTTCATATATGGGACTCGAGTGCGGCTTCCCCGTAAGCGTATATCAGGGAGTTTATTCGAGCGACTCGACACCCTTTTCGGATAAGGGCGTGCCCTCGGTATCCTTTGCGCGCCACGCACCCGGCAATACGGGAACCATCCACAACAGCTACGATACCAAGGCTCTCCTCACCGCCGAGCAGATCGAGGCGGACAGCGAATTTATCACGAAGTTCGCCAACAGAATGGCGAACGCGGTCTATTGCCCCGTCGCACGCAAGATCCCCGATAATATGAAGCAGAAGCTTGACGAGTATTTGCTTAGAAAGAAGCCTGAATAAAACTAAAAATCCGCCCGAGAGGGCGGATTTTTTGGCTGATGACAAACTTTTGTAAAATAAGACAGTGTGTCAGATTGCACAAAGATAGGCAAATTGATATGTTCGCACTATCAAAACGGGGTGCAGGGGGCGAAGCCCAAATTACGCACATGCTCGTCGACTCTGACGGTTTTCCTTGGAAAACGGCGGTGTTCAGCCGCCGAGGCAGAGCCGACTGTTGAGCTTTGCTCAACTATGTCATCCTGAGGGCACGTCCGCAGACGTGTGGTGCCCGAAGGATCTCGTGCTGACCGAGTTGTTCCTCGGTCAGCGCGGAACCGGCACGATGGAGTTTGATGTGTATTACCGTAAAACTAAAGTCAAAGTACATTGTTAGCACATTCTAAAGATGATATAAACTAAATCACTGCGTAATTTTGTAACTACACAGTGATTTTCCGTTTCATATATATTCAGTTTTTTGGTGAAGTGCAGACCACTTCGCCAGCACCGCGACGCCCGAGGAACAACTCGGGCGTCACGAGATTCTTCGGGCGCCAAGCGGTCTGCGGACGCGCCCTCAGAATGACATCGTAAGCGATGAAGGGGGCTGCGCCCCCTTCACCCCTGCTTGCAAGTGCTAACATAGCTTTCTGTTTTTTGTACATATTGCTATATACTTGATAAAATTGACACTTTGTCAGTAAGCTGAAAAATCCGCCCGAGAGGGCGGATTTTTCTTGACAACAAGGAGTTTTTATGATAAAATATAATCATGGAGATGCCCAAATATTCACACAGAAAGGATATTGAGATGAAAAAAGTTTTGACTGCTTTGCTTGTATCGATTCCCTCGCTTTTGCTGTGCGCTTTGATAGTTTTTGGCGTGTTTTTGATGAAGATTCCCGTCACTCAAAAATCCATCGATCTGCTCGAAAAGGGAATGACCTTTGCTGAGGTCTTTGAGGTGTTAAAAAGTGATATAATTATTACACCGATTTCGGAAGCGGATGTTGAAAAGGCTAAATATGAGCTTTCTATTTTGTTTCCCAATGATGCTATAAACTATCTTGGAGAAGATTACGAAACGTTTTCGTGGCGTCAATATCAAATTTTTGAATGGCAGATGGAAAACGAAGATAACTTTATGATCTTTTTCGGAAGAGAAACCGGAGCGGATGGGTACGGAAAACTTGCTCGGCTTTCCATTAAGCGATCTGAATGGGAGCGCGAAAAAAGTGAAGGTCGTGAATTCAATGAGAATAATGAAAATATCAAAATGAAGTATGTTTACGTATATGCTGTAAACGAACACGGCTTAGTTGCTTCTTGGGGAGATAATGATTCGGTTTTCATTGAATATGTAAACGCGGATAAGTTCTTCAATCACTACTGCTCGCTTGCGGTTTATTATGATGAGAGTACTTTTAAAAAAGAAGATGGTTACATTGACGATCGAATTATTGGTAGGACTAATTATTTACACAGTGTAAAAGCTGTTTCTATACGCTTCACCGATCCCGAAAAGGGCGAGCCTCAGTTTGGATAAATGAAAAAGCACGGGTGTTAAATCCGTGCTTTTTTACGCTGAAGGCTTGACTTTTTTTCCAAAATATTGTATCATTATATCAACATCAAAGAAAGGCAAGGTCAAAATAATGACTAAACGTATTCTAAGCTTCATTTTGGCACTCACATTTGTGATCTGTCTGCTCCCCGCAAGTGCCCTCTCGGCTTTTGCCGAAGCGACCGTTATTGAAACTAAATGGTCGAACGGTGCTGTGGGCGGTCCCACCAACTCGAACAAGTACAAGTTCATTTCCAACGCAAACTACCGCACCTCCGATATCATCACTATCGCAAAGGCGGGCACCAAGGTTTATTATACCGCCCCCACCAAGGCGGGTATCGGACACACGCTGTTCGCTGTTTCCGTTTGGGTACAGGAAAACGGCGAGTGGGTCGTTGACAAGGCGGCGGCTAATGTCGACGGTACTTTCGCTTACGGCAAGAGCATCGGTCAGACCGTTGTCTCGGGCGGTATAAGATACGAGTTCATTACCGATAAGGATAACCAGTCGATCCGCTTCTCCTACGCCGCAGACGGTGACGGAAGCACTCCCGTTATCTATGCGGAGCCCACGACCGAGCCCTCGACTCTCGATCAGCTGAACGCGCGCAACTTCACCGCTACCTTTGATGCCAACGGCACCATCGGCAACCTTCAGTGGTTCTGCGGATACGCATCCTCCGCGACCAACACCAACGGTTCGGCAAAGGAGGTACGCCACGCATCTGCGGCGTATGCCTTCTCGGGACTTATCCGTGTTCCCAAGGCGGGCACGAAGATCACCTACTCCTCCGCATCCAATAACAACGCCTTCAATGCCTTCACGCGCTATAAGCTTGAGGGCGGCAGATACGTTTACGATATCGGTTATGACGCGCAGAGCACCCTCGTAAAGAACGGCTCTACCTATACCTACGTTACCGAGTACGATAACGAGGTCATCCGCCTTTGCGTTAAGGCAGACAAGAATTATACCGATATCGCAGTTCCCGCTCCCGTGACAGTTAAGTGGGAGCAGACCAATTTGCCCGGAACGGCTTCGGGCAACGTCGAGCTTAAGACCGAATGGCCCGCTGCCGAGCTTATCAGTATGGTCACCGGTGCTCCCCTCATCGCGACCTCCGAGGTCAAGGGGCTTCAGTGGTACGACGGCTACGTAGGCTCGCAGTACCACGACAGTCAGGCGTTCAAGATCGCAAACGGCAACGCGGATTACGATTATTCCGACGTCTTCACCGTTCCGAAGGCGGGTACTACCGTTTACTTCTTCGACCAGACCTTCACTGATTTCGACGGCAGCTCCTATGCTTCGACAAGCGTTATGACCATCTCGCATTGGAAAAAGGAAGGTTCAAATTGGGTATTTGATAAGTCGAAGGAATACCTCAACGGATGTGACGTTTATAACGTCCTTATGACCAAGAATTACCGCCTCTACTCCTACACCACCACCGAGGATAACGAAAACCTCCGCATTTGTATGCGTTACGCGGCAGTTTACTCGACCGAGGAGGAGATCATTCCCCCCATTTACCTCGTTGAGCCCACCGATTTTAAGACTATCGACAAGACCGGTGCGTTGACCGATGCGTCTTACACCGATCCCTCGGGCGCAAAGGTTGATTACAAGATCTACCTCCCCGCAGGCTATACCGCAGATAAGCAGTACACTCTCGTTTTCGATAACTCCGCAGATTCCGCTATTGCAAACGCGCTTGTCGGTAAGAATTATAACGGCATCGTCCTCGCATACGCGGGCAATCTCGATGTTTCTCTCCGTCTTTTCGATGAGGTAGTCAAGAACTATCCCGTTAAGGTTTCCGATCTTCTTGCAGTAGGTGACGAAAAGCTCGCGAAGCATTTCGTTGATTTTGAGATCATCAGACTTTGCGAGGCTATGGTAGTTACCTCGAACAATGTTCCCTCCGCAAAGTACGCATCCCTCAAGGCTATGTCTTCGTTCGCATCGGCAGAAGAAGCGGCTCTTTGGCTCGTCGGCGAGACTGAGGACTACTATGACGTTCTCGATGGAGTCAAGATGTACGCGATCGGTGACAGCTATTTTGGCGGCTCACAGCTCGGTCAGCACCAGACCTGGGTCAACCTTCTCGGTTACAAGTACGGTATGACCTTCCACAACTACGGTATCGGCGGCAACACCGTTGCAACCGCGCGCGGTCAGTCGGGCAATCAGCCTCCTATGCACACCCGTTACGATCAGATGCCCACGGACGGCGACATCTACATCATCGAGGGCGGACGAAATGACCGTCATTACAGCGTTCCCTTCGGTGATAACGACAGCACGAAGACATCCACCTTCAAGGGTGCGCTCAACGTGATCATTCAGGGCATTCGCGCGAAGAATCCCGATGCCTTCATCGTTCTCGTAACTCCTTGGAGCTATGCTACCGAAACGGGTTATCTCGGTACCAATAACGATTACGCCGACGCGATGAAGGAGCTTGCCGAATACTATAACGATCCTCACGTCGTTTGTATGTACGCGGCAGATGCGGAGTACACCGGCGTTGATATGGCTGATGCGAAGTTCCGCGCAAAATATTGCCAGACCGCAAGTGACGTCAGCCACCTCAATGCAGACGGTATGTACCTCGTAGCACCTAAATTTGATAAGTGGCTCGCAGAGGCTTACGCGAAGTTCAAGGGCGCAACCCTTACCAACTCCGCAGAGGCAGAGCAGTTCCTCACTATTGAAGAGGAACCCGAGACCACCGCCGCTCCCGAGACCGAGGCACCTACAGTGACCGAAGCTCCCACGCAGACCGAGCCCGCGCCCGAAAAGAAGGGATGCGGCTCCATGATCGCAGGCGGTGCGGCAATTATCGCCATCCTCGCAACCGCTGTTGTTTTCAAGAAGGAAGACTGATGATCTGCTTTGCAGAGTGATAATCTGCTAAAGCAGAGTGATAATCGCGCACGGCGCGAGTGATAATTTGCCTACGGCAAAGTAAAGAGGAATACTTGAAGTAATCTTAATCGATTGCTTTAAGTATTCCTCTTGTTTTATCGCTTTGCCCGAAGGGCAAATTATCACTCTTGCGAAGCAAGATTATCACTCCGCCTCAGCGGATTATCACTTCATTCTCTCCGTATTCGATACGGTCTCCCGTGCAGTTGAGGCTGTCGATGTAGTCGAGGTAGGCGCGTGCGCTTTCGAATTGAGGCTCGAATTCCTCGACGATCTTCTTTGCGCGTTCCGCACCGTCACGGAGAAGGAGCGAGAGCATCGAAAGCTGGAGCTTTGCGCTTCCTATGCAGGCGGCAACGGGGTCTACGATCTGATAATCGTTGCCGTGCGAAGTACCCGATGCGCCGCCCGCGTAGGGGTGGATGACGGGCATTATGCAGGAAAGGTCGCCCATATCGGTACTTCCCGAGCCGAAGCTGTGTCTCGCCTTCATTTCGTATTCGGGGATCGCCGCCTCTGCCGCCTCGAGGGTGAGGGCGATCATATTTTTATCGTTGACGAGGGGCGCGTAGCCGGGGATATCGGTGATGTCGATATTCGCGCCGAGCGAAAGTGCGCCGCCGATGAGGGCGCGGTTGACCTTTTTGTTTGCGCTGACGATGGCGTCAAAGGTCTTGCCGCGAACATAGCTTTCAAGTGTTACGGTCTCGGGGATCGCGTTTACCATCTGTCCGCCGCTCGTTATGATCGGGTGGACACGGATGATATCAGCCTCACGGAAGGTTTCGCGGATGGCATTAACGGCGTTCAGACCGCAGTTTGCGGCGTAGAGCGCGTTGGTGCCGAGGTGAGGCGAGCCGCCCGCGTGCGCCGCCTTGCCCTTGTAGGTGATCTTTTTAGCCATACAGCCAACCGAGCCGGGCGCGGTGCGGAAGGAGCCCGAGGTGTGGATCATAAACGCGATATCAACGCCATCGAAGAGCCCGCGCGAGAGGAATTCGCTCTTGCCGCCCATATATTTGATGACGCCCTGCTCGCGCAGACCCGCGCGGTATTCGATCTCAAGAAGCTCCTCAGCGGGGACTGCGCAGAGGCGTATTCTGCCCGAGAGGGTATCGAGTGCGCCCTCCTCCTTAAGTGCGGCGGCGATACCAATCAGCGCGGCGCACTGCGCGTTATGACCGCAGGAATGGACTGCGCCCGTCGTTTTATCCGATTCGGGATGCTCGGGGCAGATTATCGAGTCGAGCTCACCGAGGATGAGCACCTCGGGACCGGGTCTGCCCGTGTCGAGCACGGTGACGAATCCCGTGATACCCTCAGCGGGAGTCAGCTCGTAGCCGAGTTCGGTGAAGACCTTCTTCATATAGGCATCGGTCTTGTATTCCTTATATCCCGTTTCGGGATTCTGCCAGATGTATCTTTCGGATGCGAGTATAAGCTCGCGGTGTTTTTCTACTGCGGAATTAAAGTCGAACATAATATTGTACCTCGCTTTTTTTGTTTTATTATAGCACAAAATATATGAAAATGCAAGTGCGAACATAGCTTTCTGAATATTGTCATAAAAGTTCGCCGTCTGCGGACGGCGGGGGTGACAGAGCGCAATCCTTCCCTACAGCCGGGAAGGATTGACTCTGTCCAAAATCGAGAAGCGGAGCTTCACGATTTTGAAGCGCGGTGGCGCGAGCTGAAGCTCGCGCATTAAAATGAGGCTCCGCCTCAAACTCCGCGAACTTTTGAAAAAGTTCGATCAAAACTTTGAGCTTTTTTGTTGGGTGAGTAAAAGGCTGACTCTTGCGAATCAGCCTTGGTTTTATTCTTGTCCTGCGGAGAGGAATGCTATGAGTTTTTCGCTCTTGGGGTTGCCAAACAATTCCTCGGGTGTGCCTTCTTCCTCGATCACTCCGTCCGAGATGAAGATCACGCGGTCGGAGACGTGGCGTGCGAATTCCATTTCGTGCGTGACGATGATCATCGTGCGCTCCGAGTCCTTCAGGGAGCGGATAACGCGAAGCACCTCGCCCGTCAGCTCGGGGTCGAGGGAGGACGTGGGTTCATCGAAGCAGAGGATGTCGGGGGAGAGCATAAGTGCGCGCGCGATAGCAACTCTCTGCTGCTGACCGCCCGAAAGGCGGCAAGGGTATTCGTTTGCCTTTTCGGTAAGTCCGACGGTGGCAAGGAGCTGTTTCGCTCTTTCTTCAATATCCTCGATCTTCTCGCCCGTTCCCATCCTCTTTGCGCGGAGCTTGGGGGCGAGCATCAGGTTTTCGATGACGCTGTACTGTGGGAAAAGGTTGAACTGCTGGAATACAAGCCCAAAGGAGAGCTGTGCTTCGGGCGCGATGGTGGGCTTTTCGCCTTCGGTTGCGGAAAATACTGTCTTATCCGCAACAACTATCTCGCCGTTGTTTGCGATCTCAAGGAAGTTGAGGCAACGCAGAAGCGTGGTTTTTCCTCCGCCCGATGAGCCGATGATCGAGAGCACCTCGCCTTTTTTCAGCGAAAGATCTATGCCCTTGAGCACCTCATTGTCCCCGAAACGCTTGCGGAGATCTTTAACTTCAAGAATATTCATTTTCAGGTCTCCTTAATTGAAATAGCTCAGCTTCTTTTCAAGCTTTCCGAAGAGGAAGGTGAGAAGCGCGGTGAATACGAGATAATAAACTGCGGTGTAGAAGAGCGGCCAGAGAAGTCCCGCATTTTTGATGTATCTCTGTGCGAAGTAGATCAGCTCGTAATAGGTTACGACACGCGCAAGCGAGGTATCCTTGACGAGGGTGATGATCTCATTCGACATAGGCGGGATGATGCGCTTGATTACCTGCAGAAGCACGACCTTGAAGAAGGTCTCGCGGCGTGTCATACCGAGAACCTGACCCGCCTCGTACTGTCCCTTGGCGATCGACTCGATGCCGCCTCGGTAAATTTCCGAGAAATAGCAGGCGTAGT
This sequence comes from Clostridia bacterium, assembly GCA_017387685.1. Classification (GTDB taxonomy): domain Bacteria; phylum Bacillota; class Clostridia; order Oscillospirales; family CAG-272; genus CAG-390. Next base: position 10,497 of record JAFOEU010000039.1, read on the forward strand.
TGATCGAGAAGGTTATGTAGACCGCTGACACCGAGGTCAGAAGGACACGGCCGAAGATCAGACCGGGACCGTAATAGACGGTGATAAGCTGGAGCATAAGCGGAGTTCCGCGTATTACCCATACGAAAGCGCGTGTTAAAGCCGAGAGCGGCTTGAATTTTGACATCGAGCCAAATGCGATTATGAGTCCGAGCGGAAGGGAAAAGGCGAGTGTGACGAGGAATATTTTAAGCGTCTCACCAAAGCCGACCAAAAGGTCGAGGGTTATATTTATGAACTGTTCCATAGTCTTAAATATTGCCCGGTTTGCCAATTGGCTCGCCGGGCAATTTTACTTTCTTTAGTTTTTGATCAGAGCCTTTGCAAGGGTAAGGTCGACGATCGCCGCCTCGGAAGCACCCGAGAGAACCTCGAGGAGTGCATCGGTCTGTGCGGTTACGCCCTTGAGACCGCCCTTAAGAGAGTCGATGGAGAGGATAACGCCCTCGCCTGCGGAGCCTGCCTCAGCCGCGATGCTTACGCCCTGAAGATCGGAGAGAGTCTTGTACTTATCAGCGTTAGCCTTCTTGATAACGGCAACCTGAGTGTTGTACATATAAGGAGCGGTGCAATCTGCTGCAGCCTCGATAGCGTCGGTGATGGTCATACCGTTCCATACGCAGTCGATATCCTTGGATTCGAGAGCCATAAGCTTGTAGTCCCAGTCGATCTCCTTGAATTCAGCCTCAACGCCAAGCTTTGCGCATACTGCGCGCGCGTAATCTGCGTCAAATCCGATCCATTCACCGCTCTCGTCCTTGTAGTCCATAGGCTTATAGTCGGTGATACCGATCACAAGCTTGCCGTTAGCCTTAACGTAATCGTAGTCGCCGCTTCCCACACAGGGATCAGCCTTGGGGGTGTAATCGTCCTTGCCGACAGCGCCGACCTCATATTTGGTCGAAAGCTCAGCGAGAGTGCCGTCGTTGATAAGCTCAAGGGTAATATCCTCAACCATTCTGGTGAGGTCGGAGCCGGAACGGAAAGCGATTCCGAAATATTCGCGCTCAAGACCGAGGTCAAGGATCATAAGATCATCATAGCTGCCGCCGCCCGCGCAGGATGCAAAAGCAGTGGTGAGCATTGCGAGTGCCATAAGAATAGCAATAAGTTTTTTCATTGTGAGAGTCCTTCTTTCTTGATTTTGGTAATTTACTACTTTACCTTGTTAAAGTAATAAAATTATATCACTCTTGTCAGCGTTTGTCAAGTGTTTTTTACAAATTTTCGAGAAATTTTAGAAAAAATCAAGTGCCGACTCATTTTTGGAGTCGGCACTTAGGCTTAAATTATGAGTTGTTTTTCTTTTTCCTGTCGATCAGATACCACGGCAGGTATGCGACGAAGTAGAGCGCGGTTATGACGGACGCCATAATCAGCAATCTCAGCGCGAAGTTGGAGGGGAGGATATCGAGTATCGACGGAGTTGCTTCGGGGCGCGCCATAAAGAGGTAGTTTGCTCCCGGGCCGATGATGACGTTTGCTATGTAAGCGACAACCGCGAGGATGGCAAGCCAGATGTAGGAGCGGAAGATCGATTTGAAATAAGGACGCATCTTATGTACGAAGATCAGATAAAATATTCCGATATAACCGATCAGGTGCTCCGTCCAGAACTGATAAAAGCGGAAGCGCGTCGGGCCCGCGTAGGTGAGAACGGTCGGAGTGATCAAAGCAAAGGTAGTTCCGCAGAGTGCCCAGAAATAGCAGATATCGAAAAGATACTGATTCTTGCCGACCATCATAAAGCATCCGAATATGACCGCCCAGCCGCAAACGGCGATGGGAAGATGATCGACGGGGTTGGGATTAAGCTCGGTGATTCCGACAAGACGCCAATAATACGCCATTTCGGAAATTATCATAATAAACGCGATAGCGTATCTGAAGCGATGCTCGTTTTTGCAAGCCGCGAGCTTATCGCGGAAATACCATATAGCGAAAATTACCGCCGCGCCGACGAGTATTGGCATAAGGTGTGTGAGGGTGAAATTTTCAAATTCAACCTCTGTTCCTTGACCGAAAAAATAATGGAAAAAATCTTTCATAATATGCCGTCCGAATTAGTTTGATGGATAAATTATATCACAGAATTAAATCAATGTAAAGAGATTTAAGGTAAATTTAAGAAATAACTTTTCTTCTTTTGATAAATCCTGCGAGCGGGAGGAGGATGAGGACAATTCCCGATGCGGAGATGATACCGCCGCAGCCTTTTTCTTCGATTACCTCGGTATTTATATCGGTAGTTGTTTCGGGAGCTGCCGTGATCGGAGCTTCGGTTTCGGGCGCGGTTGTTTCCTCGGGCTCATCCTTACCGAAGGTCAGCTTGATGGTCTTGTTCGACTCGCAGAAGTATTTGTCAAAAACGGTCGAATAGTACTCAACCTTCGCGTGCTTGCCGTCGGCGGTGAAGTACATCATACCTATCGCGCCGAGACCGCCGAGCTTTTTGCAGGTCGACTGCGGGTCCATAAGGATCTGATAGACGGTATTGCCCGCGTCGCCCTCACGGGGAGTGCAGACGATGGTATCGTGGTGCATATGACCGCTGACGATCATCGCGATATTTTGGTGCTTGCTGACGAGCTTTTCCCAAATATCCTCGCCGCTGTTAAGGGTTTTGACGTAGGTGTCGGGTGATGCGTAGTCATTCGAGTCGAGAGTGGTGCCGTCGGAATTGAGGTAGCCGTGGGTGGTGATGATCGCGCGGTGATCGGGGTGTGAGGTGAGGATATCGCTTGCCCACGCAAGGATATCGTCGGTCGCGCCGAAATCAAGAACGACAACGAGGTAATCTACCTCACCTACGGTGAAGGTGTGATAGGTATTGCGGACCGAGTTTTCGTCAAAGAATCCGCCGTTTTCGCGTACAAGCTGATAGTAGTGGCCCGTCTTTTTAGCATAAACGCTGTCGAGGACCTCCTTGCCGCCCGAGTTGATACCGTCGTGGTTACCGGGGGTGAGGGCGTAGGGAATATAGCCGTTGAGGCGGTTGGTCTGACGGAGTATGGTAGCCCATTCGCCGTCGGTGTTTGCATTTGTTATGTCGCCGAGACCGAGGACGTACTGAATATTATGCGTTTTTCCCTTATCAACGAGAAAGTCGATCATAATCTTGAGCGAGCCGGGATAGCTCTGCGTCATATACTGAATGTCGGGGAGAAAGGCGAGGACGTAATCGTATTCGTACTCATCCTCGGCGCGGATCGCCTTCATTTCTTCCTCGGTCAAAAAGTAGCGGGAGTAGGTCATATCGTAGCCGTGACCGCTCGCATCGGGAACGTCGGATTTGGGCTGCGCCTTCGAGAGCTCGTAGAACATCATAAGCTCGCTGTCGGCAAGGTCGGGACCGTTTTGGTAGTCTGCGCGTATCTCGTCATTAGTTCGGACGTCGGAATATACCCAGACGTCACCGAGCGTGCCGCGAAATGCCTGCTCGTTGAGCGCACGGTAGTCGCCCGCGAGGCAGATCATATTGTCAAGAGTCTCGGGGGGAGCTTCGTACCAATCGGAGGTAGCCGTTTTTTGCTTGAGCTGACCGTTGATGTAGCAGGCGATCTGCTTGCCGTCGGTGCCCATGCCGTAAACTATGGCAACGTGCGTCCACGTGTCTGCGGGAACGGGGGCACGGGAGAATTTATAATCGTACATATTTCCCGCGTTATCGCCGAAGACGAGTCTCGGAACACCGTTTGAGTGAATTTCAAAGTTGACGTAATTGTCCTTGGAGAAGCTTTGATAGTTGGCGAGGATCGCACCGCAACGCGCGGAATAGATGCTCTTGGGAACGTATACCCACGCCTCGAAGGTGATGGGCATCTTTTCAAAGCGCTTATCTGTGTTATAGTATCCAACGGGGTGATCTATGCCGTTGGTCTTCGTTCTTTCGAATGTGATACCGCTTTTCGTATCTGCGGACGATACGGAGAGGGAGAGAAGCGAAAGCACGGTGATCAGACAAAGAAGGGTAGATATGATTCTTTTCATTTGTTCATCTCCTTTAGGGTTTTCTTTATTTTACCATATCGGAGGACGGATGGCAATAGTTTTTTGAAAAAATATTGATTTTTGAGATGAATTATGTTATAATGGAAGTAGAATTTTTATGGAGGATAAAAATGAAAAGAACAGTATCAGCTTTATTTGTGCTCATCGTGCTGACCGCTTTACTTACAGCTTGCGGGGGCACGAAAGAGATAGATTATGAATATCAGGGATTCGTAATAGAGGTGTATGAAAATGCGAAGGGAGAAACCGCGATAGTTACGATCTGTGGCGATGTGGAATCGAACTTTGTTATCAAGGAAAATACGAAAATGATCGCTCCCGCCCAAAAGCCTGTAGCGGTTGGTGATTGCATTCTGCTGAATACGAAGCGCGAGGGTGATGAGGATATCAAGGAATGCAAGGTCCTCCCCGGATTTGTAAACGAGGGAAGGCTCGTTTATGTAGAAGGCGACGATTCCCCCTATATTCTTGCAGAATTGCTTGAAGGACGCAGACTCTTTGCCAAGCTTATTGATGACGGTCAGAATCTTCAGCCGGGTACCTCAGGTATGGGCGACGTAATAAGAGTCTATCACCGTGATGTAGTGGATCTCACCGATCCGACCATTGCGGTAGAGGGACTTATCTACGTTGAAAACGGCAGCCCCGCCGACCTGACCGACGAGGATATCGCATTCATCGTTTCCGAGGGATATACCCCGATAGCGGAATAAAATAAATCAAACGCCCCGACAGTGCCGTCGGGGCGTTTTCGGTTAAAAGAGCATCAGCACTCCGCTGATTATCATTCCTATGTAAATAACGTATTTCAGCTTTTTGGCGTCGAGCTTATCGAAGACCTTTCTGCCGAGGAGGTCGCCGCAGATACAGCCGATGATACCGACCAATCCGTAGAGGATGAGATCGGCTGTGATCATTCCGTTTATCGCGCGGTTGGCGATCGAGTAGACGTTAGTCAGGCAGAAATAAAACTGAATGGTGGCAAAATAGGTTATGTTATCGGGGGTTGCGCTCGTCAGATAGAGGACCGCGGGAGGTCCGCCCGTCGAGAAAAGTCCGTTGAGCGCGCCGCCGAGAGTGCCCGCAACGATGCCGTTCGGGACGGTCGGCTTGATCTTTATCTTTTTATTGAAGAAAAGAAAGTAAACGCTGAGGATAACGAGCACCGATCCGAGCAGTATCTCAAAGATCTTTGCCTCTATCTGTGCGGCAAAGTAGACCGCTATCGGGATCGAAATCAAAGCCGCTGCGAGCATTGGGATAGCTGTCTTGTAAGCAACGTTTTTGCGGTATCTGATCGAATTGAAGGTTGTAGTGTAGCAGGAAAAAATGCAGGATATCGTTGCCGCCGCGGTGTGGGAGGGCATAAAATGCGGCAGAAACATCATCGTGAAGATGCCGAGCCCGAATCCGCTGACTCGCTGAACGAAAGCCGCTCCGAATCCGACGAGGATGACGTATAAAAAGTGTAATGGTTCCATAGCACCTCTTAAAATTCTATCTCACATCCGTCGTAGGATACGAAATAACCGTATTCCGATGCGCGCTCGCAGAGGTGGGAGTGCAGAGGATTTCCGTTGTGCGAGAAGTGGTTTACGCAGATAGCGGTGTTTGCACCGACAGCACCGAGGGTGCGGAGTCTTTCGACAACGCGCTCGATGTTCGGGAATCCCATGTGATGTCCCGTGTCGGGAACGGGAATATCGACGTTGGTGCAGTCGAGGCTGAGCATATCGAAGCGGATTCCGCTTTTTTCGATATACTCAAAGGTTTCGTCAAAGAAGTAACCGGTATCGTGCGCGTAAAGCAGAGACTTGCCATCACACTCAATGATGTAATTGAGCGGTTCGCCGCCCGGCATATGGCGTGCGGGAAGTGCGGTGACTTTGTAGCCGCCGAATTCCACAACGTCAAAAGCCTTTATGATGTTGACGTGCACGTTCGGTATCTCCCCCTCCAAGGTGGAGGCGGCATAGGATGAGCAGTAAAGCTCGAGCGTGGGTACGCTCATATTATGCGCGTAACAGCCGTAGCGTCTGAAAAGATCGCGCTGATAGAGGTGATCCGAATGCGCGTGAGTTATAAGAAGGTATTTGATCCGATCTCCGCGAATGCCGTGTGTGATAAAATGGTGGTAGGTGTCGGCGGGAAAGTCGATCAGCAGATCGTCGTTTATGAGCGACTGCGAGCGGGTGCGGATATTCTTGCCGCCGAGCTCTCTTGCTTCGTTGCAGTATTTACAGTTGCAAAATACAGCGGGAAACGCTTCAGCCGCCGCAGTTCCGAGATATTTAAGTTTCATAAGCATGCTCCCTTCGGATGATAGGATAATTATACCACATATATATGAAAGAGTCAAGTAATAGGAATGATTTAATAAAAGTCGGATATTATAGTGCTCGAAATATTATATCTGCTGACAAGGCGGCTCCGTCGCTTCCCCTCATCCACCGGCTGAGCCGGTCCCCCTTCCCCGCCGGGGAAGGTCTATAGAGCAAGTGCGAACATTAACTATATAGATAAGCGATTCATATATTTGGTAAAAAGCGTCATAACAAATCAACTCACACCGAAATTCAGAAGGCTGAATGAGATTATTAATATACCTTCCCCGGCGGGGAAGGGGGACCGCGCGAACGCGTGGTGGATGAGGGGAAGCGACGGGGAGCTGTGTTAGAACCAAGCACGGGCGAGTGTCAAACTTTAAAGTTAAAAAATAAAAATCAGTAGCTATCCAATAAAATTGTTTGAAAAAATATTATTTAACTATTGTATTTCCCGCGCTTTTATTGTATAATGAAGAAAAAACATAGGAGATTATCAAAATGTATAACGAATGGTCACTTGACGTGTTTTATAAGGGCGCGGACGATCCCGCGCTCGAGCTTGATATGAAAAAGCTTGAGGATTGCGTTGGCGAATATAAGTCGGCGGTTTCAGCACTTGATGCGTCCGATGCAACAAAAACTCTCCGCCGCGTTATTGACGCGAAGGAGGAGATGGGCAAGCTCGTGCGCCGTCTGATGGGCTTTTTCAGCCTTCGCCGTTCGGCAAATGCATCCGACACCGCGGGCGCGGTCTATATGACCAAGATTCAGGGTATGATGGCGTCGCTTGCAAAGGTGAATGTCGCGTATAACAAATTCGTCGGCGCGATCGAGGATATCGATGCCGTTATCGTGGGCGACGAGGTGCTTTCGCAGTACGGATTTTATTTTGAAGAGATCAGAAAATCGATCTCGCACACTCTCTCGGATGAAGCCGAGGAGGTTTTCGCAAAGCTGAATATCAGCGGCGGCAGAGCGTGGGGCGATCTTTTCTCTTATCTCACCGCAAACGTTGAGGTCGATTATAAGGGCGAAAAGACCACACTCTCCGCTATCCGCGGACTTGCCGAGAGCGACGATGCAACCGTCCGCAAGGAAGCCTACGAGGCAGAGCTTGCCTGCTATAAGAAGATCCGCGATCCGATCGCGTTTGCGCTTAACAGCATCAAGTCTCAGGTAAATACCGAAGCGGAGCTCCGCGGCTATGCCGATCCGCTGGCAATGACGCTTGAAGATTCCCGTATGGAAAAGGCTACGCTTGACGCTATGCTCGAGGCGATGCGCGAGTATATGCCAAAATTCCGCGAGTATCTGCGCCACAAGGCAAAGCTCCTCGGATATGAAAACGGTCTGCCCTGGTACGAGCTTTACGCACAGATGGGCGACGCGAGCGCGCAGACCTTTACGGTCGAGGAAGCTCACAAGTACCTCGTCGAGCATTTCGAAAGCTTTGCGCCCGACCTCGCCGAGATGGTTGACCGCGCATTCAAAGAGGATTGGATCGACTTTTACCCCCGTGCGGGCAAGGTTGGCGGCGCGTTCTGCTCGAATCTGCCCTTCTTTGGTCAGAGCCGCATACTTACCAACTTCTCGGGCAGCTTCGGATCGGTCGTAACTCTCGCTCACGAGCTCGGTCACGCATACCACGGTCAGCAGATCGAGAGTCACCGTCCGCTCAATACCGGCTACACGATGCCTGTCGCGGAAACCGCATCGAACTTCAATGAGCTTATCATCGTAAACGATGCGATTTCGAAGGCGAAGGGCGGAGAGAAGATCGCGCTTATCGAAAGCCAAATTCAGGACTGTGCGCAGATTATTGTAGACATCTATTCAAGATTCCTCTTCGAGGATGAGGTCATCCGCCGCAGAAAGAATAAGTTTATGTTTGCCGACGAGCTTGAAGCGATCATGCTTGATGCGCAGAAGCAGGCATACGGCGACGGACTTGATCCCGATTATCTGCATCCCTATATGTGGTGCTGTAAGAGCCACTATTACAGCGCGGGACTCAGCTATTATAACTTCCCCTACGCATTCGGCGGACTCTTCTCGCGCGGACTTTACGCGAAGTATCTCGAGGAGGGCGAGGAATTCCTGCCCAAATACCGCGCACTCCTCAAGGCAACCACCGTCGAGAGCGTTGAAAACGTAGCAAAGATTGCGGGCATCGACCTGACGAAGCCCGAATTCTGGCGCACGAGCTTGCAGGTGATTGCGGATAGAATCGATGAGTTTATTGCGGAGACGAGTAAGTAAAAGGGAAAGTTGCTAGTTGCTAGGCGCTAGTTGCTAGTTAAAGGTAAATTTCCGCAAGCGGAAATTTCAATTTAAATTAAAAAATCTCGGATATCGTGAAGCTTGCGCTTCTTGATATCCGAGATTTTTATTTATTATCTTTTGATCTTATGCAACACTGTATTTTATCAGCATCGCACAAAATTATTGAACTGTAATTTTCGACTTGTCGAAAATTTACCTTTAACTAGCAACTAGTAACTAGCAACTAGTAACTAGCAACTAGCAACTAGCAACTCCCTTACAGCGTCGATCCGAAATCAGTAACAATCGTCTGTCCCGTGATCGCTCTCGATTCGTCGGATGCGAAGAAGAGAAGCATATTCGCTACGTCCTCGGGCATACAGGGCTGTACCTTGAGGTCGTTGTGCTTCATCATCTGTCCGAAGATGTTCATATCCATATTAGCAGGGTTCATTCCCGCAACCATGGGAGTGACGATCGTGCCGGGGCAGATCGCGTTGCAACGAACGTTCGTGCCCGCAAAACGGAGTGCGGTGTGTCTTGTCAGACCGATAACTGCTGCCTTCGATGCAACGTAAGCCGCACCGCCGCAACCCATTACGCCCGCAACGGATGCTACGTTAACGATCGAGCCGTAGCCCGTCTTCGCCATCTCGACTGCAACCTCGCGGGTCATGCACATGGTGCCCTTGGTGTTGATATCGATGACCTTGTTCATATCGTCATCGGTGAAGCTGTCGATAGCCTTGAGTCCGTTGTCGAGAACGCCTGCATTGTTGATGAGAACGTCTACCTTGCCGAATTTTGCGATAGCTTCGGCAACGACTCGCTTGGCATCCTCTGCCTTGGATATATCGCTGACGACGGGAAGAACCTCGCCGCCCGCAGCGCGGATCTTTGCGGCAACCTCTTCAAGCTGTGCTTCGCGGCGTGCTGTGATGACTACTTTTGCGCCCTCAGCGGCAAATTTCTGTGCTGTAGCGGCTCCTACGCCCGAGTTACCGCCCGTGATAATAGCGACTTTTCCTTCTAAACGGTTCATTGAAAGATCCTCCTGATTTATAAATTTTTATTTTAGTATATCACATTTTGGTGTGTGTGTCAAGTGTTTTTGCGATTTCTGATAAGCCCTATTATCGCCGAAGCCAGCACCGCGCTTTCGTATACCACGCCTCCGATCGAGAGGACGAAGAGGTTATAGATAAGGCAGAGGGGCGCTTTAACGAGCATTACCTTGCGCGTGTTCTGCGGGTCGGAGAGCGAGAGACCTACTGCGGTGCCGTAAAGACCGAGCATCAGGATGACCGAATACCACGCCTCCCAGGTCAGGATGGTCGTCACGGTGACCATAACGACGTAGAATATCGGCTCAAACCAGCCCTTGCCGCCGCGTTTTGCGCGGAAGAAGTAGAGGATATTATTGACCGCCGCCAAGAGATTGAGTGCCGCCGCGCCGGGGGCACCGATGAATAGATAGTGCGCCGCGAATATGAATGCGATCGTGATCTGAAAAGCCAGAATGCCTTTCGGCGTTTTCATCTGGAATGAGATGAAGCCGAGCACCACGGCTGCGATCCCGAGAAATTGTCCTATGTAATAAAGAATGTTGTCGAGCATAATTTTATCTGTCCTTCAAAGTTATATCCAATTTGGCTGCCAATTTTTCAAGATACTCCAGATGAGCTTTGTGCGGAGAAATCTTGTTTTTGCATTTCTTGTAATAGATATTGAACAGCTCTCCGGCTTTTTCAATATCACCCATTCTGCCGTGTATCATTGCTTCCTCAAGCAGTATGAGATGAGAGTTTAACGTGTCGAATTTTTTATATTTTCTCCGCTTTTCGAGGATGGAACGGCGATCCTTCAACACATCGAATGCGGGTAAAACGCAAACCTTGATCTGATAGAGAATGTCTGCGGATATTTCGTCGCTCGAGCCGTGCAGATTGTAAGTGGTGTCTTTTTTTCCTTTTACTTCTCCGAGTCGCGAACGCATACTGCACTCGTATTCGTGATAATATTTCTTTGGTTTTTCGTCCCCCTCGAAGCTGCGCAGCTCACATTCGGGCACACGGATGCCGATATTGACCCACATAAGATGAGTTTCATCTCTGTAAGACTGTCCGCATTGGAAGTTGATGACCTGCGAAATGTCACCGTCAACAAAGCGGTGAAGCGTGCGCCCGTGTTTACGAAATCCGAGAGGCTTGAGCTCGGCGTAGACTGCGTTTTCGATTATGTCAATGCTTTCCGTTGTACCGAGCATATTTACTCTCTTGTCGTGCTTTTGCTTTATACCGATTGATGAAAGTACACGTTTCCAATCCATATATCTACCTCTTAGGGATTTACGCGCAATCCCAGTTATACATAACGTCGGAGAAGTCGCGTGCGCGGAGCTTGTCGCGCGGGATGAAGAATTGGCATCCGCCATCGTCGCCGAACATTATGAGGTCTTCCTCCTTGCCCGAAGCATCGGGCATCGTGTGGCTGACGATCTGGAGCAGAAGCGTGTCGTATTTGCGGAGATCTTCGCCTACGTCGCGCGGATCGTCCTGCATAAAGCAGGGGTAACCGCCGATTCGGTGGCCGCCGTAGCTGTTTTCTTCATAGATGAGATCGGATTCCTCGTCCTCAAGATCATCCGAGCCGTTTTCAAATCCCGCCTTTTTCAGCGCGGAATCGACAGCCGCTTCAAAGCGGTAGTCGCTCGAGAGCATACTGCCCATCGCGGGGGTGAGACGGACGGGGAAGGCGTGACGGATGGGAAAATCGTCGGGAAGCTCGGGATCGTCGCGGAGGGTGGAATCGAATTTGTCCTCGTCCTCATCGTAAAGCACGCGGAAATCCTTCTGCGCCGCGGGCTCGTCGAGGTCGAGTCCGTAGTAATCGTTGCCCGAAATATAGAATCGCAGAACACCTTTTTCGGGGAAATCGGGGACGCCGCGCACCTCGGAGCACCATATTGCCGCAAGAAGAAACATACGGTTGCCTTCGCTGTCGAGGGGAACGTCACGGTCGACGGGTGCACCGCCGAGACGTGTTTTGTTGCCGTCATCGGGTGCGGGGAGGCGGACCTCAACCATAGGCACGGCTGTATCACGCTTGATGAATCCGATCGCGCGGACTACCTCGTCGCGCACCTCGGGGGATTCGCCGAAGGGATTGACGCCCTTTGCAATGCTGTCGAGGACTGCCATTACGTTATCTGCGTTCGCACCGTTTGCCACGCCGTGTTCGAAGTGCTTTTTGCTTTCCTCGGTGTTTCCGAGAGCGAAATACGCGACGGTCAGCGCGGTATCGGCTTGATAAAAGTTGTTTTTCAGCTCAAGTGCCTTGAGCGCGGGCTCGATGACCTTTGCCCACTCGCAGTCGGCGAGGTAACCTTGCGCGAGGTTGTTGTAGGCGTGAGCGTTCGTAGGATCGTATTTTACCGCGTTTTCGTAGCACTTGATCGATTCCGCGTTTTTGCCGAGCTTCTTTTGCAGGATTCCGAGATTGGACCACGCCTGCGAGTGCTTTTCGTTGTATTTAAGAAGCTTTTCGTATTCTGCGACAGCCGCCTCGGGGCTTCCGCCGTCGGTGTAGCAGAGTGCCTTGAAGAGCAGAACGGCGCAGAAATCGTCGGCGGTGTTGCAGACCTTTTCAAGCTCGCCGAGAATCTTCAGCGCGCCCGTGTAGTTGTCCTGGTTGTAAAGCGCGAGGGCGGAGAGGAGCTTGTTTTTGTATTTCTTTGTATCGGGGCGTGAGAACGCAGAGCCGATCTCCTTGGCGTATGCCTTTTCGTATACCTTGTTCGAGCCGCCCGTTCTCGTTATCAGCTTGACGAGCGACAAGACGAGACCTGCGAGAATGATGGCGGGGCGCATCAAGAGATCAGTATCGATCTTCCAATCATTTTTTGCAATATCAGCAATCAGCAGAGCAACAACGCCCGCGATCGCGACCGAGATTATCAAAATTCCCACCCAAAGCGGGATGCCTTTTCTTTTCATATCGGTTCTCCTTTTCGGTGATAAAATAATTATACTATGAAACGGACATTTTGTCAAGGTTAAGTTTTACCGTGAGATCGTGTATCATTTTAGAAATGATAAGATTTGGAAAGCTATGTTTGCACACTCAAAACAAGTCTTCTTCGGCGTGGAAATGCTGTCAGCTTATAAGAAATCAAACAAGTGCGAACACAGCGTTCTCGGTGCCCCCTTATCACTCTCTGCGGAGGGAGCTTCTCCCGGGAGAAGCCTTGCGATACTGCTAACTCAATTCAATACTTCTGAATTTTGTGCTATCATAATCTGAAAAATCGAACTGTGTTGCTATGAAATGTATTCTTTTAGTAGTTATTTTTATTGTATTTTTCAAAATATTGCAAATTAAATGGCGCTGTTCTACTTAATAGTGGATAAGACGCAAAATATAAATAGAAGGCCTCTATTTAAGAAGCCTTCTAAATATCACCAAGATATTGTAATTATAAATTCTATTTTGTCGGGGTGGTTGTGGCAATCTAAAATGTCGATCAGTATATAAACTCGTGTGGGTTTATCTACATTTAACTCTACTAAAGGGACTTCAATAGTAAAATTGTGTCGATTATATCCAAAAAAATCGGAATCAGTATATTTTCCAGATATCGCAATTGACTGGTAATAATTATCTGTCAAAGAAGCGATTCCACTAATCTTTCCGCTGTTATTAGGATCGTACCACTTCCCGTATAGTTCCATGGTAGAACCGTAATTATAGTAAAAATCACTGCAATCTATATATAATGTATCAACCTGTCTATAAACAGTACATGCACCCATCCAACAACCGATATCAAGATCTGTTATAACATTGGAGGCTTCCACACGCGAGGGTCCATACGAAAGGTAAACGGTAATCTTTGAATTCGGTTCAACAACGGAGCCTATTTCAGGCTCGGTTCTTGTCACATTACCTACAATTATTGTGTCACTGTACTCGTACGTGATTGTAGGGATAAGCTGATTAGAAGTGAGCACCTTTTTGGCAGTTTCTTCATCAACATTAGCAACATCGGGCACTCTTAATTGAGGACCTTTTGAGATATAAATCGTTACAACAGAGTCCTTTTCTACAGAAGAGCCGACTGCAGGTTCGGTTTTAATGGTGTAGCCTTTAGCAACATCATCACTATATTCGTAGACAACAGCGGGAATTAATCTGTTTGAGGATAATAGATTTTTGGCTGCCATTTCGTCAACATTAGTTATTTCGGGTATTTTGGCAGAGCCGCAAGAGACGAGACAGAGGCATACTAAAACGATGCATAGCAGAAAGAGTGATAACTTTTTATTGAACATTGTGAAGTCCTCAATAATCGTATTGTAGTTAGTTTATTATACTACTTTTGTCGATTTTTGTCAATAGTATAGCCAATTATGCTAATATAGAAAGCAAAATTCAGCGCAGAAACTATATTTGAGTATTTAGTTTATCCAACTTTTAGAGAAACAAGATACTACCTATTGCAAATTCCTCAATTTTATGATATAATGGTCTCAACAAAAAACTCCGACGGAGGCAAAAATGAAAAAGAAGAATTATGAAACACTCGGCGTGATGCTCGATATGTCGCGCAACGCCGTTATGAGCGTTGAGTCGCTCAAAACTTATTTTGGCTATCTCAAAAAGATGGGCTACAACTGCGTTATGCTCTACACCGAGGACACCTACGAGGTTGACGGTGAGCCCTATCTCGGCTATATGCGCGGAAGATATTCGAAGGCAGAGCTCATCGAGCTTGACGAGTACGCCGCAAATATGGGCATCGAGCTGATCCCCTGCATCCAGACCCTTGCCCACCTTCAGGGCTTCGTTCCGTGGCGTCAGGTTCCGATCGATAACGAGGATGCAATGCTCGTTGACGATCCCCGTACCTACGAATTCATCGAGAACGCGATCAAGACCTGCCGCGAGTGCTTCAAGAGCAGCCGCCTCCATATCGGTATGGACGAGGCTTGGACTCTCGGACGCGGTAAGTTTATGGATCTTCACGGCTACGAGCATCCCACCTCGATCATCAAGCGCCACCTCGCGGCAGTTTGCGAGATCGTCCGCAAGTATGATTTCGAGCCTATGATGTGGTCGGATATGTTCTTCCGCTCGATCAACCCCGGCAACGCTTACTACACTCCCAAGCGCGAGATGCCGAAGGAGGTCATCGAGGCGGTTCCCGAGGACGTTATCCCCGTTTACTGGGACTACTACCGCGATAATGAGGAAGCATACGACAATATGCTCTACAATCATGAGCAGCTTTCGAACAAGACCTGGTTCGCGGGAGGCGCGTGGACCTGGAGAGGCTTCCTTCCTATGAACGGATTCTCGATTTTGTCTATGCACTACGCTATCGACGCTTGCCGCAAGCACAAGGTAAAGAACATTTTCGTTACTATGTGGGGCGACGACGGACACGAGTGCTCCCGTTACGCAATTATGCCCACCCTCTATAACCTCGCCGAGTACGTTCGAGGCAACAACGATGAGGAAAAGATCCGCCGCGGCTTCCGCCGTATCTTCGGCGCGGATTACGATGCTTTTATGTCGCTTGATAAGCTCAACGGTCTTGTAAAGAAGGCAAGCAGAAACGATGCGACCGCAAAGCTCGCACTCTTCAACGACTATTTCAACGGCTTCAACGATATCAGACTCCTTCCGAATCAGAATGAGTACATCGAGGCGGTTGCCGAGGAATGGCACGGCTACGCGAGAAAGTACCGCCGCTGGGCGTATATGTTCGACAGCGCGGCAAAGCTTGCCGATGCGCTTGCGATCAAGTACGATCTCGGAATCCGCACCCGCGCCGCATACCTTGCGGGCGACAAGGATACCCTCCGCGAGCTTGCAAAGAAGGATTACGTAAAGGTCTATAAGCTGATCGAAAAGTTCGCGCTTGCATTTGAGAAGCAGTGGAATATTGAGAATAAGCCCACAGGCTTTGACGTTCAGGATATCCGTCTCGGCGGTCTGCTCCGCCGTACCGACTCCTGCCGCCGCCGTCTGCTTGACTACACAAGCGGCAAGATCGACGAGATCCCCGAGCTTGCATTCGAGCTCCTCGAGGGCGTTGTTCCCTCCGGCTCCAACTGCAACTACGGAACTATGGTAACTCCCAACAGACTTTCACATAAGATCGTTTAATAATAAAAAACTGCTCATTCCGCGGAATGAGCAGTTTTTTCGTTAGAATTCGAGTTCAAAAATCTCACCTATATGGTTGCCGTAGATGCATCTGCCCTGATAAAAGTCAATCAGCTCCGCTTCGTCGGTGCATCCGGCTTCGAAGAAGTCGAAGAAGCGAGTCTGCTGTTTTTCTTTGGTATCGATGATTCGGAGCGCGGGGTGGACCTTTTCGCCGAAGCCCTCGACCGAGTAAATCTTACCATCGCGGCAGACCGCGCCTTGAACGTAATTGTGATAGGGAGTGTCGAAATATTCCTTGATCATATCTGATGTGAGGGTGACCTCGCGAACGCCCGAGTCACCGATCTCGCCGTCGGAGAGGGTGGGAAGATCAAAGGAAAAATATCTCGTCTGCCCCTCGCCGTCGCGCATAACGAAGGCGTAGAGGAGAGAATTTTGAGTGTCAACGACAAAGTTGCCGTAAGGGCGTTTGTCCTCGACTGCGCCCGATGATCTCCAAAGGTTGCGGTCGTCGGTGAATCCTATCTTGATAAGCTGAACGAGCTGGGTCGAAAAAGTGTTGCCCTCGCGTACGAGGCGGTAAACGCAGCAGATACCGACGCGCTTATCCTCGGTTTTGGCGTAATTGTTGTAGACATTGCTGTAAAGCAAGGGGAATTCATCGCCCTCGGCGAAAAATTCGTTGCCGAAGGTGACGGAATTGCTGTGCGGTACGATAAGATCGATTTTGTCAAGCTTGAATTCCGCGATCGGGGTCATATTTCCTTCGATCTTTGTCAGGTCATAGACCGTGCACCCGCCCTTTGAGGAAAAGCGGAATAAATAATTTTTATAAATCGCACCGTCCTGCCCTCCGACGATGGTTGAAAGTTTTTTGATCTGCATTTTTATTCTCCTATTAGATTTCAATCTCCATCCCGTCGTATGCAACAATCATTCCGTACTCCGCCGCTTCTGCGGTGAGCTCGTCGTGCGTGCGGTCGACGAGGTGGCCGATGTGGCTGAGGGCGAATTTTGTGTTTTCATCGGCGTTTCCGTTTGCGCGGAGCATATCCGCCGTTTCGATGCACCAATCGAGGTCCATATGTGACTTTGTGATCTGCGCGCCTCGGCGGAGGGTGCAGTCCATTGATACAAAATCGAAGACAATTCCCGAATCCTTGATCCACTCGATTGCGTCGGAATGGAAAAGTCCCGTATCGTGCGCCCAGAGGATGCTTTTTCCGTCCTTTTCGATGACGAACATCATCGGCTCAAGCGCGGCAACGTGGCGCGCGCGTAGTGGTGTGACCTTATAGTCAAGGATGTTGACGGATTTATAGTATTCAAGAGTGTGGACCTCGGCGAGCGTCCAAGCCTTCGGGTCGCGCGTGCCTGCGGCGAATTCAGCCTTGTGCTTTTCAACAATCGCGCGGACTCCTCTGCCCGATGCCTCGCTGAGATAGAAATTCACGGGCTCTTCCATACCGCGAACGCGGCTGAAAAGGTCGCTTGTGAAAAAGTGATCGTGGTGGCTGTGCGTTACGAGTACGTGCTTCACCCGTCGCATATCGAGTCCCGCAAAGGCGCAATGGTGGAAGGTGTCAACCGAAAGGTCGATGGCAAGCTGTCCGTCAAGCAGAGCCATAGAGCGGGTTCTTATCTCCTTGCCGCCGACTTCGCGCGCGTGGCGGCAGATGCGGCAATCGCAAAATACCTCGGGAAGTCCGTATCCTGCGCCCGTGCCGTAATATTTAAGCTTCATATTTTTCTCCTTAAAGCTCAACGATATCGAGATCGTTTGCGATTGAGGCGTTCGGGAAGATGGCTTTTGCCCTTTCAGCTGCTGCCGCGGGGTCGGAAAGTATCTCTCTGCCGTGGTGGTTGAAGATTAGGCGTTTGATATTTCTCGACTTTACGAATTCGCAAACGTCGGCAACCTTGTGGTGACCCGTTTCCATAATCAGCAGGTCGCATCCGTCCGCAATCAGCGGGTCGAGCTCGTGCGGATAGTGAACGTCACCCGAAAATACGATGCGACGGCCCTCTGATTCGATGAGGTATGAGTAGGAATGCCAATCGCCCGTGTCTGCTTCACGGAGGTGATCGTTGTGGATGGCGCTGACTCGGATATTTTCGTCCTCAAAAAGAAGTCCGTCAGTGATCTTGTGATCGACCATGCCGACTCCGCTTCCCTTTCGATGGGCGTTGGCAATCAGCTTGACTGCGGCGAGCTTATCGAGGTCGGGGACGAAAATATCGTATGAATGAGAGTTAATATGCTCGGTCTTTTTGACCCGCGCGACCTTGTTTATGGTGAAAATGAGGTTGGCAAGCCCGCCGATGTGATCAATGTGCATATGCGAGATGAAGACTGCGCGGACACGCTGAACGTCGATGCCCGAGGTATATGCCGCGTGCGAGCAGTTTTCGCCCGCATCAAACCAATAATATATACCGTTTATTTCAAAAACGAGCGAGCAATGATGACGCCCCGCCTCGGGCTCGGTGCCCGAGCAGGTGCCGATGAAATTTATTTTGATCATTTTCTTTACTTTTTCGCGAAATATTCCGCAACCTGACGGCAGTTGAGGATTTTTTCGATGATCTGTCCTTTTGAAAAATAATAGTGGTTTGACGCCTCGTATCCGATGGCGGCATTTTTGTTCATTTGCTCAAGCATAAGTTGCGCGGTCTTTTCTTCGGATTCTGCAAGTTCTTTTGCATCTGCCCATCTGCCCTCGTCGCGGGCGCGGATGAAGCGGATCTGATCGTAGGAGGATTTGAAAATACAGTATGCCGCGCGAGCCATAATAGCGACCTCGCTGTCGTCATCGTCATTTATCAGCGCAAGTCCCTTTTCCCAACCCTCGCATAGCTTGCGGAATTGGTCTTCAAAGATATCGACGGGATAGATCGAACGCCACCGCTTGAGATCGTCGTAAGCAAAGCAGGTCATAGTTGCATTGTAGCCCGAGGGCGTCGGGAAGAGAGGATTCGACGGTCCTGCGTTCTGCGGACCTCTGTAGAGGGTGCTTATATGGAACGGAAATTCGCGGAAGGCATCGGAGAAGATCTTTTCAGCTTCGTAAACAGGCGCATCCGATTCGGATCTTTCATAGAAATACTTTGCCGCCGCCCCGATATTGTTGCAAGGATAGCCGCCGAGCGTCCAGCTCAGCATAAGATGCTCGACTCCCTCATCAAGTAAGCCGCGGATGTGATCGTCGATCAGCGGAGAAACGGGGATGGCGGGTACGGTTGAAGCCTCCCAAGTGGTGCTGATCTGCACCTTTGCGCCGACCTCAAGTCCGCATTCCTTTGCCACGGACCATTCGCTTTTAGCCTTGTCGCCGGGACCGATGATGCTCATTGAGTAGTCAACTACGTTACCGCGTACTCCTCCGATCTCGAAGGGAACGTCAAGCTCGCTCTGCGCGAGCAGAATGACGTCCTTGCGAAGACGGCGGATGATCTCCTCGCTGAAGCCTCTCCAAGCCCAACCCCAAGCGAAGACCTTGATATCGCCGGAGACGCTGTGCGCGGCGTCGGCAACTGTATTGATGAGCTCGGAGATGACCTCGGGTGCGCTCCGCTTACTGCATCGCGGGCAGGTGCATTCGACGTTTATATCGCCCGAATGAGAATAGCAATTCGTCAGGTTCTCCGAGCGCGTTATCATAAAGAATCCTCCGATGAGGGGTACCTCGCGGCATATTTTTTCGATAGAATCGCGGATATAATTCCGCACCTTTTCGGTTGACGTGCAGAGCGCCGCGCCCTCGGGTCGTTCGTGCCCCTTGATGTCGGGGTGCTTTTCGAAGAATGAGGGCGGCATATAGCGCGGCTCGTTTATGTAAAGATAGAGCTTGATGCCGTATTTTGCGAGTCTTTCGGTCATTTTTCGCATACGCGCAAGACGGTCGGCGCATCCCGCTGAAATTGACGGTTCAAAGGGGAATTCGACGAGTCCCGAAAGCATTCCCTGCGTCCAGATGCCGTTGACACCGAGAGCGCGGTAAGCCTCGAGCTGTTCGTCGGGCAGATATACCTCGCTCGGCACGTCAAAGGCGTGCTGATAAAGACCCGAAAAGGCATAGATCATTCTCGTTTTGAAAATCTCCTTGCCTTCGCGGCTGATGTTGGGTACGCTGTATTCGAATTCAAATGCACGCTTGCCCGAAACGTCGACGGTCTGCATAACGGATTTGATCTTTTCCGTTTGCGCGCGCTCACCGTCGGTCAGCTCACGCCAACGGACGGGTTCGCAGATCGGTTTGCTTTGCAGCTTTATGTCGAGAAAATCTTCCTCCTTAAGAATAAGCGCAAGCTCTCCCTCGGTCATTCCGAGCAGCTCGAGGAGTTGGGAGTAGGGCAGAATATGCCACATCTGACGGATTATCGTGATATATCCGCGCTCAAGCCATATATTGCCGGGGGCGTAATTCGGCAATCCCATTTCCTCCGCCGCGCGGATGACGTTTTCCTCGATCGTACCGAGAATTTTTGCGATTCTTTCTGCGGGAACGTATTCCCAAGCTCTGAAAATGAACGCTTGGTGACGGGTTGGAAAATGCGGCGTTGGGAGCGCGTTTTGTCCGAGTGCCGGTAAGGTAAAAATCATAGCGAAACCACCTTTCAAAGGAGTTCTATCCCCGAATATTCAATATATTTTTCGATCGTTTCCTTTTGTCTGCCGTAGAGTCCGCCGTCTTCAACGATTATCTCTGCGATTCGGTCGGATTCGCGTTCGGCAAGCTCATAAAGAAGTCGCGTGCAGGATTCGGTTGCGGTCTTGAGCGTATCCATCGCGTCCTCGTAATCGCCGAATTCGATAAATCTTTTGGCGAGATGTTCACTTGTGCACGCAAGCTGTTCCATTACCCCTCCCAAGGAGGCGAGCGAGAGCCGTACTTCCTCGCCGAATCGTTCCTCATCGACCGAGACGAGAAGAGCGAGGCGTTTTAACTGCCACCAGAGCGAATTTTTATCGAATTTGCGGTCTGCCGTCTGCATTTTTTCGGGCAGATCGTTCATATAGACGGGGATATAAGCCGAAAGACAGGCTTGCGCGGGGGCATAGCGGGCGATGATGCCGAGGTCTTCGTCGTAACGCGCGAGAAGGGAGGCAGAGGTCTCGCTTGCGCCCCACTCGCCTGCGTGCATACAGAGAGAGGCGAATGTTGCATTGGTTGCACCAAATCGAGGCGAGATCAGCTCGTCATCGTGGTGATCACGCAGAATCGCGGCGAGGGTTGAGAAATCGTGCAGCTCTTTTTTTGCAAGGAGCTTGTTTGAACGGCGGTATCTTTGTGTGCCGCCCGAAAGATTCGAAACGTGACCGGTATACGCCTTGGCAAAGTCGAATGCTTCATCGGGCGCGAGCCAACGCTTTTCTCGCGCGATCGCCTCAAGATTTTCGGATGCCTTATCAAAATTCTTGCCGATCGAGTAGCAGTTTGAAACGCCTTGCGTATCCTTGACCTCACGCGCGACCCACTCGCGCCCCGCGGTTTCAAGTATCCAACATTCGTCTTTATCGGCGAGGATGAAGGAGTTTTCGTAATATCTTGTTTTCAGCTTGCTTGCGCCGGCTTTTTGTCCATATTGCTTCAGAAGTGTGGTGATGACCTCGATTGCCTCGCGTGCGGTTGCGGCGCGTTCAAGACCGAGGCGGAGCAAGTCCATTCCGAGAAGTCCTTCTTCGGTCTCCGACTCCATACGCGACCACTCGGCTTCATTGCCGATCATAAGCCCCTTTTCGTTGTAGCCCATCTCGAAGCCCCATATCCAATAGGGGCGCGAGCCGACGACGGTGTATGTTTTTCTTACCTGCGGAATGTCGAGGTAGGTGGTGCGAAGAATTGCGCCTTCGGGGTACTCCTTTGCCTCGTAAAAGCAGAGAGGCTGCGGCTCGCCCGTGGGACGGTCGCTGTTTTTTGCGAGGATATTCTGCCCGTAGACGGAGCGGGATTTATTTATTACTAAAGTGTCACAGGATTGCATATTGATTCTCCTTTATTTAGCTTCAAAGCAATAAAGATTGCCGTAGCTCCAGTTGTAGTCGCTTCCGCGGTGGCGGTCGAAGGTGAGCCAAAAATATCTCGTTCGCGAGCCGAGGCGAATCGGCATCAGCGTGCCCCAACCGCGGAATCCGCCGTCGGGGTAGTCGAATTTCGGCGCGCTCATTCCGTGCTTGCCGTAAATGCGGTAGTCGGAGGTAGCGTGGAAATCGTTGCCGCAGAGGAAATACCGCTCGCCGTTTACCTTTACGAAAGAACCGCCCGTTTCCGCGCCCGTGTAGCCCTTGCCGATACATTTGTAGCCTTCAAAAGGTGAATCGGATTCAAAGAAAAAGTAGCGGTAATTCTTCGCCTCGGGATCGCGGCGGCAGATCGCCATAAGCCAGCGCGAGCGATCCGCATCGTAGAAGAAATCGGGGTCTTCGTCGCCCGCGAAAGCGAGAAATGCGTCGATCGGCGTGTCTTCGTTGGCTTTTGGCATCAATTCAACGTCGATGACGTTGACACCGAAGCGCACGTCGCCGTCAAAGGTCGAATGCGCGAGGACGTGTTCGTGCGAGAAGGCGCAGACCCAAAGATACCAGAGCTTCTTTTCGCGGTGGTAGAGCAGGGAAGCGGCAACGTCGCCGCACCACCGTCCGTCTCCGCAGTCGTAAAAGAGCGCGCCCGTCAGCTCAAATTCGGCAGTCCCGGGTATCCAAGAGAATATCCCCTGAAACGTGCCCGCCTGCATACGAATGGACGCGGTTATAAAAATTTTGCCGTTTTCAACCATAACCTCGCCGTTTTCATAACGCACGGGGCGCATATCCGCGATCGAGGTGCCGTTGTCGATGTAGAATTCGACCGCGCTTATCTCGGCGTCTCCCGAAACACTTAAAGCGGCAACCGACTCGGAAAATACGGCGTAATCGTTTGAATTATTGAATTCTTCCTCGGCGATGGTGGCGAAAAACTCCGCTTTGCCGTTCTTTTTGAAATAAACATCAAACGCACCGGGACGACAGCTTACGATCATTGTATCGGATGCTTCGGGAAGGTCAAATTCTTCCGTATGATCACCGCAACGGTAGCGAAGCTTTTCGGCGGACGTTGTGATTTCCGCCTCTGTGATAGGCAGAATAAATTTAAATCCCGCCTCGCCATTGATTTTGGCGGTCATCTCGTATGTAGCATAAGGGAAAAACTGTCCGATCAGACGGCAGACCGAGCCCGCGCGCACGCCGTAGCGATTTGATTCAAGGTATTCGTCGGCATCCTCCGACTTTGAGAGGATGGGATAAAGATCGCCGCGCGTGTCGCCCACGAAATCCTTGAAAAAGGACATTTCACCGAGCTTCAGCTTGAGATTTTTATACATAGAAAGCGAAAACTTTCGTTTGAATTCGACACTTAAAAGATCTTTCATGTTTATTACCGCCTTTCTGCCATTATTTTAGCATAAAATCGAATGGGTGTCAATAGAAACGGGCAAATCGAAAACAGCACATCCCAAGTCGAAGATGTGCTGTTTGCGTTTTATTTCCCGATAAATTTTCTCATAACTCTCGTATAGTCGCGTTTGGCGTTGAAAATCGCTAAAATATAAGAAGTTTCTGCCTTAGGATCGTAATGATAAAAGATCAGATGATCTTTATGTACCAGAAAGCGGTATCCTGCGCTGATCATTATTCTGTCTCGGGGAAGCGAGCCGCTCTCGGGAAAATCCTCGAGGAGCTTGGTTTTTTGGCGCAGTTCGTTGACAAAATTGATTGCTATACTCTTTTCGCCCGAAGCTTCTGCGATATATAATGCAATATTCCGCAGATCCTCCTTCGCGGTTTCGGTAAACTTGACTTTAAAGCTCATATATCAAGATTCTCCAGTTCAGCGAGAATATCATCGAAAGCTTCGTCGGCGGCCTGAATTCTGCCGAGCTTGACGTCATCCATTGCCCCAGCCAAATGAGCGTATACTGCAAGCTTTTCTTCAAGCTCGGAGATGTATTTTTGCTGATCAATATAATCCTCGTGGCTGAGAAGGACGGTATCCTCCTTGCCGTTGACCGTGATGGCGACGGGGCTCGTTCTCGTCAAAGCCGATATCTGCGCGTAATTTGTCCTTATATCCTTTGACGGCCTTATTGAAATAAAATTGTTCATACAAAAACCTCCTACACTTGGTAGTATTATTATATCACAATTACGCTACCGTGTCAATATTTGCAGAGAAATTTTATTTTCCAATCGAATTCTTAAACTCCTGCGGAGTCATTCCCGTGTGTTTTTTATAGAGCCTGAAGAAGTTCGAATAGTTCTTGAATCCCGCGGCAAAACAGGCGTCGCTTACGGGGTCTCCGCGGCGGATGAGGTCGTTGACGAGGTGGATGCGGCGAAGAACGAGATAGTCGCCGAGTGTTACGCCGACTTGCTCGCGGAAAAGGTGGCAGACGTGATATTTGCTGTGATAAAATTTGTCGGCGATATCCGAAAGCGATACGTCCTCTGTGTAATGCGTGTTCAGATATTGCAGAATTTCAAGTATCAGCTCGTTTTCGATGCGCGGGGAATCGTTCGTCGGCTCGCCGCGGTCGGCGGCTTCGCTGATTGCGGCAAGAAGCTCGATGACCTTACAGCGCAGAAGGATGGGATCGGCACGTCCGACACCCGAGGCGTGGCTGAGAATATCGCGCATAAGTCGGTCGCCGCCGATCTCGCGCATACGTTCGGCACGGAGAATGTTTCCGATGCCGCGCTCTCTTTCGTAGAAAAATTTGAAAAGTCCTGCATCCTTTGTGGCAAAGCCGTCGGTGATGCTTTCGCTGACGTGGAGCGAGATGCGCTCAAAGACTTCGTCTGCGGCTATCGTGCAACGGTGAAGCTCGGAGGGATTGAGGATTATCATATCGCCCGCGCCGAAGGAGTAGAGGCGACCCTCGATACGAATCTCGCCGTGTCCGCGCAAAAAGAGCAGGAGGATCAGCGACGTATCGTAGTGAAACTGCGCCATCAGGGCGTATTCGTCCGCGTAGCCGACCGTGTGGTGCACGCGGCATGCGGGATCGGCATCGTAGCATATTCGCGTTAAGTTTTCGTTCATTTCAACCCCCAATATTTCAGATCACAGCAATATTATACAACAAATCCGAATAAATGGCAATAGTATTTTGAAAATTGTGGGAAGGAAAAAATTTAATCTTTTTTATGAAAGGTATTGACATTCACTTGATTGTGTGATATAATAATGTCAACAGAAAAACACAAGTTTTTCAAAAAAATGAAAAGGAGAAATATTATGCCGTTTCTTATTGCTGGAGTTATTATCGTTTTTGTCCTTTTGGTCTCGTGCCTTAAGGTCGTTCCTCACACCGAGTCCTACGTTATCGAGCGTCTCGGTAAATTCCATACCATCTGGGGTGCAGGTCTTCACCTTCTCGCTCCCTTCGGTATCGACAGAATCACCGCCCGCGCTACCTCGAAGGAGAAGGTTCTCGATACCCCTCCCCAGAGCGTTATCACGAGCGATAACGTACCTCTCACCATCGACGCCGTCGTTTATCACAAGACCTTTGACCCCAAGCTTTACGCTTACGGTGCCGCAAACCCCGTTGAGGCACTTGCAAACCTCACTACAACCACTCTCCGTAACATCGTCGGCGAGCTTACCCTCGACGAATCCCTCACCTCGCGCGACAGCATCAATGCAAAGATGACTGAAAGCCTTGACAGAGCGACCGATGAATGGGGTATCAGAGTTACCCGAGTTGAGATCAGAAATATCACTCCCTCGGCTGACATCCGTGAATCCATGGAAAAGCAGATGAAGGCAGAGCGCGCAAGACGTGAAACTCTTCTTGAAGCAGAAGGTCACAAGCAGGCGGTCATCACCCGTGCAGAGGGTGACAAGCAGGCAATGATTCTCGCCGCAGAGGGTGAAAGAGATGCCCGTATCGCAAGAGCAGAGGGTGAAGCACGCGCCGTTCTTCTTCAGAAGCAGGCAGAGGCAGACGGTCTCCGCGCTATTATGGCGGCTTGCCCCACTCCCGAGGTCATCGAGCTCAAGAGATACGAGGCTCTTGTTGAAATGGCAAACGGCACCGCATCCAAGCTGATCGTTCCCACCGATACCGTTGAAATGGTCAAGAAGAATGCCGTTTTCACCGAAACAACAGGGCTCGGTAACGTAACCCCCGAAGCACCCAAGCCCGCAGCTCCCGTTAAACCCGACGTTTGCTGCGACTAAACAGATTACTTAAGAACCCCAAGTGCCGAGGCGCTTGGGGTTCTTTTTTATGGCAATTATGATTACAGCAATATTGTACAACAAATTGGCAAAATTGGCAATAGCATTTTGAAAATTGTTGATATATAATTATCACATCACATTTTTGAGAGGTACAAGAATGAAAGAATACTTGTATGACGTTGCGATAGTCGGTGCGGGACCTGCGGGTCTGGCGGCGGCTGTTTCAGCAAAGCAGAACGGCGCGGAGCGCGTTGTTCTGATCGAGCGCGACATTCGCGCAGGCGGAATCCTTCAGCAGTGCATTCACGCGGGCTTCGGTCTGCAGTATTTCGGCGAGGAGCTGACAGGCCCCGAATACGCCGAGCGTTTTGCCGATAAGGCAGCAGAAGCGGGCATCGACCTGATGACCGAGACCACGGCTCTTGAGATCCGTGAAAAGACACTCGTTTGCGTAAATACGAGCGGCGTTGTTCATATTCACTTCGGCGCACTCATCCTTGCAATGGGCTGCCGCGAGCGCACCCGTGCAAATCTCGTTATCCCCGGCAGCCGTCCCTCGGGCGTTTACACCGCGGGTACAGCGCAGAAGCTTATCAATATCTACGGCAACAAGGTAGGTAAAGAGGTCGTTATCCTCGGCTCGGGCGACATCGGAATGATCATGGCGCGCCGCCTCACACTTGAGGGCGCGAAGGTCAAGGCTGTTGTTGAGCTGATGCCCTTCCTTGCGGGATTGCAGAGAAACAAGGTTCAGTGCCTTGACGATTTCGGAATTCCGCTTATGCTCTCGCATACCGTCATCAACATCACGGGCGTTGACCGTGTTGAGAGCGTGACCGTTGCTCCCGTTGACGAAAACAAGCGTCCCCTCCTCGATAAGGCGGAGGTAATTCCTTGCGATACCCTCCTTCTTTCGGTAGGACTCATCCCCGAAAACGAGCTGACCACCACCGCGGGCGTTTCTCTTTCGGGCATCACAAAGGGCGCGTCGGTCAACCAGTTTATGCAGACCGAGATTCCCTACATATTCGCTTGCGGAAACGTGCTTCACGTTAACGACCTTGTTGACAACGTAAGCCGCGAGAGCGAAAAGGCGGGCAAGTACGCAGCTAAATACGCAAAGGGTGCGCTCACCTCGGGTGAGAGCATTGAGGTCAAGCCCGGTCAGGGCATCCGCTACGTTTGTCCGCAGACGGTGGACAAGTCCGCGGACGCAGACGTTGATCTCTTCTTCCGCACCGTCGTTCCCGCGCGCGAGACCACTCTCGTTGCATCTTGTAACGGCGAAGTGCTTGCAAGAAAGAAGCTTGCCGCGACAACTCCCGGAGCTATGGAAAAGCTCACTATCCCGCAGGATAAGATCGCGGGACTTTGCGGTGAGATCGTTGTAATCGCGGAGCACAAGGAGGTTCTGGCATGAAAAAGACAATAATTTGTACCGTTTGCCCCAACGGCTGTGAGGTCGTTGCGGAATATACTTCCAAGGATGACGTTCAGCTCAGCGGAAACCGCTGCAAGCGCGGCGTTGAATACTGCATCAACGAATGCTTCGACCCGAAGCGCACTTTCACCTCTTCGGTTGCAATAAAGGGCGCAAGCCGCCGCAGAATGCCCGTCCGCACCTCTGCTCCCATCCCGAAGGACATGCTTTTCGCTTGCGCGGAAGAGGTTAAAAAGGTCACGCTTTCCGCTCCCGCCGTCTGCGGACAGACCGTAATTGCCGATATTCTCGGCACGGGCGTTGACCTTGTGGCTTGTATGAGCCTTGACAAAAAGGAGGACTAAACGATGATTAAAACAGACGTACTTATTATCGGAGCGGGCGCGGTCGGCGTAGCCCTTGCGCGTGAGCTTTCAAAATATAAGATCAAGACCATCGTTTGCGATAAAAACGACGACGTCGGCGGCGATGCATCGAAGTCGAACAGCGGACTTACCTCTACGAGCGCGACGATGCCCGTCGGTACGCTCGAGTGCAAGATCCGTACCATTTCTCACAGTATGGTAGACAACATCTGCCGCGACCTCGATATTCCGATCATCCATTGCGGCAGTATCGCGCCCGTACTCTATCCCGAGCAGATGGAGAACGTACCGGGACTCCTCGCAAGAGCGTTCCAAAACGGCGTGTACGATTACGAATTCCTTCCCAAGGAAGATATCCTTGAAATGGAGCCGACCCTTAACCCCAACATCCTCGGCGGTATCTACAGCCCCCGCGACAGCCAGGTAAATCAGTTCCTCGTTGTTATTGCAGAGGCTGAAAACGCGGCTGAAAACGGCGTTGAGTTTCTGCTTGACTGCAAGGTCGAGGATATCTGCGTTTCGAACGGCAGAGTAGAGAAGGTCGTGACCTCCAAGGGTGAGATCGAGGCGAAGTGGGTCGTTAACTGCGCGGGACTTCATTGCGACGATATCGCGAAGATGGTTGACGAGTGCGATTTCACCGTTCATCCCCGTAAGGGCGAGTTCTTCGTGTTCAGCCACAATACTCCCGTTAAGGTTTCTCATATCATTTCTTCCGTACCGTCCGCAAAGACGCGAGGAGTTCTCGTTATTCCCACCGTTGATAACAATATGATCGTCGGTCCGACCGCTGATGACGTTGAGGACAAGACCGACAGAATGACCACCCGAGAGGGACTTGAGTCGGTTCGTACTCAGGCGCTTGCAATGGTTCCCGGACTCCGCTTTGAGGATACCATCGCGCAGTTCGTCGGCGCACGTCCCGCACGTGAGCCCGAGGGATATAATATCGTGGTTTCGAAGAAGGCACTCGGATACGTTGGTATCTCGGGCGTACGTTCGACCGGACTTACCGCAAGCTTTGCACTTGCGAAATATATCGCACACGAGATGCAGGAGGCAGGACTCGTTCTTGAGCGCAAGGTCGGCTGGATCAGAACCCGCCGCGGAATCGTTCGCTTTGCAGATAAGACCGATGCGGAGCGCGATGCCCTCATCGCAAAGGATCCGCTTTACGGCAAGATCATCTGCCGTTGCGAGCAGGTTACCGAGAGCGAGATCCTTCAGGCGATCCGCCGTCCCGTAGGCGCGAAGACTCTCGACGCCGTCAAGCGCCGTGTACGCGCGGGAATGGGACGTTGCCAGGGCGGCTTCTGCTCCCCCCTGATCATCGAGATCCTCGCCCGCGAGCTCGGAATTCCCGAAGAGGAAGTCCGCAAGCGCGGTCAGAAGGCGTTTATGCTTGCCGATAACGATTAATTATAATAAAAAGCACATCTGCCGCGGCAGATGTGCTTTTTTGAAATTATGGAATTTTTCGCAAATATATTGCTATTCGATGCAATTTTTGCTATAATTATGGTAACCGATGATCGAGAGGAGTCAAAAATGAAAGGACTTCAACGAAATATAGACGAAGCGGTTATCGCTTTGACGGAAAAGCCGATGCTTGCCGCCGATGCCGAGAGAATACTTATTGCGCACAGCCTTATTGGCAAAAACGCCGACGAGCCCCAACCCGTGCGTTTTGCGCGCGCTATGTCCGCGATACTGGACAGAGTATCCGTTCCTCTCGAGGATTACGACCTCATTGCGGGGCGCGTCCTACACAGAGAGCTCGACGGTGAGGAAGAGGCAATTTTTGCCGAGCTTCGCCGCGATCCGCACTCGCCTTATAAAGACACGGTATTCAGCTCGGGGCATTGCTCCTACGATTGGGAAATGATCGCAGAGCTCGGTCTGCCGGGGCTTATCGAAAAGGCTCGAGTATCTCTTTCGGAGAAAACGGACGCGGGCAGAAGAATATTCCTTTCCTCGCTGATCGAGGTCTATGAGGCGATCAGCCGTTATATCCTTCGCTATGCCGAGGCGGCAGAAGAGAAGAATATGCCCGCCCTCGCGCTGACCTTGAAAAAAGCGGCAACCGAAAAGCCTTCGGATATGCGCACGGTTCTTCAGCTTTTCTGGATCATCACCCTAATTGATTGCTCCTACGTTTCCCCGAACCCGACTCTGACTGTCGGGCGGCTTGATAAGATACTTTATCCTTTTTACAAATCCGACCTCGAAAGCGGCAGACTCACGCGCGAAGAGGCGGCAGATCTGATTACAGATTATTACTGCAAGCACAATCTCAATATGGGGCGCGGCGAGCATCAGGTCGGCGACGCTTCAAATTCCACAACCTTTGAGAGAATTTTCAATTTTGACGCGCCGCAGTATCTTTTGCTCGGCGGAACCGATATTGACGGAAACTATGCCGTCAACGATCTGACCTGTCTTTTTGCCGAGTGCATACAGCCCGAGTTCAAGAACCCCGTCATTGTTTTCTATTACGCGCCGGGAATGGATAAGTCTTATCCCGAGCTTTGGCGCAAGCTGACGGAAAAGGCACTCCTTTCATCTTCTTTGATGTTCTATAACGATGCGAATATAAAAGGTGCGTACCGAAGCCTCGGACTTCGTGATGAGGAGTTCGTAAACTATCATCATTTCGGATGCAACTGGCCGTCCCCCGGCTCGCACAGCTTTTGGATCAACGGCTCGCCGTCATCGAAGCACTATTCCGCCTTTGAATCAAAGGAAGAGGAAAATTTGCTTTTGCATAAATTCACCCGCATTCCCGAGCGCGGTTGGCAGGACGTTTTTATAAATATTCTGCGATCCTTGCGCGATGATCGCGATGTAACGATAGACGAAGTTTATAAGAAATATTTCTCCTATATGGAAGATTTTATTTCCAACAAGACCGAGCGCGGAGTGCGCGAGCTTCGTATCCGCCGCCGCAAGCCCTATGCCGTCTGCTCCTTCACGGACTGCTTTACCGCACGTCCGATCGAGCGCGGAGAGTGCTTTACCGCCTGCGCGGAATATTTGTTTGCGATAATGAATTTTCAGATGTTCGGCACGGTCTGCGACTGCTTCACCGTGACGGATGCGCTCGTTTTTCGCGATAAAAGGCTGACACTTTCGGAGCTTATTGACGCGGTCGATGCGAATTTTGAAGGTCACGCGCGCACGCTTGCACTTTGCCGACGTGTTCCGAAATACGGCAGCGACGATGCATTTGCGAACTCTCACGTTCGCCGTCTGGCGGATGGAATGGCGCGTTTGTCGCGGAAATATGCCGAAAAATATCTCCGAACGGACGGATTTTTGCTCGTTCCGTGCCTGCAAAGCGATACATGGCATCTTAAATACGGCAAAGACTACGGCGCCACGCCCGACGGAAGACTCGCAGGAATGCCTTTTTCACAAAATTCACGCCCCGCAAACGGCTCTTGCACGAATGGGCTGACAGCGATGTTCAATTCTATGCTGAATATCCCCGCGGACGGATTCCTTTCGGGCGCGCTCAATCTCGACGTTGACCGAAAGCAGTTTGACGGAGATGATGGGCATCGGATTTTTGCGTCTATGCTCGCGCTTTATCTTGAACGCGGAGGATTGCACGCGCAGGTTACGTCGATCGATCCGGGAGATCTTATTGATGCACAGACAAATCCGCAGCTGCACAAAGACCTCCGTGTCCGAATCACGGGATACAGCGGTATTTTCGTGGATATCTCAAAGCCCTTACAAGACGATATAATCGAAAGAATGAAATAAGGAGGTAATATTATGAAAAATATAAATTTGAAAAACGGCTTGTCGGTCTCTCCTATATGCCTCGGCGCGATGATGTTCGGCTCGACGGTGTCGAAGGAGGATGCTTACGCGGTTCTTGATACCTTCGTCGGTATGGGCGGTAACTTCATCGATACCTCCAACAATTACGCACATTGGGCGGGAACGGGCGACGAGAGCGAAACTCTGCTCGGAGAATGGCTTCGCGACCGCGGCTGCCGCGATAAGATAATTCTTGCCACAAAGGTCGGCTTTGACCGCCACGGCGTTGGCGCGGGACTTAAAAGAGAGCAGATCGAGTATTGGTGCGACGAGAGCCTTCGCAAGCTCGGAACCGACTATATTGACCTGTACTATGCCCACACCGACGATATGAGCACCCCGATGGAGGAAACTCTCGAGGCGTTCGATTCGCTCGTCAGAAAAGGCAAGGTGCGCCTCCTTGGCGGCAGTAACTACGACACCTGGCGCTTTTCCGAATTCAATATGATGGCAAAGGAGCGGGGATGCACCCCCTATACCGTTATGCAACAGCGGTTTTCCTACCTCAACTGCCGTCTTGACCTGAAGCCGAACTATATTTTCAACGAAAACGTCGGCAGAGAGCGTCTGCGCTATCTTGAAAACAAGGATATTCCGCTCGTTGCGTATTCATCCCTGATCAGAGGCGCATACGAGGATATCTCCCGCCTGCCCGAAAACTATATCGGCGGCGCGCGCTTTGAAACGCTTGCAAATATGGCAAAGGAAAAGGGTGTCACCAACAGCGCGCTTGCCGTCGCTTGGATGTGCAACGCGCACCGAATGGAAGGCTTCCCGCAGGTCATCCCGCTTTTCTCGTCATCAAACGTAGAACATTTCAAGTCCAACTGCGAGGGTGCACAGCTCTCCCTCTCCGACGAGGAAATGGCGATCCTTACGAACGCATGATTCCGTATGTTTTTGATATAAAGCGATCCTCGACCGTGGACGGTCCCGGCATTCGCACCGCGGTGTTCTTCAAGGGCTGTAACCTTGATTGCAAATGGTGCCACAATCCCGAGGGCAAGTCGCCCGAGCCCGAGCTTGCTCTGTTCAGAGAAAAATGCATCGGATGCGGAGCTTGCTCCGAGGTTTGTGAGCATAGTGAAAATTGTATCCTTTGCGGAGAGTGCGCGGAGAGCTGTCCCGCCGATGCAAGAAGGCTTTACGGCAGCAGATATACTGTCGATCAGCTTTACGAAATCATTTGCGCCGATGCCGATTATTACCGCGCGACGGGCGGCGGAGTGACTTTTTCGGGGGGCGAGTGTATGCTTTATCCCGAATATATCGCAGAGCTTGCCGAAAAGTGCGCGAAGAGCGGCATTTCCGTTGCTGTAGATACGGCGGGGAACGTGCCGTGGAGCGCATTTGAAGCCGTTTTGCCTTACACTTCGCTCTTACTTTACGATATCAAGGCACTCGATCCCTCGCTTCATAAAAAAGGTACGGGCGTAGATAACAGTCTTATACTTGAAAATCTTGAAAGACTCCTCAAGGCGGGCAGAGAAGTGATAATACGCACGCCCGTTATTCCCGGATACAATGACGGCGCGGAGCTTGAGAGAATCTGTGCGTACTGCGCCGAGAGGGGACTTCGCCACGAATTATTGCCCTATCACGCAATCGGTGAGAGCAAAAAGAATGCCATTATAAAATAATGAAAAAGCACATCTGCCGCGGCAGATGTGCTTTTTATGATTGTAAATCAGTCCTTCTTGTAACCGATGTTCTTATCCTTAGCGGGATCGAAGAAGAGGTTGCAGATGGAAGCAACGAGGGGGTAAATACCAAAAGTGAGGTATGTAAGAAGGAAGTATGCCCAAGATCTGGAGGTAAAGCCTTCGGGCTTGAGCTCGGTGTGGTTGATAATGATGCTTCCGATGAAGCCGAGGAAGAAGGTCAGGATAAAGCGAATTACGTTTTTGGTGTCCATGGTAAATCTCCTTTATTTATAGATTACATAGTCGGAACACCCCTAAGAGCATGCATCAAAGACGATACCTTGGGATGTTCTTTGCACATTATATCACAAAATTAGCGATATGTCAACAAAATATTAAAAAATTTTTAAATCAATATTTTCCAAGCTCGTGGGCAAGCCTTGCGATTTCCTTCATATTTGCAAATGATACCGAGTTTGGGATCGAGTGGTCGGAGGCGAAAACGTAGCCGCCGCCCTCCTTCATTGCGGGAATGATGCGCTGCATCTCCGACTTGACGAGGTCGAGGTTGTCCCAAAGCTGCGCGTTGATGCCGCCGCGGAATGCGAGGCGGTCGCCGTAGAGCTTTTTCAGCTTGAAGGGATCCATTCCCGCCTTGACCTCAAGCGGATTGAGCATTTCAACTCCGGTTTCGAGTATGTCGGGGAGCAAGGGCTCAATGAAGCCGCAGGAATGCATCTCGGTGACCATTCCGCGCTCGTGCGCCCAATCGACTGCTTTTTTGTGGTACGGCTTTAAAAGCTCGCGGTACGCGGAGGGCGAGAAGAAGGGCGAGCCCTTGTAGCCCATATCGTCGTACCAGAATATGCCGTCGAATTCGTATCCCGCGTCGAGAATTCGCTGACAGAGGTCGAGCGAGGTGTTGAGGTAAGTATCAAAAATGTCGGAGACCCAATCGGGATCGTCGTACATTGATATAAGCATATTTTCGGTGCCCGTCAGACGGGTGTGCGCCACGTCAAAGCCGAACCATACAACGAGCTGTAAAAATCTGCCCTCTGCCTTCCACTTCGGATAGTTCTCTTCAAGATATTTCCACGGGATTCTGTCCTCGTGATAGGTATACATAGCGCGCTTTGCTTCCTCCCACTTTTCGGGAGTGTCATAATAAAATTCAAGCACCTCGGGGGTGGAATCGAGGACGTTGAAAACCTTCTGCGTGCCGCCCCAATAGGTTGTTTCGATGCGGTAGCGGTCGGTCTCCTCGAGTATTTTTCTTGTATAACGAGGGGAATTGTCGGGGCATACGCGGATGACGCGGTCAAATCCGAAATAATCCTCCCAAGCGACGTTCTTCGGCATACCCTCGGCGTGCCAACGCTTGATCGTTCCGCGCCAAGCGCCGTCGATCATAGGGATGCGGTCGATCTCCTGACGCTTGAAAACGCGGAGCATTCTTTCTCTTTCTGTAAGCTGTATCATATCGTAACTCCTTTCAAAGCAGAGCGGTGTAGACTTCTTTGCCGCCGTTGACGTATACCTCAACGACGTAGCCGTCTTTCAGAATTTTGAGATCGTTTATTTTGCCGGTGTATACGACGGGCTCTCTGCCGTCGCGCTCGATGATGAATCCGTTTTCGGTGCGCCTTACAGATTCGTCTTCATCCCGAAGCAGATGACGCACCTCTTCGATCGGGTATGCGGTGATTTCTCCGTCCGAGAGCTTTATCTCGCGCGGTACGGACATACATCCGATATCGGATGCCGCATAGCCTTTGTATTTCCAGCCGGGGATCCACGAGATCAGAATGCTTCTGCCCTTGTGATCCCGAAATACCTGACCCGCATATTGATCGGGACCTTTGTCTGTTTCCGATTGATATTCGGGCGTGAATTTGTCATTTTCGAACTTTCCGAACATCACGGAAAAGTAGTGTCTTGCCTCAAGCGGACAAACCGATGCGGTGAGAAGAACGCCGTCACCTGCGGACATAAATGACGGACATTCGGTATATTTGCAGTTCTGCCACTCGCTCATAATGCCGACGTAATCCCAAGCGAAAAGATCATCGGAAGAGTAAAGCAAAAGTCTGCCCGTCTTCGTTTCGGGATTTCCCGATGCCATTACGCAGTAATATTTGCCGTCTATAAAGCATACCGCAGGGTCCCTGAAATCGGGACCGCCGTCCGCGGGATAGTGGTCGATCACGGGATTGCCGGTGTATTTTTCGAAGCTTATACCGTCCTTTGAATATGCGACGCTTACCGTCTGAATCTTTTTTTCACCGTCCGCGGGCGTGCGGATTGAGGCGTAAAATAGGTAGAGAACGCCATCCCGGACGGTAGCAGTGCCCGACCAACATCCACCCGAATCGTAATCTCGGTCGGGATAAAGCGCAACGGGGAGCTCCTCCCAATTGAGAAAATCCTTTGTCCGCGAGTGTCCCCAATGCATCGGCTGATGCCACGGAACCTCGTAATCGGGCGCGTGCTGATAGAAAACGTGATAATATCCGTCAAAGTAGACGAGGCCGTTCGGATCGTTGATCCAGCCTTTTTGCGGTCTGAAATGATATTTTAATTTTTGTGAGTAGTCCATCTTATTTTATCTCGTCAAGCGCAAATTTTGCAATTCCGAGGCGGAAAAGGCAGACACCGTCCTCCTCGCCGCCGCGGCAATATGCGCAGAGCATCGAGCCGTCCGACGTGAAGAATACACCGGGGTAGCAGAATCCGCGTTCACCTTCTTCGATGATATTAAGCTCACCGAAGGTCTTGCCGTTATCAGTGCTCTTGCGGATGACGATCGGAGTTCTGCCGCAGCCCCATTTTGTATTTACCCGTCCGTTATAATTTGGAATGGGATTGTAGATGGCGTAAAGAGTTTTTTCATCGTAGCGCACGATCTGCATAGGAGAGTTGGGCGAGGTGAAGATGCTCGGCTCGGGGGAGGTGAAGCTGAGCAGTCCGTCGACCGAGTAGCTTTGATACTGATAAGAAGCACCCGTGCGCATCCACAGCCAGAAAACGTCCTTCGAAAGCTCGATGATGCCCGGCTCCTGCAGACCGTATTTGAGATTTATATGATCCGAGTGGCAGAGGCGGGCGTTCGGATGCATACGGAAGGTCACGCCGTCGTCATCGGATATCAGCAGAACGGTTATCGCGGGATTGTAAATTCCGTATTTGGTTTTATAAGCCGGATAATATGCCGCGGGTGCGATGATCCTGCCGTCCGAGGTACGGATGAGGCGGTCGTTGTTGATAACGTAGTAAGCGGACGGAACGTCCCAAACGGTGCGTTCGGGAGTGAAGGTTGCCCCTCCGTCACGCGAGACCGATCTTCCGAGGGTGGAGGTGCCGTCGTTTTCTTTGATAAGGAAATAAAACGCGAGCGCGCCGTCCTTTAGAGTGAGCGCGGAAACGCTCATCACGTTTTCCGTGCCGAAAAAAGCTGCGGGTGCAATCATTTCGGGCGCGGACCAGCTCTCGCCCTCATCGGTGGAACGGATCATTTTGATGT
Source organism: Clostridia bacterium (assembly GCA_017387685.1). Lineage (GTDB taxonomy): Bacteria > Bacillota > Clostridia > Oscillospirales > CAG-272 > CAG-390. The sequence continues at coordinate 47,335 of JAFOEU010000039.1, forward strand.
TGCAAGCGGAGTGATCGTAGCCGTTTGCGCCGCAGTATGCGCTGTACGCAAACAGTATTTCACCCGAGGGGGTGCGGAGAAACGCGCCCTCGCTGTTTCGGGGATTGCCCTCGCTCGGAGGCAGATCGCAGACTAATCTGACGGTCATATCGTTTTTCCTCGCTTCAAAATAGATATATATACGTTTATTGTACCATAATATGCGGGATATGTCAAGAAGAAAAAGCACACCTGCGGTGCAGATGTGCTTTTTTGTCAGATGAGTGCCAAGAGAATAAAGTTCAAAACGAACAAAGCCGTGCAAACCCAAAGGATAGGATTGATCTCTTTCACCTTGCCCTTGCAGGTCTTCACTATAACGTAGAAGATAAATCCTGCCGCGATGCCATAGGAAATGCTATAACAAAGAGCCATGAAAAATGCGGCGAAGAATGCGGGCAGAGCCTCGTCAAAGTCGTTCCAATCAATATCTTTGAAGGATGATGTCATCATAACTCCGACAAGTACGAGCGCGGGGGCGGTTGCAGCGGCGGGAACTGCGCTGACGAATGTAGCAAGGAATGCCGAGAGGATAAAACAGATAGCTGTAACCACCGAGGTAAGACCCGTGCGTCCGCCTGCTCCGATACCTGCAGCACTTTCAACGAAAGTGGTGGTGTTTGAGGTGCCAAACAGAGCGCCGATAGAGGTAGCCGTTGCATCGGCGAACAGAGCCTTGTCCATCTTTGATTTAAAGCCTGTGCCTTCTTCCATTGCCTGCTCATCTTCCGCAGAGAAGATTCCGGCGCGTCTGCCTGTACCGATGAAGGTTCCGATGGTATCAAAGGTATCGGAAATGCTGAACGAGAAAATCGTGATCAGCACGAGAGGAAGCTTGGACATATCGGTGAAGAGGCTGGTGATTCCGCCCTCCTTGAAGATGGCAAGGAAGGTGGTGGGGAGCTGAGCGCAAGCGTCCGTGAAGCTGATAGTGTCGCCGAGTGTGGTAACACCGAAGGGGATGCCGATGAGTGTTGTGGCAACAATACCGATCAGAATCGCGCCCTTGACCTTGAGTATCAAAAGTGCCGCCATGATCACAAGGCCTATCAGGAACACCCAAAGAACGGGCTGGTTCAATGTAGCAAGCTCGGGAACACCGGCTCCAAAATTAAGTATGCTGACATTCAAAAATCCGATATATGCAACGAAAATACCAATACCGCCGCCAATCGCGTTCTGAAGGCTGAGCGGAATGGCTTTTATGATATATTTGCGGATCTTGGTTACCGTGATAAAGATGTTGATAAGTCCGCAGATAAAGACCATAGAAAGCGCCTGCTGCCACGTGAATCCAAGACCGGAGCAAACAGTGTAAACAAAAAATGCATTAAGTCCCATACCGGGAGCCTGCGCATAGGGAACATTGGCTACAAGGCCCATTATCAGCGTGCCGACAACGGCAGAAATGATGGTGGCAAGAAATACCGCTCCCCATTCCATACCCGATTCCGCAAGAATGCCCGGATTAACTACAATGATGTACGCCATGGCAAAAAAGGTGGTCAGACCCGCCATGATCTCGGTAGACACAGTTGTACCATTTTCTTTCAAGTGAAACAGCTTTTTCATAAAAAAAGTCTCCTTCTTGTAAATGTGGTATCATTATACCATATATTTTGACATTTTTCAAGGCATTTGTGTGGAAACTCAAAAAATAAGAGGAAATATCATGAATTAAAAAACGCACCCTTAAAGGATGCGTTAGGAATGTATATTTCATTTACCTTGCAATAAAATATTTTGCAATCTCTTCAGCAACGAGCGCGTGTCCCGCTTCGGTGGGATGGTTGACGTGCGAGAGGTATTTCGCGAGATCGCTCGGCTCGGAAATGCGCTTTTCGAAAGCCTTGAAGCTGTCGGCAAGACCGAGATCGTAGCGGTCGGCGAGCATTCTTACCTGCTCCGCGTGGCGGACGAGAGCTTCCCATTTTTCATTTTGCTTGTAATAGGAATTATCCCAGGTCGGCGTGCAGAGGATCAGCTTTGTGCCGTACTCCAATGCCTTTTCGATCATCGAGCGCCAAGCTTTTTCGGCGGCTTCGAGACCTACCGCGCGATCGTTGAGGCTGTAATCTACCGTCATAATGTCGGGGCGGTGAGAGAGTACGTCGCGCTCAAAGCGCGCCTCGCCGCCCACGGAATTTTCACCTCCGATGGCGGTCACGATTACGTTGGTCACCGCGAAGGGAAAGCGCTCCTTTATCATTCTGTGCAAGAGATGCGGGTATGCGGAAAAGGTGTTGACGAAGGGAGTTGCGAAATATCCCGAGGGAACGCTGTGACCGTGGCAAACGACGTTGATAGTTCTGTTATTCGGCCATTTAGCCGCCATTTCGTTCAGTATCGGATCAAGATAGGTGATTCCTTGTATCATATCGGTAACCTCTTTTTATCAGATTGTGTCGTATCCAAAACGCGTGACCTTGAATTTTTCGGTGCAAAGGGTGGGAAATTCCTTCTTTCCCCAGGGCTTGTGCCATCGAAGCGAGCCGCGGAGACGTCCCTCTGTGTCGCGGACGCCGTATTTGAGCTGTGAAACCTCGGGGCTGAGTCCTGTTCCGCATTCAAAATTGAGCGTGCCGATCTCGACGTTGCAGGGACCCTTCGGCATTCCGAAGAGATCGATGTCGGCGGTCGAAACGATCACGGTGTTGTGCTGTGCGACTATGTGGTTGATGACCGAGAGGTGGGAGCAATCGTGGAAGGTGATGCCCTCCTCGCAGTTGTGTATATAGAGATAGTCGGCAACAACGTGCTCGCCCGCGACAAGACCGTAGCGATAGCCCTGAACTCCGACGTTGCGAATGACGTTGTTGTCGTTCTGATCGCCCGAGAGGATGAGTCCCGCGGTGTGGCAGGGGTTGTGCTGCAGCTCCTTACCGAGGACGGTATCACCGACGTTTTCGGAGAGCGCAAAATGGCTGTCGCAGATATGAACGCGGCTTACGTTCTGAAGGTTGACCGCGGACTGAGTGGGATACATCTTATCGTGGCGCATCGGAACGCGGAAATCGAGATTGGCTATCGAAAACTGCGAGACGCTGAATTTTCCCTTACAGCTCGTGCCCTCGGGCGCGGCGAGGATGGAGTAGGGGCGCGCCGTGCCGTCGTGCTCCTCGGGAGCGTCCCAATCCGAGAAAATTCGGGTATTGTTATAGCCGAGAGGCTTTTCCGCAAAGCAGGTGGGCTCGAAGTTATCCTTGACCGAATCGAGCTTGCGCACGATATAGGCGTTGAGGATCTTGCAGGGCATTTCGCCCTCAAGCATAATGTTGGCATCCCCAGGAGGGATCATAAGCTGTGCGCGGAGAGGCTTGCCTTGGTATTCCTCGACGGCGGGGGAGGCGATTCGGTATCCGCCGCGGGTGTAGGGGAAAAGTATCTTGCCGCCGCCGCGCTCTGCCGCAAAGTTGATCGCAGCTTGAATTGCCGCGGTATCGTCGGTGATTCCGTCTCCCTTCGCGCCGAAATCAAATACGTTTATTCCAAAACTGCTCATTTTATTTCCTCTTTCTTGCAAAAAGATGATATTTGGTTCTTCCGGGCTTAGTTTCGCTGTGAACGATGTTGACGTCACAGTAGAGATAGGGGTAATTATCCTCGTTGACTCTGCCGAGCCTTTCGGGTATTTTATATTTTTCCGCAGACCACGATGGATCGATAATGCAGAATTCCTCGCCGTCGGTGGAGATCAGGGATATGTAATGTCCGCTCTTGGTAAAAAGACCGATGGTGGCATCCTTTGGAATGCCGACGTGCGAGATGATCGCACCTCCTGCGCGCAGATGAGCGATAGCTTCGTCGAGATCGTTGGTCTTTGAGTAGGAGAGCCCGAATTTCTCCGCAATAACGGGACCGAGCATCGACATATCCGTGCCGACACCGTGATTTGCCCCGCACTCCTCCGAAATGCGAACACATTCTTCGATATCAAGGCTCTTATCGGTCAGCAGATCGACGGTCATACAGGCACAGCAAAGTCCGCACCCCGAGCTTCTGACGGTGGTCTTCTTCTTTTCCTCGGGTACGTCTGCCTTTTTAATCTTGGTAGGGTAGGGAAGATGCGGGTATTCAAGCTGATTAACGTATCGCATAGCGGGACTCCTTTAACTTATTGTATTAATTATACTATAAGTAAAGCAGAGTGTCAAGGAGTGCGGGGAATTTAATGAAAAAATCCGCCCTCGATAAGGACGGATGTAAAAAAGTTTTATATGAATGCAGTCAAGCTCTTCTTGATAAAAATCACGCCGAAGGCGTGTATATCATCCGCAGCTTGTCTGCGGTATATCATCAATGCGAAGCATTGTATATCATCAAGCCTGCGGCTTGGATAAAAAAATTCCGAGAACCAAGTTCTCGGAATTTTTTGGAGCGGATTACGGGGATCGAACCCGCCACCTCAACCTTGGCAAGGTTGCGCTCTACCAAATGAGCTAAATCCGCATATGGTGCCTCCGGTCGGAATTGAACCAACGACACGGGGATTTTCAGTCCCCTGCTCTACCAACTGAGCTACAGAGGCAAAAGATTAGGGGATGATGGCGACCCGGATGGGGCTCGAACCCACGACCTCCAGCGTGACAGGCTGGCGCTCTAACCAACTGAGCTACCGGGCCATCATGGTGGGAACAATAGGGCTCGAACCTATGACCCTCTGCTTGTAAGGCAGATGCTCTCCCAGCTGAGCTATGCTCCCATAATGATCGTTGATCCGACAAACCGTTTCAACAACGGATAATATTATATCACAAGTAAAACGGTTTGTCAATACCTTTTTTGAAAAAAGTGAAGAAAAATGCAAATATTTTTATGAAATTTTTCGATCACGGTACGAATCATATACCGTGGGATGCTCTGTACTTCCTGATAACGTGTTCCCCGAGCGTTGGGAGGTGATTTTGAGAGTTATAAAGCTTACATATCTCCTCGTCGCGTGCATCGGGAGACTGCTCGATCAGCTCTCTGATGATGTCAAACGGTTCAAGGCAAGCATCAAGTGCCGATGCGACTGCGCTTTTGCCGAAATACATTCTGCCTAAGGGATAGTAATCGTGGGCGGTGAGGATCGAATCTATATTCATTCCGCGCAGCTTGCCGATTGCCTTGGCGTATTCGGGCTGGAAGGATATATTCGCTCCCCAAAGCCCCGAGCCGAGGATGCCGTATAGCTGCAGGCAATCGCCGCTGATGAGCGTTTGGGTTCTGCTGTCATAAAGTGCCGCGCTGTCTTTGGTATGTCCCGTGATAAAAACAACTGAAAGCGAATCAAGCAGAAGCTTGCCCTCTGAGGGCGACAAAAATTCGTATCCTTCAAATTTTTCGCGAAGAGCCTCGCTCCTTGAAATGATGCATGCTTTCGGAAATGCCTTGAGCAGATCACCAAGACCTCCCGCGTGGTCGGTATGATTGTGGGAAATAAAGACGTATCGGAGCTCGTCTTCACCGATGCCGAGCTCGCCGAGCGCGGGGATGATGGCGTCCTCGACGTCGCACGCGTAGCTCGCTGTGTCAAACAGCAAAGCTCCCGCCTCGGTCTTTATGAAATATACGGTTGTGAAGATATCCTTGTAGGGGATGGTGAGCGCGTATGTATATTCGTTGATCTTTTCTAAGTTTTTCATTTTTTCTTAAACTTTGTCATAATAGCGCTCCGCGGTGATAGCTCCGTCCTTGACGTGAAGCTTGCAAACTCTTGCCGTGCGCGCCTCTACGTATTCATCGCTCACCGCGCCGACGATATCTCTGCCGTGGTAGATCGCGTAGTACTGACCCTTATACTTGATAACGCTGTGATGTCCCGTGCCCTCTTCAAAATCGTTTTTGATCATAACGGGATCGAACGCGCCGTCCTTCGTGTGCTTGACGAACTCAACCTTTGTCAGATCGCTTTCGTCAGACTTTGCCGAAGCATATCCGATGTGGTAGGAGTCGTTTTCAAAGCAGCCGCCGCTGTACATAACGTACTGCCAATCGCCCTCGCGGAACCAGAATGCACCCTCGATCGTGTGCCAATCTCTGCCGTCACCAAAGCGGTTGCGCTTGAAGATCTCCTCGTCCATGGTGGGAACGATCATTTCCACGGGCTGATTTGCGGGGGTCATGGGATCGATCAGACGGTCTATGTAGATGCGCGTACCGATGCGTTCGCAGCTTGTATTATCCTCGGAATACCACAAAAAGAGTCCGTCTTCGGTTTCAACAACGTGTGAATCGATAGAAAAACGCTTGTAGAAGCATACTTCATTCTTAAAAGGACCAAGCGGGGAATCGGCAACTGCCGCGTGCATATATTCAAATTCATCGTCCGTCGAGCTTGAAACGTAAATGTAATAGCGACCGTTGATCTTCGCAACCGACGGCGCCCAATATTCAACGCGCCCCTTGATAGAAAAAACGATGCCCTCGTAGTGCCATACGCCGAATAGATCGTCGGCTGAATAAGCCTCAACGCCGTCGTGCGCGGTAACGTAGAGATAGAGCTTGCCGCCGTCCTCGAAAATATAGGGATCGGGCTGATGCTTTCCGGTTACGTCAAATTTAAGCTTCATAATGTATTCCTCCTATACTCGTTCATCCTTGATCATTTTCGCGCCGTTTGCGGCTTCGATGCCGAAAAGCACGAGATTTTTCATCGCGCCCGCAAGCGAAATGACGTAATATCCTTCGCCGCGAACGTTTTTTACGGTAATATTGTAGGTTTCGTCTTCCGTGGAGTGACGCGGGCCGTAAAGACGTGTGTCACCGATGCGGACGGCGAAAATGCCGCTGTCCATATGCGCGGATTCGCGCCCCATATCGATAACGCCGTCGATCACGATATCGTGAAGCTTGATATCACCTTGATTAAGTAGACGCACGTTCGTGCAAAAAGCAGCGGTGCGGATATTTTTGATCTCCACATTGCAGATATCGGACGGAAGACCTTCTACCGCAAAGGTTCGCTCAAGACTTCCGTTCAAACCTGTCAGAGCGACAGAATCATCCTCGGTGAAGCCCGTGATATTCTCGATCAATATATCGTGGCATCCTTGGCGGAGATCGATTCCGTCGGCGTTCTTTACAAGAACCTCGTCATATTTGCTCCGTATCAAGCCGTGATATTCGTTGCCGTCTTGGTCGATGCCGATGTCACTCGCGCAAAAGTCGATGTTTCCGATGTATCCGTTTGAGCAATAAACGAAATTGAGCGCCCACCAACGCTGATTGTGACAAGAGAGTCCGGAAATTTTAAACCCGTCGACGTTGGTGAAGAGAAGAAGATTGTTTTTTCGGATGTGCGGCAAGCCGTCGCGCGAGTGATTTTTCTCCGAGAGTCCGTTGTATTTTCCACCGTCGAGGATGGCTTTCCCGCGGCCGATGATATTGATATTTCTGTCCGTGCCCGCGATCGTTTTGCCGAGCTCGGTTTCGTGGTTTTCGTTGACGAACATATTTGAATAAACTCCGTCAGCCATACGGAGATGAGCATCCTCAAGGATCAGGGTGAAGTTTGAGGGCAAACGGATCGCCTCGGCGATCTCAAAATTGCCGCTGACCGTTGCGGTGCGGCTTTTGTCGGCGACGGCTTGCGCGATCTTTGATGAAATATACGCGCTTCCGTTTTTAGTAAAAACATTATCGGGCATTTTACGGACTCCTTATAAAGGCAGTGTGATATTTTCTCCGCGTGCAATGTGGAAAATGCGCTTGCCCGCGTTCATTTCCTCGACGTAAACCTTCGTTGCGGGGAAGGTCCACATCGTCTCTCTGTCCCAGTCGCGTGCGCGGAGCGGCCAGAGCATATGCTCGGGGTCGATATCGTAATAGAAGCGCAGAACGTCGGTGTCCCAAGCGTGGTGCGCAAGCTGATAATAGTCGCTCTTGAGATACGAGCCGTAGATATCGTGGATCCACTGACATTCCTCCGCGCCTGAAATGTCGGCAGGGAAGATCAGCGATTTGCCCGAAAGAAATACGCGCGTGACGAGCGAGGTATCGTTGACGGGCATTTCAACGCCGTGGAATTCCTCCTGGGTATAAAGCACTTCGACGCGCGCATCTCCGACCGAGAAGGTCTGTCCCGTGTGCGCTTTCCAGACCTTTGCTTCGGGGAATGCGCGGAGCGTACCATCGATCCAGCAAGCGTAGTTTGCCGAGATCTCGTACCAAAGCTTCATATGGAAACGGTGTCCCGCCGCCATATTCATTACGAAATTTCTGACGGTGACATCATTTGCATAGCGAGTGGCAAACTGATACACGCCCGCGGTGTGGTCGAAATGCGGGTGGGTGAGGATCCAAGCGTCCACCACGGGCTTCTGTCCCTCGGGGGTGACCGAGCGCATCACGTTGTAGATCTTTTCCTCGTCGCCGCCGCGGTCGCCGAGACCGTCATAGATAAGGAAATGTCCCTCACCGAGCGAGAAAACGTAGCACATTCCGAAATTCTTCGCCTCATCGTTCGGCGCGATCTGCGTAACGGTCTTCTGTCCTTCGTAATGATCCTTTTCGCCAAGCTGTGCGGGCATCAGCTCGCCCGACTCGGCACAGACCATTCGCGCTTGCTGACGAGAAGGGAAGTAGGAGGCGTAGCGGTAGCCCTCGGGGAGGGGGATCGAAAGGAAACGGTTGCCTGCAATCTCGGATATCTTAGCGCTCGGATTGTTTGCAAGTTCCTCTGCAGCGTAAGCCTCGAATTCCTCGGGAGATACGCCGTCCTTGACCTGCAGAACAACGCCGTCACCGCAGTCCGCGGTCAGATTCTTTTCGGTCTTATTAACGTAACGCGACATAAATACAGCCGCCGCCTCCTTGAACGCGCGAGCGGCAAGCTCAACGTCCATACCGTCGCGGATTTCTTTATCGGATGAAAATAATACGTTGTTCTGTTCCATAGCCAACTCACACAGTGCAAAATGCACCGAGATCCTTTCGGTGGAAATTTTATATTCATTATAGCATATTTTTTGGCGGATTGCAATATAAAAACAGCTTTTCACCGAGGCGGATGAGTTACAGCCCTTGGGGTTCATGATATACACGACGGCGCGTGATGATATGCCAAGCCTGCGGCTTGGATAAAAAATCCTGAAAGCAGAGCTTTCAGGATTTTTTGAGACGCGTTGACAAAAAAGATGCCGTTAATCTTCAGGCTTTGTTATGCTCCAACTTGAAACAAAATCGGGATTTTCAATCTGTTTCCCGTTGGATTTAAGTGTGTAAATTCCCTTTTGGGCTTTTTTCAATGATTTAAGGTCGGGTGGCAGCGTTGCTATTTCTCCGTCATCGGTTTTGATTGAAATTACATCATCAATCGAAACAATTTCACCAAAATACTGATATCTATCCAACAGTTCATCGTCGTGAGAAAAAACAGATATTCCGACTAAAACTGTTTTACCTATATATTTTTTATAATTAGGCATATTATCACCGCCTTTCCAGTATTATTATAGCATTCTTGGGGGTGGATTGCAAGAGGTTCGGCAAAATCCGTTTGCGCAAAGCGCAACATCATTGATGCGAAGCATCACATCATTGCGAAGCACATCATTTGCACGAAGTGCAACCTCGTTCATTTGTGTCCGCCTGCGGCGGAATGATATTGACCTTCGGTCAAATGATGTTGCGTGCAAGCACGCAAATGATGTTGTGTCCTGCGGACACAAATGAAAAAATCCTGAAAGCGATGCTTTCAGGATTTTTTGGAGGCGCCACCCGGAATCGGACCGGGGATAGAGGTGTTGCAGACCTTTGCCTTACCGCTTGGCCATGGCGCCTAATAATAATGGGCACGTTTTGCGTACCCATGTTTTTGGAGCGGATTACGGGGATCGAACCCGCCACCTCAACCTTGGCAAGGTTGCGCTCTACCAAATGAGCTAAATCCGCA
>JAFOEU010000004.1 GCA_017387685.1 Clostridia bacterium
GAGGAATTTGAGAAGAACTTCTTCGGACATCAGCTTCCTGCCTTCAAGACCGATATTCGCGAGACCGAGAACGCATACGTTCTTGACGCTGAGCTCCCCGGCTTCTCCAAAGAGGATATCCACGCCGAAGTCAGAAACGGTTATCTCACCATTCACGCTGAGCACAAGTCCGAAAACGAGGAAAAGGACGAAAAGAAAAATTATATCAAGAGGGAGCGTTCCTACGGCTCCTTTACAAGAAGCTTTGATCTTGACGGCATCAACAGCGACGAGATCTCTGCCGCGTATAAAGACGGCATTCTCACCTTGACGCTGCCGAAGGCAACAACCAAAGTCGAAGAAGGCAGACGACTTGAAATTCAGTAAATAATTCTGGGGACCCTTCTTCGGAGGGGTTCCCCACTCTATTTTTGGATACATCGAGGTACTACGTATGAATATGAATCAATTTACTCAAAAAAGCATTGAAGCACTCCGCGATATGCAATCTGCCGCACTTGAAAACGGCAACCAACAAATCGAACAAGTCCATCTTCTTCATGCCTTGATTTCTAAGGAAGACGGACTGATCCCCAATCTGATCACAAAATCCGGCGCATCTCTTGAAGATCTGAGAGCAAAGACCGAAGCGGCAATTTCGGCTCTGCCAAAGGTCAGCGGAATGCAGGCGGATAAGCTATATATTTCCCGTGAGCTGGATTCCGCCTTTACCGAAGCTGAAGCACAGGCAAAGAAGATGAAGGACGAATTCGTATCTGTCGAGCATCTGATGCTTGCGCTCTTCTCCAAGGGCGACATGAAGATCAAAGAGGTCTTCCGTGGCGCAGGACTTACTAAGGATGCGTTTCTTACTGCACTCAAAGAAATTCGTGGCTCAAGAAACGTAACCAGCGACAATCCCGAGGAGACCTATGACGTTTTGAAGAAATACGGTCAGGACTTGACTGCAAGAGCCAAGGAGCAAAAGCTTGACCCCGTGATCGGTCGTGACGACGAGATCCGTAACGTCATTCGTATTCTGTCAAGAAAGACAAAAAACAACCCTTGCCTCATCGGTGAGCCCGGTGTCGGTAAGACTGCGATTGCCGAGGGACTTGCTTTGCGTATTGCCAAGGGCGACGTTCCCGACAATCTCAAGGATCGCACCATCTTCTCCCTGGATATGGGTGCGCTGATTGCAGGTGCAAAATTCAGAGGTGAGTTTGAGGAACGTCTGAAAGCCGTTCTCGAAGAGGTCAAGAACAGCGACGGAAAGATCATTCTTTTCATCGATGAGCTTCACACCATTGTAGGCGCAGGTAAGACCGACGGCGCGATGGATGCAGGTAACCTCTTGAAGCCAATGCTCGCAAGAGGCGAGCTGCACTGTATCGGTGCAACAACTCTCAACGAATATCGTCAATACATTGAAAAGGATGCGGCGCTCGAGCGTCGTTTCCAGCCCGTTATGATCCCCGAGCCTACGGTGGAAGATACCATTTCTATTCTCCGTGGTCTTAAAGAGCGATATGAGGTATTCCACGGTGTAAAGATCCACGACGGAGCTTTGATTGCCGCCGCAACCCTTTCCGACCGCTATATTTCCGACCGTTTTCTTCCCGACAAAGCCATTGACCTTGTAGATGAGGCGTGCGCTCTGATCAAGACCGAAATGAACTCCATGCCATCCGAGATGGATGAGGTTGCCCGTAAAATTATGCAGCACGAAATTGAGGAAGCCGCCCTGAAAAAGGAAAAGGACAAGCTTTCAGCAGAACACCTCAAGGAAATCCAAGCCGAGCTTGCCGACCTTCGAGCACAGTTCAACGAAATGAAGTCCAAGTGGGATATTGAAAAGCAGTCCATTGAGAAGCTTCAAAAGCTCCGTGAGGAAATTGAGCAGACCAATGTGGAGATTGAGCGAGCTCAGAGCAACTATGATCTTGCCAAAGCCGCAGAGTTTCAATACGGCAAGCTCCCCGCCTTGAAGAAAC
>JAFOEU010000040.1 GCA_017387685.1 Clostridia bacterium
CATCAGAAATAGATATGCTTATGATTTGTCCAAAAGGTATTTTAGTATTTGAAAGTAAAAATTACAGCGGTTGGATATTCGGTAATGAAAATCAAAAAACTTGGTGCCAAACATTACCAAGAGGCAGATACAGAAGTCACAAAGAGCATTTTTATAATCCTATAATGCAAAATCATTCGCACATTAAACATTTGCAAATTTTTCTCAAAGAGCAAATTTCTATGCATTCAATAATTGTATTTTCTGAAAGATGCACTCTCAAACGACTTCAAATTCAAAGCAAAGATGTACGTGTCATTAAACGCCATGAGGTGGCTACCGTTGTATCAAATATCTGCAATAATACTGTAACAAAACAATTAGACGACAAAGATATTTTAGATATTTACGAAAGACTCTACCCATTTACCCAAGTCAATCAATTAGTTAAAGAACAGCATATTGCCAATATACACAACGACGGCATCAATAAAAAAAGCTTACATAATGACTCTACAATTGCAATACAAACTCTTGTACATCAATATGAAACTTCCAAACGAGCAAATAATAATAAAACCGAAAGCATCACTCAAATGAAATCCCCAAATAGTATTTCTATTGACAACACAGAAATAGAAAGCGAACCTTTACCACCTGTTGAAAATAATCAACAATCTCTTAAATGTCCATTGTGTAATGGAGACCTTATTTTGAGGACTGCTACGCGGGGGGCTCATATCGGTATGCAATTCTTTGGGTGTTCAAACTTCCCCAAATGTAGATATATGCAAAATATATCGGATAATAATGATAAACCCTGTGATAATGTGATACCCGAGCACGAAAGCAAATTGTAACAATATTTTTGTATATTGGGTAGCAAGTTTGTTTTAGTCACTGATATTGCAATTACTATGGTTTTATGATATAATTGAATAAACAATCAAAAGGACGGTATTTCCAATGAAAAAGTTCATTTCTCTGCTTTTAGCGTTTTTACTCGCTTTTTCCGCCGTTGCCTGCAACGGTGAGGGCGACGTCACCACGGATGCGCCGAAGGAGACCGATCCTCCCGCGCCCGATACTACTGCGGCTCCCGTCGCGCCCGAAACTACCGAAACGATTCAGGAGGACAAAACCTTGAACATACTCTTCCTCGGCAACAGCCTGATGTATTATAACGATATGCCCGAGCTTTTCGCGAAAATTGCGGCGGCGAACGGCAAAAAGGTAAACGTCAAGTCCGTCACCAAGGGCTCGGCGACCATTTCCGACTTCACCGACGAGCGCACCGAGGTCGGCGCGCAGGCGATCCCGCTTCTCAAAAATCAGCCGTGGGATCTCGTCATCATCGAGCCCTCGCGCCGAATCTCTCCCTATGAAAACACCGTAAAGGCTGCCGAGCTTGCTTCCGCAAAGAAAATTCAGGAGCTTGCACGTGCGGCGGGCGGCGACGTGCTTCTCTACTCGGTTTGGGGCAACAACAACGGCAACGTCGATGAATACAAGGCGAACAACCCGACGAGTATGACCAAGGTCGCAAGTCACATGATGGGCAGAAAGTCGCACACCAAGTTTATGCACGAGGTCAACCTCGAGTTTGCGGCGGCACTCGGCGTAAAGCTCGCGCCCGCGGGCTACGCTTTTGAAAACTGCATTGCAAAATATCCCGCGCTGAATCTTTACGATGCCGACGAGCGTCATCCCTCGCCGATCGGCTCATACCTTGCCGCGGCGGTCATTTACGCGACCGTTTTTGAGGAAAACGTGGAAAAGATCGTATACTCGATCGGCAATGCGCCCGCTTCGGGTGTGCTTGAGGGCATCGCGAACGATACCACCCTCGGCGGTCTTATTCCCGATCTGACCGAAGCGGAAACAGACAAATCCTTCAATCTCCTCATTGTCGGCTCGAATCTTATGGATGACTACGCCTGCGCGAGCGTTTTCTCAAAGCTCGTAAAGGAAGCGGACGGCAAAACCGTCGTTTCGCAGTACGTCAACTCCTCGACCTTCGTTATCAACAATCTTGTAAGCGAGAAGGATGATCTCGGACTCCGCAAAGCGCTTGCCGAGACCGAGTGGGATGCCATCATCATTCAGATCTCCCGCCGATGCACAAAGTCGGCAACCGACGTTGAGGAAAGTGAGCTGAATGCACTCCGCACGGTAATGCCCCTCTTTAAGGCGGAAACCGACAAGATCTACCTCTTCACGCTCAACAGCAAGGCAAAGCCCGGCATCTTCACGACCGCGGGCGGTGCCGTCGGCTACACCGATACGGGCAAGAAGGAGACCTACTCCGCCGAAGAAGGCAGCGCATATTTCAAGGCACTTGCCGATCGATGGGCGGCTGAATTCTCGGTTGGCGTTATCAACTACGGCGAGGCGTACCTCGACTACAAGAACCCCGAAAAGATCGGACTCGGATACCTTCAGGCTTGTATGATCTACGACACCATATTCGGCAAGGCGATCCCCGAAACCTCCGAAACCAACGGCAACTCCGCCGCAGTTGCAAAGAATCTGCGCGAGATTGCGGAGAAATATTGTCTTAAATAATGTAAAAAGGGATCAGAGCGAAAGCTCTGATCCTTTTTTCGTATAATTATTGAAGCACCAGATCGACAAAAACGGGGCAGTGGTCGCTTGCGATCTGCGAGCGTACGTCGGTGAGGATGTCAAAATTCTCTACCGTCGGCATCTGCTCCGGTGCGCCGTAATAGAAGATGTGATCGATGGAATTCTTAAAGTCGCCAACGACCGGAGCCGGATTCGGCACGTAGAGGTGCGTCTCTTCATCGAGAACGGGATAAGGATGATAGGACTTGACTCTCGGAGGATTGGGGGCTTTTTCGTACAGATCAACAAATCCGTGCGAGATCAGGTTGGCATAGGAGCGCGACATACGGTTGCTGTTAAAGTCGCCGCCGATCATCACGGGACATTTATAAAAGTCCGCAAGACCGTCACACAAGAGCTTTGCCTGATCACCGTCAATAACGCGGGCGTCCTCGGAGGTGTGGATAAAATGCGCCGATGCGTAAACAAAGCGCTTGCCGCTGTCGATCATTTCAAGAGCCGCCCAGGTGATCGACTTGGAGTTGTCACAAACGCCGTCCGCGAAAAAGTAGTAGCCCTTATCAAGCACCTTCACACGCTCCGTGTTATAAAGCAGAGGCGTGCCGTTGTTATGGCTGCGGTTGAGCACGGGAGTGATGATCTCCTTGTATTTGGGCGCAACAAGCGACAAAAGATCGGTTTCCTCACCCCGATAGCGTGCGGAAAATTCCTGCAGTGCGATCACGTCGGGGCAGAGATCAAGATAAATCTCCGCCATTACGTCATCGCGGTTCTCAATAAAGCCATCCTTCCAATTTCCCAATACGTTGCTTGTCATCAAGCGAATGGAGCTGGTGTTTTTCATCTTTACATCTCCTTAAAAATATACCGTATACGGCAAAAGCTTATCATCTCTGTGATATCCCTCGTAGTTGCCCGTGTTTCTGATGTGGAAAACGGCGCGGTCGGGGTAGACCTCGAGGACCATATACTGCGCGAGGCGCGGGGTGGCAGTTCCGCTATGGTATTTCGGCTCGCTACCGCCGCCGTAGCCGGTCAGACCGTCCTCTTCGAAATACTGTTTTCCAAACGGACGCAAGCCGCCCATGTGGACGAGGGTAAACTCATATTCCTTGCCGCGCGAGTTCTCCGATTTCAAATTCGAATCAAGCGGAAGATTTTTATCATTGATGTGCAAAACCGCGCCCGAAGAATAATTTTTGTAGCAATAGCCTTCACCGTGAATGTGACCGTAAAGATAGAACGCGTTTTTGTGACCCTTGAAGATGTCGTAGAAGAGCTCGCGATCGCCGTTTATCATCGATTCGTTGAGCTTTTCTTCCTTATAATAACATATAGCGGAGAGGTGGCCGACCACGAAAACGGGCTTTTTGCCGTCGGGATCAATTTCGTTGAGCTTATTTTTCACCCAGATCAGGGTCTCATCGCTGTAATAACCCTCGTGCGAATTGAAGGCGGTGTTCGGATCGATATTGATTCCGATGAAGTCAATACCGTTCACCGTGTAATGGAACGCGCCCCAATAGAGCTCGCCGGGCTTTTCCTTTGAAATGAGGATCGTTTTCTCTCCCTCGGGGAGCTCGCCGAAAGCCGCGTCCATCAGATCGTAAAAATCGGTGGTATTGTAGGGCTCGTTTTCCTCCGTTCCGATGTCACCGAGGATCATATCGTTGTTGCCCGCGACGTAAAGAACCTTGCCATCCTTAACACCCGAGGAAATGCAGGCGTGCATTTTCCCCTTGAGATCAAGGAAATTCTTCTTCGGCAGAGCGCAGGATTTGTTCCAATGGGGATAATCCGACACGTTATCACCGCCGACGAGGGCGAGATCGGCAAGACCGAACTCCGCTGTCGCAAGCTCGTTCGCCGCGACGAGGGACTTTCGGACGGTCGCGGGATAATCGAGCATCGATTGCTGATTGTGAATGTCGGTATAACAAAAGGCGGTCAGGATCTTATCCATTTTTTGCTCCTCCGAATTTTGATGGTATGATGGCTTAATTATAGCACACTAACCGCGGAAAGTCAAGTTCCGAAGTAATATAAAACAGTATGTTGACAAACGAAAAATTTCATGGTATAATACTTGTAAAGGGTAATACCACACCACAGATCAACACGAAACGGAGGAAACTATGATGTTTTTCAAAACAAAACGTATTTCAATCATTTTGCTGTTCATTGTTTCAACTATGCTGATCGGAATTTTTGCGGGATGCGCGGGAATCGGAGACACCGAAAAAGATAAATATGTGTTAAGCAAAGCGGAATTTGATGAAATAAACGATGCTTACCGTAAATATTTGGAACAGAGTAGTGGTTTAGTCTTGGAAGAAGGCTTGACCGATTCAAGAAAACTGATGGATTCGTATTTTCGCGGCAGATATGGTGACTGTATCGTGTTGAAGAAAAGCTCTATTACCACTGATTTCGCTCAATATGAGGTCGCAGGCTATCCATTTGCGCATGGCGGTCAGCTTTTAGTAATCCACGATTCGACGGTATATTCATTGACAGGCGCATACGAGTCAGGGCTTTTGACAGATTCAGATATAAAGGACTTAAGCGAGGTTATTAGCGGTAAGAAAAATGATTAAGGATGATATACTATCCGAAATCATTGTTATTCTTCCTACCGTTAATGATGAAGAAAGCCTAACCGAATAATATTTCACCCCGCCGAGTGAGCTCGGCGGGGTGTTTTGTGTTAGTCAATAGCAGTAAAATGGTAAACGCTCGAATCGAAATCACGCAGTCTTTCGTGGAGGCAGAGTCCCGCGTTCATAAGGGTGTCGCCCGAGAGGACTACTCCCGTCTGCTCGCAGAGGTAGCGTTTTTCGGGGTCGAGTCCCTTGAGGCGGATGTAGTGCAGATCGTAGATGCTGCTTCTCATAACGACGTAGGTGACGAGCGCCTCGCGCTTGTCCTCCGAAACGTAGCTCCACGCGCATCTTGTTCTGTCCTTCCAGGGGGAGATGAGGCGGTAAAGCTCGCCGTAGTTGATGACGTCGTAATACTTGCGGTATTCGTCGCACTGCGCCTTTACAATTTCCTTTTCCTCGTCGGTCAGCTTGGTAAGGTCAAGCTCGTAGCCGAACGTACCCGCCATCGCCACGTTTCCGCGTGTTTTGAGGGGCGAGATTCTGGCCGTTTGGTGGTTGGGGCAAGCCGAAACGTGCGCGCCTACTGCAGAGGTGGGATAGCACATCGAGGTGCCGTACTGAATTTCAAGTCGCTCGATCGCGTCGGTATCGTCGCTCGTCCAGAACTGCGGCGAATAGTAGAGCCAAGCGGGGTCGAATCGTCCGCCGCCGCTCGCGCAACCCTCGAGGAGAAGATGCGGATATGCGGTGAGAAGGCGCTCGAGGAGCTCGTAAAGTCCGAGGACGTAGCGGTGGAAGACCTCACTCTGACGCTCCGCGCCGACGGTCGCACTGCCAACCTCGGTGAGGCTGCGGTTGAAATCCCACTTGATATAGGCGATATTCGCGCTGTCCATAACCTTTTTGATGCAGTCAAAGAGGTAATCCCTGACGTCCGCGCGTGCCATATCGAGAACGTACTGATGGCGCGCGATGCTCATAGGTCTGCCGGGGGTCTGAATTGCCCAATCGGGGTGCGCGCGGAAGAGCTCGCTGTCCCTTGACACCATTTCGGGCTCGAACCAGATACCGAATTTGAGTCCGATACCGTTGACCCTCTCGACGAGCTTGCCGAGTCCGCCCTTTAGTTTTTCCTCGTTGACGAACCAATCACCGAGCGCGGAGCGGTCGGAATTTCTGTCGCCAAACCAGCCGTCGTCCATAACGAGCATCTCAATGCCGAGCTCGGACGCGGTCTTTGCGATATCGAAGAGCTTTTCTTCGTCGAAATTAAAGTAGGTCGCCTCCCAGTTGTTGACGAGGATGGGACGGCGCTTATTTTTCCACTCGCCGCGGCAGAGGTTATTTCTGTAGAGCTTATGGAATGTGCGGCTCATACCGCCGAGACCCGCGTTCGAATAGACCATCACCGCCTCGGGAGCGACAAAGTATTCGCCCGGTTCAAGACGCCAGTTGAAGCCCTCGGGATTGATACCGATCAGCACTCTCGCGCCGCCGTCGGGATCCATATCGGCAGATGCAAGGAAGTTGCCCGTGTAAACGAGGTTGAAGCCATAAACGTCGCCGAAATCCTCGGTTGCATCGTGCGAAGCGAGCGCGATGAAGGGGTTGTGCATATGCGAGGAGCAACCCATCTTGCTCGCGACGCTCTGCGCGCCGTGGATGAGCGGCATTCTCTCGAATCTGCGCTCCTTCGACCAGCTGCCGTAGAGGTGAATGAAGTCCATATCCCTCGCATCGTGGAAATCAACGCACGCGCTGAGCACGCGCTGAATATTCATCACCTTGTCAGACGTGTTCTTGACGATCGCGTGGCGGGTCATTGCCGCGAGATTTTCAAAAACGGTATAGAAAAGCGTTACCTCGGCAAGACTTACGGAGTCGATACAGGTGATCTCGAGCGTAGTCGCCTCGTCATCGGCGGCATAAGTCGCGGGCTGACCCTCGATCGCGGGCTTGCCTGCGTAAATCTTATGCGAAACGTACTTGATATCGGTGTCGGCGGTACCGTTTTCGCGGAGGATCGAGAGCGCGCTCGCTCTGAAATCGCCGCAACCGTTCGTGGAATATTCCATACGGTGAACCGACTTGCTGAAGAAGGGGATCTCCTTATTCTCCATCTCCACGCGCGGAAAATGCGAGGAATGGCGCTGTGCGAAATTGAGATATTCAAGCGCATCGTCGCTCACAAGCGCGCCGTAATAGTTGTGCATAAGATAGCCGTAGCGGTTGACCTGAATGACGTAGCTCGTAGAGCAGGTGTCGAGCTTAAAGGTCAGATTTTCGGGATTGAATTTGATAGACATCTGGGTTCTCCTTTGTGGGGATATATTATATTAGGAATATTATATCATATAAACGGATAATTTTCAATACGTTTGCATTTTAAAATTGGGTGAGTCAAATCAAAAGATTTGACTCACCCAATATATTAATTTCGTCTGATCGCCCTGCCCGTGCCGGCGCCGGTGTAAACGGCATCTACACAAGCAATTTCTCCCGATATTATAACGTAACAGAGCCCCTCACACCTATTTGAAGGCTCTGCGTAGGTTGCCTTGTCAATTATTTTTTCAAAATCAAAAATGCAGATATCGGCGTCGTACCCTTCACGGATAATTCCCTTGCTCCGAAGTCCGTAAACATCGGCGGGTAGAGAGGTGATCTTTCTGATCATTTCGACAAGCGGAACGACACCGCGCTCTCGGCAATAAACTCCGATCGCTCTCGGGAAGGAGGCGCGCAATCTCGGATGATAGACCGAATTGTTGCCCGCAACCGATGAATCGGTGCAAATCATTGTTCGGGGATACGCCATCACCCGCTCCACGTCGGATTCGTTCATTGTAAAATAGCAAGCGCTTGCCCTTCCCCCGCCGAGTTCTATTACGCGCAAAGCCGCCTCAACACAGTCACAGTCGAGCATTTCCCCGATCTCTGTGAGCGTTTTGCCCTGAAACTCGGGGTGCCCTTTGCAAACGGTGACGAGAACTCCGTCATAACTTGACGTTTCCTGAGGGGTGAGCCTTTCCTTGATCCGCGCGCGTGTCGCGGGATCGGCAAGGTTTTCAAGCATCTTATTGTCAGCCTGAAATTCTTTGGGAACAAATTTCGCCGAAAGAGAGGTCGAGGAGGCGACGTAGGGATAAACGTCGCAATATATATCCGCACCCTCGGCATTTGCTTGCCTGATAAGCTCCAGAGTGATCTCGGTTTTGCCGTGATTCTTCACTCCCGCCGCCTTGTGATGCGAAATGACACCCTTTGCGCCCGATTCCTTGACAATATGAATAAATTCCTTCACGGAATCAACGACCTGCGCACCCTCACCTCTTATATGCGCGCTGATCATTCCGCCCGCCGCCTTGCAAGCCTTTGCGATCTCCACAAGCTCCTCGGTTTTGGCATAGCAGCTCGGAACGTATATAAGTCCAAACGATACTCCGATGGCTCCCGCCTTGACCGATTCTCTTACAAGCGCCTTCATCTGCTCAAGCTCATCGCCCGTCGGCTCTCGGTTTGCAAGTCCCATTACGGAAGATCTGACCGTGCCGTGACCGACAAAGGTGACGATATTTGCGCCCAAAGGCAGCGTATTGAGCTTTTTGAAAAATCCCGCCGCAGATCGCCTCGCCTCATTCGATGATTTAATTTTCGGCATATATGACGAGCCGCACTGACCCGCAACTGAGGTGGTAATTCCCTGCTCGCATTTTTCCCTTTGCTCGGGAAAATCCACTACGGCATTGTCCGCGTGACTGTGCGAATCAATAAATCCGGGAGTAACAACCAAGCCCTCGGCATCTATGACCTTTTTCGCCTCTGCCGTACAGTCGCCGATAAAGACTATTTTTCCGTTTTCTATACCTATATCGGCAAAAAACGGATCGGCACCCGTGCCGTCTATGATCTTTCCGTTTTTAATAATGAGGTCAAGCATAGAAAATCCTCCCGAAACATTTTAGTATAAAGGCAAACCGCCCGTCAGCTCGTCCGCGATCTCGGCGGGCAGGGGCTCGAGGGCGAGGCAGGTTTTTGTGTGCTCGCCGTGGAATTCCGTGAGACCCCAATCGGTGATGACGGCGGCGATGATTCCGCGCGACTCGGCTTTTTCTGCAATCCCGAGCAGCTCCTCCTCGGAATCGACGTAAACGCAGACCTTCGTGCACCCCGAATTGAACCACTCACAGAGCGGAGAGGTCGGTTTGCCGTCGGTTTTCAATATCATTCCGTCCGCCGACATTTCAAGATTACTCATTCGGTCTTCCTTTTTGAGTGCCTGAAGGACGGCATCGATACAAGCGTGACCCGCCTGCGCCGCTATTTTGCCCTTTCGCATTTTCAGATCACGGCGCATAACTATCATCATTTTTGCTCCCATTATGAGTCCTCCAATTTAACACCGCGGTCGATCAGATGGCGGCGGATGAGGGCAATGTCGACGGTATCGGTTGCCGTTTTCGTTTTTATCATAACCGCAGCAGCCGCGCCCGCAGCCTGACCCATCGCCATACATATCCGCATCACGCGGTAGGACGAATGCGCAACGTGCGTGCCCGAAATGCACCGCCCCGCCGTGATCAGATTATTGCATCCTATCGGGCACATAGCCGAAAACGGAATATCGTAGAGCGGCGGCGTCACGGGGCGTTTTTCGGCGTGCACCGACTGACCCGCGCCCGAGGGATTGTGGATATCAAGGCAGAAATTCGCCCGGTGAACGACCGTGTCGGGGAAAGCTCTGCCCGCCATAAGATCGACCTCCGTCAGCTGATAACGACCGAGAATTCTGCGCGATTCGCGCACTCCGAGCGTCGATGCGCTTCCCTTGATACGGATATCCGAAAATCCCGGAATGTTATTTTTGAGGAAATCCACGATCTTACCGATCTGTCGGCGAAGCGATGCCTCCGCCTTGAAAACGTCTGCCGCATTCAAGGGATCGATGCGGTTTTCCTGCGTGGCGTTGACCATACGCTCGGTATTTCTGCCCGTGGCGTAAAGGCGTACGATATTGACGTTTTCGGGGAGCTCACCCGTCCGACACGCGGTATGGCAGAGATCGAGATATTCTCTGCCGTCGCCGAGGTCGGTATAATCCTCCTCGTGGCGGCAAAGCAGGGGCTGATCGGGATCAACGCCCTCGATTATGAACATCAAGGTAACGGGCTGAACGAGTCCGTCGCCCTCTCTGCCCATTTCGTAGGGGCAACCGCTCTGCACCGCGAGATCGCCGTCGCCCGTTGCATCGACGAACACCTCAGCTTCGAACGAAATATTACCGAATTTTCCCGCAGTTTGTATCTTTTCGATCCGCTCGCCGACTCGCTCCGAGCCGACAACCGAGGTCTGCAGAAAAACATCAACTCCCGCGCGATCAAGCATATCGGTCAGCGCGATTTTAGCCTTTTCAAAATCGGGAACTGCACCGCGCTTCGCGCAGATCGCCGCCTCGATCTCCTCGGCAACGGTACCCTCGCAGACCTTTCCGAGCAGAGGTCCGACGTAGCCCTGAGTCAGATTTCCGCCGACACATCCGTAGCGCTCGATCAATGCGGTCTTCAAGCCAGAACGAGCCGCCTCCAAAGCCGCGCCGATTCCCGCGGGACCCGCACCGGCGATCACTATATCGTATTTCATTGTTATTACCTCGTTATTAAACATTCCCGTGAATATATTCACCTATCGCCTTGATAAACCTCGCGCCGTATGCTCGCGCCTTTTGTTCTCCGACGCCCGAAACGCAGAGAAATTCCCCCATATCGAGCGGCTTTTTCGCCGCCATATCGGCGAGTGTGGCATTGGTGAAAACGATATACGCGGGCACGCCCTGTTCGTTTGCGATCTCCATTCGAAGCTTCCGCAGATGCTCGTAAAGTCCCGAATCCGTAACCGTCTTCTCCGAAACGGAGGCGGATTTATCCGATTTCGGCACGCGCCGCTCTTCCTTGAACTTCATCGTCACCGTCACGCCGCCGAAAAGGATATCGTTCGCCAGCTCGGTCATAAAAACCGAGCCGTATTCGGTATTCTTTCCGATATAACCGAGCGTGCAAAGGTGGTTGACCACGTCATTTATAAAGCTTCTGCTCTCCTCCGACATAATTCCGTAAGTACTGATCCGGTCAAGACCGAGCTCACCGATCCGCTTGTCGCGGCTTCCGTGGAGGGTTCGGACGATCAGCGCCATTCCGACCGAAAATCCGAGCTTGTCCTTGGCGCGCTTTATGCATGAAAGTATCTTTTTCGCCTCTGTGGTGACGTCACGCTCGATAAAGGTGGTTCGGCAATTGAGGCAATTTCCGCATTCCTCACCGTGCTCCTCGCCGAAATAATCGAGAATATTGCCGCGCAGACAGCCCGTGTGCTTGCAGTACGCGATCATTCGCTCAAGCCGCTCGTAATCAAGCGATCGCTGGAGCTCAACGAATTCCTCGTCCGCGTCCTCGGGGATATCCGAATTTTCGAGCAGCATCTTCGCCGTCTGAATATCGCTCGGCGAATATAGCAGGATGCAGTCCGCGGGCGCACCGTCGCGCCCGGCTCTGCCCGCCTCCTGATAGTAAGCCTCAAGGCTCATCGGCATATTGAAATGGATGACGTAGGACACGTTCGACTTGTCGATTCCCATTCCGAACGCGTTCGTGGCGACCATTATATTCTTGCGATCGTAAACGAAATCCTCCTGATTCCGCACGCGCTCAACGTCGTCGAGTCCCGCGTGATAGCGCGTTGCGGCAAAACCGTTTTCATTCAGAAGATCGCATATTTTTTCAACGTTTCTTCGTGTCTGGCAGTAAACGATGCCGCTTTTATCGTGCCGCTGACGGATAAGGTCGATCAGCGCATCCTTCTTCTGCCGAGGCGAATGCACCTCAAAATTCAAATTCGGTCGGTCAAAGCCCGTGACTATGCGGAAAGGCGCACAAAGCGCGAGCTTTTCGGTAATATCGTCGCGCACGAGCTCGGTTGCCGTCGCGGTAAACGCCGCAACCACGGGACGGTGCGGCAAGGAGGAAATAAATCTCGCAATTTTCAGATAGCTCGGTCTGAAATCGTTGCCCCATTGCGAAACGCAATGCGCCTCGTCGACCGCGATCATAGCGATATCAAGAGCGCTCGCGAGATCGCGAAAGCCCTCCGCTTCAAGCCGCTCGGGGGCGATATACACGATCTTATACATTCCCGCGCGCAGGTTGTCATAGACCTTCAAAAGCTGATTATAAGTCAGCGAGCTGTTGATATAAGCGGCGGGTACGTTCGCGCTCTTGAGCGCCATGACCTGATCCTTCATCAGCGAGATCAGCGGCGAAACGACGAAGGTTATGCCGCGGAACATCAACGCAGGGATCTGATAGCAAAGGCTCTTGCCGCCACCCGTCGGCATAATGCCGAGCACGTCGCGGCCGCATATAATCTCATCGATCAGGCTGTCCTGCCCCTCGCGGAAGCTCGAATAGCCGAAATATTGCCTTAAAACATCATATTTGGTCATAACATCGTAGCCTTTCGGTTTGATTTACTAGCAGTTAATTTTGAGAAAATCTGCACTCTTTTAAATAATTAGCTATATTAATTGAATCTTGCGACGCCCATTTGACTAAATCCAAATCTATCTGATATTTGTTTGAATCATATCTTTCTGATTTAATAAAATCAATGCTTTCTCCACCTGCTACTGCATTCAAACAAATTTCACTACCTAAACTAGCGATACAGTCAGATTCTATAGCATCAACCATAAATTGCGTTTCATACAACTGTAATACAAATATTTCCTTTACATCATCAGGACAATATTTCCTATCAAATGCAGAGTTCGGAGTTGTAAAATGCTGCGGTATGCGCCTGGCGAAACATTTAGTAGTTTTACCCACATAACAACCTTTAATTTGCGGAAAACACAGTATGTAAATTCCTGTCCTCCCTCGAACTTCATTTAGATCATACATTTTTTTAAAAGCAACCGTCCCATCTATAGAATATCTTTCGAAAAGGTTATTTAATCTTACCTCGTAATCATTACATTTTTCTATATTATGTTGAGTACATTTTGATTCCAAATCACTATTTCTGCCAATTGATTCAGAGCTGACATTATTTAATCCACGCAGAAATTGACCAAAATTAAAGCAGTCCCAACGTATACCTTTAATCACATAGTCATCATATGACATTCGTGATGAAACACCTTCATTATACATCTCTCGGAAAATTTTGTTTTTTCCAAAATATCTATTTTTACATCGGCGTATAGTTTTATTAAGGTTTCCAATGATATCATCCCATTCATCAAAACTCTTAACTTTGATTTTCAATCCAAAAAAATCATATACTTGCTTTTGAGGAAGATTGGAACAATCATACACTTTTTCAAAAGAATATGTATAATTACTATTTAACGTGCCCATCACAGCATCAAATAAATTTTCAAAACACGCAATAATTGATCCGTTCCTATCAATAGAAACAACGCGTCCCAAAGTAGATCCTTTTCCTATGTGTTTTCGATTCAAAATATCTATACTAGCTAATACCGTAAGACTCCACGAACTCCAAGGACTTTGATTGGTCAATAAGTAGGATATATATGCTTCGTCAAATTCCAAACCCAATTTATTCACATCCTCTATTGCCCATTCACATACCTCATATTCAGAATTACCATAAGGCACTAATCTTTTCGGAATATCCATTATTGCTCCTTTGCCAAGTCAACAAGATCAACTTATTATTAATTCAAATTATAACATAAATATGATTCTTTTCAGTCACATCAAACAAATAGTATAGAAAAACAACGCTAATAAAATCACATTATTCTATCATTTGATCATTATTGATGTTACCAATCCAACACATCAAATCAAAATCCCAATAAAGTCTATAGCCCTACTTTGTTCATCACTTCTTCGGAGTGATCACGATGCCCGTGAGGTACTCCTTATAGGTCTGATCGGTGATATATTCCTCGTGATTCAGCATCGGATTTTCGATGATGCCCGAACCGCCCTCCTCGGTTACGGTGAGGAGCGCATTGGTCGTGTCGTTGTGGAAGTTGATGCGGGGAGTTCTGACTACCGAATTGAACTTTCCGTCAACCTTGAACGCATTTTCGACACCGCCGCGGCTGGTATACCACATAATATAGGAATTCGTATAGATATTTCGCGAGCTCGACTGCATCGAAAACGCCGTGCAGAACTGGTCGCTGTAGCAAATATCGTAATAGTTATCGTTCCATCTGTCCATAAACGCGACGCTCGTAAGGAAATTCTCGTCCTCGGCAAGCTCGCCGCCGTAGGTGTAGAGCGGATGGAGATTGCGGAAAACGTTTCCGCCGCTGTCCGCCTGAATACCCGTGTGAACGCCCGCTATACGCATGTTCGTGAGCGTGTTGTCGTGTCCCTCAAGAAGAACGCCGACTGAGGTCTTTGAATGATTTCCGACAATATTTACATTGAAGACGTCGGCATCGGACGAGCGGTTGTTCGCGCCCCACTTGATGTGGATACCGATCTCGGTATTCTTTATGGAAACGTGATGGATCGAGGTCTCTCTGCCCGAATCGATCGAAATACCGTTTGCCTTGCCGTTTCCGTCGATGATGCCGCCCTCGAAATAATAGTTCGAGCCGGGAATATAGATGGTGTTGAACGGCTCTGCCGCACCGATGCGAACCACCGCTTCCTTCTCCGTCCACGAATCCATCGCCTTGAGCTTTGCAAAGGTCGCAAGCTTGAGGGAAACCGCGTGCGCGGGATTCGCGGGAGTGCAGATCGGCTTGGAAAGCAGATATTCACCGTCGGGGAAGAATATCGTTCTTTGGGGATTCGACAAAATAAGCTCCTGCAGAGCATCGGAAACGTCCTCGCCCGTGTTCGGTTTAACGTAGTCGGTGACCACAACGTACATATCTCTCATAATTTCTTCCATTTTATTATATATCCTTTCATTTACGCCTTGCGGCATTCGGGTATCGGATGCTCCTCGGGGTTGGCGATCACAAAACGCATTATCTCCTCAAAGCTCATCCACTCTACCTTGTCTGCATAGTGCTTATTGATTCTGCTCGCGATCTCGTCAAGAACACGAAGTCCGGTGCGAAGACCGTTCGACATCAGGCTTTGCCAATGTGACAGGATGATGGGATATCCGCCGCTCGAAAGCGTGCGGACAAATTCGCCCTCTTTGCCGTCCGCCGTGATGATCTCATCGGCAACGCGGCTGACGTATTCGTCACTCACTTCGGGGCAGCTGATCGTCTGCCAGGTGGAATCCTTTAGCGTACCGGGAATGGCAACGAGCGTTCTTCCCTCCTCCGAAAGTGCCACCCAAGGCCTTGCCTTCGGCACGTTACGAAGCTGGCGCAGGAAAAACCACGCTTCCTTCGATCCGCTCGTCTCATAAACAGCCCGCGAGATCGCCGCCTCGTATTCGTCCTCAACCTCAATTCCGAAATCCCACGGCGAGGTGACACCGATGGGGGAAAATCCGGCATCCTTCAAAATCGCAAGTGCTTTGGAGATATACGGAGTCAGCGTCGTTCTGTCCTGAGTGGACGCCCAATCGCGCTCATTCATCGAAAGTGCCTCACCGGTCTCAAGGTCGACCGCCTTATGGTGCGTTAGCATCTCGGGGCCGACGGTAAAGTGCGGCAACACGCGCGCTTTGACGGTATCGAGCCACTCGTCAAGATCTTCCCTGCTGACGCCATCCAGACCGTTAACAATATCTCCTTTATTTCCCGGCATCGGAATAACGGAGAATTTTCCTTTGATTCCGTGCTTTTCCACGATATCGCAAAATTGGTCAAGAAAATCATTCGGAAAAGTCGGAATAATCGGTCTGCCGTCCGAAGTAGTTCTGCGTGCAACATGCTCATAATAAACGGAAATTATAGGCGCGGGATCGTCAACGATCAAGCTCACGGGAACTTTCATATTTTGCCTCCATTTGGTGAAATATTAAGCTTTAATAAATTAATTATACCACAAACAAAAATGAATGTCAAGCAACATTAACTACTCGACCTACTTCTTTGCGGCGTTTGATATTGACAAAACGGCGTTGATATGGTATACTACATTCATTGACTATTGTTTTTGGAGGATTATGATGGCGTTCGAAACACTAACTCCCAAAGGTATGAAAATAATCATTCCCGATATGCACGGCAAGCCCTCGGCGGAGCTCGTACCGTTTGCGGTCCGCTGCCCGAACTTTATCGAGCTGAATGACGGAACCCTCCTCTACTTTTTCTGTATGAAATTCGGTTCTCAAAAAGACGAGGAAATCGGCGGCACGGTTATGATGCGCTCGCACGACGGCGGAAAGACGTGGGGAGAGATGCAGTTTCTTTGCTATGACGGAGCTCCCTGCGAGGGCGGCATCCCGATTTATGACAAACTGCACGACACGCTCATTCTTATTGCCCGCACAAGACATTGGAAGCCGGGATACGAGGAAGATCGACTTCTCGCCGAAGACGATCAGATTTTAGGGCACACCTATGAGCGTTTTTGGATGAATAAAAGCACCGACGGCGGCCGCACGTGGGGCGATTACCGTGAAATAACCGTCAAAAACACTCCCGCAAATTGGACAATTCAGCATTGTCCTTCCCCCGGCATCGGAATTCAGCTCGAAAAACAAAAGGATAACCGCCTCAACGGCAGACTGATCGTGCCTTGCAATGATGCAAGTCTGAACAACGGAAAAAATGAATTCCGTGCTCATCTTATCGTTTCGGACGATTTTGGCGAAAGCTGGAGAGTTGCGGCGCTTGAAAACTATCTCGGCGCAAGCGAAAGCGTTATCGTTGAGCGGGGCGACGGAGTACTTGTTTACAACTGCCGCAATCAGAGCGGTTTCCCTGCGAACCAACGTATTCAGTCATTCAGCTATGACGGAGGCGATACGCTTGATGAAAGTGCAACCGTTGATACACTTTTTGATCCCCTGTGTCACGCGGGATTTGCCATAGCAGAGGTTGACGGTAAGGAATATATCTTCTTCACCTCTCCCACGGGCGCGCTTGGAGCTGCGACAGACTACTTCCGCACGGGCACTCCGCAGCATTGGGGCGTCCGCGAAGCACTTATGCTTTACGCGTCTTCCGACGGCGGAAAGACCTATAAAGCCATCAAGCAAGTATGCGATAAGGGAGTCTTTGCCGCATACTCCGCGCTCTGCGTCACAAAAGGCGGAAAACTTCTCTGCGCCTGGGAGTCAGGCCCCGAGATCGGACTCTACCGCGATATTAAATATGCAACCTTTGACATTGACGAGCTTATAAAGCTTTGTGATTGAGAGGCTGACTGTTTTTAGTTGGTTAGAAATAATCGACTGCCGAACTCTGTATGTAGCAAAGGGCAAGTTTTCAAGTAAAATAAAAAGCAGACCGCTGTTGCGATCTGCTTTTTGTTGTGATCAAAGTACAAATTACAATTCAAATATTTAGTGAATATTCGAAAAAGCTGAATGTAAAATAATTTTCTTGGGAAAATTTTAAAACATCTCTTCACCATTTCATTAACATTGGAATTCCGGTACATTTTGCACCCTCGGGGGACGGCGAGAGAGATGTAAAATCATATATATCTTACTGCTTCATCATCTTCACGATTTCATTATATTCATCTGTTTCCCTGATAAGCGAATAGTCTTCATCCGTCTCAAAATCGTGCATAAGTTCCTCGCAGAGCTTTAAATCAGCTTTTCTTTCCCATTGACGATCATAAGGATGACAATTAAAGAGCAGAGCCTCGGAGTTAACCACTTGAGGAAGATTATCGTGTACCATCGCACACTCCGCAGCGGCGCGCATATATTCGAATGCATCTTCCGCCATTCCGTTTTCGAGGCATATCTCAGCCATAACTTGATAATTGTACATTTTTCTGCTCAGCTTGAAAGGAATATCATCGGTCTCATATATCACGTCATAAACAGCATTACTTTTTTCAAAAAGCTTGATCTGCTCGGCAGGAGAGTAAAACTTTGTCAGTTTGTACATCGAATACCAAAACTCGTAAGCAAGCGTAATAACAATATGATCTTGAATATGCTGCTTCAATTCATCTCCGTCAAGAAAGTGTCGAAGGCTTTCTTCCCATGTATCATAATATCCGGGAAGCTGTCTTGCACACTCTATCGCCTTGTCACGATTTCCGCTCTTGAAATATCCGTAACATAGATTCGACTGAGTCCAATTACGCACGCTCTGATCGGTGCAGTTATCAAGAATATACTTGCAAGTCTCAACACATTTTTCTGGATTCTTGTTCTGAATGGCATAAGCATACCACGAAAGCAATTTGAAATTATTAGGGAATTTCTTAAGACCTTCCTCAACAGTTTCTATGAGCTTCTTACCTTCATAATGGGTATCATGCTCGTGGCACTTTGCAACGATTGCATTGATTTCTTCCGCCTCGTTGATTTCATGCGTTCCCAAAAGTTCATCTACAGAAATGTGAAAAAAGTTGGCAATAGCAGGAAGCAAAGTTACATCCGGATAAGTTTCATTTCGTTCCCATTTACTAACAGCCTGAAAACTTACTCCTAATCTTTCTGCTAAAACCTCTTGCGAAAGGTTCATATCTCGCCTATGTTTGCGAATATTTTCACCTATTCTTAAATCCATTGTGGTTACCTCTTGAATAATATTTCAGCGGCGCCTTGCTGTGATAATATTATATCACATAGTTAACATCTTTTCAATAACTTCTTCTTTGAATACCATTCAACTGACAAGGGAATTTTTCTATCATTAGCATCATATAACCACAGTTTGGAGTTCAGCTGATCCGACTTAGGGATGTCGATGAGATAAGGACAGGTGGGGCGTTAGTGATGGCAAGCGCGCAGAGGTCTAAAGAAGTGAAGAAGACAAAAGATAGAATTTTACGGAGGGAATTTTCATTTTGTAGAAAGAATATCCCCTCCCGCGCGCGGGAGGGTTAGGGTGGGGAGTCAGCGCACCACAAAATATTCAAACCGAGACGTGATCAAGGACAAAATAAACTGAAATTAAAATATATTTTCACGGAATTTCATCTGAATTAAGGTAAGGAAATCGAAAAGTCAACAGAACTCAAGCGAAGAGAGTGCGGATAATATAGGAGACAACCTGGATTAACCCAGTTGCCGCCGAAGGTGTCAACAGCACATATTATAGTAAAGTAGCAACAAATCACGCCTCAGGCGTGTATATCATCAATTCCGAAGGAATTGTATATCATCGACACGAAGTGTTGTATATCATCAAGCCGCAGGAATAATGCACCTTCGGTGATGAGATACGCCTTCGGCGATGATATACACGCGGGCGCGTGATGACATACCAAGCCTGCGGCTTGGATAACAAAAAGCACACCGCTGCGCGATGTGCTTTTTGTTTGGCTCCCCCTGCTGGGCTCTGAACCACCGTTTGCGGATGAATTTTGTGCAGATTCGAATATACCTACTACCGCAAACTTTGCTGTTTGCAGAGCAAACAGCAGTGGTTCGTCGCCATAAAGAAACGAAAAAAGGAACCAAGGAATGAATTCCTTGGTTTCTTTTTTGGCTCCCCCTGCTGGGCTCGAACCAGCGACAACCTGATTAACAGTCAGGTGCTCTACCGACTGAGCTAAGGAGGAATATTGG
>JAFOEU010000041.1 GCA_017387685.1 Clostridia bacterium
GCGGCCGTAAACGATCTGGAGGAAAAGCTCTCTCATTGCGGTGTTGATAGCGTCGCAAACGAGGTCGGTGTTAAGAGCCTCGAGGAGAGTCTTGCCGGGGAGGATCTCAGCAGCCATAGCTGCGGAGTGAGTCATACCGGAACATCCGATGGTCTCTACGAGAGCCTCTTCGATGATACCGTTCTTGACGTTGAGGGAAAGCTTACAAGCTCCCTGCTGGGGTGCACACCATCCCACACCGTGGGTGTATGCGGAAATATCGGTGATCTGCTTTGCCTGGATCCATTTGCCCTCTTCGGGAATGGGTGCGGGGCCGTGATCGCAGCCCTTCTTAACTACGCACATTTCAGCCACTTCATGGCTCTGTGCGTAAGGGCATTCACTTACGTTGCTCATTGGTTTTATCTCCTTTGATTTTAATTTTTTCGTGTTTATTTTGCGGCTTCGATAAGAGGTCTTACCGCGTCCGCATAAAGCTTGCCGATAAAGGCTCTGCCTTGATCGTTGGGATGAACGCCGTCGCCGGAATAGAACTTGGGCTCGGGCTGAGTCTTAAGCGCCTCGGCGAAGTGCTCGTCGAGAGGAATATAAACGTCTGCAAACTCGTCAGCGAGCTTACGAACGATCGCGATGATGCGATCTACCTCGCCTCTCCAATCTTCCTTTGCCTCGTCGTCGAGAAGGAAGGGAGCAAGCATAACGATCTTTGCATTTGTCTCTTTCTTAAGACGCTCAAGGATCGCGCGGTAGTTGGTTTCGACCTGAAGGTCGGTGGTTGCGATTTGGCCGGAACCGTGGCGATGCCATACGTCATTGATTCCTATAAGGATCGAAATGATGTCGGGCTCGAATGCGATACCGTCGGTGTAAAGTCTGTCGAAAAGCTGGCAGGTGCGGTTTCCGCTGATGCCGAAGTTGATGAACTCAAAGTCGGTCTCGGGAAAAGCCTCGCGGATGTGCTGTGCGGCGAACTTGGGATAACCCGCGCCGAGGTCGTGATAATTTCTCTTATCTCTGCCCGCGTCGGTTATGCTGTCGCCCTGAAACAGGATCTTCATCGGCTTACTTTACGATCTCGCCCTCTACTGCACCGAATGCAGCAGCTGCGTTGCACTCGTCGGTGTCGATATGCATAGCAAGTGCGAAGTTGGGGTTAACGCGAACAACAACGTCCTCGAAGATAACGGGACGAGCGGTGTTGAGCTTAACTGCAACGATCTCCTTATCGGAAACGCCGAGCTCCTCTGCATCTGCGGGAGTCATATGGATGTGTCTCTTTGCAACGATCGCGCCGTCAGCGATCTCGATCTCGCCGGCGGGACCAACGAGCTTGAGGCCGGGGGTGCCTGCGGTGTCGCCGCTCTCACGGATGGGGGGAACGATACCGAGTGCGCGAGCATCGGTGAAGGAAAGCTCAACCTGATTTGCGGGACGAACGGGGCCGAGAACGCTCATAGCGAGGCTGCCCTTGGGGCCGACAACGGTAAGCTTTTCGTTTGCGCAAGCAAACTGACCGGGCTGGGAGAGCATCTTCTTGACGATGAGCTCTGCGCCCTTGCCGTAAAGGATCTCTACTGCCTCTGCGGTGAGGTGGCAGTGACGAGCCGAGGTTTCAACGATAAAGGTCTTGGACATTTTTATGTATCTCCTATCATAGTAATATCGGTGTAAAGTCATACCAATTTATTATATCACAAAATTTGTCGATTGTAAATCCCTTTTGCGATTTTTCCTTGCCTTAATCTGCAATAATTCGATAAATATTTATTATTTTAATAATATGCTTGACTTTTTATATGCTATGTGATAAAATTATATTATCTATTAACTTTTGGAGGAAATCAAAATGACAACCAAATTTATCCGTCTTGTATCCTTCGCACTTCTCATGGCAATGCTGCTCAGTTCAGTTGCTTGCGCGGATACGACTAAAGATCCTGTTGACGAAACCACCGCGGCGCCCGTTGTCGGCGGCGACGAAACAGCGGCTTCGACTCCCGAAACCACCGAGATCAATGCCGAGAATATCCTCGGTCCCAACGATTTTGGCGGCGAGACTCTTACCTTCTACTCCCGTAAGTATAACGGCGCTTGGTCGAGTGACCTCATCGTAAAGGAAGAGGACGGCACCGTTGTTAACAACGCTATCTACAAGAGAAACGCGAAGCTTTCTTCGCTCTACTCCGTTAACTTCGAGCAGATCGAAAGCGGCAAGCGCGACTGCCTTGACGATTTCGTAAAGGTCATCTCCTCGGGCGACAGCGCAGTCGGCGCAGCTTATCTCGGTCTTTCCGATGCCGCAACCGCAGCACAGCGCGGCTACCTTCTCGATATGACTCAGCTTGACAACATCAACCTTGAGGGCGAGTGGTGGACTCAGTCGCTCAACAAGGCTTGGTCCATCGGCGGCGCGCAGTATTTTGCAACCGGTGCGATCACCACTATCGACGACCAGGCTATCCGTACCATG
Source organism: Clostridia bacterium (assembly GCA_017387685.1). Lineage (GTDB taxonomy): Bacteria > Bacillota > Clostridia > Oscillospirales > CAG-272 > CAG-390. The sequence continues at coordinate 2,471 of JAFOEU010000041.1, forward strand.
TTCTTCAACAAGGACATCATCGCAGAGCACAATCTCAAGACCATCTACGATCTCGTTGACGATAACGAGTGGGTATACGAGAAGTTCTTTGAGTATTCCGAGATCGCAAAGAAGGATGACGGCGACGGACAGGTTTCCCTCACCGATACCTTCGGCGCATGCGCACAGAACACCCTCGGCTTTATGCTGACCATGAGCTCGGGCGAAATGCTCGTAGGCAAGGATGCTGACGATTATCCCGTTATCGCAGCTACCGAGAACGCAACCCGCTTTATTGACGTTGTAACCTACCTCACCGAAAAGATCGCAGGTAACTCCGCAATCTATCAGGGCGACGATCAGGTTATCCGTGACCTCTTCGGTAACAACCAGTCCCTCTTCTATGCAGAGGTACTTATGCACGCGCAGACCATGCGTACCAACTATGAGATCAACTTCGGTATCATCCCGATGCCTAAGTACAACTCCGAGCAGGAGAACTACTATCAGTACTCCACCGGTAGAAATACTACCGTTATCTGCTTCCCTCACGTTGCAACCGGTGACCTTCTTGAAATGTCCACCTTCCTCGTTGAGGCAATGGCAGTAGAGTCCGTCAACACCGTAAAGCCCGCTTACTATGACGTTTGTCTTAAGGGCAGATACGCAGATGATGCAGAATCCGTTTATATGCTTGATATCGTTACCACCAGCGTTGCAACCGACTTTGCAGAGATCTTTGCTTGGGGCGGCTTCCACTCCACCGTTCAGGGTGCTATCACCTCGGGCTCTCCCATCGCAAGTATCCTCAAAAAGAACTCCGTTGCTGCTGAAAAGCTTATGAAGAAGGCTATCGAGGATTTCCAGAAGCTCAACTGATATAATTAATAATCGGGAGAATAGGTTATGAAAAAAACATTGATCCGTCTGACCTCTTTATTCCTCTTGCTGGTGATGCTTGCATCCGCAGTTGCCTGTGCCGAATCCGGCTCGGGTGAAGATACTACCGCTCCTGCGCAGACAGATGCGATTAGTGATACCGCAGCCGCTACAGAACCCGAAACCACCGAGATCAATGCCGAGAATATTCTCGGTCCTGCGGATTTTGGCGGTGAGACACTTTTGTTCTATTCCCGTAAATACAACGGTGCTTGGTCAAGTGACCTCATCGTGAAGGAAGAGGACGGAACGATCGTTAACAACGCGATCTACAGAAGAAACGCAAAGATCTCCGCTCTTTATAACTGTAATATCGAGCAGATCGAAAGCGGTATGCGCGACTGTCTTAATGATTTTGTGAACGTCATCTCCTCGGGCGACAGCAACGTCGGAGCCGCTTACCTCGGCCTTTCGGATGCCGCAACCGCGGCACAGCGCGGCTACCTCCTTGATATGACTCAGCTTGAAAATATCAACCTTGAGGGTCAGTGGTGGACACAGTCGCTTAATAAGGCTTGGTCCATCGGCGGCGCGCAGTATTTCGCAACCGGCGTTATCACTACAATCGATGACCAGGCGATCCGTACTATGTTCTTCAACAAGGATATAATTGAGGAGCATAATCTCAAGACCATCTATGCCCTCGTTGACGATAACGAGTGGGTTTACGAGAAATTCTTCGAGTATTCCGAGATCGCAAAGAAGGATGACGGCGACGGACAGGTCGGACTCACCGACACCTTCGGTGCTTGTGCACAGGGCTTCGGCTTTGTAATGACTATGGGCTCGGGTGAGATGCTCGTAGGCAAGGATGCAGAGGATTATCCCATCATTGCCGCTAACGAAAACGCTACCCGCTTTATTGACGTTGTAACCTACCTTACTGAAAAGATTTCGGGTAATACCGCGCTCTATCAGGGCGAAGGTGCGACTGTCAGCTCGCTTTTCGGCAACAAGCAATCCCTCTTCTACGCGGAGGTTCTTGCTGAGGCGCAGACCATGCGTGCGGGATATGAAGTAAACTTCGGTATCATCCCGATGCCCAAGTATAATTCCGAGCAGGAGAACTATTATCAGTACTCCACCGGCAGAAATACCACCGTTATCTGCTTCCCTAACGTCGCAAAAGGCGACACTCTCGATATGTCCACCTTCCTCGTTGAGGCGATGGCTATCGAATCTATCACTACCGTTAAGCCCGCTTACTACGACGTTTGTCTTAAGGGCAGATACGTAGACGATGCGGAATCCGCTTATATGCTTGATATCGTTACCAACTACGTTGCAACCGATTTCGCAGAGATTTTCGGTTGGGGCGGCTTCCATTCCACTGTTCAGAGCGCGATCACCTCGGGATCTCCCATCGCAAGTATTCTCAAGAAGAATTCAATTGCTGCCGAGAAGCTTATGAATAAGGCACTCGAGGATTTCCGTAAGCTCAACTGATAAATTTTAGGAGTTTGATTTATGAAAAAAACACTTATTCGTTTGACATCTCTCAGCCTTGTGATCCTGATGCTTTTTACGGCTGTTGCCTGTGCAGAGACCGGCTCCGTTGAGGAGACCACAGCCCCCGCACAGACCGAGGCAAACGTTGACGAGCCCGTCAGCACCGAAGCCGAGACCACCGCTATCAACGCGGAAAACATTCTCGGTATCCGTGATTACACGGGTGAAACGCTCACCTTCTTCAGCCGTATTTATAACGGTCCTTGGAGAAGCGACATTTCCGCCGAGGATATCAACGGAACTGTTCTTAACGATGCTATCTACAAGAGAAATTCCACTATTTCCGAAAAGTACGGCATTACCATCGCGGAGCAGGAAAGCGGCAACATCACCTTCCGCGATCAGGTAGGCAACCGCATCTCCTCGGGCGATACGTCCTATCAGGTGCTCTATATGGGACTTGCCGACGCGGCGTTTGCATCCCAGTCGGGTTATCTGCTCGATCTCACCGAGATCGAGAATATCAACCTTGAGGGGCAGTGGTGGACTCAGTCCTCCAATAAGGCTTGGTCCATCGGCGGCAGACAGTATATCGCTACCGGCGCGATCACCACGACCGATGACCGTGCTATCCGTACCATGTTCTTTAATAAGGATATGATCGAAGCCCTTCAGCTTGAGACGATATATAATCTCGTTGACAGAAACGAATGGGTATATGAGAAGTTCTTTGAGTACGTTGAAGTTGCAAAGAGAGATGACGGCGACGGCGTCCCCACTCTTAACGACGTTTACGGCGCATCCGCACAGGTCACCTTCGGCTTTATGATGACTATGGCGTCGGGCGAAATGCTCGTTCAGAAGGATGCGGACGATCTCCCCTACCTTGCTGTTACAGACAATCCCAGATTCATCGACGTTGTCAACTACCTCACCGAGAAGATCGCGGGCAACGACGGCGTATATCTCGGTGCAGACCAGGATATCAGAGACCTTTTCGGAAACGGAAACTCTCTCTTCTGGGCAGAGGTTCTCAACCACGCGGAAACTCTCCGTCTGAATTATGACCTCAACTTCGGTATCATCCCGATGCCCAAGTATACCGCAGATCAGGAGAACTATCATCAGTATACCACCGGTTACTGTAACACCGTCATCTGTTTCCCGACCACTACCAAGGATAACGAGCTCGATTTCGCATCCTTTATGGTAGAGGCGATGGCTATCGAGTCTGTTGAGACCGTTGTTCCCGCTTACTATGACGTATGCCTCAAGGGCAGATACGTTGATGACGCGGAGAGCGCGGCGATGCTCGATATCATTACTACAAGCGTTTCCTCCGACTACGCCGAGATCCTCTCCTGGGGTGGCTTTAAGACCACCGTTCAGGACGCTATCTCTGCGGGTAACTCGATCACCACGATCATCAAGGGTAATGCTCCTATGACCAAAAAGGCTATTCAGAAGTCCATTGAGACCTTCCAGAAGCTTCCTTAAATTAAAAAACTCGGCTGTTGCTTTCGCAACAGCCGAAGCTTTAGGATTATTCTCCGTCCTCGCCGTCATCTGATTTACTGTCAACCATCGCTTCTCCGAGGATGTATGCGACGAGAACTCCCGCGGCGGAGATTATTGCGGTCACCTCGGTTATCACCGATTCTCCCGCGCCGCAAAAGACCGCGACAGCGCCGACGAATGCTGCGAGCGCCGCCCAGAATTTGCGCGAGGCGAGCTTACGCTTCCAATCAATTCCCATTTCCGCCCTCCTTTCTGCCCTCTACCTCAAGCAGGCAGAGACGCGTTTCGTGGTCGCCGATCTTCTCGTAAAAGACGCGGTTCTTCTCGGATTGCGTGTGAACGCTCTCGTTGAGATTGTGAACGGCGTCTTCAAGGGAGGTCAGCGTGCGGTTGAGCCTTGCCACGATCTTAAAGACCGCGATAAGCGAGCCGCAAAGGGTCATAAGACCCGTCAGAATTTCCCAAGTCATTTTATATTTCCTTTCAAGGTGTACCCGACTTGGCTATATTATACCTCAAAATCAAAACCCGTGACTGACAGAAAACTGTCAATTGAATGAAAATGAAAAAAGAAACAAAGAAACCCGATACCGAGCGCGGAACGCTCGTTGCCGCCGAACTCGGGAAGCTCTATCCCGACTCCGCTTGCTCCCTTGATTGGGGAGGCGGCGAGGCTTGGCGGCTGATGGTAATGGGCAGACTTTCCGCCCAATGCACCGATGCGCGAGTCAATATAGTTTGCAAAGACTTGTTTGAAAAATATCCGACACTTACCGACCTCGCCGACGCACCGCTTGAGGATATTGAAAATATCGTCCGTCCTTGCGGACTTTACCGCACAAAGGCGGCGTCGATCAAGGCGGCTTGCATTAAGCTTCGCGACGAATACGGCGGAGAATTGCCGCGCGACGTCGAAAAGCTCTGCGAATTCCCCGGCGTCGGAAGAAAGATCGCCAACCTTCTCCTCGGCGACGTCTTCGGTATCCCCGGCATCGTAGCGGATACTCATTGCATACGCATCTGCGGCAGACTCGGATTTTATCCCGAGGAGCTTAAAGACCCCGTCAAGGTTGAGCGCATTCTCACAGACGCGATCCCAAGCGAATATCAGACCGATACCTGCCACCGCCTCGTCGATTTCGGCAGAGATATTTGTCGAGCACAGTCGCCGAGATGCGATGTCTGTCCCGAGGCATTGAAAAATATTTGTACTCATCAAAAAAATCCTTGACAAAAAGAATAATTTACGATATAATGTAATTATCAATCAAGAAAGGATCATAACTATGAACAAAAACGTTAAACCCGTCGCGCCTCGCGCGCTTTATCAGCAGAAATTTACGTCCGCGAGATATAACTTGCTTTTGGTTATCGGTATGACCTTGATCAATATAGTAATGCTTTTCCTTGGCGGATCGAGCTATTTCCTTTTCTCTGCAACGATTCCGTACAGCCTTTCTATTGACGGCGCATATTATACGGGAAAGCTCCCCGAAGAGTTTTATACCGATATGCCCGCTGATGCACAGTTCTTCCCGGACAGCTATCTTGCGATAATGCTTGGTATTGCCATCGCTATTCTCGCTGTATATTTCCTTTGCTTTATGCTTTCCAAGAAGTTCAAGACGGGCTGGATGATCACCGCTGCGGTTATGTTTGTGCTTGACACGCTCTATATGCTGTTTATTTACGGCGTCGGCGTCGATTCCGTGATGGATATTCTTCTCCACGCGTGGGTACTTTACTACCTCATTTCCGGTGTGGTTTACGGACTTAAGCTTAAAAAGCTTCCCGAAGACGAGCCCGCACCCGTAGACGGCGAAGGTGTCGAGATCGAAATTCCGACTCAAACGAACGATAAGGCTGAATAATCAAAAAAGATCCGAAGCTTTGATGCTTCGGATCTTTTTGCATTTTATCTGCCTATATTTTCGCACTCGCAGAGCAGCTCTTTTTCGTCGAAAACGTAAGCTCCGTTGCAGAAGCGGCAAGTAACCTCAAGCTCTCGGGGCTTGCCCTCGGCTTCTTGCTCGTCGAGGAGCTTTTTGACGTCCTTTTCGCCGAGCGAGGCAACGGCGTGGAGCATTCTCTCGCGCGAGCAGGTGCATTTGTATTCGACCTCGTTTTCGTCGAAGATGTCGTATTCGATGCCGTCAAACGCAATATTTGCGATCTCCTCAAGAGAAAGTCCCTGCTCGAAGAGGCGGGAGACGTTAGAGAGCGCGGGAGCGTTCTTTTCGATCTTTGAAATGATCTCCTCGTCAGCGAAGGGAAGAAGCTGGATCATAACTCCGCCCGCCGCGAGGCAAGTAAGATCGCGGTCAACGAGCACTCCGAGTGCGCAAAGGGTGGGGAGCTGTTCGCTTTCCGCGTAGTAGCGTGCGATATCCTCGGCAACCTCGCCCGTGGTGATCGGGATCGAGCCGCTGTAGGGCTCGCCGTCGCCGTTGTCGCGGACTACTGTGAGAAGTCCCTCGCCGACAGCACCGCCTACGTCAAGCTTGCCGATAGAGTTGAGCGGAAGCTCAACGTCGGGATTGGTGATATATCCGCGAACGCATCCAAGCCAATCGGAAACGGCAAGGATTCTGCCCGCAGGTCCGTCGCCCGCAAGGGTGAGGGTAAGAGTGTCCTTTTCCTCTCCCATCATAATTCCCATAAGGGAAGCGGCGGTGAGAAGTCTGCCTAGCGCGGCGGTCGCGGTCGCGCTTGTGTTATGATATTCGTGTGCGGTATTGACTATATCGCGCGAATCGATAACGGTGATACGCGCCGATCCGTCGCGTGAGAGTGCGCGAAGCACCTTTGATTTTTTGATTTCCATTTTATTATTCCTTTATTTTATTGCCCTTGCGGCAAAGTAGAATTTTGAGTCGGTTTTTGAAGTGCGTTTGAAGTTAGTATTTCCAAAAACGCCGCAGATCTCGAATCCGGCAGATTTGAGCTTTTCTTCGATCTCCGCGCGGGTGTAGCAACGCTCCTGCCATTCCTCGTCGCGGCGCGAGTATATCTCGGTGCCCGCCTCTTCTTCGGTGAAAACGCTCAGCGAAAAACGGCATATTCCGCGCTTTTCGGAGTAATCGTTCTGCCAGTTGCAGAAAACTGCGCATCCGTCCTCGGTCTCGGCTTCAAGCTGATATGAATTCTTTCCGTATTCCCGTTCAAATCGCGCGGGGGTATTCATATCGAAGATGAATAGACCGTCGGGGTCGAGGTAGTTGTGGACGAGCGAAAAGCACTTTTCAAGCTGTCCCTTTTTGGTCAGATGATTGAGCGAATCGAGTGAGCAGAGAACGGCGCCGACCGTTCCGTAAAGCTCAAACGCCGTGATGTCCTGCAAGAGCAGAAGGACACTCTCGGGGCAATTCTCGCGAGCGGTCGAAAGCATTTCGGGGGAGAGATCGATGCCCGTCATATCGTATCCGCGCTCGGCAAGGATAGCGGTCAGGATTCCCGTACCGCAAGCGAGGTCGAGAACGAGCTCGGGACGCGCGGGGAGAAAACGGTCGAAGCATTCCTCAGCAAAATCCGCCCAGGATGCATAATCGACGTCTCCGTTGAATATATCATAAACGTGCGCGATTGCACTGTAGCCCTCGGCGTTATTCATTTGCAAGCCCCATGGGAGAGAAGATGCGGTAGACGTTGCCTGCACCCATTACGACGATGGCATCGCCGGGACGTACCTCTGCGGCAAGGATATCGAGTGCTTCGTCAAAGCTTGCGCAGTAGCTTGCTTTTGTGCCGATCTCGCGTGCGAGTTTTAGAGAGCTTACGCCGAGATTATCGGTTTCGCGCGCGGCGTAGATATCCACGAGCAGAACTCTGTCCGCAGTCGAGAGGGAAGTGATAAAATCATCCCAAAGTGCTGAGGTGCGGCTGTAGGTGTGAGGCTGATAGATGCAGTAGATTCGTCCGAAGCCCATATCGCGGAAGCCGCGGAGAGTGACGGATATTTCGGTCGGATGGTGAGCGTAGTCGTCGTAAACGTCAACGTCCTGCCATTTGCCCTTGTATTCCATACGTCTGCCCGCGCCGAGGTAGTGCGAAAGACCTTCTGCTACCGTCTCGGGATCAAGTCCGCAGAGCATAGCCGCGGCAAACGCAGCGAGGGCGTTGTAGACATTGTGCCGTCCGGGAACCGAAAGATTGACGTGCGCCGCATAGATGCCTCTGAAATAAATGTCAAAGGATGCCATTCCCGAGATATATTCGATATTTTCGGCAGTATAGTCGCATCCTTCGGAGAGTCCGAACGTGACGGGAGTGCCGACGTAGCTCGCCAGAGCAAGACGGACGTTCTCGTCATCACCGTTGACAACTGCAAAGCCATTGGGGCCAGTGATCGCGGCGTAGTCCGAGAAGGAACGGCGCACCTGCGCGATGCTCTTGAAATAATCGACGTGGTCGAGTTCTATATTAAGTATGACCGCAATGCTCGGGTTAAAATCGAGGAATGAATCCATATATTCGCAAGCCTCAAAGATGAAGTGATCGCCGCTTCCGATGCGGTATGCGCCTCCCATTTCGGCAAGCGTTGCGCCCGAAAGAACCGTCGGATCACCGCCGGCGTGCATAAAGGAGAGGGCGCACATCGAGGTGCAGGTGCTTTTGCCGTGCATACCCGAAACGCCGATGCGGTTGCGGTAGCCCGTCATAATGAATCCGAGAAAGTCCGCGCGGGAGATGGTGGGGATGCCCTTGGCGATCGCCGCCGAGTATTCGGGGTTATCGGGTGCGATAGCAACAGTATAAACGACAGCCTCGTAGCCCTCAATATGGCTTGCCTCATGCGAATAGAATATTTCGATGCCCGCCTCGGTGAGTCTGTCGGTCAGCGCGGTCTGCGCCTGATCCGAGCCGCCGACACGGTATCCGCGGATGTGTGATATATGGGCAAGAGAGGACATATTTATGCCTCCGATGCCGATGAAGTAGATGCTTCGGATGCCCGAAAGGATCTCGCCGATCGCCCTTGCGCCGTAGTGAGTATTGTTTACAGACATATAAGTCTCCGTTCTGCCGACCGTTATCGGCTTGATTTCTGTAAATTAAAGTACACTCAATTAAATTTGCTGTCACTTTTCACAGAAAAATTTTATTTTGTTTGAATATCCGTCACAAAAGTAGTGTATACTATAATTGTTAACTAAAAAATTGAACCCAAGGAGTTAAAAATGGAAATCACCGATGTAAAAATCAGAAAGCTTTTTGACGAAGGACCTATGAAGGCGATCGCTTCCGTCACTCTTGACAATCAGCTTGCGGTTCACGATATCAAAGTAATTTCCGCAAGAGAGAAGCTTTTTATCGTAATGCCCAGCCGTAAGAACCCCGACGATACCTTCAGAGATATCGTTCACCCCATCAACGCAGCCTTCCGCGGCGCACTCGAGAGTGCGGTTCTCGCCGCTTTCCACGAGGCACTTGAAAACGCTGAGACTGAAGAAGAGAATACCGAGGATCCCGTTACCGTGTGATCTTCATCAAGGCATCTCCGAGGAGGTGCCTTTTTTATTTTATTCTTTATTAAAATTTACCGTGCGATGCGAGAACCTCGCCGCCCGAAAATCCAAGAACGCCGAAACTGTAATTGGGGCCCATGCCGATGCTTCCGGGATTGAAAACGAGAAGGGGACGGTCGGTTTCACCGATATAGTCGAGATAAGTCCCCGCGGGGATATACTGGTTGAACGGTATATGCGTGTGACCGTACAAAATTATATCCGCGCCCTTTTCGTAGCCTGCCGCGATGAGGCGTGAGAGCCCGTATTTGACGTCGTAGCGGTGACCGTGCGCCATAAAAATCTTTTTTCCGGCAAATTCGGTAAAGCCGAATTTCAGCGGCTCGTGCTTGCGGTCAACTCTGATCCAACCGCCCTCCTCACCGTTGCCCGCGATAAAAATGAGCGGCAGCTGCGGGTGCTCGGGAAAAAGATGAGAGAGATCGTAAGCTCCGTCACCGAGATGGATCATCATATCCGCATCATCATGCATTTCGAGCGCCTTATTCATATAATTTGAATATCCGTGCGAATCCGAAAATACAAGAATCTTACCGTTCAATGTGTCCACCTCACTTAAAAATAATCATACATTATATATTATAACATTATTTTATGTATTTGTCTACCCGTTTTTGAAAATTCACGGATCATTTTTCTCCGCATATACTGTAATGAAGACGGAAACGGAGGTATTTTTAAATGGAATTTGACAGAAACGCGCTTTCGCGCCTGCTTTCGCTGAATGATGCACAGCTTAAATTTCTCGTGAACAAATTTGCCCGCGATTACGGACTCGATCTTGCGAGCTACAACGTCACCGAGGGCGACATAACGAGCGTTCGCCGTGCTCTCACCAATTTGAGTGACGCACAGCTTATGGAGCTTGGTCAAAAGCTTTCGGGAGGCAGAAGATGAACGAGGGCTCGCCCGACCTCGGAGCGATGGTTTCAAAGCTGCTCGGCAACCCCGAGCTTTTGTCGCAGATCGCTTCAACGGTCGGCGTGGATATGCCGCCCGCACAGGAGAAGAGCGCACCGCCTGAGGGCGAAGCAAAGCCCGCATCCGCACCGCCGAATATGGACGGAATCCTTTCACTTATAGGCGGTATGGGCGACGGTAAAGGCACGGGTGGAGGCGTGGGCAGAAGAACGGCTCTGCTTTCCGCGCTCAAGCCCTTTTGCAACGAGCACCGGTGCCGCACCATCGACTATATGATCAGTATATCGAAGCTTTCCGAAAATCTTATTCCACCGAAGCGAGGTTGAACGTGTATTCGAGACAACAGAGAAACGGCAGAGAAGAAATAACCGTAGAGCTCCCGCGCGATTACAGCGGAAATGCGTTTTCGCCATTTCCTGCACGACGTGAGCCGCCCGTGTATGCGACTGAGGTGGCAACGTGCGAGGAGCGGAGAGAAGATGAGTGTATTCCCGAGAAAAGGGAGGAATGCGAGGAAAGTCCCGTATCGATCCACCATGAGGAGGAATGTCATAACCGAGTGTGCCGTCCGCCCTCACTTGCGGGGCTCGGAAGTCTTTTCGGCGGCAATATAGGTCTTGAGGAGCTTTTGCTGCTCGGGGTGATCTTCCTGATCTTCACCGACGAGTCGATGCGAGATGGCGAACTGCTTATATGCCTTTTGCTGATACTTTTTATATGAACATAGCCGACGTTCTTTCACGGAACGTCGGTTTTCTTTATTCAAAAAAATTATAAAAGTTGAAATCCGCTCTTGCATTTAGCTAATATTTGTAGTATAATAATTATGTATTGTTATTTTTGCGCCTTACGGCGTAATTTGGGGGTTAATATGCATCAGATCGGATTTGATAATGACAAATACCTGCGCCTGCAGTCACAGCATATAAAGGAGCGAATCGATCGCTTTGGCGGTAAGCTCTATCTCGAGTTCGGAGGCAAGCTTTACGATGATAATCACGCATCGCGCGTGCTTCCCGGCTTCCAGCCCGACAGTAAAATGAAGATGCTCCTTGAGCTTAAGGACGAGGCAGAGATCGTCATCGTTATAAGCGCGGGAGATATTGAGAAGAATAAAAAACGCGGAGACCTCGGTATTACTTACGATGCCGATGTACTTCGTCTTATCGACATCTTCAGATTCTTCGGACTTTACGTCGGAAGTGTTGTAATGACGATGTATGAGTCCCAGCCCGCTGCGCGTACCTTCCGCACCAAGCTTGAGGCGTTGGGTGTAAAGGTATACCGTCACTATCCTATCGAGGGCTACCCCGCGGATATAGAGCACATCGTATCCGAGGAGGGCTACGGAAAGAACGACTTTATCGAAACCGAGCGCAAGCTCGTCGTCGTTACAGCTCCCGGCCCCGGAAGCGGTAAGATGGCTGTTTGTCTCTCCCAGGTATATAATGAAAACCGACGCGGCGTTCAGGCGGGTTATGCAAAGTTTGAGACATTCCCGATCTGGAATCTTCCCCTGAGCCATCCCGTAAACATTGCTTATGAGGCGGCTACTAGCGATCTCAACGATAATAATATGCTCGACCATTTCCACCTCGAGGCGTACGGCGAAACGACCGTCAACTATAACCGCGATATCGAGATATATCCCGTTCTTGCCGCAACCTTTGAAAAGATCTACGGCTCTTGCCCCTATAAGTCCCCCACCGATATGGGCGTAAATATGGTCGGAAACTGCATTATCGACGATGAAGTCGTCCGTAAAGCCGCGTGCCGCGAGATAGTCAGAAGATATTATAACTCTCTTGTTGCTGTACGCAACGGTGAGGAATCTAAGGAGGTCGTGTTCAAGCACGAAATCCAGATGAAGCAGGCGAAGACTTCGCCCGCGGACCGTCCCGTTATTGCAGCCGCGATTGCAAAGCGTGATGAGATCGGTGAGCCTGCCGCCGCTATCGAGCTCCCTGACGGAAGAATCGTCACGGGTAAGAATTCGAAGCTCCTCGGCGCGACCTCGGCAATGCTCCTCAATGCCATCAAGGCACTTGCCGATATCCCCGACGATCAGCACCTTATGCCCCCCGAGATCATCGAGCCTATTCAGCACCTGAAGGTCGAGCATCTCGGCAATCACAATCCAAGGCTTCACACCGACGAGGTGCTTGTTGCACTTTCCGTATGCGCCGTCAATTCCCCCGATGCCGAGCGCGCGATAGAGCAGCTTGCAAATCTTCGCGGATGTGATGCTCATTCGACAGTAATTCTTTCTCACACCGACGAAAATCTTCTCAAAAAGCTCGGAGTCAACATCACCTACGAGCCCTATTACCAGACCAAGACGCTTTACCATAAGAAATAACTTCCTTGTGGCGCGTCGGTCACGCAACCAAAGGAGCTTTATATGAATCCTAACGAAAAAAATCCTAACACCATTGAAGAGCAAAATCAGCGGACAAGCTCTTCCACCGCCCCTCGTCGGAAGCCGGGGGATAAGGACAGCGCCGAACGGTTGCTTTCCTCTCTACAGTTTATTTTAGCGCTGCCACTTACCTTGATATATCTTGAATTGGTGGTTCATTTCGCCGCTTTCAAGGAGATCAACTCTTCGTTCTTCGTATATGCGATATTTTTCAGCATTGCCGGCGGAATGCTCATGGCGCTGCTTTGTACGCTTTTTGATCGCAAGGTAAATTATATCATCACACTTGTGCTTTTGGCACTGCCGACTGTCCTTTGTGCGATACAAATAGTCTATTCGGCGTTTTTTGGTGATTTCTTTGCGATCGGTATGCTCGGTATGGCAGGCAACCTTGCAGATTATATGAGCAACACCATCAAGGCAATATTTGCAAATCTGCATTGGATATTAATCTTGTTTGTCCCCTTTACTCTCTTTGCAATATTCGGCAGAAGAGTGATAGTTCCCCATCCATCAACTTGGTTTGTTCGAGCTGTATGCGCAGTTTTTTCCGTATGCTTCTTTATGCTAGGAACGCTTTACGTTAATAATCACGACGAGGCATTCGGAGATAAGTTTATTTACCGCGAGGGATTTCTGGTAAGAGACTCCGTTGAAAGATTCGGAGTTATGACCACGGCTCGCCTTGAGCTTCAGTATATGATCTTTGGAATGCCCGAAGCGGATGTCGGTGAGATTCCCGACATACTTGAAGGCGAGATTACAACAGCAATCCAAGGCGGAGATATCTTTGGTCCCAAGGTCACCACATCTCCCGAAACCGAGCCCCTGACCCCGCCCGAAAGCGGAGAGATCACGGGCGGATCGGAAGCTACCGGCGAAGCGAGTGGAGAACAAACCACTCCGCCGCCTCCCCCTCCTCCTCCCGTTATTGACCGAAGCCCCCAGCGCCTTGATATCGATTTCGAAAAGCTTATTGCAAATGCAAAAGCCGAGGGCAAGAATAATCTTGCTAAGGCACACTCTTTCTTTGCCTCGCGCGCGGGTACGAACAAGCACGAGTACACGGGATATTTTGAGGGCAAAAATCTTATTTATATCACCGTTGAAGGCTGGGCTCCCGCTGCGATAAATGAAAAGCTGACCCCCACGCTTTATATGATGAAGAATGAGGGCTTCATTTTCAACAATTATTATTGCTCTCTCTGGGGAGGCAGTACCGCAACGGGCGAATACGCAAATATAACGGGTAATTTCTATTATAGCGCCGATTGCTACTATAAGGACAAGAATGCATCTACCTATCAGAAATTCACTCTCGGAAATATCCTTCCGTCGCTCGGCTACGAATGCCACGCATTCCACAATCACGGCTATGACTTTTATAACCGCGATAAGACGCATCCGAATTTCGGATACGCTTGGCACGCTGTCGGTAACTGGGACGTTCCGTTCACGGCTGCATGGCCCAAGTCAGATTATGAGCTTGCCATTAACTCGCTTTCATTCCTCAGCCTTAAGGAGCCGTTTCATCTGTACTATATGACGACCTCCGGCCACGCCAACCAGACCTTTGTTGGCAACCGCCAGGCAGCCAAGCACAAATCCCTTGTGCTTGAGGTTCTCGGCAATGATTATAAAGAGGAGCTTTCGCTCTCATTTATAGCCTGCCAATACGAGGTTGAGCTTATGGTCAAGGCTCTTTATGACGAGTGCGCACGTCTCGGCATCCTCGAGGATACCGTTTTCGTGCTCGCGCCGGACCATTTCCCCTATAATCTTTCGGAAAAGACGGACGGCACAAACGAACGCGCACTTGCCGAGATGTACGGTCTTTCCGTTGAGAATATCTATGCAAATTTCGATCTTTACCGTGCGCCTCTTATCATCTGGTCGGCATCGATGGATGCTCCCGTAGAGATCAACAAGGTATGCTCCGCGCCCGATATTCTTCCGACGATCCTCAACCTTTTTGGAGTGGAGTATGATTCCAGAATCATTATCGGACAGGATATACTCGACCTTAATGCTGAGGGATTTGTCATACTCAACACCGACAAGGGATATCACAATTTTGTTACGGATTACGGTGTATTTAACTTCAAAACCAAGAAGTTCATCGTTGCCGACGGATTCTCAGTTGATGCTGCCGCTCTCGATGCATACGTTTCGCAAAAGAGAGATTATGCTTATAATCTGAGAACCTACTCGCCGTATATCCTTGATAACGATTATTACAGGATACTGTTTCCTAACGGATAACACAAAACCGCCGCGCTTCCGAGCGCGGCGGTTTTATATTATTTAAATTTAATTAATACTTTTATTTATAATAGTTATTGACATAACCGCCCGATAAATGGTATAATAAACTATGATGGATAAATATGCTTTGAGGTAATTTATGAATAAAAGAATTTTGACATATATCGCGATTTTACTCTGTGTTTTGACACTGTTTGCATCCTGCTCCGGCGAGAGCGTGAAAGTCGAGGCGGGCGCTACCGATGCTTCGGCTATCACGGGAATTGACGGCTCGGAATTTTCAGAGGGATTTGATATCGCTCTTCTTAAAACCGTTGGTAAGCACAGCGTTTCTGTCATAGTTGACGGCAAGACGAAGAAATACACCGTCGAGGTTATAGACACCACCGCGCCTATGATCGAGATCGGTGAGATCCGTATCAATATAGGTGACGGCATCGCGTGGAAGAAGCAGGCGACCGTGACCGACAATTCTGACGGCAAGATAGATATCAAAGTCGATTCCTCCTCCGTAAATACAAGTGTTGCCGGCACTTATACCGTAACCTATACCGCAACCGATGAGTCGGGCAATTCCGCAAGCGCGAGTGCAACCGTTATCGTCGGCACAAAGGAAGTCACCGAGGATATGCTTTATTCCGAGATCGACCGCGTGATCGCACAGATAATCAAGCCCGAAATGAACACCGAAGATAAGGTTCGCGCGATCTATGCCTACGTCGGGGATAGCATCAATTACGCATCGACCGCCAAGACGGACGATTTCGTTTACGCCGCTTATATGGCGCTGTTTTCGTCGGGAACGGGCGATTGCTACAGCTACTTTGCCGCTTCAAAAGCCTTCTTTGAGCGTCTCGGCATTGAGAATATTGATATGAAGCGTACCGAGGGTGTCGCCGTGGGAGATCATTTCTGGAATCTCGTCAACATCGGCACCAAGGATGCGCCGAAGTGGTATCATTACGATGCAAATCCCGTCAGCGGTCAGTATTCTGTCAGCGGATGCCTTCTGACCGACGCGCAGGTCGAGGCTTACGACGCGTGGCGCGGCGAGGCTTACCGCAAATACGATAAGTCGGGCATCCCCGCAAGTGCCGCGGAGATCATCACCGACATTCCCGAATTAAGAGGTTAAAAATGAGAACAAATATACTTCAGTATCTTGAAGAAACCGCTGTCCGTCTGCCCGAAAAGGTTTCCTTTTCGGACGGCAAGGACTCGGTCACCTTCGGTCAGTTATATAATGGCGCACGTTCGATCGGCTCTTTCCTTGCGGAGCAGAACTGCCGCCGCCGTGCCGTTGCCGTGCTTATGGACAAGCATCCGCACGCGATCGTCACCTTTATGGGCATCATCTATTCGGGCGCGTACTACGTTGCCCTCGATGCGCAGATGCCCTCGCTCCGTATGCAGATGATCATCGATACGATCGATCCCGCGTTCATCATCACCGACGAGAAGCACAGAAAGACCGCCGACGCGCTCGGCAGGGAAGTGCTGATCTACAGCGACATCGTTTCCCATCCCGAAAACACCGCTCTGCTCGACAATATCCGCGCGCATCAGATCGACACCGATCCGATCTACGTTGTATTTACCTCGGGCTCGACGGGCGTACCGAAGGGCGTTGCCGCTTGCCACCGCTCGGTAATCGACTACACCGAATCGCTCTGCGAAGCAATCGGATTCGATGAGAACACCGTTTTCGGCAACCAGACACCGCTTTATTTCGATGCGCCGCTCAAGGAAATTATGCCGACGCTCAAATTCGGTGCAACGGCATACCTTATCCCGAAGCAGCTCTTTATGTTCCCCGTCAAGCTTGTCGAATATCTCAATCAGCATCACGTCAACACTATCTGTTGGGTCGTTTCCGCGCTGACGATGATATCCTCGCTCGGCGTGCTTGAAAAGACACCTCCCGAGCACCTGACCACCGTTTGCTTCGGCAGTGAGGTGTTCCCGAAAAAGCAGTACGAGCTCTGGCGAAACGCTCTTCCCGAGGCGAGATTCTTCAATCTCTACGGTCCCACCGAGGCGACGGGAATGTCCTGCTACTGGCCCGCGACCCGCACTCTTGCCGAAAACGAACCCATTCCCGTCGGTAAACCGTTCAGGAATACCGATATCTTCCTCATCACCGATGAGGGCAAGGAAGCAGCGGACGGCGAGGTCGGTGAGATCTATATCCGCGGAACCTGCGTGACCCTCGGTTATATCTCTAACCCCGAAAAGACCGCCGAGGCGTTCGTTCAGAATCCGCTGAACGATAAATACCCGGAGCTCGTTTACCGCACGGGCGATCTCGGACGCTTCAATTCCTACGGCGAGCTCGAATTCGTCAGCCGTAAGGACTCGCAGATCAAGCACATGGGACACCGCATCGAGCTCGGCGAGATCGAAGCCGCGGCATCCACCTGCGAGGGCGTGCGCCAGGTCTGCGCCGTTTATCCCGCGGAGAAGAAAAAGATCGTCCTCTACTACGTCGGAGAGGCGACCTCGGCAGAGCTTACCGCTTATCTTCTCAAGCTCGTTCCGAGATATATGATCCCCGGTGAGTACCGTCAGCTCGACGTTATGCCGCTCACTGCAAACTGCAAGATCAACCGCAAATTCCTTTTGGATGAAGCAAACAAATAAATTTTAGGAGAAAAACTATGGAAAAGCTTATTGAAATTCTTGAAAATCTTCACGAGGGCATCGACTACGAGACCTGCGAAACTCTTATCGACGACGGCATTCTCGACTCCCTCGATATCGTAACCCTCATCACCGATATCAACGATGCATTTGACGTTGCCATCCCTCCCGAGGAGATCCTTCCCGAAAACTTCAACTCCGCAAAGGCACTCTTTGCTCTCATCGAAAGACTTGACAATATCTGATGAACTTTGCCTCATTTGAGTTTCTGGCGTTCCTCGCCATACTCACGCTTGTTTACTTCGTTGTGCCGAAAAAGGTACAATGGATAGTTCTGTTGCTCGGAAGCGTAGTATTCTACGCCTTCGCGGGCCCCGTCAGCTTCGTATTTCTGCTTTTTGCGATCGTCATCTCGTATGTGACGGTTCAAATTCTCGGCAAACGCCACGCGTCGCTCAAAAAGTATCTTGAAGATACCAAGGAAACGCTCACAAAGGATGAGCGTAAGGCTTACCGCGCAAAGCATAAGAACGGCAGTCTGCTTGTTGTGTGCCTCGGCATCCTTTTGCTGACCGTATCGCTCATTTACGTTAAGTATCTTTCGGGATTTTCCTTCAAGAACGGTATTTCATTTGGAAGCACTCTGCTCGAGGTTATGGGTATTTCCTACTATACCTTCATTTCGATCGGCTATATGATCGACGTTTACCGCGAAAAGGCGGCGGTCGAGCGTAATTTCTTCCGTCACGCGCTTTTCGTTTCCTTCTTCCCTCAGCTTGCAATGGGACCGATCAGCCGCTATGCCGACACGGGCGAGCAGTTGAAGGTGTCGCACTCCTTCGATGCGAAGGAGGCTTGGTGCGGTCTGCTCCGAATCCTTTGGGGCTTCTTTAAGAAACTCGTCGTTGCCGATGCCATCGCGCCCGCGATAGGTTACATTGTTTCCGAAAAGCTCGGCGGAATTTATTTCATTCTGCTTTGCCTTTTCTATTCTGTCAGAATCTACGGCGACTTCACGGGCGGAATCGACATCGTCATCGGCTCGGCGCAGATACTCGGAATCAAGCTTCCCGAAAACTTCAACCGCCCCTTCTCGTCAAAATCCACGGCTGAATATTGGAACCGTTGGCATATGACGATGGGCAACTGGTTCACCAATTACATTTTCTATCCGCTGTCATTGACCAAAACGATGCAGAAGCTCTCCAAATGGGGACGCGCAAAGCTCGGTGTCGGCATCGGTAAAAGATTGCCCGTTTATACCGCTACGATAATCACCTGGCTTGCGACGGGTCTGTGGCACGGATTTGCTTGGAATTTCGTCGTTTGGGGTCTGCTCAACGGCTTGGTTATCCTCGTCTCGCAAGAACTGAATCCCCTTTATGAAAAATTCCGCGCACGTTTCCCGAAGCTTTGGCATTCCGCGCCTTATCAGTCCTTTATGGCGATCAGAACCTTCCTTCTGATGTCGCTCATCCGCGTTTTCGACTGCTACTGCGACGTGCCGCTGACCTTCAACAGATTTTTCAGCGTTTTCTATACATTCAATATCGCCGATATTTGGAACGGCGGAATAATGAATCTGAACGTAACGGGCACGCAGTATATCGTGATTGCCGTCGGCATAGTTGTTATGACCGTTGTCAGCAGACTTTCGATCAAAAAGCCTCTCCGCGAAACGCTTTGGGAAAAGCCCATGCTCGGTAACGCTCTTATGGCTCTGCTTTGCATCGCCATCCTCGTTTTCGGCTCTTACGGACTCGGCTTTGACGCCTCCGCCTTCATCTACGGCGGCACGTTCAACTAAGGAGGCGGCAAAATGAAGAAAAGAATTATTAGAATTATTTCGTTTGCGTTGGCACTCGTTGCCGTCATCGGTGTAACACTTTACTTTGGCGCAGTTCTTCAAGATGCGCGCCTTGATAACCGCGAGGGACACCTCCTTTGCGGTTACTATGACACAACTGATTCGCGCGACGTCATCTTCATCGGCGACTGCGAGGTCTACGAGGGATTTGTGCCCGCAACTCTCTTTGAGGAGTACGGCATAACCTCCTACGTCCGCGGCTCGTCACAGCAGACGGTGTGGCAGTCTTACCACATCCTCGAGGAAACGCTCGAGCGTGAAACGCCCAAGGCGGTCGTTTTCAACGTCCTGGCGCTTCATTACGGCGAAACTCCGCAGGAGTCGATCAGCCGTATGTCGCTTGAGGATATGGAATGGTCGAAGCACAAGCTTGATGCTATCCTCGCTTCGATGACGGAAGAAGAATCGCTTATTTCGTATTTTCTACCCATCCTGCGCTATCACAGCCGTTGGAGCGAGCTTGACGGCGACGATTTCAAGCACGCTTTCGATAAGCACGCGGACATCACCCATCAGGGATATCTGATGCAGACGGGCATCGACCCCGTTGATACAACGGATAACCGTCAGCCCGACGATATGCTCGAGTCACTGCCCTACAGAGCTATTGAATATCTCGATAAAATGACCGCGCTTTGCAAGGAGAAGGGAATTGAACTCATCCTCGTTAAGGCACCCACGAATTCGATCAGATACTATTGGTATCCCGAGTGGGATGCGCAGATGGTCAGCTACGCAGAGCAAAACTCTCTTGCTTATTATTCGATGATCGGCAAGGACGAGGAGATCGGACTTGATTGGTCGACCGATACCTACGATAAGGGCTTGCACCTCAACGTCTACGGCGCGGAGAAGGTCACGTCCTATTTCGGCAAGATCCTTGCAGAAAATCACAATATGCCCGATCACCGAACCGACGCGGAGCTTTCCGCAATCTGGGACGAGCGCATCGACGCATATTATAAAGAAAGAAACGGAGAAAAATGATGAAAAGATTTATCTCTTTGGCACTTGCTTGCCTTATGCTCGTCTGCTTTGTCGGATGCGACAAAGAAGAAGTAAACTACAGTTTCAAGTCGGGAGAGGTCGGGTTTTCAGTACATCACGATGCCGATGCGGTCATCGAAAAGCTCGGAGATCCTATTGACCTTGTTGAAACTCCCTCCTGCGGCGGCGGTGAAGAGCCCGACCGCGAGTACACCTACGCGGGATTCAAGTTCAATACCGTCAATGAAAATGGTCTCAACAAGATCGTTAAGATCGTTCTCACCGACGATAGCGTATCGACCCCCGAAGGCATCTCGATCGGCTCCTCGCGCGACGAGGTAATTGCCGCATACGGCGAGAGCTTCACCGAAAACGCGTCGGGCGCCCTCACCTACACCGACGGCACGACCAAGCTGATGATCGGTATCAAGGACGGCGCGGTCAGCGCGATCCATTACGTTCAGGAATAATAAAAATCAACCGTTGGCAAAATTGTCAGCGGTTGATTTTTTGCTTCTTTTGTGGTATAATTAATGTATCAAACAGCGAGGTTTTACTAAATGAAAAGATTATTTATTTGCTTAATGGCAATTTTGATGATTGCGGGGTGTGCGCCGCAGGTTCCTGAGGAAACTACGGTTGCCGATGAAACTCAACCCGCGCCGCCTTCTATGGTCGGGATCGACGCCTCGTACTCTATCATTTTTACAAACGGTGACGCGAGCTATAATGCCGCCTATACTTTTTCAAGGCTTTACTCCAAGGCTACGGGCATTACGCTGAAAATGAAGAAGGATACGATGACCGAGCCCTCCGAAAAGGAGATCGTTATCGGTAAGACCAACAGAGACGAATTTTATTCCATCGACCACGCCGCGCTCGTTGCGGATGCATTCGCGCTTGTGCTTTCGGGCGATAGACTTTATATTTCGGCATCGGGAACGTCGGGCTATGATGCGGCTTTCGCGGCATTTTTCAAACAGACTATCGGAATCGAGGATATTGATATGCTGACCAAAACTGATAAAAAACTCGAACTGCCCGAGGGCTTTGAGCTGATTTCCGAACCCTCCGTCAAGCTTGAATCGGATAAGACCGCATCGGGCATCGCATACCGCGTCGAGGGCGCGGAGGGCGGCTCGCATAATTATTACAGCTTCACAGAATCAGTTACCTATTATTTCGACACGCCCGTGGGCGAGGACTTTAACGCTTATTCCGTCGTTTATTCGTCAGACAATTACCTTCGCGGCGAGATCTCTTATCTTTACGGCGGCGAGCTTTGCACCGAAGAATTCTTTCTTACCCCCGGCGAGGGAGTGAGCTTTACCTCGCTCTTTGAAAACGCTCTGAAGGGAAAGACCGCGGACTCGATCTCTGCATTGAAATTCTCAGTTATTAAGGGCAAGAGCGCAAGCCTGCTTCTAGAGGATATCACGGTTTCCAAGCGTGAAATGCCCACCGAGGACGTTGCCTATATCTCGGACGGCAAATACAAGCTCGGAGTGAAGCTTACCTGGGGCGGCGGTGTTTCTTATCTTGAGGACCTTGCCGACGGCGACGAGTCGATCACCAACCTCCTCAACGATCACGACACGGGCAGACTCATTCAGCAATCCTATTACGGCACCGACAGCGCACCCTATAAGCCCGCTAAATACGGCGAGAAATAAATGGAACATCGTTGAGAGAGTGAGCGGTGTTAGGTGTACCGTCCTCGTTTACAGCGTAGTCAGCGTTACCGTGGTCAGCTGTGATGAGGATCACATAGC
>JAFOEU010000005.1 GCA_017387685.1 Clostridia bacterium
GAGATCCGCAACAACCGCTTCACGCAGACCGAATACCCCTGCGTTGCCGCAGACAACGTCGGTGAGCTCATCTTCGACGATTCGAATACATACGTTTCCGAGGTTTCCGTTGTTCCCGCACATTGCATCTGGAACGGCGTGAAATACGAATAAAATAACAAAAAAGACGTTCCGCGCGAACGTCTTTTTTCGTCAAAAAGTTCTTTACAAATCCTATATTTTGTGGTATAATAATAAAGTTAGCGCAACAGGTCCATAATAACCGCGGAGGTGGTTATTATGAAGGATTACTATTCGCGCCGCGATTTCTGGATAGCGTTCGGACTAGGCGTAATAATTTTCGGTTGCGCGGTAATTATTGCTTTTAATCCGTAGGAGGTTTTTTATGCGACTCGACAAGTTAATAGCTAACGCGGGGCTTGCCAGCCGCAGTGAGATCTCAAAGGCGGTGCGCGGCGGCAGAGTGACCGTCAACGGCGCTGTTGCCAAAACTCCCGCGCTTCAGGTCGATCCCGAGTGCGATGCGGTGGTTTACTGCGGCAAGTCCGTTTGCTACCGCGAACATATTTATATTATGCTCAACAAGCCCGAGGACTACGTCAGCGCGACCGAGGATAAGAATGCTCCCGTAGTCACCGACCTGCTTCTGCCCGCCGACGGCGCGCGCGTCCACCCTTGCGGAAGACTTGATAAATACACCCTCGGTATGATGATACTGACCGACGACGGCGAGATGTCACACAGACTCCTCGCGCCCGCCCGCCACGTTCCGAAATCATACAGATACCGCTGTGAATTGCCCCTTTCGGAGGGCGATGAAAAACGCCTCTGCGAGGGCGTGCATATCGAGGGCGGATACCTCACGAAACCTTGTGAAATCAACGCAGAGAGCGAATTTGAGGGTGTGATAACCATTCACGAGGGCAAGTACCACCAGATCAAGCAGATGTTCGGCGCTGTAGGGAACAAGATCACTTATCTTGAAAGGATCAGCTTCGGTCCGCTTCCTCTCGATCCATCCCTCGGACGTGGAGAATGGCGCTATCTGACCGCAGACGAAATCGCGCTTCTCGCAGAAGCGGCAAAGTAAAAAGTACATTATTTTTAGGAGAACATAAATGACAATCGAACAGATCCTCGCTGAGGAATTTAACCTGAAAGAAGAACAGGTAGTAAAAACCGTCGAGCTCATCGACGAGGGCAACACCATCCCCTTCATCGCGCGTTACCGTAAGGAAGTTACGGGCTCGCTTGACGATACCATTCTTCGTGACCTTTTTGACAGACTTACATACCTTCGCGGCATCGCAAAGCGCCGCGAGGAGGTAAAGAACCTTATCGACGCGCAGGGCAAGCTCACCGAAGAGCTCGTTGCAGCTATCGACGCGGCACAGACGATCACCGAGATCGATGATATTTACCGCCCCTACCGTCCCCACAGAAAGACCCGCGCATCCGTTGCACGCGAGCGCGGACTCGAGCCTCTTGCCGATCTTCTTTTCGAGCAGAGAGAAAGCTACGAAAAGCCCCTCGAGGAGATCGCGGCAGAGTATATTGATGAAGAAAAGGGCGTTCCCGATGCCGCTGCAGCTCTCGCGGGTGCTAAGGATATCATCGCAGAAAACGTATCCGATAACGCATCATGCCGTAAGTCGGTAAGAACCCTTACGATGGAGCACGGCGCGATCGTATCCAAGGCCGCAAAGGAAGAGGATTCGGTCTACGCGCAGTATTATGATTTTAATGAGAAGGTCAAGAAGATCCTCCCCCACCGCATCCTCGCAATCAACAGAGGAGAGAAGGAGGGCTTCCTCAAGGTTACTCTCGAGCTAACCAACGATATCGTCAAGACCTATCTCTACCGCAAGTTCATCAAGCAGAACGAAAGCCCCGCAAAAGCTTACGTAGCAGAGGCAGTCGAGGACAGCTACGAGCGCCTTATTGCTCCTTCCGTCGAGCGTGAGATCAGAAACGATCTCACCGACGTTGCCTCCGAGGGCGCGATCAAGGTCTTCTCGGATAACCTCAAGCACCTTCTTATGCAGCCGCCTCTCCGCGGCAAGACCGTTATGGGCTTCGACCCCGGTTACCGTACCGGATGTAAGCTCGCAGTTGTCGATTGGACCGGTAAGGTCATCGACACAGCGGTTATCTTCCCGACCAAGCCTCAGCAGAGGATTGAGGAGAGCACCAAGATCGTCACCCGCCTCATCCGCAAGTACGGTGTAAACGTGATCGCAATCGGTAACGGTACCGCATCCAAGGAAAGCGAGATCTTCATCGCGGGACTTCTCCGCGACGGTGGTTTCGATTGCAAATATATTATGGTAAGCGAGGCGGGCGCATCCGTCTACTCCGCATCCAAGCTCGGAGCGGAGGAATTCCCTGATTTCGACGTTACCCAGCGTTCCGCGGTTTCGATCGCGCGCCGTCTGCAGGATCCCCTTGCGGAGCTCGTTAAGATCGATCCCAAGTCAGTCGGCGTAGGTCAGTATCAGCACGATATGAAACAGGCTCGTCTTGACGGCGCACTTACGGGCGTTGTCGAGGACTGCGTAAACTCGGTCGGAATCGACCTTAACACCGCTTCCTATTCGCTCCTTTCCTATGTTTCGGGTATCAGCATGCCCGTTGCGAAGAATATCGTCAAGTACCGCGAGGAAAACGGCGAATTCGAATCTCGCGCAGAGCTTCTCAAGGTTCCGAGACTCGGTGCGAAGGCGTTTGAGCAGTGCGCGGGCTTCCTCCGTGTTTCTGGCTCGAACGAGGTTCTTGACTGCACGGGCGTTCACCCCGAATCCTACGCGGCGGCGCGCGGACTTCTCAATAAGTTCGGCTACGATGAATCCGAGATCCGCACAGGCGGTGTCAAGCTTCTCGGAAACAAGGTCGCAAAGGAAGGCAAGGCGAAGCTTTGCGAAGAGCTCGGCATCGGTGAGCCCACTCTTAATGATATTGTTGAGGAACTGGAAAAGCCCGGCCGCGACGTTCGTGACAGCTTTGATGCTCCCATCCTCCGCGATGACGTTCTCGATATCAATTCCCTCAAGCCGGGTATGGTTATGACGGGTACGGTCAGAAACGTAATTGACTTCGGTGCATTCGTAGATATCGGCGTTCATCAGGACGGACTTGTGCACATTTCCCGTATCTGCGATAAATTCATCAAGCATCCCTCCGAGGTTCTCTCGGTCGGCGATATCGTCCGCGTTCAGGTGCTCGAGGTTGACACCAAGCGCAACCGTATCGCTCTGACGATGCGCTTCAAGGAAGAGAAGTAATTGCTGAAAGGTAATTATAAATTACCATCAAAAGTCACACGAAATTCATATTCTGCCCGATTTTGCCGCTATTTATACACAATTTGTACAATGTGCACAAATTTGAGGTTGAAATTTTGGGTAATAAACCTCTTCCATTTTTCGCGAAAATTTGGTACAATATATAAAGTAAAAAATTAGATTAAACCGTGTGCTCGGTTTGCTCGTTAATTCAAGGAGGAATTTTATAAATGGCAAGTGTATCCCTTAAGCACATCTATAAGAAGTACCCCGGCGGCGTTACCGCTGTTTCGGACTTCAATCTTGAAATCAAGGACAAGGAGTTTCTCGTACTCGTAGGTCCTTCCGGTTGCGGTAAGACCACCACTCTTCGAATGGTAGCAGGTCTTGAGGAGATCTCCGAGGGTGAGCTCTTCATCGGCGACCAGCTCGTTAACGACGTAGCTCCTAAGGATAGAAAGATCGCGATGGTTTTCCAGAACTACGCTCTTTATCCTCATATGACCGTATTTGAGAACATGGCATTCGGCCTTAAGCTTAACAAGACTCCCAAGGAAGAGATCAAGCGCCGCGTAGAAGAGGCTGCTCGTATCCTCGACATCACACACCTTCTCGACAGAAAGCCCAAGGCTCTTTCCGGTGGTCAGAAGCAGCGTGTTGCCCTTGGTCGTGCAATCGTTCGTAAGCCCAAGGTATTCCTTCTTGACGAGCCTCTCTCCAACCTCACGCTAAGCTCCGTGCATCGATGAGAACCGAGCTTACCAAGCTTCACCAGAACGTTGGAACCACCTTTATCTACGTTACTCACGACCAGGTCGAGGCTATGACTATGGCTACCCGTATCGTAGTTATGAAGGACGGTCTTATCCAGCAGGTTGATACTCCTCAGAACCTCTATGACTACCCTGTAAACATCTTCGTTGCAGGCTTCATCGGCACTCCTCAGATGAACTTCATCAACGGTAAGCTCGAGAAGAAGGGTGAGGACGTATACTTCAACTTCGAGAACCTCTCCATCAAGCTTCCCGCAGAGAAGGCTAACAACCCCGACCTCAAGGATTACATCGGTCAGGAAGTTGTTGCAGGTCTCCGTCCCGAGGCTATTCACGATGAGCCCATCCACCTCGCTAACCATCCCGAGAGCCAGCTTGAGGCTTACGTTGACGTAACCGAGCTTATGGGTGCTGAGATCTACCTCTACCTTAACGTTGGTGAGGAGACCAGACTCATCGCGCGTGTATCCTCCAGATCCACCTCTCGTGCAGGCGACACCATCAAGGTTGCCTTCGACATGAGCCGTCTCCATATCTTCGATAAGGATACCGAGCGTTGCATCGTTCACTAATTCATACATAAAATAAAGACCTGCCCCGAGCAGGTCTTTATTTTTATCTTGACAAATCAGGTCTTTTGGTGTATAATCAATTATAGAACGAAATAGAAAAGAGGCTTAAAATTGAACGAGCTTGATTATAAACGAACTTGTAAAAAAATAGCAATAGCTGTATTGATGAATACTTTGCTTCTTCAGATACTGAGCACAGTGGCAGTCATCGTATCGTCGCTTCTTGAGCAGCCGCTTCGCACCCTTGCAAGACTTCTGTCAATAAGTGCCGCAGATCTGTGTTACGCTTTTGAAGAAACACTTCTGCTGACGGCTTACCTTGCTGCGTTTTTGATACCCGCTTTTGTATTTATGCATCTTACAAGAAACGATAACCGTCAGCCGCTCCGACTTGAAATCAAGCTCGAGCCCGAAACTCCGCTTGTGATCATCGCGGCGATAGGAATGATCCTTCCCGCAGCGTACCTTAATTCGTTTATGGTGTCCTTTATCGATTTTGGCGATCTTTTTGCGAGCGAGCCGCTTGATACTCCGATAAAGATACTGATGGCGTTTATTTCAATCGCGATAGTTCCCGCGCTTTGCGAGGAATTCCTTTTCCGCGGATGTATTCTCTCAAATCTGCTTCCATACGGAAAGACCACCGCTATAATCGCATCAGCAGTGCTCTTTTCGATGATGCACGGAAATATCGCGCAGTTCTTCTATACCTTTGTGGCGGGACTCGTTCTCGGTGCGGTTTACGTTGAGACAGGATCGATCTGGCCCTGTACGTTTATCCACCTTTTTAATAATTTCTACAGTATCATTCAGCAGGTTATATACGAGCGCGCGGGCGAGAGCGAGCAGATCAATATCGTGATCTTCGTTATGGAGGTAATGATACCCGCTGCGGGACTTGCGATTGGCGCGTGGCTTATTTATCTGCGACTTAAAAAAGGTAAGAGCACCGAAGGCGCTGTGCCGACAAAGGTCTGCGAGGTTGAAAACATAAAATATTTTAAGGGCTTCCTCAATCCCGCGATGATAGCGCATATCGTTATCACCGTCTTCCTTGCGGGTACAATTGTCCTTATGGCTCTCGGAAGTTAAGATGGAACAGAAAGACTTATTATTTATGCAAGAGGCGCTCCGACTTGCAGAAGCTGCGCGTGACGCGGGAGAAATCCCTGTGGGCGCAGTTGTTGTGAAAAACGGAGAGATTGTAGGCAGAGGACAAAATCGCCGTGAGAGCGGCGGTGGAGCCTCCGCGCACGCCGAAATACTTGCGATAAACGAAGCCTGCGCCTGCCTCGGTGGCTGGAGGCTTACGGGCTGTGAGCTTTACGTTACGCTTGAGCCTTGCCCGATGTGTGCAGGGGCGATAGTGAATGCAAGGCTTGACCGCGTGGTCTTTGGCGCCTGCGACACCAAAATGGGTGCGCTCGGAGGGCTTTTCTCCCTCCTTGACTATCCTCTCGGATGTAAGACCGTTGTCGAACGCGGTGTTCTTGAAGCGGAATGCAAGGAAATGCTCGATTCATTTTTTACCGCGCGTCGCGTTGCTAATCAGGCGGAAAAGAATAAATCCAAAAGACTCAGCCGGGATTTCTATACAGCGGACGTACTCGATGTCGCTCCCGCGCTTCTCGGTAAGCTCCTTTGCAGACGAATCGAGAGCGGCGAAGTGCTTAAATACAGAATCACAGAAACCGAAGCCTACCGTGGCGAGGACGACACCGCATGCCACGCTTCAAAGGGCAAAACCTCGCGCACATCCGTGATGTGGGATAAGGGCGGCACGGTTTACGTCTATCTCTGCTACGGTATGCACAATATGCTCAATATCGTAACGGGAGCAAAGGGCGAGCCGCAAGCCGTGCTCATTCGCGGAATTGAGACCGCCGACGGTCCCGGTAAGCTGACGAAAAGGCTCTCAATCGAACGCCGTCATAACGGTGCGGACGTTGTCTTCTCGGATGAGATCTGGATTGAGGACGACGGATTTATTCCCGAAAATATCAACACCTCTCCCCGTGTCGGCATTGACTACGCTGACGAAATGGATCGCTTGCGTCCTTGGAGATTTTATATTTAAAATGCAAAATGCCGACTCGTGCGAGTCGGCATTATTATGTATAAGAAATTACTTTCTCTTTCTGCGGATAACGATGGGAGCTGCGAGAGCTGCAACTACGAGAAGTGCAGAGCCGGAGATAACGGATCCGCAACCGGACTTGGCGGGTGCTGCGGGAGCCTGAGTCTCGGGAGCATTGGTAGCCGCGGGAGCTTCGGTCTCAACTGCAGGAGCCTCGGTCTCGGGAGCAGCGGTAGTCTCGGGAGCCTTGGTGGTTTCGGGAGCCTTGGTCTCGGGAGCCTTAGTAGTCTCGGGAGCAACGGTGGTCTCGGGGTAAACTACTTCGCCCCAAGAAAGTCCCTTAACAACGTAGCAATCGCTGATGGTTACGATGTGGTTTGCGTAGTAGGAGTAGAAGAAGATACCGAGTACGTCAGCCATGAAGAATTCGATAGTGCCTTCAAGAGACTGGTCGATGAGGACGTACTTGCCGGAGTTATCCTTGATGTAGAGAGCGAGGGTGGTGTTAACGCCGTTGACCTCAAGAGCGTACTCGTGAGTTACCATACCGGTGATGGGATCATAGGTGGGAACGTCCATAGCCATCTTATCGTAGTAAACGTAATCGTGGCCGGAAAGGGAACTGCCCTTGTTCATAAGCTTCATTCTCTCGGGGTAGCCGTAAACACCGTATACGGAGTCAACGTGAAGACCGATGGAGTGCTTACCGTTACGGGTAGCGGTGAAGTAGATGGTGTAGCAAGTGGTCTCGTTGAGAGGAAGAGTCTCGATGAAGCCGCCCCAATAAGAAGCGCTCTTATCCTTGGTGGTCTGGATGGTTACGGTGTTGGAGTTAGCGGGATCAACGTCAGCCTGGGGAGTACCGGAGAGAAGACCGGGCTCGTAAATGCCAGCCATACCGTTGAAGTCGGGAACGAATACGACAGCACCGTCGGGCTGAAGGTCGATCATATTATCGGCAGCGCTGACAGAGGTCAGAGGAAGAATAGCCGAAACGATGAAGAGAAGCGAGATGATGATGGAAATAATCTTTTTCATGATTTTTCTCCTTTTTTGATTTTTTGTCGCTTGACTTAATAATGATATCACTTTTGAACTAAAAAGTCAATACTTATTAACAATTTTTGATTGCGTTTTTGCCAAAAAATTAATATTTTTTACAAAAATGCCGACTCAAGCGAGCCGGCATTTTTGATTCAGAAATTACTTTCTCTTTCTGCGGATAACGATGGGAGCTGCAAGTGCTGCAACTACGAGGAGTGCGGAGCCGGAGATGACCGAGCCACAACCGGACTTCTTGGGTTCTTCGACCTTCTGAGTCTCGGGAGCCTTGGTGGTGGGAGCATCGGTAGCCGCAGGAGCTTCGGTTTCGGGCTCAGCGGTAGTTTCGGGCGCCTTGGTGGTTTCGGGAGCCTTAGTCTCGGGAGCTTTGGTGGTCTCGGGTGCTTCCGTGGTTTCGGGATAAACTACCTCGCCGAAGGAAAGTCCCTTAACGACGTAGCAATCGCTTACGGTGACAACGTGACCTGCATAGTAGGAGTAGAAGAAGAGACCGAGAACGTCAGCCATAAAGAATTCGATCTGACCCTCGATACCCTGGTCAACGAGAGCGTACTGACCGTTTACGTCCTTGATGTAGATAGCGGTGGTGCAGTTAACGCCGTTAACCTCAAGGGCGTACTCCTGAACGATAGTGCCTGTAATGGGGTCTGCATCGATGGGAGCGTTACATACGTTTGCAAAGCTTACGTATTCGTGACCGGTGAGGGAGCTGCCCTTGTTCATAAGTCTGATCTTATCGGGGTAGCCGTACGCACCGTAAACCGAGTCTGCGTAAACACCGATAGCGTGGTTGCCGGTACGGGTTACGGTGTAATAAATGGTGTAGCAGGTGTTTTCATTGAGGGGAAGAGTCTCAATGAAGCCGCCCCAATAGGAAGCAGTCTTGTCTTTTGAGGTCTGAACGGTGATGGTGTTGGAGTTAGCGGGATCAACGTCAACCTGAGGGGTACCCGAAAGAAGCCCGGGCTCATAAATGCCCGCAGTACCGTTGAAGTCGGGAACAAATACAACTGTGCCGTCGGGCTGAAGGTCGATGAGATTGTCAGCCGCGCTGACTGCGGTCATAGGAAGCATAGCAGAGATGACGAAGAGAAGCGAGATGATGATGGAAATAATCTTTTTCATGATTTTTTCTCCTTTTTAATTTTTGTCGCTTGACAAAATAATGATATCATTTTTGAGAGCATTTGTCAATACTTATTAACAATTTTATTGAATATAATTGATAAAATAAAGGGAGCCGGAAATCGGCTCCCTTGGATGCTTTATTAACCGTTATATCCGGCCTCAAATGCCTTGAGGTTCATTTCAACGAATTTAGGTGCAACGCTCGTCTTGATCGCGTCAAGCCAAAGTGCATCGTCGATTCCGAGGTGACGCGCAAGTCTGCCCATCAGAACGATGTTTACAGCCTTCTGCGAGCCCGCCTCGAGTGCGGGGGTGAGGGCGTCAAATGCATCAACGTCAACTCCGCGCGCAGAGAGGGTGTCGAGGATATCGGTGGGATATTCAGCCGCGCCCGAGGTTACGGGCATAGGCGAGATCTCCTGAGTGTTGGTGATGAGCTTACCGCCGGTCTTAAGGCAATGTGCCCAACGAGCTGCCTCGAGCTTTTCGAAGGAAACAATGTAATCAGCCTCGCCGCTTTCGATAACGGGAGAGTAGACCTTTTCGCCATACTTGACGTAGGTGGTAACGCTACCGCCGCGCTGGCTCATTCCGTGAAGCTCGGAGACCTTAACGTCGTATCCGAGACCGATGAGGATCTTACCGAGGAGCTTGCTGGCAAGGAGCGTTCCCTGACCGCCGACTCCGACTATCATAATGTTAGTGCTCTTCATATCAGTTGCCCTCCTTAATAGCATCAAATGCGCAAAGCTGTGCGCAAACGCCGCAGCCGGTGCAAAGTGTCTGATCGATCACAGCCTTACCGTCCTTGAAGGAGAGGGAAGGACATCCGAGACCCATACAGCGGCGGCAGGAACGGCACTTGTCGCTCTCAACGTGCATTGCGGGCGGTGTTTTTACGGATTTGAGAAGTACGCAAGGACGGCGCGAGATGATAACCGAGGGCTCGTCAGCGGCAAGCTCCTCCGTGAGCGCGGTCTTGCATTCGTCGAGATTATAGGGATCGATCACACGAACGCGGTTGATTCCGAGCGCGTGGCAGAGTGCCTCAAGGTCGATCTTCGCCGCAGGCTCACCGCGGAGATTAAAGCCCGTGGTGGGATTCTGCTGATGACCCGTCATACCCGTGATCGAGTTGTCGAGAATAAGAACGGTGGAGTTGGTTCCGTTGTAGGCAATATTGCAAAGTCCGGTCATACCCGAATGCATAAAGGTCGAGTCACCGATAACGGCAACAGTCTTCTTTTCCGCACCGGGAGTGGACTTGACGAAACCGTGAAGTCCCGAAACAGACGCGCCCATACAAAGTACGGAATCAAGCGCGTCAAGAGGCTTCTGTGCGCCGAGGGTGTAGCATCCGATGTCACCGAGAACGGTCAGCTTCATCTTGGAAATGACGTAGAAAAGACCTCTGTGCGGGCATCCCGAGCACATTACGGGAGGACGCGCAGGAAGAGTTTCGGGCGCGTGAGCGTCGGGGAGAGCCTTGCCAAACGCCTTTGCTACGGTCTGCTGTGAATACTCGCCGATGGGGGAGAAGAGGTTTCTGCCCTCAACGTCAAGACCGAGCGACTTACAATGCTTTTCAATAATAGCGTCAAGCTCTTCAACTACGACGACTCGCTTTACCGATGCGCAGAAATCACGCAGGAGCTCGTCGGGAAGAGGATTGTGCATACCGATCTTAAGTACCTTTGCCTCGTCCTCGGAGAAGGTCTCGCGAACGTACTGATAGCAGATACCCGAGGTGATGATACCGAGCTCGGAGGACGTGCCGCTGATCTCGTTGATACCCGATTCGTTCGCGTAGTCGGTGAGCTTCAAGGTTCTCTCCTCAACCACGGGATGCTTCAGCTTTGCGTAGCCGGGCATCATAACGTACTTTGCGGGCTTCTTCTCGTAGGGAACGGGAGTGGGGAGTATGCGCTCCTCCTCGCTGACAAGGCTCTGCGAATGCGCGGCTCTTGTGCATATACGGAAGAGAACGGGTGTATCAAACTTTTCGGATACCTCGTAAGCGGTATGTACCATTCTACGAGCCTCGTCGGAATCCGAGGGCTCAAACATGGGGATCTTGGATGCAATAGCGTAGTTGCGCGAATCCTGCTCATTCTGTGAGGAATGCATAGCGGGGTCATCGGCAACGAAGATAATAAGTCCGCCGTTGATGCCTGTGTAGGAAAGTGTGAAGAGCGGGTCTGCGGCAACGTTGAGTCCGACGTGCTTCATAGCGCAAGCGGCTCTGTGACCGGCAAGCGATGCGCCGAAGGCTACCTCGAGCGCTACCTTTTCGTTGGGTGCCCATTCGCAATCTATCTCCGCGTATTTAGCGGTAAATTCGGTGATCTCGGTTGAAGGAGTACCGGGGTAAGAGGAAACAATCTCACATCCTGCCTCATAAAGACCGCGTGCGATGGCTTCGTTTCCAAGCATTAATCTTTTCATAGTTACTGACCTTTCTGCACCCCTTTTTTGGGTGCGCGGGGAATATAGGATATATTATAGCACATATTTTGAAAGAATGCAATTGATTTCGACAAAATTCGTGAAGAAAAATTATTGTTTAGATAACAATTTTGTTGCAAATTTATCATAAATTTTTCCTTGGGATTTGATATAATATATCATAGAGAAAATGACGGTTTAGCTTGATAAAACCTTGCAAACCGCATACTTTTGAAAGGGCGCGAAATGCTTACGAAAATCATTCAAAGAGGACTGTTCGGCATTCTTTGCGAGAGCTTCTCGATAACTGCAGAGAATCTCGGCTATTGGCTTATGCTGCTGCTTGCGGTGGCACTCTCGGTTGCCTCGGGATATCTCCTCGGCAGCATCAATTCGGCTATAATCATATCAACCAAAAAGTTCGGCAGCGATATCCGCACTCATGGAAGCGGTAACGCCGGAATGACGAATATGTTCCGTACGTTCGGAAAAAAGGGCGGCTTGCTTACTCTTTTTGGTGACGTCGCTAAAACGATCGTCCCGATCCTGCTTGGATATCTTTTCCTCGGATACGACGGCTCGTATCTTGCGGGACTCTTTGTGGTTCTCGGTCATTGCTTCCCCCTTTACTACAAGTTTAAGGGCGGCAAGGGCGTGCTCGCGATGTTCGCGATGATGTTTATGTGTGACATTCCCGTCTTCGGAATGATGATCCTCGTTTTCGCGATCATACTTATCGGCACCCGCCTTGTTTCGATGGCATCGGTAATGACGGCATTTCTTTTGCCGATATTTATTGATATATGGTACACCTTGGTTTACGGTGACGGTGCACTCGCCGGAATCAGAGTACCCGTCGCGTTTCTTGTCACTCTCACCGTTGTCCTTCTTCATATTCCCAACCTCAAGCGTATTATGAACAGACAAGAGCCCAGAGTCAAAATGCCTTGGGAAAAGAATAAAGGGGATAAAAAATAATGACACTTTCGGAAACGAGAATTCAGACACTCGAGCTTCTTCTTGCTGCTGTAAGCGAAGGAATACTTCGCAAGGCTGTGTTCTCAAAGCCCACTGCAGAAGGCGAGATAAAGACCGAGCTTTCGTCCGTGATGATCGGCAATAAGGCAATGCTTCGCAAGGTCTCGTATATGCGCGACGGTAAGGCGATACAAAAGAACCATTCTGCCGACGAAAGAGGCGCGTTGTCAGAGCTTATCTCATCCCACGGACAGATCAATATAATGACTACTCTCGGCGATGCCGAGTTCAGAACCTCAAAGTCGGGCAAGGAAAATCTCGCAGGGGCGGGTAAGATCCTGACCGCGTTGAAATCGGGTGTCTCGGAGGATAAAAAAGCCGAGATACAGAATAACGACAGAAAAAAGAATCATATTCTTGAAGGTAACGAGAGCTTCCTCATTGAGCTCGGAATTTCCGACCGCTCGGGAAGAATACACGATAAAAAACAGCACAAGTTCCGCCAGATCTGCCGATTCCTCGAATACGTCGAGGATATTTATCAGCATCTTCCTCGCGAAGGCGCTCTTCTTATCTACGATCTCTGCTGCGGAAAGAGCTACCTTTCGTTCGCTATCTACCACTATTTTACCGTAATCAAAAATCGCAAGGTCGAAATGACGGGCGTTGATCTCAAGGCGGACGTTATAGAATACTGCTCGGGTGTCGCTTCAAGACTCGGCTACCGTGATCTCAACTTTATCTGCGGTGATATCAATGATTTTGCCCCCGGCACCGAGCCTCATCTCGTTGTATCGCTTCACGCCTGCGACGTCGCAACGGATATCGTTCTCCGCTACGCCGCCGAGCACCGCGCCGGAGTGATACTTTCGACTCCTTGCTGTCAGCGCGAGCTTTCGTCAAAGATAGATTGCAAAGAACTCAGCTTTGTGACTAAGTATCCGATACTTCGCCGCAAGCTCTGCGATGCATTGACAGACTCGCTCCGTCTTTCTTATCTCTTAAGCAAGGGGTATAACGTAGAAGCTTGTGAGCTTGTCGATCCCGAAGATACGCCGAAGAACATTCTTTTGCGCGCCGTAAGGATCAAAAGCTTCGATCCCGAAAGCTCCCGTGCGAAAAAGCTTCGCGAGGAGTTTGAAAATACCGCAGCCTTCTTGCTTGGAGGCGAGGATAAATCGCTTACTTTTCTTAAATAATATTCGCAACCACGCCGAAAAGCTTCGGCACGCATTACCTCGGAGGAATCAATGAAGATCCATACAGTCAGAAAATATCTGGCACAGCTTACCAAAGAACCCGTTAAAAACCTTTCCGCACACTACAAAATACTCACTGATGCCGTATGCAAGAATCTTGGCGTGAGACCCGTCAACGCGGTAACTCTTGCCGTAGTCGGCCAGGATTCTGAATATACCGCTTCGACAGTAAGTGCGGCACTTCGCCACGCGGGATGCAGCAGTGCGACGATCAATTTCGATATCGCTGTTTCACCTGAAACCGCAATAGCCGTAAATGGCGAGCAGCTTCCATCCGAGGTCATCTCGAGGATAATCACAGCCATCCGAACCGTTGAGCGCTCGCTCTGCGCAAAAAGCGCCGAGGAGTTTTCTCAGCCTTGCGTATACGAAGTCTTTCTTTTGGGTGCACTTTGCGCCTGCTCGGAGATGGGGGTATCTCATATTATAATCCAAGTTCCGCTCAATCGCATCCCGGCTGCCGTTGCTTCTATAGTTCCTCAGCCTAAGATGATACACTCAAACGAGATCTTCCCGGAGGAGGCAGAGATAATCAAACTTATTGCCCGTCGCGGTGTCGAGGAGATCGTCAGTGCGCCTCAGCAGAAGGAAAGCCGCCGCGCCCTTTACAATCTCTGCAACGAGCTTAACTGCTACCACGCAGTTGTTGCGCGCGGAGAGATAGAAACCGAAATTCCGAATTTCCGAGGCATTCCTTTTACTTACCGTAATTTCAGCGCAATAGCGGGAACACAGCTTCAATCCACCGTTGCGCTTGCAGCAACCGCTCTTGTGACTATCCGCGATCTTTCAAAGCTTCGCATCAAAATCGCTGATGAAGATGCATACGTCGCCATCAACTGCCGCAAAATGCCGGGACGCGGTGAGATCGTTTCGATCAAGCCCTTCACGCTTTGCTGCACCGTTGAGCATGCGGATGTTCAGGCGATCGACCTTATGTTAAGCGATCTGAAAAACATCGTTGACGAGCGCGGCAGACGAATCAATATGATAATCGAATCCGCTGCGGCTAGCGAAAGTAAGATCGTTGAGCGGATAAATGCTGAGGAAGCGCTTGCACAGAAGCTTGATAGAGTCGTTGTTGTTGGAGATGCCATAGAAAACGCCGAAAGCGTTGTGGCTTTCTCTGCCGCACTCAATGCATTTCCCTACCTCTCTGACGTTAAACACACGGACGACGTTGTACTCATAGTTTGCGGCTCGAGGAAATTCATCGAAAAGAATTATCACGAGCTTGAAGCTGTTGTGAGAGACGATTTTACTTATTAATAATATAATAACGCTCCCGACCTCATTACCGAGGCGGGAGCGTTGTTTTGTTATACTTAAGTAAAATTAGTCAAGCTCGTGCTTTCTGCCGATAACAGCAGTACCTGCGATAGCAACAACCGCGAGAGCAACTGCAGCGAAGAATACGGTGTTATCGCCTGTCTTTGAGGAAGTGCCGGGCTCAGTGGTCTGGAGAGCCTCAGGCTGAGTCCAGGTGAGGTTCCAGATGCCAAGGCGATCCTTGTTTTTATCGGTGCCGGTGAGACAGTTGTTAACGATCTCGATGATAACGTCCTCAGTGGTGTTTACGTCGAGAGTGTAGGAGTAAACGGTCTCCTTGGTAAGATCGGTCTTTTCAAGCTTCTCGGACTTAATAACGGTGCCGTCAGCCTTCTTTACGTTGATGGTAAGGGAGAACTGGGTGTCGGTGAATGCAAAGCCGTAGTTGAATGCGAGCTTGTCGATACCGCCCTTGATAACGGAGGAGGTGAGAGTGCCGGGAGCAGAGGTCTTGCCGTTGAGGGTGATCATGGGAATGCCGCCGGTGTAAGCTGCGGTGTCGGAGCGTGCGCCGGTAACCTTCCAGCCGTCAGCGTTGGTACGGGAGATATAGGAGGTATCCTTGCCGCCCTCTTCGTCAGCGACGAAGGAGGAGAAATCTGCAAGAATTCCGCCCTCGAGAAGAGGAGTGGATTCAACGGCGGGAGCCTCGGTGGTTTCGGGAGCAGCAGTAGTCTCGGGAGCAACGGTGGTTTCGGGAGCCTCGGGAGCTACGGGAGCAGAGCCGACAGCGGTGAATACAGCAGGGAACTGAGATACGCCAACCTTAGCGGCATTGTCTCCGGTGATGTAAGAGATCTTGGATGCGCTGAAGGTGCTGAAGGTGTTGTAGGTGCCGATATAGTAATCAGTGCCTTCGATATCTACAACGTAGGTGGTTGCCTCTGCATTGTATTTGAATACTGCGGTGGGAGCTTCGGTCATAACAACATTGATGTGGGTACCGCTCTTAACAACGTCGATGTACTTCTTTGCACCGTTGTCGGTGAAGGAGAAGCGGATACCGCCTTCTGCTGCTTCAACAGTGAGAACAACTGCCTTGGAAGCGTCCTCGTTGCCGTTGAAATAGTAACCGTTCATAGTACCGTCGAAGTAGAGTACATTTCCTTCGAGGTTGGCCTGAGTGAGCGACATAGTGTAGGTCTTGCCGATCTCAAGCTCGTTGTTGATGGGTGCTGCGCTTGCAGTGAGTGTTCCGATCGCCATAGTAAGGATCATTACGACGGCAATGAGAAAAGATGTGATTTTTTTCATTTTTTGTCCTTTCCTTTGGGAGTTTTGTGAAAGCCGATTGACTTTCAAGTCCGATATATTATATCACTTTTTGTCGCAATTTGTCAATGCTTTTTGAGTTTTTCTTCATATTAAAAATTAAAATACTTGACGGGCGTGCTTGATTGTGCTATAATAAACAAAAAAGGGGGGCTTGTTATGAAGATAAGACGTGCAACTAAAGGCGATAAGCATAGAATAGAGGATTTACTCAGCCAAGTGCTTGCGGTGCATCATAACGCTCGCCCCGATATTTTTAAGAGCGGAACGAGAAAATATACTGCAGATGAGCTTGATCAAATAATATCAGATGATAATCGCCCGATTTTTGTTGCAGAGGATGCGGGTGAGGTTCTCGGATATGCCTTTTGCGTTTTTATCAGGCATATAGATAATAATATTCTGACGGATATAAAAACGCTTTATATCGACGATCTTTGTGTGGATGAAAAGGCACGCGGTAAAGGAATCGGACGAGAACTTTATAACTATGCTGTTGCATTTGCAAGAGAAAACGATTGCTATAACTTGACTTTAAACGTTTGGGCGGATAATACCTCTGCGCTCGGATTTTATGAAAATCTCGGGCTTCGTAAGCAAAAGATAGGTATGGAGCTTATATTATAAAGAAAAGCCGCGGTGACGCGGCTTTTAATATTTTCCTGTTAGCTCAATGTCGAGATCATCTATCAGATCTTTAACGTGCTGCCGCCAAGCGGGTGCGCGAAGTATTCCGCGCGGATCAAAGCTTTGGGGACAAACGGCAAGTGAAAGGCGGTATATCGGCTCGCCGCTTTCGGTATACTCGTCAAGACGCTTGATCCTTGAACCGATCACAAGTCCGTTATCACCGAGCGTATCGGCGAGTGCGGAATATTCGGGTATCTCGGCGGGCTCTTTGATATCTCCGAGCAAAGCCCTTGCAGAAAAGATCAGGCATGGCAGAGAATCCTTGAACGTGACCTTGAAATTAAATCCGCGAAGGGCGGAGAAGTGCCTGAACATCAGCGCGATTATTGGTAACGAAATCGCGATCTGCTCGCAACTGAGACTCTTGAGTGATGAGCCGTATATGGGATAGTAATTGGCATCCGATCTATCACCTACAACGTCGGTAAGACAGCCGCAAAATCCCGATACGGTACAAACAAGCTCTTCAAAGCCGTCAAAAGCTGCTCGCAGCGATATTGCATAAGGATCGAGTGAGTAAGCCTTGTGCAAATATTTTTGGATCGCATTTATAGTCCTATCGTTGACTTTTGAAATATAAGCGATGATCCTTTGCGCTCCGTCGTAGGTACAGTAAAGCTTGTCGCCGTCACTATATAGCGAAAATGCACCGATAACCGATGATGGGGCTGTGGGCATATCCGGTAAAATGACAGTCTCGGCGGTATTGAATGAGCGGTAAGCGAAAGGCTTGGCCTGATTGTCGCTGTAGAAGAAAAGCTCGTTGTCAAATTTTTGTATTCTGTCAATTTGAACGGTTTCTTGATAAGTGGGGATTAACATTGATGTTGAAGCTCCCAAAGATATTTTTATTATTTTAACACAAAAAATAAAATAGGTCAACCGTTTTCAGAAAATTGCTTGACTTTTTCTTTTGCAAGCATTATAATAAGTATAGTAAATCACGGAGGAACTGACAATGATAAAACCGAAAAAATTACAAATCGGCGACACCATAGGCTTTATTGCGCCCTCATACAAAGTCAAGCGCGAGCCTATTGAGCTTGCGGCAGAAAATCTGCGTAAGCTCGGATATAAAGTAAAATTCTCAAAATATCTCTTTTCGACTACCAATGATTACGCGGGAAGCATTGAGGAGAGGGCGGAGGATTTCAATACTATGATCGCAGATCCTGAGGTTAAAATGGTCTTTTTCACGGGCGGAGAGGTCGGCAACGAGATACTGCCTTTCATAGATTATGAAAATATCAAGAAAAATCCCAAGATCCTTTGCAGCTACAGCGACAGCACCACCGTGCTCAACGCCGTGAACCATATGACGGGACTCGTCACCTTCTACGGCTCATCCCCTCGCTTTTTCGAAAAAGGCCCTATTGATTATACCTTGATCAATTTTGAAAAACGCCTAAAGTCGAATGATCTTGAATACGTCAAAAACAGCGAGTGGCGTGCGCTTACTCCCGGTAAGGCGGAGGGAATACTCGTTGGCGGCTATCTTATGAACTTCGCTGCTCTGCTCGGACTTGAATGGTACCGCGAGCTTCCCGATGAGGATATCATACTCTTCATCGAGGATCACGAAAAATTCTCGAATGCATCCGTAGTGTCGAAATGGTTTACCACCCTTGAGCATCACGGCGTTTTCAAGCGTGCAAAAGCGCTGATCTTCGGTCACTATTCGCTCGAGCCCTCACCCGTTATCGACGATATCCTCACCCGCATTGGTAAGCGGTATAATATTCCCGTTATCCGTAACGAGGACTTCGGTCACGGAGCAAACGGTGCGATCCTGCCCATTTCCACGCGCGCCCGCCTTGATACCGAGGATATGAGCTTTGAATTCCTTGAAAGCGGAGTTGAATGATTTATAATGAAAAGAGAGAGCTGCGGCTCTCTCTTTTTTCTATTCTTATAAAAGCTCCGAAGTGTGCGGCACCTTTGATATACGAGGCGCAGCTCCGGTAAGATGTGAAATATCCTTGTATTCAGGCGCCTCGGTGTCAATGAAAAGGTCTTCGGGAATCTGTGCAGTCCAGCCTGCCTCGTCAAATTTCGGAAGATCTATTCCAAAGGAATACAAAACGATCGCGGCAAGGTCGCGAATGTTCATTGTTTCAATTATTCCTCTCTTGACGTTTTTACCCGAAGCGGCAAAGGTTACGTACTTTTCGGAATCGGTCCAACCTCCGTGACTTCCACCACCGTTTTCATTGTTTGCTCCGCCGTGGTCGGCTATGACCATAAACAGCGTTTCACTCATATCGAACGATTCGCACGCGGTATTGTAAATATCGCCCACAAGGCGGTCGGCTTTGGCTATGCTTTTGAGATGTGCGGGCGTTCCGTATCCTTTGCTATGTCCCGTTCCGTCGACGCTATCAAACTGTACGAAAAGAAAATCGGGGCGGCTTTCCTTGATATAATTGCAAATTATCGGAGTAAGCTCAAAATCCTTTGCGGTATCGTGCGAAACTCCGATATTGTTTTCAACAATGCCGTATGTTATCGGATTCCAATCGCAATAAGAGCCGAGGACGGCATCCGGATAGACCTCCCTTATTCTTCTGAATACGGAGGGGAAGGGAGAATCGACCGGGTACGGAGTGCTTGAAACTATTCCGTTAGTAAGCTTATGCACCTCAGGTCCGATGCCTAAAAGCATAGATCCCCAGCATTCTGCGCTGATAGTGGGATTGGATGCAAGAGCATCGAATGTTTTGGCTCCGCATTCGAATATTTTATCAAAATTGGGCGTATCTGCATCTTTTATAAAAGAGCCTGCGCCGTCGATGCCAATGACGATGACGTGCGAATATTTTCTCATATTAAATCTCCTTGATAAAGAGTGTATATATATTTTATCACTTGCCGATTGCTTTGTCAATAGAAAAAGCTCGCCGCGCTGAAAAATCAGCGCGGCGAATATTATAAAATTATTCGGTTCTGAGTGCCGCAACGGGATCCTTCTTTGCCGCGCTTCTCGAGGGGATAAGTCCGGAGATGAGCGTCAGGCACATACTGATCACAACGAGGATCGCTGCAACGAGGATGGGAAGCTGCGCGGTAAGATTGGGAATTTCAGTCAGGTAGACTAGAATTGCATTAAGCGGGATACAGAGCAGATAGGTCACGCCAACGCCGACGATACCCGATGCAAATCCGATGATAACGGTCTCTGCGTTGAACATGCTTGATACGTTTTTCTTCGATGCACCGATCGCGCGGAGGATACCGATCTCCTTGGTTCTTTCCTGAACTGAGATGAGCGTGATAACTCCGATCATAATGGAAGAAACGATAAGCGAAACGGAAACGAATCCGATCAGAACGTAAGTGATCGCATCGATAATGGTGGCGATCGAGGACATCATAATGCCGAGATAATCGGTGTAACCGATTTTTTCAAGCTCGTCGACGCCTTCGTTGTATTTAGCAATCGCCTCCTCAATGATGTCTTTATCAGAGAATGTGGAAGCGTAAAGGCTGATGGTTGCGGGATCATCGAGCTCAACGTAGCCGAGAGTCATAAGGTTGTATTCGTAAGAGGTGGGAGCAAAGGTAATAGCTTCTTCGTAATATATAGCAGCAAGCTCGTCTGTGTAGGTGGAGAGCGCCATATCAAGAGCGCCCGCACGCTGTTCCTCTGTCAATGCAGAAAGCTGAGCCTCGACACCCTTGCGGTACTGTTCCTTGACCATCGCTGATATGCCCTCGGAAAGGAGTCCGTCGAGATCATCGGTGCTCATTTCGTTTACGTACTCTGTGACGGTTTCGGTATCCATACCCATTTGCTCGGTGAGAGCGTTGATGAGATAATTGCGCTTCATTTCCTCACTCATCTGACCGAGGTAGACTTCAACCTGACCGTCAAGCCAAGCCTTGTCGGGAATGCCCATAACGGTAACGTAGGTCTCGGCTTTCTTCTTGGTGTCAAGCTCGGAAACGTATGCGCGGAAGATCTCTGCCTTCTCGGCATCGGTGAGGTTTCCATCGCTGAGATCGAAGGGAAGACCTGTGAAAATATCGTTTGCGCTGTCCTCAAGCTGTGCCTTGATAGCGGCGGAGGACTTGGATTTTTCTACAATGAATTCGGTGAGCTCGCTCGTGTAAGCGATAGAGCCTGTGAGCATACCGGAAACGGCATCCTCGTTGGGCTTGATGATACCGACTACCTTGATGGGCGTTCCCTTATCGTAAAGGTACTTCAAGCCTGCGCTGGTATCACGCATATCGGTGTAAAGACCGGTGCGTTCATCGAGCGTGTAGCAATCAGCGGGGAAGATGGTGCGGAATTCCATATCGAATATTTCCGAATAGGTCCAGCGGTTGGTATTTACGGTGAGAGGGGATTTATTGATAGCTGCATCAACGATCAGGTCGATCTCTTCCTCGGAGATAAGACCGAGCGCGT
This sequence comes from Clostridia bacterium, assembly GCA_017387685.1. Taxonomy (GTDB): domain Bacteria; phylum Bacillota; class Clostridia; order Oscillospirales; family CAG-272; genus CAG-390. The sequence goes on from JAFOEU010000005.1 coordinate 21,278, forward strand.
AGAGCGCCATATCGGTGATTTCGTTGTTGGAGTCAAGAACGAGCACAACCTCGTTATATGCCTCGGGCCATTTTCCTTCAACTATATCATACTGCTTCTTGACAACGGGATTGATCATTTCACCGTCGCCGGGGAGCATCTCCTGCCACAGCGTGCTGTAGCCCATAGAGCCGCCCATCATAGAAGCCATGGGATTGCTTGAGGACGAACCGCCCGAAAGCTCTTCGCTGTTCGAAAGCATCTTTCCGATAAACTTGCCCATGATCTCGCCGATCTGGGTGTTGATATCCGAATGGATTATCGTTCCGTCAACGTTCTCGGTGTAGAGAAGGGGAGTGAGGTGATAACCGTAATGGATGCCGCTGAGAGCTTCGTGGAGACCGAGCTCGGAATCTTCATTCGCATATTCTGCTTCAAGGAACTTTTTGAAGGATTTGAGGTCGTTTTCCTGCGCCTCGATGCTGTTAAGTACGTTTACGAAGTCATACATTACCGTTTTTGTGTAAACAGCGTCGAGCTCGTGATCCTCCTTCGACTCTGCCATATCCATCATGGTAAGCATAATGCTTCCGAGGTCGATGTGAGTGGATTCAAGGGTAATGGGAGAAGAGGAGAGGGTGTCCTCCTGGACGGTGTTGATGTAAGCGGTAAGACCGTTAGATACCGCGTAGATCAGCGCGATTCCGATTATACCGATACTTCCCGCAAATGAGGTAAGGAGCGTTCTGCCCTTCTTGGTGAAAAGGTTACGAAGCGAGAGCCCGAACGCGGTGAAAAGCGACATCGAGGACTTGCCCATGTTCTTGTGCTTGGGTGCCTCGAGAGTGCTTTCGTCAATGTCAAAGGGATTGGTGTCGCCGATGATCTTGCCGTCGCGGAGCTTGACGATTCTGTTTGCGTATTCCTCTGCAAGCTCGGGGTTGTGAGTGACCATAACGACGAGACGGTCCTTGGCAACCTCTTTGAGAAGCTCCATTACCTGAACGCTTGTTTCGCTGTCAAGTGCCCCCGTGGGCTCGTCTGCAAGAAGAATGTCGGGATCGTTGATAAGCGCACGCGCGATCGCAACTCTCTGCATCTGACCGCCCGACATCTGGTTCGGCTTCTTGTGGAGCTGATCGCCGAGTCCGACTGCTTCAAGAGCTTTTCTTGCTCGCTCGCGTCTTTCCTTACGTCCGACACCCGAAATAGTCAGCGCAAGCTCGACATTCGCGAGAATGGACTGATGGGGGATGAGGTTGTAGCTTTGGAATACGAAACCGATGGTGTGGTTGCGGTAGGAATCCCAATCGCGGTCTTTATATTTTTTAGTCGAAATGCCGTTGATGATAAGGTCTCCGCTATCGTATCGGTCAAGACCGCCGATCATATTCAGCAGAGTGGTTTTTCCCGATCCGGAAGGACCGAGGATTGCGACGAATTCGTTGTCGCGCAGATTGAGAGAAACACCGTCGAGTGCGACCTGCGTAAGCTCTCCCGTTTTGAAAGTTTTCTTCAAACCTTTAAGCTGAAGCATCATTGCCTCCATTATGGTAATAATATGTTAATTTTATTATATAACCAAAAAATAAACTCAATATCAACAATAAAACAGAAAAATTGAACTTAATGTATTTTTTTTATTAATGTTCGCAAAATCGTCATTTTTTTGTTGTATAATAATATAAAACGACACCACGGAGACTGTACGATGGAAAGATATAAAGGCAAAATAATTTCAATACTCGGTGACAGTATATCGACCTTTGAGGGATATATTCCAAAAGCTGACGGGATCAACCTTGCGCACCGTCCCCGTTATCCGCAGGAGAATCTTCTGACAGATGTTAATGATACCTGGTGGATGAAGCTGATAAAATCCCTCGGCGCAAGGCTTGGTGTCAACGATAGCTGGGCGGGATCGACTGTCTCGAATTTCCGCGACTGTAACGAAAAGGATTTTGGCCCCGATGCAGCAATGGCATCGCTGACGAGAATACGAAATCTCGGAGCAAACGGAACGCCCGATCTCATTCTGTTCTTTGGCGGAACCAATGATGCGGGAAAGATGATAGAAAAGGGAACTTTTGATCCGGAGCGTAAGCCCGATCTTAAGGCGTATAAATGGGATTCCTTCGCTGATGCTTATTCTGAAACCATACTCCGTCTGAAGCATTTTTATCCGAACGCCGAAATAATTGCGATTTCGCCTTCAATAAGCGGCGGATATTACGATAATTACCGCCTCTCCGAATTTGCTGACCTCGCGATTGAGATTTGCTTACATTATAACCTTAAGTGCGTGGACGTCCGCCGATCGGGATTGGAAATCTCTATGCTTCCCGACACACTTCATCCCAACGCCGAGGGAATGGACTTTATTTTTAAATCGGTACTCAATAAATTGAAAGAGGAAAATCAATGAAACTGATTATTTCTGATATCAAGGATCTTGCTCTGCGTGTAATAGGCGAGCACAAGATCATCAAACCCACCGAAAAGACCGAGAAGCACTGCATTGGTTGCTTCGGCTGCTGGGTAAAAACTCCCGGAGAATGCATTATAAAGGACGGCATCGATCGCACCGGATGCGATATGGGTAAGTGCGAAGAGCTCATAATGATAAGCGAATGCTTGTACGGGGGCTTCAGCGATTTTGTCAAAAAGGTGCAGGACAGAGCGATATCTTACGTTCGCGGTGACTTTGATATCGTAAAGGGTGAAATGCGCCATAGAAGACGCTATAAGAACAGAATCAGGATAACTGCATATTTCTACGGCGACGGAATCACCGAAGCAGAGAAGCGCACCGCAGAAAACATAGTCAGAGCAAACGCGAAGAATTTCTACGCGACCGTCGAGAGGGTGATCTTTTTGAAGAGTGCCCGAGAGCTTGCGGAGGTGTCGCTGTGATGAAGATAGCGCTCATTAACGGAAGTCCAAAGCATAAAAACAGCGCAAGCGGTATCCTTGCGTCGCTCGTGAAAAGACTTGCAAAAGAAAAGTGCGAATGTGCCGAGATAAAGATGAATCAGACAGAGCCTACTGCAGAAAGCGTTGCCGTGCTTCGCGAGTGCGATGCTTGGATAATATTCTATCCTCTCTACGTCGACGGTGTCCCGAGCCATCTCTTGTCTTGCTTGAAATTCCTCGAAAATTGTAAGGAAACCTTTGATATAAAGCGCATCTATGCCGTATCTAACTGCGGCTTCCACGATGGACAGCAGTGCGAATGGTCGCTCGAGGTTATTTCACATTGGTCGCGTCATATGGGATTCGACTTTTGCGGAGGCATCGGTCTCGGAGGCGGCGGAGCGGTCCCCGAGGTGTACGCTACTCCTGCCGGCGAGGCTATTACTTCAAATTATACAAAGGCGATGAAAAAAATGATTGGAAAAGTGCTGGAGCAGAAATCGTTTGAGAACTTTTATGCAAGCATCAACCTTCCTCGCTTTATTTTCAAGCTTGCAGCCGAGCGCGGATGGGGCAGAAGCCTCGTCAAAAACGGAAAAAAGCGCAGCGATATAGGGCATATTCCACAATAATCAAACAAGAGCTTTCGATTACGGAAAAAACTTTCAAAAATCTGAAAAAAATTGAAAAAAGGTATTGACAAAAGGACTTGAAAGTGGTATAATATTACCGTTGTCGAAAGCAACACGCGAGAGTGGCGGAACTGGCAGACGCGCACGTTTGAGGGGCGTGTGGTTCACACCGTACGGGTTCAAGTCCCGTTTCTCGCACCAAGTAAAGCAGCCGTACGGCTGCTTTACTTATATAAAAACAGCGGATGTGACGCGGAAGCAATTCCACCACATCCACTCGTAACTCGCGGATGTGATGCGGAAGCAATTCCACCACATCCACTCGTAAACTCGCGGATGTGGCGGAATTGGCAGACGCGCTAGATTCAGGTTCTAGTGGGGGCAACTCCATATGGGTTCAAGTCCCTTCATCCGCACCAAACAAAGCCAACCCGAACTTGTTCGGGTTGGTTTTGTTTTATGTTGATAGAAAAACTTGAACCCACTACGTGTTGCTTGCAACATGTAAAATTTGCGCGTAGCAGAGTATGATTGAGTTTTTGCCCAATAATACGCGCAAATACGGGTTCGCAAGTCCCTTCATCCGCACCAACACAAAAGGAGATGACCTACGGTCATCTCCTTTTGTGTTGGTACAGACATTAAAGATGCAGAACCCCTTGCTGTTGCTTGCAACAGCAACCATTTGCGCGCGAGCAGAGTGTATAATTATTGCACCGAATAAAGCGCGCAAATACGGGTTCGCAAGTCCCTTCTAATTAGGATACCAAAGGTCATCTCCTTTTGTGTTGCTACAGATTAAAGACGCCGAACCCCTTGCTGTTGCTTGCAACAGCAATCATTTGCGCGCGAGCAGAGAATATAGATCGATAACCGATTTGCCCTAACCATCAAAAAATATTTTGTATTTTTACAAGTTTTTTTGAAAAATGTATTGACAAACCCAACCCATTGTGATATAATATAGGAGTTGCAGAAAGCAACACGCGAGAGTGGCGGAACTGGCAGACGCGCACGTTTGAGGGGCGTGTGGTTCACACCGTACGGGTTCAAGTCCCGTTTCTCGCACCAAGCAAAAGGGGATGACCTATGGTCATCCCCTTTTGCTTGGTACAAGTAATAAAGACGCAGAACCCCTTGCTGTTGCTTGCAACAGCAATCATTTGCGCGCGAGCAGAGAATAAAATTATCGCACCGAATAAAGCGCGCAAATATGGGTTCGTAAGTCCCGTTTTCAGAGGACGACCGTAGGTCGTCCTCTTTGGCTTGGTATAAGTAAAAAGACGCCGAACCCCTTGCTGTTGCCTGCAACAGCAATCATTTGCGCGAGAGCAGTAAATAGAATGATATTGCGCGCAAATATGGGTTGCAAGCTCGGATTTTTATCTCGGGCGATCTATCCGTAGTTTCGATGTGACATATACTATTCACTGGTGATTTTCGCTTTATTATGCATAAAAATGCAATTCTGAAGCTATAAATTTGTGAAATATTTATATTAATGCTAAATAATTGGCACAAAACTATTGAAATCGTGCGGAATGTGTGGTATAATATTAGTTAACTGTTTACCCATTTATAGGAATTGATCAGGAGGTGCACCATGAAAATATATAAAAATAAAAAAGCATTTTCAATCGTAGAGATTGTTATTGTGATTGCAGTGATCGCAGTTTTAGCGGCGGTGATGATACCTACCTTTGGAAAGATTGTCGAAAAGGCACAGGACAGTAAAGCTATGCAAGAGGCAAAAAATGCTTTCACCAACTATTTAAATGAAAATAATGGCCAAGCTCCCGGGTATATGGTATACAATGCCGACGGTAAATTCGTTGCCCTCAGGGACGGCGCTTCGGTAGGTGTGTACGACTCAGCTGAGGATGCTATGATGGCAATGATCCCCAATCCCGATATGAGCGAGCTGATGGCAATTGATGGCGGCGACCTCTTTATCTACAAAGGCGATCCCAATGCCCCCACAGATTGGAGCAATGCTTCTGCCGTATTTGTGGGCGACAGTATTACGGCTGCTACTGAACATACAAGTAAGTTCTATTATGAATATCTAAAGGAAATCCTGAATTTTGGCAGTGTGGCAAAAGATGCTACGGCAGGCTCTTGCATTAGCGCAACATCGAATTATGCAAATGGTAATCGCCCTTTGATTGGTCGCTATCAAAGCATACCTAATGGTGATCTTATCGTGATTTTCATGGGAACCAACGATTTTGGTCATGCAACTCCGCTTGGTACAATTAACGATACAAAGGATGAATCCTTCTACGGTGCGCTTAACGTCATTATTCCCGGAATTAAATCCGCGCATCCCAACAGCCAGATCGTTATGGTTACTCCTTTGCATAGAGTAAAAGAATCTAACGGTATGGATTATGCCGATGATTCTAAGCCCAATAAGAAGGGTGCTACTTTGGCAGATTATGTGAATGCTATCAAAGCGATCTGTGATAAGTACGACATTTATGCAATTGATTTGTTCAACGTGCCGGAGCTTGACCCTAATACCGCATCTGTTAATAGTACCTATTATAAAGACGGTCTTCATCCCAATGCCGCAGGTCATAAGAAAATTGCGGAAATCATTGCCGAGGGATTAAAAAAGATACCTCGCAAACAAGGTGGAAACATCCCTGATGAGCCCGAACATCTTCTTCAGCATGGTAACAAATTCGCTAATGTGAATGAAACTACCCGAGTGTGTACCGTGAATAATCTCTATTTGAAAAAAGATACGATTTTGAAACTGAAGGATAATGATAAGTATGAGTGGGCTGTTTCTCCCGAAACTAGTGTTAATTCCGTTAACGCGGGCGGCAAATATCTTTCTGACGGATGGGATACGGGTGGAGAACGTGTGATTCCAAACGACGGTTGGTATGGATTTACACTAAAGAAAAAAACTGAAGCTCATTTCGATCTGGGCGGCGCCGATTCCAAGTATCTGTCAGACTATTTGATCATTATCGAGCCGGAAAGCGATCCGGTAACCGATCAAGCTAAAATGGTGATAGGAAACAGATTCCACGCCAACAATCGAGAAGACCGGACGCGCTTGTCCTCTGTAATTAACCTTTACCTTACTGCAGGCACAAAGATTACTTTCAAATCTAATAGTCCCGCAACTCATTGGGCGATTTCCAAGACCTCCACAGATTCTTCCAGCGAGCAAAATTACCAAACAAAATCGCCGGATGGCAAAGATGGATGGACACAAAACAGTGAATTCATCATCACTGTAGACGGTTATTACGGATTTGTCGTCAAGAATGATAGCGAAAACTTGGATCCTAATGTCAACGATCTCTTCGATTTCTTTAAAATTCCCGGATTCGGCGGCTGATTATATCCCGCGCTATAATTAATAAATTTTCTAAAACAAGAAGAGCAGCTGCAAGGCTGCTCTTCTTATATAAAATGGTATTGGCGCAACGTGGTGCCGTCGGTTTTAAGTTAAAAAATCAGATATTTTTCTTAATTATTATATATTGTATATAAAACAACGGACTGATATAAAAGTTCAAACAATGTTCAAATTCTATTCACTAAAATTTGCTATACTATGCACATAAGGAAATTATATACAAGGAGTTACATACTATGGCTTTGACATACATAACCAACGGTAAAATAGTTCTTCCCGATTCGGTCGTGTGCGGCAAAATTCTTGCGTTTGACAGCGACAGCGGCAAGATATGCGGTATAGTGGACGAGCTTCCTGCAGGTGCGAGCGTTATTGACGCCTGCGGAAACTACGTTGCCCCCGGTCTCGTTGATATCCACATTCACGGATATCTCGGCGAGGATACCTGCGACGCCAAGCCCGAGGGAATCAAGAAGATGGCGTACGGCGTAGCAAAGAACGGCGTTACCTCGTTCCTTCCCACTACTATGACGGTTGCCAAGGAAGAGATAATTGCCGCCCTCAACGCAGTCCGCTCTCTCAAGGAAGAAAGCAAGACCTGGGACGGCGCGGAAATAATCGGTGTTCACGCAGAAGGTCCGTTTATCAATCCTTCAAAAAAAGGCGCGCAGGCTGAGGAGAATATTCTTACTCCCGATGCCGATTTTATAATCGAAAACGCGGATATCATCACGTCGGTTACTCTCGCTCCCGAAATGGACAAGGACCACGCGTGCATCAAGAAGCTCGCGGCTGAATCTAACGTGCTGGTTTCTATGGGACATACCGACGCTACATTCGACGAAGCAATGAGCGCGGCAAAGGACGGCGTTAACCACGCTACTCACCTCTTCAATGCTATGTCGGCTCTCGCACACAGAAATCCCGGCGTAGTCGGTGCGGCTCTTGCATCGGAAAACGTATCCGTCGAGGTTATCGCCGACACCTTCCATATCAACCCCGGTCTTTACTCGATCGTCTCCAAGGTCAAGGGCGACAAGATGGTTCTCATCACCGACTGTACCCGCGCCGGCGGAATGCCCGACGGCGAATATGATCTCGGCGGACAGCCTATCTTCCTCAAGGGAATCGAGTGCAGACTTGCTGACGGCACTATCGCGGGAAGCGTTCTCAAGCTTAACTGTGCAGTAAAGAACGTGCTCGAGCACACGAGCCTCCCCGTAAACGAGGTCTTCAAAATGGCATCACTCAATCCCGCGAATGCGATCCACTGCGGCGACCGCATCGGTTCGCTTGACGCAGGTAAGGATGCTGATATTATAATTGCTGATAAAAATATTAATATCATAAGAACTCTAAAGAAAGGCAGAACGATCTATGAAGCTTAAAGTTTTAGCACCCCTTGATCCCGGCTTTATGCCGATGTCGGTTGTTTACCGCGATTTCGAAGCAGCGGTAAAAGCCGAGGGAGGAGAAAAGCTCACCATCGCGCTTGAAAGAAACGATGGCCTTACCTCTGTTTTCACCATTGACGTTTTTAAGGACGGCACCGGTCACGACGAGGAAAATCACGACTTTGTTGAGAGAATAGTTAAGACACTTCTTTGGATTCGCGGCGGTTATAAAATCATCATCGCGGGCTCCAAGGTTATTGCAGACAGAATCAAGGCGGATTACTCCGAGGGCGGCATCCGCGCTTTCGACAGCGAGTTTATGTCGGGCGTTTACGAGGCACCCTTTGAGGTCATCCACGTTCCCTTCGATCAGGCTCCCGCATCCAAGGAGACCGCATCCCCCGTCGGACGTCATCTCGACGGCTGCCGCATCGGTTTTGATGCGGGCGGAAGCGACCGCAAGGTAAGCGCGGTAGTTGAAGGCGAAGCGGTTTATTCCGAAGAAGTGGTTTGGTTCCCCAAGCTCCAGAATGATCCTCAGTATCACTACGAAGGAATTATGGATGCTATGAAGACCGCCGCATCCAAGATGCCCAAGGTTGACGCTATCGGCGTATCCACCGCAGGCGTTGTTATCGGTAACAGAATTATGACATCCTCGCTCTTCCTTAAGGTAAAGAACGAGAATCCCGAGGCATTCGAAAAGGTAGTTAAGAGTATTTACACCGATATCGCTAAGGAGCTCGGCGGAGTACCGATCGAGGTAGCAAATGACGGTGACGTTACTGCTCTTGCGGGCGCAATGGATCTCGACGACACCAACGTACTCGGCGTAGCTATGGGTACAAGTGAAGCCGGCGGATATGTTGACGGTAACGGCAACATTACCGGTTGGCTCAACGAGCTTGCATTCGTTCCCGCTGACTATAACAAGAGCGCAATGGTCGACGAGTGGTCGGGCGACTACGGCTGCGGAGTTAAGTACTTCTCGCAGGATGCAGTTATCAAGCTTGCTCCCGCAGCAGGCATCGAGCTTGACGAGAATGCATCTCCCGCAGAAAAGCTCAAGGTCGTTCAGGGACTTATGGCTCAGGGCGATGAGCGCGCTGCAAAGATCTACGAATCCATCGGATCGTATTTCGGATACGCTGTTGCATACTATGCTATTTTCTACGATATCAAGCACGTTCTTCTTATGGGACGTGTATCCTCCGGCGAAGGCGGAAACATTCTTTATAAGACCGCACAGAAGGTTCTTGCAGAGGAATTCCCCGAGCTCGCAGAGAAGATCACAATCCATCTTCCCGATGAGAGCAGCCGCCGCGTAGGTCAGTCCATCGCAGCCGCAAGCCTTCCCAAGATTTAATTATAAAAACAAAGACAACCCGAGATTTTCGGGTTGTCTTATTTTTATTATTCGTTATCGGGTCTGAGCTTTTTCCAAAGTCCCGAGAGAGCAAAGCAGGCAACTGCGCCGCCGATTGCAAATGCGGTCCAGAGAAGAACGGTTGCTGACCAGCTCTGTGACTTTGCCATGCTTCCGTAGAGCACGGTGCAGCTCGATGCCGCGATATATGCGGTGCAGTTCAGCGTACCCGTTACAGCCGAGGAGATTCCAAGGCTTCCGAAACGGTAGGGAACGAAGGTGAGGATCATAGTGTTGACACCCCACATACAGCACATCGAGAATGCAAGGAGAAGTACTGCGAGAAGCGGGAGCGAGCCCTTGAGAAGAACTACACCGACGAGGCTGAGTGCCGCCGCGCCGAAAATTACGCCCGATGTGGTAACTTCGTTGTGGAAGAATTTTTTATCAATGAAAATTCCGATATAAGGTCCTGCAACGGAGAAGAGAGGCAGGAATGTTGAGACGAGAGATGCTGCGGAGTCGGAGAAATTGTAGGTATCCTTAAGATATGTCGGAGCCCAGCTGAGCACGGCGTCCTTAAGCGAGCCATTAAAGAGGGCAACGATTGCGATGAAGGCTATGCCGGTTCCGAAAAAGAGCTTGAGCGAAAGCGACGGCTTCTTTTCCTTGCTTTCTCCGAGCTTTTCAAGGCTTTCGCTGATAAGCACGGAATTGCGCTCACTCATAGTTTTTATGTAAGGCTTCAAACCGGAAATTCCAACGATCCAAATTGCGCCGCCGAGGAAGAGAAGACTTCCGCAAGCGATAAATACCATTCTCCAATCGGCTATCTTAAGCATCAGGGATGCGATAAGATAGGAGCACGTCATTCCGACGGGAATGGTCATCGAAATATTTGCGCCCGCTTTGAGTCTCTGACCCTTCGTCATCCAGTCGGTAAATACTCGGATGATGGGAGACCAAAGCATAGAATTGAAGAATCCGTTTGCTGCCCAAACGATCAGGAATACGTACTTTTGTGACATACTTCCCATCAGCACGTTGCAAAGTCCCGAACCGAGAAGGCCGCAAGCGACCATGATCTTCGGCGAAACCTTAACGCCGAGGCGTCCGTTAATGAACTGTCCCGCGCCGTAGCATACGAGATACGCCGACGATATCCAGCCTCCGAACGCGGTGTCGAGCAATCCCGCCGCCATCATTGAAGCGAGACAAGTGGAATAGTTGTACCTTCCGAAATAAGAAAACGAATAAGCAATAAAGCAAAGCACGAACAAAATGTTTGATTTTCTGAGCTGCTCGCGCGAATCGTTTTCAGCAGTAAATGAAGCTTTCAAGTTTTTATCCTCTTTTTGATTAATGCTAATATATAATATCACTTATCTGTGAAGATTTCAAGTCTTTCGAGGAAATATTTCTCATAAAATTATTATTTTCTTGACTTTCGTTTGCGGAGGTGATATAATATATGGTATAAAACTATAACTGAGAGGTTAATATGAAAAATAAGCTCATCAAATTGATTTGTTTGATCGCGGCGATTGCTATGATCGTGCCGCTGGCGAGTGCGCTTGTTGCGTGCGGTGACACTACCCCTGAGGTCACCGAACCCGAAAACGATACTACTGCGGCTACGGGTGAGATCGAAGAGACCGAAGCTCCCACAGCGGGTATCCTTATCGCAGATCTTACCAAGTATTCGTTGATCCGTCCCGAAAAGGCAAGTGATGCTGTTCTTGAAGAGTGCAACGCGCTCTTCAGAAAAATGAAGGAAAAGTTCAATATCGCAGATTATAAGGACGATTTCTTCCGCGAAGACGTTCCGATATATCAGATCGGCGAGTACGAAATTATTATCGGAAAGTCCAATCGCCCCGAGACGAGAGAATTCCTTTCAAATCTCCGCTATAATGATTACGGATACGCACAAATCGGAAAGAAGATCGTTGTTGCCGGACATTCCGACGAAGCAACTATTAGCGCGATTCTTAAGTTCCTTTCAGATGTCGTTCAGAAAAAGAACGGCGAAGAGGGCGTGTTCTATACAAAGGAATACGACTATATCAATCAAGCTAAATATGATATTCCTTCCATATATATTGGAGGCACCTCTGTCAGCGACTATCGCATAGTTTATCCCAAGAAAAATTCGCTTTCCGAAAAGGTGACAGCTGATGTGATCGCAGATGCTATTGCAGAGGTAAGCGGAATCGTTATCAGCGTTATCCACGACGGAGAGGCTGAGGCAAGTGGCTGCGAGATCCTCGTGGGTGCGACCAACAGAACGTCAGCGTCAGATATCACCGCTATATCATCCAAGCTTGGCGCGATGGAATCCGTTATTAAGAATGATGGCAAGAATATTATGATATTCGGCAATAGCTCGACAGGACTTCTCGTTGCCGCTAATGAGTTTGTTGCAAAGTTCAAGGTATCGCCCACAGAAAAGCTTGAGGTTTCAGTTGCTGCAGAAGAGCTTTGCACGTATAATGACAGCATTCTTACGGCTATGAGCTTTAACGTATGGGTGTCGGGTAAGACTGCAGAACGTAACGAGCGCGTGCTTTCTATGGTCAGAAATTATTTCCCTGATACCGTCGGATTCCAAGAGGTTGATTCCACGTGGTACTCCACCCTTAAAGCAGGTCTTAAGGATCAGTATGCTTATGTCGGTGAAGGCAGAGACGGCGGAACCAAGGGCGAGGCGAATCCGATATTCTATAAGAAGGATCTGTTCAACCTCATCGACAGCGGCACACAGTGGCTCTCCGATACTCCCAATAATGTTTCAAAGGTTCCGGAATCCTCCCTTAACCGAATCTATACATACGCGCTTCTCGAAAGAAAGTCCGACGGCACCAGAATTATGGTTGTGAATACTCACTTCGACCACACAAGCGCTGAGGCAAGAGAAAAGCAGGCGGCTGTTCTCGTAAAGTATCTCAAAACCATAACCGAGTATCCGATCGTTCTCACAGGTGACTTCAACTGCGTTTCTTCATCGAGTGCATATGCAAAGGTGATTTCGGGCGGTGTTGTAGATTCCAATCAGGTTACAGAAAAGAGAGTCAATAATGCAGCTACCTTTACAAATTACGGTAACTCAAACAAGATCATCGACTTCGTGTTTGTATCACCTAACGGTATCGCGGTAACCTCGTATCAGGTTTGTAACGAAATGATCAACGGCGATTTCCCCTCGGATCACCACCCTGTATTGATCGAATATGCCGTTATCGGCTAAAATATATTTGAAAGAGTGAGCCTTTCAAGCTGATAAATATTCTCGACGGCGCGTCTCAAGCGTGCCGTCGTTTTTTTGTAGTCCTCGATGTTTTGGTTTTGAACCGCAATGATTGCTTCCTCGAAAAGAAGTGAGATGGCATTGAGTGAAGAATCGGGCAGAGTGAATTTTAATATTCTCTTTCGATCTTCCCAAAAATTGCGGAGATCTGTCACATCACCGACTGACGGATTTTTATCAGCGAGCAGCGCGTCAAGCTCATTAATAATAAAAGAAGTGGTTTTGTTGAGATAACCCGCATTAAAAAAAGATCCTATAACAAGCAAGAACAGCATCAAAAAAGAAATGCCGCAAGCACTTGTAAATTTCATTTTGGCTCCTCCTTGCCTTTGGAAGTATATAAAAGTATATTGCCTGCCTCGTCGCACAGCATCAGTCTGACGTCGGCAACGGGAATTGCATAATTGTCGACTGCGTTTGTAACCCATTCTTCGGTCTTGCTGATTTTCTTTAGCGAATCGGAGTTGATCAGACCTCTGTCAATTATAATATGGAAGATTCCTGTTTCGGTGTTTTTTGCGAGTACATCCTTGGCGGTTGCAGGCTTCGCATAAGAGCGCGGTATGACCGAAACCGTTCCGTCTTGCTCAAGAATTGCGTAAGCAACCTCGGATATATCGGTAGTTCCGGATTTTCTTAGTGCAACCATAAGCTCATCTCCCGACATTCTGCAATGGTCAAGCTCCGAAAAATCGGGCGTTCCCATGCGGACAAGAATACTCGGACGCGGAGAAAATAAATTCTTAAGCATAGGGAATTTCCCTTGCAAAGCGGCGGTGAGAATTTCGATTGCCATTAACAGAACGGTTGGAATGACGGAATAAAGCAAGGGGATGTCAGGATTTTCAATGGAAAGCGAAGCGAGTTCTGATAGAAGAAGGGTGCTGACAAGGTCGGAAACCTCAAGTTGACCTATTTGGCGCTTTCCCATAAGCCTCATAGCACCGATCAAAAAGGAATAAATTATAATTGTTCTTGTGATTATTGTTGTCAATTTGCAACACCTCCCAAATTATTTTTGACGTGATGAAATAGGATTATTCCGTTGAATTCATTGAATAATCGGAAAATTGTTGTCAAATTGCACTCCCGAAAAGCTAATAATGATATTTGATGTTGTGCAAATTCAACAAACCTCAAAAAACTGAAAAAAACTTCAAAAAAAGTCTTGACAAAGTGGGATGAAAGTGGTATAATATACAAGCTGTCGCGCAGAGCACAACGCAGAGCGGTGAGCAAAGCGGCGGCGAGGTCATTGAAAATTGAACAACAGACTAATAAGTACAAGCTTGACTCTGATGAAAATCGGAGTTGTTAAA
>JAFOEU010000042.1 GCA_017387685.1 Clostridia bacterium
CTGAGTACACAGTAATAATGTCCGTCTTTTTCTCGCAGGTGTCCTGCAATCATAAATAACTCCTTTCTGCATTCTGCACATATTTCGGACGTTTCTTTATTGGAGTGGCTCCATTATACAAGAAAAATTCTCTCCCGTCAAATGTGCGATTCCGCGCTATGTTTCTTTTTGAGTTCGAATATAGATTTATATAAAACTTCGTCCCCGCGTGAGACGAAGTTATTTTCTTATTCAGCCTCGTGTCATTTTGGCACGAAGAAATGTGTCTCCGACGGAGACGAATAAATTGTGCTCCGGTGGAGCATCATTTTCACTTCTGCACCGACGGTGCACAAGTTGCAGTGAAACTTCTCCACCAGCGGAGGAGAAGTTGCCAACTTCCCATCCGCTGGCGCGGAAGTTCAACCTATGTGCCGGAGGCACATAAGTTTAGATCTGCTCAGCGCTCAGCCAAGAAGTATTGCCTCTTGCGGTAATTGTGTACTTGATTTTCCATCTCGAGCCAAGCGGCTGACGTGACATACAAATGTCATTTTCTCGAGTCGTATATTTGCCACCCTTTCTATCATCGCGATAAGCAATCAGCTTGAGCTTCTGCCCGTCGTCGGTATCAAAGTAGCAAATCAAATTACATCTTTTGCCCCATTTTCTCATAACCAATGTGGCGGTGGTTTCTCCGGCTTCGGAGGGAAAAGGATACTGATTTACATCGAATCCCATTGCTTCAAGATCACTCGGAACATAACCTCTTTTTTCTACCATACTATCATTCTCCTTAATAATTATCTCGCTCGATCATCCTTGCGCGCGGGGGCTTTTGCCTGCGGCTCGGACGATTTCGGCATTGTGTTTTTGAGTTCTGCTTTTTCTTTTGGATAGAGAAAATACTCACGCTCAAGCTTCTCGCGGCGCATCTTTTCCTCGGCTTCTACCATTTCACGCATCACACCCGATCGTTCAAGAACGTTCTTGATATCGGAGCTCTGTCGCCGCAGGGGCTTCATTTCTGCCGTCAGAGCGTGAATGGCGGTCTGCACCTCGGCTTTCACTTCGGGATCGTTGCAGCGGCGAATGCTGTTGTAAAGGTCCTTTCTTTTTCGCTCAAGTGCCATCAGCTCGCGTTCGGTTCGCTCCAAGAATGCATCGGCATCCTCTTTGGTATTGATGTCCTCTTTCCCCATCAGTACCGCTTGGCGCGAATACATTTCGCATTTTCTGGTCGCCTCTCGCATCTCGGGCGTGATCGGCTGATACTTCGGCGTGGGATTGTTTGGCGAGATCAAGTCGGGACCGCCCAAGAGATACACAAAGGTCAGCACGAGCGTAAGCAGTGGACCGAAGTCCTGCTCGGGCGCGTACAACCAATGCTGCCTCGGTGGGCGCTTTTGATTGTGGAAGTTGTAGCTTTTGACTTTACCAACGTATGAAGTGTAACCGCAAAGCCCTTTCCAGTAATTTGCTTCAATGGTTTGGTCGATGGATTTGAGACTATAATCCTCTCCAAGATTATAAATTCTCGTCCATTGCTTTCCTTCCTTCGGCTTGATCTTTGGATATTTTCCTCCCTCGTTGCGGTCAAACTCATAGCCCTTGTCCCGCAGGTGCAGAATAAAATCCTGCCACGTCGGTGAGATCTTTCGTGCTTCATCGATCGCCCAGCGCATCAAATTGTATCGCGTCGGCTTGCCTGCCTTCTCATCAAAGTAGATAGGTCTCGGCGTGTGAGCCTTGGGATTTTTGATGACCGATAGACCATACTTGCGGCAGAGTTCATCCGAGGTTTCACGCAAGCTGTAATAGTTTTTGCGTCCGCTGTCGATCTTCTTTCCGTCGATAAACGAAATCGGATTCAGAATAAAATGGTTGTGGAGATGTGATCTGTTTAGATGAGTTGCCACCATTACTTGATAACGATCGCCCCACAAATTCTCCGCCAGCTCAACACCGATCTTATGACACAGCTCGGGAGTTACTTCACCCGGCTTGAAGCTTTGATAGGCATGGTGAGCAAGAATAGAGCCGCGATCTCCGAAGTGCTCGCGCACCTTCATCATCGCTTCGTATGGGTCGCCCGTACAGTTGATCGAGCTTACAAGGTAAACCTTCTCATCCTCGACCCATTCGGTTTTCTTGCCATCCGCGATATAGTGAAGCTCTCTTGCAAGGTCATTGTACTCGGTCTTGTCTGGATTGCGCGCGTACTCGATCACGCGTTTCACCGAATCTTTGATCCTCCAAATTTTCGTTGTCGCCATGTTCAAGTCGCCTCGCTCTCATCGAGATCGTGATAATATTTCTCGAACGCCGCGCCGAAAATTCCTTCATCGTAAAACATTTTGCAATGCTCGAAGAAGGTGTTCATTGTTCTTTCGATCGCCGCCACGTAAGCGCGAACCGGCTCTCCCTCAAAACAATATTCCAAAATAAATTCACGAATTGCCGAAAGCTCTTTGGC
>JAFOEU010000043.1 GCA_017387685.1 Clostridia bacterium
AAAGGCAGCCAATCCAACGATCCCTTTTGGGATACGGCGGCATCAATGCTTTTGTTGGCTCTCGTATTCTATCTTCACTATGAAGCTCCACCCGAAGAACAGAACTTCGCTATGGTTATGGAGCTGCTGAGAAACGGAGATATAGACGAGGACAACGAAGCCGAGGGGAGCGTGCTTGACGACCTGTTCGCCCTCCTTGAATACGAGAACCCCAATCATATCGCGCTGAAGTATTACAAGTCCTATCGGTCGGGTTCGGCAAAGACCTTGAAATCCATTCAGATCACGCTTGCGGCAAGGCTTGAAAAGTTCAACCTTGATAGCCTTGCGGCACTCACCTCTACCGATGAGCTTGACCTGCAATCCTTGGGAGAGCGTAAGGTCGCCTTGTTCGCTCTTATTCCCGACAATGACACCTCGTTCAATTTCCTTGTATCAATCCTTTATACCCAGCTTTTCCAACAGTTGTTTTTCGTAGCCGATTTCAAGTATCGCGGAGCGTTGCCCGTTCACGTTCACTTCCTTATGGACGAGTTCGCCAACGTAAGCCTGCCCGATGATTTTGACAAGATACTCTCGGTTATGCGCTCACGTGGCGTGAGCGTATCCATCATCTTGCAGAACCTCGCACAGCTAAAGGCACTCTTTGAAAAGCAATGGGAAAGCATCGTCGGAAACTGCGATGAGTTCGTGTACCTCGGCGGTAACGAGCAAAGCACCCATAAGTATGTGTCGGAGCTTCTCGGAAAAGAAACGATTGATACCAATTCTTATGGACGGAGCGACGGTCTGCGCGGTAATTTCTCGACCAATTCCCAAGTGGCGGGGCGCGAGCTTCTGACTCCCGATGAGGTGCGTATGCTCGACAACAAATACGCTATCGTTTTTATCCGTGGAGAACGCCCGGTGCTCGACCTAAAGTATGATATTCTATCCCACCCGAATATCAAGCTCGGCACGGACGGCGGTGCTCCTCCTTACGCTCATAACCTCGGGGTACTCACGGGTGGCGTGACCATTGAAATCATTGATCCCAAAGCACTTGGAGATACGGCACTCTCGGATATTCCCACGGTTGACGAGTATTTCAAGAACGAGATTGAAGCCTACGACGAGGAAGAAACGGAAATGCTATGTGAATTTTTGAAATCTATGTTAGAAGAAAAGGAGAAAACAGAATGAAAAGAAACAAACTTGAAATCAAGAAAACCCCTATGCCTGCTAAAGCAAAACGCTTTATGAAGGTGTGGATGTGCCTTGTACTCTGCATCTTTATGGTATCGGTCTGCGCTGTGAGCGCGTTTGCCGCAGAGGACGATCCCGTGCAGGTAGTCAACAACCTCTCTGACTTTATGTTCGGTCTTGTCCGTGCGGTCGGTATGATTATGCTCGGCTTTGCCGTCGTGCAGATAGGTCTGTCCTTCAAGAGCCACGACCCCTCGCAGAGAGCTAACGGCTTCCTAACCCTTGCGGGTGGCGTTGTTATCACCTTTGCCAAAGAGATTTTAACGCTCATCACGGGCTGACGGTCAGCGAAAGTGAGGTGAGCAAATGTCGAACAATTGGGTTGTAGAAAACCTTGAAAACGCCCTTGACACTTGGAACGGCAAGCTCGCTGAAATATGGCGGCTCATATCCGAGTCGCCCGAAACCTTCAAAGGTGGCGGTATATGGAACGTGATGGTGAATATCAACGGTGCGCTCAAAGCCATCGGCTACGCGCTTCTCGTATTGTTCTTCCTTATGGGGATAATGCGACAGTTCAACAGCTTTCAAGAACTCAAACGCCCCGAGCAGGCATTGAAGGTATTTATACGCTTCGTGCTTGCAAAGGCGGCGGTCACTTGGGGGCTTGATCTGATGCTTGCGATGTTCACCATCGTGCAAGGCATCATAAGTAAAATTATGATTGCTTCCGGCATTACAGGACAAGGCTCTGCGTACCTACCGCAGAGTATGATAGACACGATAGAAAGCTGCGGATTTTGGGAGTCCATACCTCTATGGGCGGTCACTCTAATCGGCAGCTTGCTTGTTTGGATACTGTCGTTCATTATGATACTGACGGTGTACGGCAGATTTTTCAAGCTCTATATCTATGTGGCTATCGCTCCCGTTCCTATGTCTGCCTTTGCGGGCGAAGAAACAAGTCATATAGGCAAAGCCTTTCTCAAATCCTTTGCGGCTGTCTGCCTCGAGGGTGCGATTATCGTGCTCGCCTGCATCATTTACTCTCTGTTCGCGGCTTCACCGCCTTCGGTGGCGGCGGGCGCATCGGCAGTAACGCAGGTGTGGACGTATATAGGCGAATTGCTCTTTAATATGCTTGTGCTTGTCGGCACGATAAAGCTCTCGGACAGAGTTGTGCGAGAGATGATGGGCTTGTAAGAAAGGAGCGTTATGGAAGAAACCAAGGAAAAAGGCTATATTGACGGGTGGATCGAAAGAAAAATTGCGAGTTGCAAGAAGCAGCACGAAACGATGAAAGCGGTAAACGAGTATTACCGAAAACACGGTACGGTTATCGGTTGCCCTGCGGTAAGCGAGGAAAAAGCATTGGAGCTTGACGAGGATATTCGCAGAAGATACCCGATACACAAACAACCGTATATGCCATCTGCTTTAAGAAACAAGCTAAACGAAATCCGCCGTTGGGAAAAGCACTTGAACGGCGGGTACAAGAAAAATGACGAGAGAGGACGTTAGTATGGAAATTAAGATAAACAAAGAAATCAAAGACTTTAACGAAACGATGTTCTTCGGTCTTTCGGTTCGGCAGTTTATCTTCGCTATCCTCGCTTGTGCGGCTGCGGTCGGCATCTACTTCGGGTGCCGACCGTTTTTCCATACGGAGATACTTTCGTGGCTCTGTATGATAGGTGCAGTACCGTTTATCATCTTCGGCTTTGTGAAGTACAACGGTATGCCTGCCGAAAAGGTTATCAAGGCGTGGATACGCTCGGAGATTATGATGCCCCGATACCTGCTTTTCAAGGGTGAAATCGGAGAGGACGAAGAAGTAAAGGAGGAACAATGATTACAAGTAAGAAGAAACAACCCGTAGAGCAAGACAGAATACCCACTACCGTCGAGGACACCATACCCATTCAAAGAATTTTTGAGGACGGTATTATGCTCGTCGGCAGAAACCTTTGGGCAAAGACCTTCCGCTTTACGGATATAAACTACGAGGTCGCTTCTAAGGACGAAAAGGAGGCTATGTTTTTCGCCTACTCGGATATTCTCAATCTGTTCGATGAGAAAGCGAGCACGAAAATCACCATACGCAACCGCCATATACCGAGAAGCGAATTTGAAGCCAAAAATATGCTCCCGCTGATGGGCGACGAGCTTGACCGCTACCGCAACGAATACAACTCTATTTTGGAGCGCAACGTCATTCTGACTTCGGGCGTGGTGCAGGACAAGTATTTGACCGTAACGGTGGAAAAGCCGTCTATCGCAGAAGCAAGAACCTATTTCAACGGCAAGTTTGCCGAATACGCCGCCGCTTTTGCCAAGCTTGGTTCAAAGCTGACGGAGGTGGACGAAAAGGAAAAGATACGCATTTTCTTTGACTTTTTCCACCGTGGATGTGAGGATGATTTTATGTATGACCGCTTGCTCTACAAGCGCAGAAAGCATAAATTCAAGCTCGCACTTGCCCCCGAATCTATGGAGTTCAAGAGCGACCATTTCAAGATGGACGGCAGATACGGCAGAGTGATCTATCTCAAAGATTACGCTAACTTTATCAAGGATAGCTTAATATCCGAGCTGACCGCCATCGACCGAAATATGATGCTCTCCATTGATGCCGAGCCGATCCCGCAGGAAAAGGCGGTAAGACAAGGCGAAAACAAGCTCTTGGCGGTGGAAACCAATATCTCGAATTGGCAACGTAAGCAAAACCAAAACAACAACTACTCGGCAACCGTACCCTACGAAATGGAACGGCAGCGCGACGAGAGCCGCGATTTTCTTAACGACCTTGTGGAGCGCGACATGAGGATGATTCCCACGCTCATCACAATCGTTCATACGGCAGACAGTAAGGCTCAGCTTGACGCGGATACCGAGAGTATTCAGCAATGCGCGAGAAAGTACCTTTGCTCCCTCGCAATTCTTCGTTGGCAGCAGCTTGAAGGACTCAAAACCTGCTTACCCTATGGCGGTACAAAGCTGACGATCCGCAGAACTCTCACAACCGAAAGTCTTGCGGTATTTATGCCGTTCAGAGCGCAGGAGGTATGTCACGAAAAAGGGCTTTATCTCGGCAATAACGCCATCAGCAAGAATATGATTATGGTCAACCGCTTGGAGCTGCTTAACGGCAACTCCTTTATTACCGGCGTTTCGGGTTCGGGTAAGTCCATTATGGCAAAGCAAGAGATAGTCAATCTCTATCTTTCCGACAAGGATGCGGATATTATCGTCATAGATCCCGAGCGTGAGTATTGGAAGCTGACCGAAGCCCTCGGCGGTGAGAATATCACGCTATCCTCAACGAGTAAAAACCATATCAATGCCTTGCAGATCAACAAGGACTATGCCGACGGTGCAAACCCCGTCACGCTGAAATCCGAGTTTGTGCTATCCCTCTGTGAGCAGGCTATGAACGGTGCTCTGAGTGCCTCGGAAAAATCTCTTATCGACCGTTGCACTTCCATCGTACTCCGTGACTTTGTGCAGAACAATTACACGGGTGAGCCGCCCACTCTAAAGGACTTCCGCGAGGTGCTCTTAAAGCAGAGTGAACCCGAAGCGGCTGATATTGCTCTTGCCATTGAGCTATTCACGGAAGGAAGCCTTAACACCTTCGCCAAGCAGACCAACGTGGACACCCACAATCGTCTTATCTGCTACGATATTCACGAGCTTGGAAGAACGCTGATGCCCGTGGGTATGCTCGTCGTTCTTGACAGTATTCTCAACCGCATCACCGAGAACCGCATCAAGGGTAAAAAGACCTATATCTTTATCGACGAGATCTATCTGCTTTTCCAATACGAATACTCCGCAAACTTCCTCTTTACCCTTTGGAAAAGAGTGAGAAAGTACGGAGCGTTTATAACGGGTATCACGCAGAACGTGGATGATCTCTTGCAGAGCCACACAGCGAGAACGATGCTTGCAAACTCCGAGCTTGTAATTATGCTCAATCAAGCGGCAACCGACAGAGCCGACCTTGCGGAGCTGCTTTCAATGTCGGATCTTCAGATGTCGTATATAACCAACGTGGAAGCAGGTCACGGTCTTGCCAAGATAGGCGGCGCGCTCGTTCCGTTCCAAAACCGTCTGCCGAAGGATACACAGCTCTATAAGCTGATGACTACCAAGTTCGGAGAATAGGAGGTAACGTATGGAATATCTAAACCTTACAACACCCTACGGGCAGACCTACGAGGTGTGCTTTGAAGCGGAACGCTATTCCAATAATCACAATCTCGCCTTGCAGATGTATTTCAAGGACGAGGACGGTATGCTGATGCCTTATTCAACGCTTACCATCAATCTCAGAGAACCGCACGAGCCGAACTGCTCCTTCGTTGACACCAACGATAACCCTTGGGCAGAAAAATTTATTACCGACAATAAGCTCGGCAAGCCTACGGGAAGAAAAATGCGGTCGGGATATTGTGAATATCCGCAGTATCAGTTTGACTTGAAGGAGATCGAAAAATATCAGCTCAACGCGCCAAAGCCCAAGACAAAGGACAAATCACGAAAACGTGATGAAGCTCGGTAGGTGATGCTATGAGAACTGCGAAAACGAGAGAGTCGCTACGCAGTATCAAGGTGGTAGATAAAACCGAAGGACTTGCCAAGAAAAGCAAGAACGGAGCTTCCTCACTTGCCAACTCTGCCGAGGAAACACAAAACCCTCGGCACGAAACCGAGGTCGAGTATGCGGGCAACGAGGTACAAGACAAGGAGGAACGCTCCGGCAGAGCGCTTGTCAGAGGTGCGGCGCGTGTCGGTCAATGGGGCTATCGGACTACGGTGCGGAATATCCAAAGATGGAGAAACCGCCCGCGAAAAATAAAGCTGAAGGTCGAAGAACCAAAGCAGCTTCCACCACCGAAAAGACCTCTCTTGACCGAAGGCACAAAGCAAGGTGCAAAGACCGCCTCCAAGGGCATAAAAAACGGCTCTAAGGCGGCGAAAAAGGCGAGCCGAGCATCGGCTAAGGCGTCAAAGAAATCGGCAAAGGCGACCGCTAAAGCGACCAAGCAAGCCGCAAAAGCAAGTGCAAAGGCGGCAAAGGCGGGCGTGAAAATGTCTGTCCGTGTGGCACAAGCCATCAAGCGAGCTGCCATTGCCACGGTGAAGTTTATCAAGGTTGCGGTCAAGGCAATTATCGCAACGGCAAAAGCCGTTATCGCAGGTGTTAAGGCACTTGTAGCAGCCATTGCCGCAGGCGGTTGGGTTGCGGTGCTCATCATCGTAATCATCGTGCTTGTGGCTCTTGTGGCAGGCTCTATCTTTGCCATCTTCATACCCGCCGAGCAAAACGGTATCACGGTGTATGACGTTATGGGAGAGCTTGACCGAGAGTTCCACGATAAGGAACAAGAGCTGCTTGCCAACTGCCAATACGACGTGCTGACCTACGAGGGTGAGATGGCGGATTGGAACGAGATAGTTGCCATATACGCCGTCAAGCTCAACCTTGACACCGAGAACCCGCAGGAGATAGCGACCTTTGACGAAGCCAAAGCCGACGAGCTGAGGAATATCTACCGCACGATGAATAACGTGCGACTTGAAACAAGAACCGAAACGAAAGAGGTCAAGAAGCAGGTGCGTGACGAGAACGGCAATCTCAAGGAGGTAACGGAAACCGTCACAACGACCTATGTAACGGTGAAGCGAACAGGACTTACGGCTCTGCAAGCCGCCGATGAATACGACTTCACCGACTATCAGATCGAAATGCTCACGATGCTTCTTGACGAGAAAAACGATGAACTGTGGCAGGGGTTGCTCACCCCGGCACAGTAAACAATTCACGCCTACCGTGTAAAAGCGATAGGCGTTTTTATATATACCAAATCGAGCGAAAAGGAGTGATGCCCTATGGACAACAACCGCAATTTGCAAACAAACCTTTACAAAAACCACACCAAAACCAAATTTATGGAGGAAAACAGTATGAAAAAGAATAACAAGAACAAGGCAAACAACAAGAAAAGAATTGTGACGAGCTTGCTTGTCGTTGCACTCGCTCTGCTGATGGTTGTCGGCGTGTTTATGCTTTCGCCTATGAAGGCTTCGGCTGCCACCAACCGTGCAGGCGTTTATATGCTCTACGGTCTTTATGACATTGGCGACGGCGCGACCGCAGGCTATATGGATCAG
>JAFOEU010000044.1 GCA_017387685.1 Clostridia bacterium
ATTATGATGAAGTTCGTCTGCCAGCTGACCAAGGAGTACAACATTCCCACTGTTGTCAGCATGAACCCCATCATGATCGATGGTACCGGTATGTGCGGCGGCTGCCGTCTTACCCTCAACGTTGACGGTAAGAAGGTCACCAAGTTCGCTTGTGTTGACGGTCCCGACTTCAACGGCTACGAAGTAGATTTCGACGAGGCTATGTCCCGCGGAAGAATGTATTTCGATTTCGAGCGCCACGCTCACGAAGAGACCTGCAATCTCTTCAAAAAGGAGGTACAGTAAAATGGCAAAGGCAAATATGTCGCTCACCCGTAACCCTATGCCCAACCAGGATCCTCTGGTAAGAGCACATAACTTCAGCGAGGTTGCTCTCGGTTATTCCGAGGAGACCGCTATCGACGAGGCTAACCGCTGCCTTAACTGCAAGCACATGCCTTGCGTTGAAGGCTGCCCCGTTAAGATCCATATTCCCGAATTTATTCAGAAGATCAAGGAAGGCGACTTTGAGGGCGCTTACCAGATCATTTCCAAGTCCTCTTCGCTTCCCGCAGTTTGCGGCCGTGTATGTCCCCAGGAGACTCAGTGTGAGTCGAAGTGCGTTCGCGGCATCAAGGGCGAGAGCGTAGGTATCGGACGTCTTGAGAGATTCGTTGCTGACTGGCACAACACCTTCGCTACCGAGGCTCCCGTTCGTCCCGAGTCCAACGGTCACAAGGTTGCTGTTGTAGGCTCCGGCCCCTCCGGTCTTACCTGCGCGGGCGACCTTGCAAAGAAGGGCTACGATGTAACCGTATTTGAGGCACTCCACACCGCGGGCGGCGTTCTTGTTTACGGTATTCCCGAGTTCCGTCTTCCCAAGGCAATCGTTGCAAAGGAAGTTGACACTCTCGAGAAGCTCGGCGTTAAGATCGAGACAAACGTAGTTATCGGTAAGACCCTTACCGTTGACGAGCTCTTCGACATGGGCTTTGAGGCTGTATTTATCGGCTCGGGCGCAGGTCTTCCCAACTTTATGAACATCCCCGGCGAGTCCTACAAGGGCGTTTACTCCGCAAATGAGTTCCTCACCAGAAGCAATCTGATGAAGGCTTACCTCGACAACCCCGTTACCCCCATTATGAAGGGCGGTAAGGTTGCTGTCGTTGGTGGCGGTAACGTTGCTATGGACGCCGCAAGAACCGCACTCCGCCTTGGCGCAGAGAAGGTTTACATTGTTTACCGTCGTTCCATGGACGAGCTTCCCGCTCGTAAGGAAGAGGTTGAGCACGCTGAGGAAGAGGGAATCGAATTCCGTCTCCTTTGCAACCCCACCGAGATCGTTGGCTACAACAATCCCGAAGATCCCCGCGATCCCAAGAATGGCTTCGTAACCGGTATGAAGTGTGTCAAGATGGAGCTTGGCGAGCCCGATGCAAAGGGCCGCCGTCGCCCCGTTGTTATCCCCGATAGCGAGTTCGAGATCGAGGTTGACACCGTTGTTATCTCCATCGGTACTTCCCCCAACCCCCTTATCAAGTCCACCACCGAGGGCCTTGAGGTTAACGCACACGGCGGTATCATCGTTAACGAGGACGGTCTTTCCTCCCGTAACGCTGTATACGCAGGCGGTGACGTTGTAACCGGTGCTGCTACCGTTATCTCCGCTATGGGCGCAGGTAAGACCGCAGCAAAGGCAATCGACGAGTATCTTTCTAAGTAATTTACTTCTTATTCTTCCGTGGCAGAATTTTTCCTGTCACGGAAGAATGCCATATTGTGTAAAAAATAATTAATCTTAATTATTTTTTATCAAAGAAAATTTTGCGCGATAACTACGCGCCTATATAAAGGAGAAGGAAATGAAAGCATCCTTTGATTTCAGCATTGTGGACGAGATACTCTCCTCCTACAAATGCAGCCAGCAGGCGATCATCGCCATCCTCCAGGATATCCAGGAGCATTACAGATATCTTCCCGAGGAGGTATTCCCCTATCTTGCAAAGAAGCTGGGAATGAGCGAGGTAAGCATTTACAGCATCGCAACCTTCTACGAGAACTTCTCCCTTGAGCCCAAGGGAAAGTACGTCATCAAGATCTGCGACGGCACGGCGTGCCACGTCAGAAGATCTATTCCGATCCTTGAGCGCATTCGCTCGGATCTCGGTCTGAGTGAGTCGAAGAAGACCACAGACGACCGCATCTTCACAGTTGAAACTGTTTCCTGCCTCGGTGCATGCGGTCTTGCACCTGTACTTACCGTAAACGACGTCGTTTACCCCGAGATGACTCCCGATAAGGCATCGGCACTGATTGCTCAGCTTAAGGAGGAGAACGCAAATGCTTAAGAACAGACAGGAATTTATCGCGTACCGCGAAGAGTCGATCAAGTCTTATGCCGCGCAGACCAAGAAGATCATTGTTTGCGCCGGAACAGGCTGTGTCGCAGGCGGTTCGCTTCATATTCACGCAAAGCTCAATGAGCTTATGCAGGCAAAGGGCCTTCCCGTTGCGGTCGAGCTTATGGTCGATCCCCACGGTGAGGAGGTCGGACTCAAGAAGAGCGGATGCCACGGCTTCTGCGAAATGGGTCCTCTCGTTCGCATCGAGCCTCAGGGCTGGCTTTACACCAAGGTAAAGCTCGAGGATTGCGAAGAGATCGTAGAAAAGACAATTATCGGCGGCGAGTGCGTTGACCGCCTTGTATATAAGAAGAACGGCGAGATCTATCGCGAGCAGTCCGCGATACCCTTCTACCGTCAGCAGACCCGTGTGGTTCTTGAGCATTGCGGTAAGATCGACTCGGATTCTATCCGCGAGTATATTGCTATTGGCGGATATTCGGCATTTGAAAAGGCTCTCTTTGAAATGACCGGCGCTGAGATCATCGCAGAAATCTCCAAGTCCGAGCTCCGCGGACGCGGAGGAGGCGGATTTCCCGCAGGTAAGAAGTGGGAGCAGGTTGCAAGACAGAAGGAAAAGCAGAGATACGTTGTTTGTAACGGTGACGAGGGCGACCCCGGCGCGTTTATGGACAGAAGTATTATGGAGGGCGACCCCCACAGAATGCTCGAGGGTATGATGATCGCAGGTGTTGCTTGCGGCGCATCTGACGGATATATCTACGTTCGTGCGGAGTATCCCCTTGCGGTTGACAGACTTCGCAGAGCGATCAAGCAGGCAGAGGAGCTCGGTCTTCTCGGCGACAATATTCTCGGAACAGATTTCTCCTTCCACATGCACATCAACCGCGGCGCGGGCGCGTTCGTCTGCGGCGAGGGCTCTGCTCTGACCGCATCCATCGAGGGTAAGCGCGGATTCCCCCGTGTCAAGCCCCCCAGAACCGTTGAAAACGGACTTTTTGATAAGCCCACCGTACTTAATAACGTCGAGACCTATGCTAACGTAGCCGACATTATCAATAAGGGCGCAGATTGGTTCCTCGGTATCGGCGTTCCCAAGAACTCGGGCACCAAGGCGTTTGCGCTCACCGGTAATATCTCCAACACCGGTCTTATCGAGGTTCCTATGGGAACCACCCTCCGCGAGATCATCTTTGATATCGGCGGCGGTATGCGCGGCGACGGAGAATTCAAGGCGGTTCAGATCGGCGGTCCTTCGGGCGCTTGTCTGACGAAGGAGCATCTTGACCTTCCTCTCGACTTCGACACCCTCAAGCGTGTCGGCGCAATGATCGGCTCGGGCGGTCTTGTTGTTATGGACTCGAACACCTGTATGGTCGAGGTTGCACGCTTCTTTATGAACTTCACGCAGAATGAATCCTGCGGTAAGTGCGTTCCCTGCCGTGAGGGTACCAAGCGTATGCTTGAGATCCTTGAGAGAATCGTTGCGGGCGAGGGCAGAGACGGCGATATCGAGCTTCTGCTCGAGCTTGCGGATACTATTTCTGCAACCGCGCTTTGCGGTCTCGGAAAGTCCGCTCCCAATCCCGTTGTAAGTACCATCAAGAACTTCCGCGATGAATATGAGGCTCACATCTATGAAAAGAGATGTCCCGCGGGCGCTTGCCAGAAGCTTAAGAGAATCTATATTGATCCCGATCTCTGTAAGGGCTGCTCCAAGTGCGCGCGTCAGTGTCCCGTAAACGCAATCAGCGGTAAGGTTAAGGAACCCTTCTCGATCGATCTTGAGAAGTGCATCCGTTGCGGCAGCTGTATCTCGGCTTGCCCGTTCAAGGCAATTAAGGAGGGCTAAACTATGAGCGAAAAACAGTATATGACGATCGACGGTATTCCGGTCGAAATAAACGGCGAGAAAAATATTCTCGAGCTTTGTCAGAAGATCGGCGTTAAGATGCCCACCTTCTGTTACCACTCCGACCTCTCGATCTACGGCGCGTGCCGTATGTGTATGGTCGAGAACAAGTGGGGCGGCATTGAGGCGGCTTGCTCGACTCCTCCCCGCGCGGGAATGGAGATCAAGACCAACACCGAGCGTCTCCGCCGTTACCGTAAGAACATTCTCGAGCTTCTGCTTGCAAACCATTGCCGCGATTGCACGGTCTGCGAGAACAACCAGAAGTGCAAGCTTCAGGAGCTTGCAATGCGCTTCAATATTGAGGGTGTTCGTTTTCCCAATCGCGCAAAGTCCACAAAGAACGACGATACCTCGTCCGTTTGCATCGTCCGCGACGCGGGCAAGTGCATTCTCTGCGGCGACTGCGTAAGAGTTTGTAACGAGATCCAGAACGTCGGCGCGATCGACTTCGCGCACCGCGGCTCGAAGATGGTCATCTCCACCGCCTTCGGCAAGCCTCTTGCAGAATCCCCCTGCGTTGGCTGCGGTCAGTGTGCGGCAGTTTGCCCCACCGGAGCTATCGTGGTTAAGAATAATATCGATTGCGTTTGGGAGGCACTTGATAATCCGAGCGTAAGAACAAGCGTGCAGATCGCTCCCGCAGTCCGCGTTGCGATCGGCAAGGAGCTTAAGTGTCAGGATGGCGAGAACGTAATGGGCAAGATCGTTGCCGCGCTTCGCCGTATGGGCTTTGACGAGGTCTACGACACCACTCTCTCCGCTGACATCACCGTTATGGAGGAGACCGCGGAGTTTATTGAAAGACTTGAAAACGGCGGTAAGCTTCCCCTTGTCACCTCTTGCTGTCCCGGTTGGATTCAGTATGCCGAGAAGAAGCACCCCGAATTCCTCGAGAATATCTCCACCTGCCGTTCTCCTATGCAGATGATGGGCTCGCTCATCAAGGAGCAGAACAAGGGCGCGGAAAAGAAGATGTTCCACGTTGCAATTATGCCTTGTACCGCAAAGAAATTCGAGGCTTCCCGCCCCGAGTTTATGAAGGACGGACAGCCCGACGTTGATGCGGTTATCACCACTCAGGAGCTCATCCTTATGATCAAGGAATCGGGTCTTGTATTCGACGAGCTCGAGCCCGAGGCTGTTGATATGCCCTTCGGCGCGATTTCGGGCGCGGGCGTTATCTTTGGCGTGACCGGAGGTGTAACCGAGGCAGTTCTTCGTCGCGTTTCCGAAAACAAGTCGCGTGCGGGTCTGCTCGAGGCGGCAAACGCAGGTCAGCGCGGTATGGAAGGAATCAAGGAATTCTACCTGCCCTACGGTGAGCGTCAGCTCCACATCGCAGTTGTAAGCGGACTTGGCAACGCCGAGAGAGTTCTCCTTCGCGCATCTGCAGGCGAGCACTTCGATTTCATCGAGATCATGGCTTGTCCCGGCGGCTGTGTAAACGGCGGCGGTCAGCCCTACTTCAGCAACGCCAAGGAAGCAAGAAGCAAGGGACTTTATGAGGTTGACAGAATGCAGAGCATTCGCCGCTCTCAGGAAAATCCCATTGTAAACTCTGTTTACAAGAAGATCATCAAGGACCGCGCTCACGAGCTTCTCCACGTTCACTATACCGCAAAACACGAAGACTAATTCATAATGAATGCGGTAGCTTTGCTGCCGCATTCAAAATATAAGGTGAAAAATGCGTAAATTTGATACAAAAGTACAGCATCTGAAATATAAGGTGCTTCGCGAAGTAGCAAGACTCGCGTGGAACGATACCCTCCTTGAGAATTGCATCGACATTCCAAAGACCATCGTTCCCGGAAACGAGCCGACGATGCGTTGCTGTGTTTATAAGGAGCGCGCGATTCTCGGCGAGCGTGTAAAGCTTGCCATTGGCGGTGACAAAAAGAATCCGAATATTATTCAAGTCATCGAGATCGCTTGCGACGAGTGTCCTGTCAGCGGTTACGAGGTAACGAATGCGTGCCGTGGATGCCTTGCCCACCGTTGCGA
Organism: Clostridia bacterium; assembly: GCA_017387685.1. Taxonomy (GTDB): domain Bacteria; phylum Bacillota; class Clostridia; order Oscillospirales; family CAG-272; genus CAG-390. The sequence continues at coordinate 6,262 of JAFOEU010000044.1, forward strand.
GGACGTTTGCAAGAAGGGCGCGCTTTCCTTCGATGAAAACCACGTCGCGCACATCGATAAGTCGAAGTGCGTTGAGTGCGGCGCGTGCGCGAAGGTCTGCCCCTACACCGCGATCGTAAAGCGTACCCGTCCCTGTCAGAACGCCTGCAAGGTCAAGGCGATCTCAATGAACGAGCAGAAGGCGGCACTTATCGACAACAACAAGTGCATCCGTTGCGGCGCGTGCGTTTATCAGTGCCCCTTCGGCGCGATCTCGGACAGATCCTTTATCGTTGACGTCATCGAGATCATCAAGAAGAGCAAGCGCGAGGCGGGCGGAAAGGTCTACGCTATGGTCGCGCCCTCGATCGCGAGCCAGTTCAAGTACGCGAAGCACGGTCAGGTCATCACGGGACTTCGTAAGCTCGGCTTTGACAAGGTCATCGAGGCGGCACTCGGCGCCGATCTCGTAGCACTTGCAGAATCGCGCGAGCTTGCAGAGAAGGGATTCCTAACCTCCTCCTGCTGCCCCGCGTTCGTGACCTACATAAACTCTGCTTTCCCGAATCTGAAGGAATTCGTATCGCATAACCCCTCGCCGATGGCACTCCTCGGCAAGGTCATCAAGGAGCGCGATCCCGAAGCGAAGGTCATCTTCGTCGGTCCTTGCACGGCAAAGAAGGGCGAGGCACAGCGCGAGGAGGTTAAGCCCTACGTCGACGCGGTCATCACCTTCGAGGAGCTTCAGGCTCTCTTCGACAGCCGCGATATCGACATCACTCTGCTCGAGGAATCGGGACTTGACGATGCATCCTATTACGGACGCATCTTTGCACGCTCGGGCGGACTTTCCGAGGCGGTCGTTCAGGCACTTGACGAGCAGAATATCGATTTTGAGGTCAAGCCCGTCATCTGTGACGGAATCGAGGCTTGCCGTATGGCACTTCTCAAGAAGAATAAAAATATCCTCGACGGCAATTTCATCGAGGGAATGGCGTGCATCGGCGGCTGCATCGGCGGCGCGGGATGCCTCACCCACGGTGAAAAGAACAAGACCGAGGTTGACAAATACGGACACGAAGCGAAGGATAAAAAGATATCCGACGCTGTTAATAACTAAAAAACGGAGCTGATCTTCGCCTCTGCATTCTTAGCGGAGAAATAACTAACACCACCAAAGATTTTTCTTTGGCGGTGTTGTTTTTATGAGGCAAACTTACGAAAGGCTCCCTCCGGGAGGGAGCTGGCGCCGTAGGCGACTGAAGGAGAGCGCGTAACAATAAAATCCGTGCAAACTGAAAGTCACGCGGGCTCCTTCCACCGCCATCGCGGTCCCCTTTCTCCCGGAGGAAGGCTTTGGTGCGCCGTTCTTCTGCGTATAGTGGGTTCGGGCTTCGCCCGATGGTGCGTGGACATCCACGCGCTATGCTTGCCCCAGACGCAAGCGTCGGGAAAGCGAAAAAACAACTGAATATTTATTCTGACAAGCGACGAACAACTGTGAGTTGATATGCAATCCGAACAAGTTGTTTACTTCTTGCTGTTTTTGTGATATAATTTAATCACAACCGAAGAGCTCACGGTGAAATTCGGAAAGGAAATTCGATTATGAAAGAAATTAACATTTCAAAAAATATAGCAGATCTCAGAAAACGTAAGGGCATTACCCAAGAGCAGTTGGCAAGTGCGCTGAATATTTCTCCCCAAGCTATTTCGAAATGGGAAACCAATACATCTTTTCCTGATGCGCAAACGCTTCCTCTGATAGCTACATACTTTGAAGTAAGTATAGACTATCTTTTCTACGGTGAGGACTATGCCTATAATGATATCTACAATAAGGTTTTTGACAAAGTAGCAGAACACGCACAAATGAGTATGGCATCTTATGAAGACGCTCTAAAAATATTCGCCCCTGCTCATCACGGTATTTCTCGAGGCAATCTCAGAGGAAAGAATACTGAAATGCATGATGAGCCGGCACACATTTCTAACGAAAATGGTTTGTCACTGTTATCGGGCAAGGGATATGGCGCGCTTGTTACAAGAAAGTTTTTTGAAAACGTGAACCAAGAGACGGTAGAATTTGCACAAACAATTCTCCCCACTCTTTCAAAGAAAAACAATATCCTCGTTTGCTTGGCTATCATATCCATGAGCGACATCAGCTTTGGAGAAATGAAAGAAAAATTGAATTTTGAGGAAAACACCTTAAGGTCAGCTCTCGATGAATTGATTGCTGTTAACGTTGTAATTGAAAAGAAATCCAAGCATAAATCTTTAGGCTTTACCTATGAAATCAACGAAATGTATCATACTTGTTTGTGTATTCTTTTTGCAACCCTTGAAATGCAACGCTATTCCTTAAAAGGAATTTCATGTTGTATGGGATACGGTGATTATCCTATACAGTTTTAATTCTTGCCCCGCTTCGGCGGGGCTTCTTCTTTGCTTTCTGCATATCAAAAGCCACCACGAAAAACGTGGTGGCTAATTTCATTTTACCGCTAATTTTGCAGATGCTCGGATCAGCTCCGTATTTTTACTCAAATTTCAAACGAAGATTAGACCACCTGACAACTCCGCGGCATCCCGCGTATTCGTAAACGCGCCGCGCGGGATTGTTTTCGCCCGTGTAGAGCGACATAAAGGTCGCGCCGTGCTCCGAATGGTGGCGGCACATCTCGCAGAAGATAAGAGTTGCGATGCCCCGTCCGCGATAATCGGGATGAGTACCGATACCGCAGAAATTGCCGCGTATACCCGCCCCTTCGCGCACTTGCGAGAGAGGACCCGTGTAGCCGATGACGAGACCGTTTGCGTTTTCATCAACGGCAACCACGATTGGCTGATCGAGATGAGCAAGCACGGTCTTTTTCCACCCGGGATTGTTGATCGCATCGAAAAGCTCGGCGAGTCCGTGATGCTTCGCGGGATCATAGTACGTGATCTTGATACTGCCGTCCGCAAGTGACGACAAGCGTTTTTCCTGATCTCTCGGAACTCTGTATCCGTCGAGGGAGGAGTAGTATGATATCTGCGCGCACCATTCGGCGTATCCGCGGCGAAGCAAGAGGCGCGCGGCGGGGGAATCCGATTGAATACCCGGCGCGCAGGGGTGACCGTCGGTGCTGCCCGGAATGATCCAAGGCAGATGCGCGGGATTGTGAAATACGATGTCAATGCGCTGTGCGCCGTATTCGCCGCGCAAGATCCGCTCGGCTTCGTCAAGCAGAGCGGAGGCACAACCATTCCCGCGGTGCTCGGGAAGAACTCCGAAATAAGTCAGATATGAAACGCCCTCGCCGCTTGGCAGACGCGCGGAAAGAAAACCGACGGTTTCTCCCGCGCAGTTTACAGCGCAAAGCGTCAGCCCTCCGTCCATAAAAAATATTCGGTCGAATTCCTCTTTTTCGAGAGGGCGGTAAAGGAGGCGGTCGGAGAATATCAGAGAATTATATATCCCCCGCAGGTCGCCCACCGCCCCGCGGATGATTTTGTATTCGTTTTTCATTGAAGATACCTGTTCCGGATCAAATTTTGCTTATAATAATTAATTATACCATAATAATCAAGGTAATTCAAGAGATAATTTGACAAGTGTCTAAAATTCAAAAAGTGCAAAAATTGCACTTTTACGGAATTTTAAAAGTGCAAAAAATGCACTTTGGCAAATTGTAAAATGATAATTTTCGTAAAATTTCGCCTCGGGGATTTACAATTTACTTGAAAAATGGTATAATAAATTAAACGAATATCATTGGAGGTAATTTTATGTTTGAAAGAAGATATAAAGAAGATAAACCCGTTCTTGCCATTTGCTATGACTTTGACAAAACGCTTTCCCCCGACGATATGCAGGCGCAGGGGTATATTCAGTCGGTCGGCTACGACGTTGAGGAGTTCTGGCGCGAGGTCAATATCCTTGCCACCGAGAACGAAATGGATCAGAACCTTGCATATATGCTCAAAATGGTCAAGGAAGCCGAGGGTAATATAATTTTCAGCCGCAAAAAGCTTGGGGAGTACGGCTCGCACGTCGAGCTGTTCCCCGGAGTTGAGGATTGGTTTTCGCGCATTCGAGAGTACGGCGCGGAGCGCGGAGTGATCGTTGAGCACTACATCATTTCCTGCGGTCTGCGCGAGATGATCGAGGGCACGCGCGTTGCGGGCGAATTTGAGAAGATCTATGCATCCTCGTTCTATTATAACGAGCGCGGAGTTGCCGTCTGGCCCGCGCAGGTGATCAATTACACCAACAAAACACAGTTCCTTTTCAGAATATCGAAGGGCGTGCTTGAGCCGAACGATCCCGCGGTCAACGATCCGGTTGCGCCCGAGGAGCTTCGCGTTCCTTTCCGAAATATGGTCTACATCGGCGACAGCGACACCGATATTCCCTGTATGAAGCTAATCAATTCGAACGGCGGACACTCGATCGGAGTTTATAATGCCGAAACTCAGGATAAATCGAAGGTGCACAAGATGATGCGCGACCGACGCATCAAGTATTTCGTTCCCGCCGACTACCGAGAGGGCGGCGAGCTTGATCTGCTCCTCAAGGCGATAATCGAGAACGCGGTGACGAGAGAGGTGCTTGAAAACAAAGCCGAGATCGCTATCGACGATGCGGAGTGACCGAAAAGTAATGCACTACATTAAAATGCACGGCCTCGGGAACGATTACCTTTTCGTTTTCGGAGAGGTCCCCGAGAATGCGCCCGAGCTTTCGCGGATATATTCCGACAGAAAAAGGGGCATCGGCTCAGACGGGATGATCTATATAGGCTATTCGGACAAGGCAGATTTTTCAATGCGCATCTTCAACGCCGACGGCAGCGAGGCGAAGATGTGCGGAAACGGTATCCGTTGCGTTGCGAGATACGTCCGCGAGAGGGAATATACCGATCGGGATGAGCTGACCGTTGAAACGCTTTCGGGTATCAAAAAAATCCTGATCGACGGAGAATTTGTTACCGTCGATATGGGAAAAGCCGAGGTTTCGGAGGATATTCTGCTTGACGTTGGTCTGACCTGTACACCCGTCAGCGTCGGTAATCCGCACGCGGTGGTCTTTACCGATGCCGTGGAGCTCGTACTGCTTCGCGATATAGGACCGAAGATCGAGTGCAACGCGGCTTTTCCCGGCAGGGTGAACGCGGAATTTGTTGAAATAATCGGTGAAAACGAGCTTCGGATGCGAGTCTGGGAGCGAGGAAGCGGTGAAACTCAGGCTTGCGGAACGGGCGCTTGCGCATCTGCGGCGGTGGCTGTTGCCAAGGGATATTGCCGCGCGGACGAGCCGATCAAGGTTCATCTCGACGGCGGCGAGCTTGAAATAACGGTCAAGACTGATTTCACCGCCATTATGCGCGGCGGTGCGGAGTTTGTCAGCGAGGGTGAGATAAATGAATGAAAAGCTTCAAAAAGATATAGAAATTCTCTGCGAAATGCTTGAAAATTCGCGCCACACCGTCTTTTTCGGCGGCGCGGGAATGTCCACCGAAAGCGGAATCCCTGATTTTCGCGGTACGGGCGGACTTTATACCGCAGATGGAGCGGGGAATGAGTACTATCTCAGCCGCGCCTGCCTTCAGCGCGAGCCCGAAGAATTCTTCAAATTCTTCAATGAGCATATGGTTTTCCCAAACGCCAAGCCGAATGCGGGACACTACGCACTCGCGCGGCTTGAGGCTACGGGCAAGCTCTCCGCTGTGATAACGCAGAATATCGACGGACTTCATCAGGCGGCAGGAAGCCGCCGAGTGCTTGAGCTTCACGGCACACTTTCGCGCGCGTATTGCTCGCGCTGCGGAAAGATCTATGACGGCGCGGTCTTAAGCTCGGGCGGTGTACCGAAATGCGAAAAATGCGGCGCGACCGTCCGTCCCGACGTAACTCTTTACGGCGAGGCACTCGACGGCTTCATCTGGCGTGAGGCTGAAAACGAGATTGCCGAGGCAGACCTTCTTATCGTCGGCGGTTCGTCGCTGACCGTCTACCCCGCCGCGTCGCTCGTCGGCAATTTTGAAGGAAAGCATCTCGTTATAATCAACTATTCCCCCACCGCATACGACACGAGCGCAGACCTCGTCATCCGAGCCTCGGTCGGAGAGGTGCTGGGAGAACTTGTTTCGCTTTGATAAGGAAAAATCAAGGCAGAACTGTCGGTTCTGCCTTGATTTTTTATTTTTTCTTAAACACGAAGGTCACCGTCGTGTTCGCGACGATGCTTTTTAGGTGCAGCTCTTTTGTTACGGGATCGTAGACGTCGAGCGTTCTATCTCCCATTTGTGCCGTGGCTGACACTATTTCATATCCGCTTGGGACGAAATATTTTTGAAGATCTCCTTCCTCAAATAGCGCGCCGACGCCCCATTCGGCTTTAAGGTTGTACGTGCCGCTCGGACCCGCCTTGATACCCTCGCCCACAAAATTGACGATGCAGTATTTCACGACGTGGACGTTGATCTCGAGATCATCGGTCATTTTGATGCCTTGAGAGGAATAGGATTCTCCGGGGGATAGATGGTCGGTCTTGAGCTGCTTGCCTCCCTGATAGACGGTGAGCTTGGTTATCCAATACTGTCCTTCTGCGAGGGAGATATTAAATTTGAACGTACTACCGTAGTTTACCGTGGTATTCACAAGCGGTTCAGCTAAATATTCGGGTTTGTTGCAGGTGAAGGTTACGTTGACGAACGCAGGCGGAGCTTCTTCAACGGTTATGCTGACCTCGATATCCCCGGTAGCTTCACCACAATAGAACTCCATTGGGTCGGTGATAGGGTCGGGAGATGTGAATTCACTATGATTTTTTCCGTCACGTATCACCACGCGAGCAGTGGTGATCGCGTAGCCTTTTTTGGGAGCTAAGTTGAATGAGAATGCTTCGCCCTTGGTTACGGTATCAGGAAATACGCATTGACTCAGATCAAGATAATCTTCGTTGTTTATTTTGTAAGTAACCCGACATTGTGTAGGCTCCGCGGGGGACTCGGTAACGGGCGGCTCGGACGGGATCGTTTCCTCCTCGGTGGTTTCGGGGGCGTTATATGCATCTGTCAGATCGAACCAATCGTCGGGATCGAATATGGCATCCGCCATATCCTCGGGGAATATCGGACGCACGCCCTCGTCGGTAAGAACGACGATGTTTTTACTTTGAATCCAGAAAAAGCTGTAAAACTTCGTCTTGGGGTGAAGTCTTTCAAATCCGTTCTTCTTGAGCGCGGCGACGGCTTCGTATGCATTGGTCGGCTTTTCCGATGTGAGGATAACACCCATATTTCTTGCAGTTTGGATATCGGATGAAATATTTGCACGCTTGATAATGCCCGAAAACGTCGGTATCATCACCGCCGCAAGGATGGCGACGACGGCTATGACGATGACGAGCTCGACGATGGTAAAGCCCTTAATATTTTTCATATCAGTTCCTTCCTTTCCTCACTATGTATAGACGGATTTTTTCGATAAAGGTTTCACATACTTTGAATATTTTAATAAAAAGTACTGTTTTTCTGCTTTTATTATATCACAGCAATTTGAATTTTGCAAGGGGTATTTACTTTTGGGGCTAAAGGTGGTATAATATTTAACGTAAAACTATGGAAGGATACGACTTGATATGAAAACCAAAACCGAAGAAATGTATGCCTTGATGAACCCTTGGCGGCTCTTTTTTAAGGTCGCTATGCCGGGCATGATCAGTATGTTTGCGATGTCGGTTTACAGCATTTTTGAGGGCATATTCATCGGGCAGACACTCGGAGAGGGCGCATTTGCTGCGATCAATATTGCGATGCCCCTTGTTATGATAAATTTTTCACTCTCCGACCTCATAGGCGTTGGTGCGTCGGTGCCGATCTCGATCGCGCTCGGTCAGGACGATAAGGAAACGGCTAATAACGTCTTTTCCTGCTCGGTGCTGATGATCTTTATCGCCGCGATACTGATGGGCGGCGTGATGACCTTCGCCGCCGAGCCGCTCTCGCGCTTGATGGGCGCGGAGGGCGAGCTTCTCGCCACGTCGGTGAGATATCTGCGCACCTGCGCGCTGCTCGGTCCCTTTGCAACGATCTTTTTTGCGATGGACAACTACCTCAAGATCAGCGGCTACGTCAAAACAAGTATGGCGATAAATATCGGATCGAATCTCTTGACACTCGGACTGCTTACTTTCTTCCTGCTCGGACTGCAAATGGATGTCGTAGGCTCGGCACTTGCGGTTTCGATTGCAATGAGCGTCTGTTCGGTCGTTGCACTGATCCCCTTTCTGCGCGGAAAAACTCTGCTTAAATTCACGAAGCCGCATTTTCACCTCGGAATGTTCAAGCAGATCGCGGCTTGCGGTTCGCCCGTATTTCTCAACAACGTCGCGGGCAGAGTGACCTCGATTCTGATGAACATTTCGCTTATGACCCTCGGAGTGATCGAATTCGGCGAGGGAGGCGGCACTACTGCGGTTGCGGTCTACGCCGTCTTGATGTACGCCTCCGACCTCTGTTGGCCGCTTCTTTACGGCATCAGCGACTCGCTCGCGCCCGCAATCGGCTTCAACTGGGGCGCGGCGAATTACGGCAGAGTCAAGCGGATCGTCCGTTGCGGCTTTATCGGAACGGCGGTGATCGGTCTTTGCTCGACATCTTTGCTCTTTTTCTTCCCCGGAACGATAGCCTCGCTCTTTGTTAAACCCGAGGAGATCCACTTGATGGGAATCGTCACGCCTGCTATCAGGCTTTTCTGCCTTGCTTATATCTTCCGCTGGGTGGGAGTTATGACACAGAGCTTCTTCAGCGCGATAGAAAAGCCCGCGCTTGCGACAATAATGTCGGTCTCGATCGCACTCGTTTTCCCCGTGCTTATGCTCGGCGCGCTTTGGAATCTCGGACTTAACGGAATCTGGCTCAACTTCTTCGGAGCAAACGCCTTGCTCGCCATCCTCGCCGTTGTGCTCCTTAGCATCGTCGGTAAGGAGATAAAGAAAAAGGAAGCCGAACAGAATAAATAAATCAAAAACTCACGGAAATTTCCGTGAGTTTTTTGAATTTATATAACTGCAACCGTGGGAAGACCGAGGATGGAGGCGAAGAACTCCATTTCACGAACGGTCGAGCCGTAGATGATCGCGCTGTGGTGGGTTGCGCCCGCGCGGCTGAGGTCTTCAAGGAAACTGTCGATAGACATTGTGCGGGGGGTAAACCAGCCGCGAACCTTGAATTCAAATGCTCTCTCGGGTACGTCGAGCATCTCGATCGGGGAGATGAGGAGCTTGTAGCCGTCCTCTGCCTTGAAGAGGTTGATAAATACAGCCTCTCCCGCGCGGTAACAGCCGTAGGAAACCACGGGATCGAGGGTGTTTTCACCGTAAATGAAGTTGATCTTCTTCATACCGGGCTTGCCCTTGACGAGCGCGAGGTTGTATTCGCCCATATGGCTGATGAGGAGGGAGTTGTTCTTCCAGTCGGGGCAGAAGATCTCCGCAAAGGTCGCGCCCTCATAGGTCTTAAGGAGCGCACCGACGAGGGAGGCGGTCAGAATATCGCCCTCGCCCGCGTAGCCGGTGCCGCGTGCCATAGCCTTGCAAGCCTCGATAAAGGGCATTGCGGTAATGCCGCTGTCACCGCCGATCTTGCGGAAGTTGATGGTAAAGGCGTCGAGGGAATTGTTTTCAATAAACTTACGAACTGCAAGACAGTTGCGCGCGGTTTCTATATGTGCCTCGGTATCAATCTGCTCGATCTCGTAGAAGAGCTCGGAGTTTTCCTTGATCTCTGCCTCGATCTCGGCATCGGTGATCGACTTGCGAAGCTCCTCGAGCTCTCCGTCCTTGGGATAAACAGCCGTTACGCCAAAGCGGGAAAGAAGATTTTCGTCATCAATAAGGAAGTCTCCCATTCCGTCAAACGAGCCGCCGACCGAGCCCGCACGGCTTCCCGCGAGGGAACGTGCCGCACCTGCCGCACGAACGTAGCCCGCAACGCGGTCGAGAACGTCGGAATGTTCAATATGACCCGCGCAGATCGCGTAGTCCTTTCCGCGCTGACGGAGAAGGGAGCACATATCCATAACGCCGTGAATTCCGTGGCAGAAGCTGATCTCCGCGGGATTCTGCTCGGGGCTGAAATCGTAGGTCTCGGTGGTGTCGAGAACGATTATGGGAAGCTTTGTTCCCGCGAGAGCGTCGATGGATTCAAGGGAGGGAGAATACGCCGCGTGCCATGTGACGATGCAGTCCGCACCCGCGTTTTCAAATTTCTCAACAGCCGCCGCGAATTCGGGCTTGATGCGGCAGAATTCGTTGCGGATGACCTCAAAGCCGCGCGCCTCAAGCTCGCAGGCGAGTCTTTCATAGAAGGGCTCGAGTCGCGGTCTGCCGATGGCACCGCTGCCGCAATCGTCATAAAGCTTTATGTAAAGAGGAAGAAAACCGATTTTGATCTTTTTCATAATATTTGTTCCTTTCTTATTTGAGTCCGAGATAGCGTGCGGCGTTGCCGTACATCATATCGCTTACGTCTTCCTTCGTCAGACCGAGATTTTCTGCGGCGCGGCGGAAGGCGAGGAGCTCCTCGTAGATGAAGAGGGTGATATCCGTCTCGTCGGTCTCGCGCATCTGCTTATCGTTCGAAACGTCGCCGTAAAGTCCGCGCGGAACGACGTTGACGTACTTGCCGCCGTCGTTGATGCGGTACATACGCATCTTTGTGTAGGGCATATCCGAGCCGTACATCACGCGCTTCGGTCCGACCGCCTCGATCAGCTTTTCCATAGCGTAATCGTAGACGTTGGCAGAGAAATCGTAGTAGAGATTTTTCGTCTGCTTGATAACGTCAAATGCGTCGCCGATATCCTCGTAGACGTAGGCTCTGCCGACGTGGGCGATGACGACCTTCGCGTTGGGGTATCTTTCGTCGATCTCAACCATCTGCGCGAGGTTTACGGGATCCTTGAGTCGCATCGAGCGCGGAACGTGGAGGATGACGATTCCGCCGAGGTCGTTCATTACCTCAAGGTGCTCGTGGGGGAGAAAATCGAAAATTCTGATTTCGGATGCGGGGATGTAGGGGGCGCAGTTGGCAAGATAGGGCTTGATGCCGAGGTACCCTTGCGCCATCGCGTTGATGATCTCGCGCTTGGTGGTCTTATACGAGGTGCAATAAAGTCCCTGCGCGCCCTCCTTCTTGATGAGATCGGTCACGTAGCCGTTGACTGCATCGAGATAGCAGGTGGGCGAGCCCATAATGAGCGAGCTGACGCTCTTGCCGGGGAAGATGTCCTGTGCGGTCTTCTCAATGTCCTCCCAGGACATATTCGGCGCAACGAGATTGGTCCAGCTGACACAGCCCTTGCGTTCCTCGGGCTTTACGCGCTTCATTCCGTCAAGCCAGACGTGCGCGTGCGCGTCGATTATCTTGTCGGGCAGAAAATCCGCAAGCTTTTCTTCGTATACTTTTTTATCGTAATCTGTAAGTTTTACTCCAAACATTTTGTTCTCCTTATTAATCAGCTTCATAAAGCTCAAATTCAACTATTCGGAAATAGTGGGGGTTTGCATTGACTTCTGCAACAACGCCGTATTTATCGTTGAATGCGGCAACGCCCGCTGCATCGCGGCTTCTCGGTGCGGTAAGAGCAAACATAACGTACTTCGCCTCAACCTTGCCGAAATCTGAGGTGATCTTATTGGTCGTTGCATCGACCTTTTCGTATTTCAGACCCGATGCGAGCTTTTCACCCGACCACGCGAGAGTCCAGTTCTCGCCGTCGGTGCTGACAAGAATGTCGAAGCCGTCGATATCGTAGGTGATTCCGCTGTTGTAGAGCGAGAAGGAATCGATGAAGGTCTGCTCATCAAGCTCAAATCGGAAGCCGCAGAGGTACTTGCCGTCCGCCGCGAGCTGACCTTTTTCGTTGTAAAGCTGTGAGATCGTAGTGTAGGATGCGCATTCCGACTTCGAGAAGCTCATCTTGAAATCGGTGTAGGTAGATTTAGCATCCTTATCGTAAACGTACTTGCCATCAGTCTGATTTGCGGGGTTCGAGATCGTGGAAAGTCCGAAGCTATCGGTCTTCGCGATCGCCTTGCCGTAGAGAAGATTGAAGGTGTACTGCTTGGTGGTCTTCGCGCCGCAGACGGTGCAAGCGCGTTCTTTCGTGCCCTTTGCCTCCGCAGTTGCCGCGATGCTGACGTACCAATCACCGTAGGTGTGCGGAACTGTCAGCTTGATGCTCTCACGCTTACCGCAAGCGGTACATTCACGCGTTCTCTCGCCCTCGGAATTACAAGTAGGAGCCTTGATTTCCATCCACTCTGTGTAGGAATGAGAGGTCGCCGGCTTGTTGCCCGCCTTTTCGATGTAGCTGTCGATCAGCGACTGAATTCGGAGCATTTCGGAGGAGGATGCGAGAACGTCCTCAAACTGAGTTTCCGCTGCGTTCGCATAGTAGCCCGTCGAGCGGTTGACGAATGAGTAATCAGCCCCCTCTGCCGATCTGCCCGTGAGTGCGCAGTAGGTCATAAGAGCCTTGATATATCCGGTGAGATAGTTGGGGTGAACGTTATCCTTGGTGATGACGAAATCGGTCTTGGTGTACTTGAACTCGGTATCCTTAATTCTGCCGTTCCAAAGGTCGGTGACGAGATCGCCCGCAGGGATAACCACCCAACCGTCGGCAAGAGTTTTCTTGAGTGCCGAGCTTGTGGATGTGTTCTTGGTGTCATAGTGCGTGATCATAACGGCAAAGCGAGTGTCCTCGGGGAAGAGAGCGGCGAGCTGCTTGACCTGATCGTAGGAATCCGCGATCGAAGAGCCTCTCTGCTGGAAGATGACGATATCCTGATCGTAGAAGGCATCCATCTCCTTGCCGTCTTTGTTGTTATAATGGTTGGGGTGAAGCTCAAGCATGAGCTGATAGAGTCCGTAATCCTTGTAGCTTGAGGGGATGCCGTCGGTCGAAGCCTTATCTCTGCCGTCGGTAAAGCCCGCGCTGCCGTAGGTGAAGTTGGTGACGGTTACCTTGTCGCCATAAAATTCGGCAATCTTTTCAAAAACGCCCTTATTCTTCGTAGGATTGCCGTCCGAATTGATAACTACCTCGCCGTAATATGTCAGCGAGTTGCCCGCGAACATGATCTTCTGTCCGTCAAGTGTGGACTCGCCCGCGGGAATAGCTTCCTCGATAGGCTCGCCGCAAACGGTACAAGCGGCTTTGCGCTTGCCGTCCGCGTTACAAGTGGGGGCGGAGAGAACTTCCCACGCGCCGTAGGAATGACCCTTGGGCGAGGTCTCCTCGCGCTTAACGTCACCGCAAGAGCATCTGCGCTCAAAATAGCCGCCCTCGGTACAGGTAGGAGCCTTCAACTCCTGCTCATATTCGTGAACGTGCTCGGTGGTTTCGACAGCCGGAGCGGATGTGGTGTCAACAGGCCCTTCGGGATCGGGCGCAGGCGGAGCTTCACACGCGGTGAAAAATGCAAGCAAAAGTGCGATCAATGATATCAAAAAAGCTTTTTTCATTTTCTAATACTCCTTTACTGATGAGTTTTGCGCCAATCTTTATATCTTTCGAATTTTTCGCGGTAGTATTCAGAATACTCGGAGGGCGAGACCTTAGTTTTCTCTCCCGAAAATTGCTTTGAAAGGGATGCGATATTATCACCGCCGCAAGCCGCGAGCATTGCCGCGCCGAGAGCGGGTGAGTCGGTCTGTACCGAAGCGTAAACGTCAAGTCCCGTGACGTCGGCGATAAGACTCTGCCAGAATCTGCTTGCCGTCGCGCCGCCCGTCATAGTGATCGAGGTGACGTCGGTCATACCGCTTTTTTTGTATTCCTCGATAACGAGTGCGGTCTCGAACGCCGCGCCCTCCATAAGCGCGAGGGCGAGGTCATATTTCCCGTGTCCGATCGTCATACCCGAAATATGTCCGCCGAGACTCTTGCCGATCAATAGTCCCGTTCCCGTCGCAGAGGGACGGAAGAAGAAATTATCGTTTTTGCCGCGCAAGTGTTCTGCTTCGGCGGAAAGCTCGGGGATGGGGGTATCCGTCAGCTTTGAAAGCCATTCAAATGCCGCGCCGATGCCCGTGACCGTCGAAAGGGCACCGTAGCCTCCCGCGGGGTGGATGCAGGGCGATATCCTGCTCTCGCCGAAAAGCGGCGCTTCGGTGACTCCAAAGAGCACCCAAGCCGTACCCGTGGCAAGCATAAGTTGACCGATTTCCACAATGCCGCTACCAAGCGAAGCGCAATACTGATCGTGCGCACCGTTATAAACGCGTACCGATTCGGAGAGCCCGAGCTCACGCGCGGCATCTGCGGTAAGATTGCCCACAAACGCGCCCGTGGGTAGCGTTACGGGGAGCTTATCCTCGGTAAGCGCGAGAAGATCGAGCATATCCGCGCTTATTTTTCCTTCATTTATATCATAAAGACGTCGGATCGCGGCGCAGGTGGGGTCCTCAACGATTCGTCCCGTCAAGCGTTGGTTGATAAAGCCGAGAGTTGAGGGGAAGGACGCCACTTTTTCATAGATTTCGGAAATATTTCGTTTCATCCAAAGCAGCTTCGCCGCGTCCGCGTTCGGCTGCATACGCCAGCCGTATCGGCTGTAGATCAGATCGTTTCCGAATTTTTCTTTAAGCTCCTCGCTCTCGCGTGAGGCACGATTGTCCATCCACGAATAAGCGGGAGTGAGAGTTTTTCCGAATTTATCGAGCAAAACCGTCGCACCGCCCTGTGCGGAAACCGAGATTGAGCAAACCTCACCGATATTTTTTGCGACGATCTCGCGGATCGCGCTCACAGCGGCGGCGTACCAATCATCGGCGTTCTGTGTCGCCTCGGCACCGCTTGCGAAAAGCTCATACGTTTTCTTTGCCGTTGCAACGCACTCGCCGTTTTCATCAAGCGCGAGAGCCTTGAGCGAAGTCGTGCCGACGTCGATTCCTATGTAAAGCTTCATCATTTTGATGCAATTTCGTCAATAGCGGCGCAGATAAAGTCGATCGCATCGCGGTCGGCAATGAGCGGAGGCTTGAAGAGGACTGCGGGCAGGCAGTTCTGCTTGTAGATCTGCGCGCTTGCATCGATGCAACGCTCGTGAAGCTCGCCCATAAAGGTCTTTGCCGCCTCGACATTCTCACAATGCATTGCCGCAAGAAGACCGGAGCCCTCGACCTTGGTGAACTTTTCGGGATACTTCTTGACAAGCTCGCCAAGCTTTTCCTCAAAATACGCGCAGTTTTCTGCAATTATCTCTCTGTTTTCAAGCGCAAACTTCATTGTTACGAGGTAGGAAAGCGAAGCAAGCTCCTCCTGACCGTTGGTAACGAGCGCGCCGAACTGATTGAGATTGTCGTATTCGGCGGTGGTGATGACCTTACTTGCAGGGTACTCGCCGCCGGGGAAGCCCTTGCCGATGATAACGAAATCGGGCTTCAAGTCATAAAGTCGGAACTGGAACATTCCGTCATACCACATACAGGACTGAATTTCGTCCACCATAGTGGGAGTATCGTACTCGGCGCAAAGCGCGTGCGCACGCTTGAGGTAGGACTTTTCAAGACGGATTCCGCCGTAGTTCATAAGGATGATCTCGTGCATAAAGCCGGCGGTCTTATAGTTGCCCGAGTTATATTTCTTGATCTTCGCTTCAAAATCGTCGATATCGTTGATAGAAACGGGAACGACCTTGTAGATCTCGGCGTTCTCCGATTTCGCGCGGATATCTTCCCAAAGACCGCGGAAGGTCTGAATGAGGGTGGTTGTGCCGTGGTAATTTGCGGTAACTCCGCCAACCTTGTCGCCCATCACGAAGAAAACGGGGACTTTTCCCGCGTATTTGGGCTCGGGAAACTCGGGGGAGAGCTTATAGAAGCGCGCGAGCATCATCTTGAAGCCCGCCTCAACTGCAAGCGAACCGGTTTCAAGGTTGATAACGCGGTTGAGAACCTTGGGCTCGGTTGATGCGATCACTTTTCCGATCTCTGCGGCATCATCCCAATCAATTCCGTTGACCGATGCGATCAGCTTTTCCTCGCAAAGGCGGGTGATGTGACCGCGTGTGTTGTTGTGCGTAGCGTTCGGGATTCCGAGAGCGCGCGCACGGTCGATCAGGCGGTAGCCGGGGAAGGCGTGACCGAGCGAGGCGTGATAGTGCTCGCTCTTGCCGATGAAGTAGAGCTTGCCGTCCTCGCCGATGCGGAAATATCCGCGTGCCGCAACGGGAGCCGCATCACGGCTTGCCGCCTTGCGGAAGGAATCGGTGGGCGCGCCCGCGGTAATCTCGGGCATCGGATCAATTACCTGCTCGCCGACCTGCGCGAGCATTTCGGAATTCTTCTTCTGCACGCACTCGGGGAAGAAATCGACCTTATCGTTCGCGAGAGCCGCGGCTTCACCAAGACTCAGCGCGCCGAGTGCATAATTCGCCGCCACAACGGCGTTTGTATATTCCTTGCCGAGCAGATCGGCAAGCGACATAGTTACGTTCTTGAACATATCAGTACCTCTTTACTCAATATCAATAATTCTTCCTTCTTTGTGCGAAATAAGCGCGGCGGTCTGGAGCTTGTGAGAAAGCTCGGTCTCCTCGGGTCGAACGCATCCGAAGGGGATCTCGATACCCGAAAGCTCGCAAATGAACGCGCCCCACATCTGAAGGATCGAATCGGCAAAGCCGAACTCGAAGATGCCGCCCGTGATCGAGGGGATCATCGGCTTGTTGCCGAGATTGATGCGGCACCACGCCTGCTCCTTATCCCAGCTCTGTGTGTAGAGGAACGCGCCGGGATCGTTGGTCGAGAATTTCGCCGATGCCTCTATGCCGTAGACCTCGAGCTTCCATTCGTTGGTCGAGCCGGGCGAGAGGCGGCGGGTTTCGTAGATCATCGGGAAGGTTGAGCCGTCCTTATCGAGAACGTCACAGACGAGAAGCGCATTATCCCAGGTTTCGCAAGGAACTCTGCCGCCCTTGCCGTCGGGGCGCTCGGTGACGATGTTGGAGAGCTTTGCAAAGACGTTGAGCGGCTTCCAACCCATGCGGAAAGGCACGTGCTCGGTGTGAAGTCCGAGGTCGCCCATACAACCGTACTCGCCGTTGATCGAGAGAGTGCGCTTCCAGTTGATCGGCTTGCTCAGGTCCATATCGCTCGAGTGGCAGAACGCCGAGCGGACCTCGATGATCTTGCCGAATTTGCCGTCTCGGATCCATTCGATCAGCTTTTGGCAAGCAGGGTAGAAGGGGAATTCGCTCGAGCAGCGAACCATAACCTCGGGATGCGCCTTTATAGCTTCCATAATTTTGCGGTTTGCCTCGATGTCTATTCCGAAAGGCTTCTCTCCGAGGAGATGCTTGCCCGCACTTATGATGTCGATATAGATCTGCTCGTGCAGATTGTGCGGAACGGCGCAGTAAACTGCGTCGATGTCATCCTTCGCGAGGAGCTCGCGGTAGTCGGCGGTCGAGTATTTTACGCTGTCGAAATTATCTGTAAACCAAGTTCTTGCCGCCTCGTTTACGTCGGAAACGCCGACGATCACGGGCGCGGGGATATCCTTTGTGAGATGGCACCATCTTGCCGCGGCGGAGGCGAATTCGCGTCCCATAAGTCCGCAGCCGATAACGGCAAATCTGATCGTTTTTTTATTCATTTCAACACCTCATATAGTTAATATAATTATATATTGTATTATACACATATTTTGCACGCTTGTCAATGCCTTTGAAGCAAAAAGTCAAAATAATCAAAATTTGACGGAAACATTCAAAATTTGAAGGAATTTCGATCAACATTGAAAGAAATTTATAAAAGTTTCAAAATCCACTTGACAAATTCCGTCAAATGTGGTAGCATAATTACAATACGTTTTGAAAGGACTCGATATGAACAAGGCTGAATTACGGGAAAAGGACATAATGACGCTCTTGCGCGTTTCGGGGAAGGTCAGCGTCGCGGAGGCGATGGCTCTGCTCGACGTTTCGGAATCCACGGTGCGCCGTCTTTTTAATAAGCTTGAAGCCGACGGCTCTGCGGTTCGCACCTATCGCGGCATCAGCATAAATACCGTTTCGGGCACGCGCGAATCCTACTCCTTTGAGCGGAATGAGCTTTACCGATCTAATGAAAAAATTATGATAGGCGAAGCAGCAGAACGCTTGATCGAGGAGGGCGATACACTTTATCTCGACTCGGGAACGACCGTGTTGCGGCTATGCTCCGCAATGGCGCGCGCGGCGGCGGTGAACGGCGAAAGGTATTCAGCCGTAACCGTGTTCACAAACTCGCTTGCCAATCTCAATCTGCTCAAGGATCGTATGAACGTCTGCCTGATCGGCGGCGAATTTCGCCCTCACAGACAGGATTTTTGCGGATATCTGACCGACGAGGTCATCAAAAAGCTTCATTTCACCAAATGCTTCGTCGGCGCGGACGGATTTTCTGTCAAAAACGGACTCACGGCATCGGATTTTGACACCGCAAGGATAAATCAGCTCGTCGTTGCGAGCTCGGACAAGCGAATTTTGCTTGCCGACACCTCAAAAGCGGGCAAGGCATCGGTCATTCACTATGCGCCGATCGAGTCGGTTGATACCCTCGTGACGAATAAGTGGCTCGACTCCGATATCAAGGCGGAGCTGATAGAAAAGAATATTAATATTATTGAGGCATAGAAAGGAATAAATTATGTTAGTTACACTTAACGAAGTTTTAAGAGATGCAAAAAAGAACAAATACGCGGTCGGACTTTTCAACACGGTTAATCTCGAGATGGCTGTCGGAGTTCTCGCGGCGGCTGAGGAGCTTCGCTCGCCCGTCATCATCGGCAGCGCGGAATGTCTGCTCTGCTATTCGGGACTTGACGATCTCGCAAATATGCTCCTGCCGATGGCAAAGCGCGCGAGTGTGCCCGTTGTGCTCCATTTTGACCACGGACTTACCGAGGAAAACGTCAAAAAGGCGATTGCACTCGGCTTTTCGTCGGTAATGTACGATTGCTCGACCCTCGGATTTGAGGAAAACCTCTCTGCGGTCAAGGGCATCTGCGACTATTCGCACTCCAAGGGCATCACTGTCGAGGCAGAGATCGGTCACGTCGGCACCGACGAGATCTGCGCTCCCGCGGATGCATATACCGACCCTGACGAGGCAAAGAGATTTGCCGAGTTCACGGGCTGTGATGCGCTTGCTATCGCGGTCGGAACCTCGCACGGCGCGTATAAGTTCAAGCCTCAGCTTGATTTTGACCGTATCGAGAAGATCGCATCGATGATCGACGCGCCCCTCGTTCTCCACGGCGGCTCGGGACTCAGCGACGACGATTTCCGCCGCGCGATCGCTTGCGGTATTTCGAAGATCAATATTTTCACCGATATCAACGTCGCTTGCGTCAAGGCGGCGCACGATGCTTACGCCGAGGGCAAGGGAATGACCGACGTTATGGGCGCGATGAGCGAGGCGGTCAAGCAGGCAACGATGAAGAAGATGCTCCTCTTCGGTTCGAATGGTCGCGCGTAAAATGAAGATAAAAGGCGCAATTTTTGATATGGACGGCACTCTGCTCGATTCGCTCTGGGGTTGGGAAGAGCTCTGGGATTGGGGCGGCAAGAAGTACCTCGGAATCGAGGGATACCGTCCCCCCATCGAGATCGACAAAGCGGTGCGCACGATGGTGCTTTATGATGCGATGGTGTACGTTCACGATCATCTCGGCTTCGGCCCCGCAGAGGAGCTTGTACAGCATTTCAATGATGTTCTGCCCGAGCTTTACAGAACACGTTTCGGTCTGAAGGACGGCGTTCGTGAATTTCTTGATTACTGTTACGAAAACGGCATCCCGATGTGCCTCGCCTCGGCGACCGAGAAGCTTTATATCAACACAGCACTCGACCGCCACGGTATGCGCAAGTATTTCAAGGCGGTGCTTTCCTGTGCCGACATCGGCAAGGGTAAGGAGGAGCCCGACATTTTCGAAGCCGCGCTCGCCGTCCTCGGTACGCCGAAGGAGGAGACCTACGTTTTCGAGGACTCCTACGTCGCCCTCGAGACGTCCGTCAAGGCGGGATTCCCGACCGTCGGCATCTACGACTGCCACGCCTTCGAGCAGGAAAGGTTGAAGAAATCAGCTACCTACTACATAGCCGAAGGCGAGACGATGATGAAGCTTGTGCCTTTTGAGAAATGATATGAAAAACCACCGTTCCGTAATTGGAACGGTGGTTTTTGTGTGTTGAAGGAGCAAAAATCTCCCGCAAGGGGAGATTTTACTCCTTCCGGAATGTCGCCGGGACGGCGCCATTCCGAAGCACATGAGAGTGTTTCGCCCTCTGCGGAGGGCGACTTAAGGCTCTGCCTTAAGAATCCGCGAACTTTTGAAAAAGTTCGATCAAAACTTTCAGCTTTTTTTAATTTAAATTGAAAACTCCGCCCGAGAGTCGGGCGGAGTTTTTACCTTTAACTAGCAACTAGTAACTAGTAACTAGTAACTTATTCCAGCGTAATACTGTCGCAATTGAGAAAATCATGCGCAGAAATGAGCGAATTCGTAGGAATGATCTTTTCCGCTCCGCATTTCTTGCAGTAGACGCGCATTCCCTCGGAGGTCAGCTCTGCCTCGTAGTCACCGTCGTAGGGCGCGGCGAGGTTGAAGCTGTTATCGTCCTCCTTCGGCTCGCTGCCTTCGGGGTGGCACTTGCAGTAGATCTTGCCCTCGGCGTCGAGGTCGTGGATCACGAAGGTTACGATATCCATTATCTGCGGGTCGGGAAGCGCGGCTTCCTCCGCATCAAGGTCGCGGAAGCTTTCGATTCCGTTTTCTTCAAGCATATCGAGAAGCTCAAGCTCGTTTCTCGCGAGCTCCGCCTTGACGTGGTTTGCCTCGCCCATAAAGCAGATGTTGATGCCCGAATAGGGGCAGGGAAGCATAAAGACGTCGCGGCCGTAGAATAGACTTGTGTTTACGTTATATACGTGCGGCTTGCCGCAGAAGATGCAGGGAACGCTGATGCGTACCGTGCCGTCCGAGGCGAGAGTTATATCGAGCGCCGCGTTATCGCGGAATGAAAGGCTTTCGTCTCCCGCTTTCTTGACCGAAGCGCATTCGGGATTTGTGCACTTGAGTCTGACTCTGTCAGCCGACAGATTGAATACACCGACCGCGCTCATAATACCGCTTCCGCAAGAGGGACAGCGGTAAGCCACGGTCGTGGATCTTGGTTCTAAAATCATTTATCAATGATCCTCCGAAATATTCTTTTCACCTTATAGTATATGTTTTCCTGTACTTTACGGTTATATCCTCAAAAAGGTAAAAGATATCCGCACTGCACCGCGTGCAGTGCGGATTATTTTTATCAATTACTTGATGCTAGCCAGAACCTTTTCGTTTGCGGTGTAGCCGCAAGCGGTAGCCTGCTCGTCAAGCCAAGCCTCAAAGAGCTCACCGATAACGCCTGCGTGTGCGGTGTTCTCCCAAGCGAGCTTGCCCTCGCCGATGAAGTACATTACGTGGTAACCGTACTCGGTCTCAACGATGCCGGTATCGCCGGTCTTGCGTGCCTCGTCGAAGCACCAATCCTCGAACTCAGCAACCATCTGACCCTCGTAAACGCCCTCATAGATAACGTTAGAGTCATCGGTCTTTTCATTACCGAGCTTCTCGAAAGCGTCCTTGGTCTGCTCGCCTGCAAGGAAGTCTGCAAGGATCTGCTCAGCCTCAGCCTTAGCTGCTGCCTTTTCCTCGTCGGTGGGCTTTTTGGACTCGAACTGAACAAGGATGTGTGCAACGTCCTTGGTCTCGGACTCGTCAAGGTGAGAGGTCTCGGTCATAAGGTATGCGGTGTAGGTAGACTTCTTATCGCCCTCGGAGGTGATAACCTTGGTATCGCCTGCCTTGGTGGTCTCGTCGAAGAGCCACTTGTCGATCTCAGCGATCTTATCCTCCTCGGTATCGGGAGCGTAGTGGTATACGCCCTCAGAAACGAGGTCGGTGTAAGCGGTTTCTGCATCGGTGCAGAGCTCGTCGAAGATCTCTTCGAGTGCATTGTTGTAAGCGTCGTCAGCGGACTTTTCGAACTTAACCTCATCCTCGGAGGTGAGGGACTTAAGAACGAGGGCGAGAACGTTTGCCTTATCAGCCTTGAGAACGTCCTCTGCGGGAGCCTCGGTGAGAGCTTCCTTAGCGTAGAGCTCGTCGAAGGTCTCGGATGCAACGGTATTTACGATGTAATCAGCTGCTGCAGCCTTGAACTCGTCAGCGGTCTTTGCTGCTGCGAGCTTTTCAGCGAGAGCCTTGAGAGCGGTCTTGTCTGCCTCATAAGCAGCCTTTTCCTCTTCGGTAGCCTCTGCGCCTGCAGCGGTAAGCTCTGCGGTAAAGGTGTAGGAGAGGTAGTCAACCATATAGAACTGATCAACGTGCTCGTCCATATACTTCTTAACAGCGTCCTCGGTGACCTGAGCCTCGAATTCCTTTTCAAGTGCCTTATAAGCAGCGTTTGCAAGGTAGTTGAGCTCGAGAGCCTCGCGGATATCCTTCTCGTTTACGCCTGCACCGTACATAAGCTTAATGTAAGCGCCGGTGCTGTAAAGATTGCTGGATGCAGCCTCTGCAATGGAGCCAATGTAGCTGTCGATAGCTTCCTTATCGTCATCGGAGAGAGAGATGTTGTTCTTCTTAGCGTACTCGCTGAGGATGAGCATCTGTCTGAGCTGAGACATGGTGTTTTCAGCCATAGTGTCAAAAGACTCGCTGAGAATCTGCGCTACGGTAGTGTTCAAACCGTACTGCTGATAGAGAGCCGCCATTTCCTGTGCCTGAGAGTAGATGAGGTAAGCCGCAACACTTCCGCTTGCGCTGAAGTTGTCGGTCTTTGCTACGTTTCTCGAGCGGAGGAGAATACCGGTGTTAACTACTGCGGAGAGCACAAGGCATGCAACAAGGATGCATGCAATTGCTGCGGTTGCGATAGTTGTGATGAGTTTTGTGTTCTTAGGAGCAGCCTCGTAATCGGTGTTGTTTACCGTTTCAAAAGCTCTGTCCTGTCTGCTTCTGTTTCCTTTTCCCATGTTAGTAACCTTTCCTTCGCGGGATGCCAACATAGGGCGGCACACCGCGCATTTTGTTTTTGATTTTCCCTTTCGGGAAATAGACCAAGTTATATTATACTATTTTTAGTATCTCGATGTATTAATAAACCGTAAATTTTCGAGAAATTTTATCAAAGATCGGTGATAAAGGGTATGATCATCGGGTTTCTGCCCGTTTCGACTGCCAGCATCTTGGAAAGCTCGCGGCGAACGCGCTCCTTGATCGCCTCGAGATTGGGCTTTTTCGAGCGGTCGAGCATATCGCAGATGATCTCCGACGCGCGCATTTTTGCCTCGTAAAGCAAGTCTTCCGAATCGGGAACGTAGACAAATCCCTTGGTGATGATCTCGGGGGGATTGATGACGAGCTTAGTCATAAGGTCGACCGAGGCAAATACGATGACGATTCCGTCCTCCGAGAGGTGGAGTCTGTCGCGGAGCACCGCGCCGCCGACGTCGCCGACGCCATAGCCGTCAACGAGCGTTCTGCCCGCGCTGACGGTATCCGTGAATGCCGCGCGGTGGCGGCTGACCGAAAGCACCTGACCGATCTCGCCCGTGAAGATGTTCTCCGCAGGCGTGCCGAGGAAGGATGCAATATTTCTGTTAGCCGAGAGGTGGCGGTATTCGCCGTGGATCGGCATATAGAATTTCGGCTTTATGAGCTGATAGAGCAGCTTGATCTCCTCTGCCGAGGCGTGTCCCGATGCGTGAAGACCGAGCTGTACCGTTCCGTCTATGACCTTGATACCGTTGTGGCAGAGCTCGTTTATAATTCTGCCGATCAGCTTTTCATTGCCGGGGATGGCGCTGGAGGAGAAGATAACGACGTCATTCGCGCCGAGGGTGATATCGCGGTGGTCGCCGAACGCCATACGGTAGAGCGCGGACATCGGCTCGCCCTGGCTTCCCGTCGAGATAACGGTGAGGTCGCCGGGGGCGTACTGCTTCGCGTCGGCAATATCAATGATCGCGCCTGCGGGTGGAGTCATATAACCGAGCTCGATAGCGGCTGAAACGACGGTCTGCATACTTCTGCCCGATAGGGCGATGCGTCTGCCGTGTCGGAGAGAAACGTCGATGATCTGCTGAACGCGGTGAACGTTTGAGGAGAAGGTGGAAATTATGATCCTCTTTCCTTCGTTTGCTGTGAAGATATCCTCGAGTGTGCCGCCGACGCTCTTTTCGGAGGGGGTGAAGCCGCCGCGCTCCGCGTTGGTCGACTCGCAGAGCATAAGTGTGACGCCCTTTTTGCCGAGCTCGCCGAAGCGCGCAAGGTCGATCATTTCGCCCTCGATGGGGGAAACGTCGATCTTGAAGTCGCCCGTGTGGATGATATAACCGCAGGGGGTGTTGATCGCGAGGGCGCAAGCGTCCGCGATCGAGTGATTGACGTGGATAAACTCTGCCGCGAAAACTCCGAGGCGTACCGTGTCGCCCGCACGGACCACGTTGAGCTGGGGCTGGAAGGGCATACGGTGCTCGCGAAGCTTTCCTTTAATTATACCGATCGTCAGCGCGGTGCCGTATATCGGGATATTGAAGTGGCGGAGAAGGTAGGGAATGCCGCCGATGTGGTCCTCGTGACCGTGGGTGAGAAGCACGCCGCGTATCTTGGTGCGGTTTGCCTCAAGATAATCGAAATTGGGGATCACGAGATCGACGCCGGGCATATCCTCCTCGGGAAATCCTATGCCGCAGTCGATGATGATGATATCGTCCTCGAATTCAAGCAGAGTCATATTCTTGCCGATCTCGCCGAGACCGCCGAGGGGGATGACCTTTACGCTCTTTTCGTTCTTGCGGGGAGCGTTGTTTTTTGCTTCCTTCTTCTTTCTGACGTGAGTTTTGTACTCGGCAGGCTTCTTATCGTTCTTTGCGGGAGCGGAATTTTCCTGCTTCTGTGCGGACTTTTCCTTCTTGGGAGCAGCCTTTTTCGTCTGCTTTTTCTTGTTTTCGGGCGCGGTATTTTCGGGTGCGCCCGTATTCTGTGTGTTTTTCTTTTTAGCCATATATACTCCTTTTTTGGCAAAACAAACCCAACCTCACCGAAAATATCGAGTGGGGCGTTTGTTTTGATATGAAATTTTTTATGTAAACCGCCGTATTTCCTTCGGGCGGTCAATATCCGAGGTATATTATACTATATTTTTGCCAATTTGTCAACTCTATTATTTCCGTGCTATTATGCATATATAAGCGTAACTGTAAAAAAATTACTGTAATTTTTTAGAAATTTCCTCAAAATATGTTGACAAGGCGCGAAATTTGTGCTATAATGATGTCACAAAACACAATATGTAGAATTTAGGAGGAATTTTAAAATGAAATCTACCGGAGTAGTACGCCGTATCGACGAGCTCGGAAGAATAGTTCTTCCCATTGAGATCCGCCGTTCTCTTGACATCAGCGTCAAGGATCCCGTTGAGATCTTTATTGATAACGAAAGAATCATTCTTCAGAAGTACACCCCCGCTTGCATCTTCTGCGGCGACGCGGACAATATCGTTTTCTTCAACGGCAAGAGAATCTGCCAGAACTGTCTTGAAGAGATCAAAAACAAGCTTTAATAATTTTGAAGGCGAGAGTAGGGATACTTTTGCCTTTTTTTAAACCACAAAAAGGAGTATTATCAATGAAAAGAATTATTAGTTTGGTCATCTCGGTTTTGATGATAATTTCCACCTTTGTTTTTTCCGTAAATGCGGCAGAGCGAAGCGGCGCGACGTTTGCCGTTGACGAATTTTACCGTACCGAAAAGACACTCGGCAAGCATCCGCACACCTTCGAGGCGTGGGTAAAGGTCGAAAAGGGCGCGGCGGCTTCCGAGCTTGGCGCGATCGGCGGTAACTATAAGGACAGCAAGACCCCCAGCTACGGCTTTGAGGTCCGCAAGAACGGTAACCCCTTCCTTTGGATCGGTTACGGAGGAAATGGCACCGACGTTCGCCTTTCCTTCGATCAGATCGACCTCCGTACGGGTGAGTGGACGCACGTTGCGATCACTTTTGACAAAACGAACGCGTACTGCTATATCAACGGCGAGCTCAAGCAGACCGTGAAGGGCAGCTATCCCGACACCAATTTTGCGGGCGCGGGCGTTTTCTGTCTCGGCGGTGACCTCAGAAGTAGCAATTCGAGATATCTCAAGCAGTCCGAGCTTGCATCCGTTGCAGTCTACGCCGATATGCGTACCGCCGATGAGATCAAGGCTGATATGAACAAGATCGATACCGCGGACGCGGAGCTTCTCGTTTCCTTTGATCTTTCCAAGACGGATAAGAGCCGTCTTTCTGACGCCTCCGCAAACAAGAATAACCTCGTTTACAGCGGCAAGCTCTGGCAGGGTGGCTCGGTTGAGGACTCCGAAAAGGGCGGTATTGCATTTACTGTGGATCCATATAAGCTTACTAAGGTCATAAACGTACCGATCAAGACCTTTGAGGCGACGGTATATTTCCCGAAGAGCTTTATCTCGAGCGAGCGCGGCGGCGTTATTATAGGTAACTATAACAGCAACGTGGATTGCGTTAATTTCGAGATCTATTCGGACGGTTCGCCGAGACTTTATATCCACAAGTCGGGCACGACCTATAATTTCGTTTTCGATCAGGCGAACGTATACACGGGCGAGTGGGTGCATATTGCGATAGTCCGCGAGACCTCGTCGCAGACGAGCTGTTATATCAACGGCGAGCTCGTTCAGAGCATAACCAAATCCGCGCCCGATATCGTAACCCCCGACGTTCACGTCCTCGGCGGTGACCAAAGAAGCGGCAACGCGCAGTATTTCAAGGGACGCATCAAAAATGTGGCAATCTACGATGATGCGCGCACCGCAGATGAGATCAAGTCGGATATGACCGCGGCGGGCAAGGACGGACTTATCGCGTCCTATGAGCTCGACGGACTCACCTCACCCGACACCATTGCCGACAAGAGCGGTAGCGGCTATGATGCAAAGATTAAAAAATCTTATTTTACCGAAAAAGCTCCTCTCGATGACTATGCGTATTCCTTCGCAGTCCTCGGCGATACCCAGATCCTTGCCGAGAGCTATCCCGATAAGTACACCGCGCTCTACGATTGGGTGCTCGGTAACGTTGAGTCGAAGAAGATCAAGTTCGTTCTCGGTCTCGGTGATATAACCAACAGCAGTACCGTCGCAGAATGGCAGCTTGCAAAGCAGAATATTACACGAATGAACGGCGTTGTGCCCTATTCGCTCGTCCGCGGAAACCACGACACCGAAGCCTCGATGATGAAGTTCTTCCCAATCAGCGACTATAAGGACAAGCTCGGCGGCTTCTATAACAGCAAGAATATCTTCAACAGCTGGCAGGAGCTCACGATCAGCGAGATCAAGTATCTCATTTTCACCCTCGACTACGGAGCAACCGACGCGGTTCTCAAGTGGGCAGAGGAGATCATTGTCGCTCACCCCGAGCATAACGTAATCATCACTACCCACGCATACCTCTTCCGCGACGGAACTACCCTCGACTCGGGCGACGTCGTTCCTCCCTCCAAAAAGGGCGCGCAGTATAATGACGGCGACGAAATGTGGGATAAGCTTATCAAGAAGCACGAAAACATCGTCCTCGTTCTCTCGGGACACGATCCCTGCGATTACGTCGTTGCGGCGCAGGATAAGGGCGTAAACGGCAACGTAGTTACTCAGATACTCGTCGACCCGCAGGGCGTCGATAAGGCGCAAGGCGGCGTTGGACTTGTAACGATGCTCTATTTCTCGGCAGACGGAAAGACCGTGCAGGTTGAAACCTACTCGACCGATAAAAAGGCGTTCTTCCTTGAGGAAAATCAGTTCACCCTCACCCTTGACCTCGCGGGCGACAAGATCGAAACCGAAACCACCGCCGAGGTGACTACTGCAGAAGTTACGGAAGCTCCCGCAACCGAGCCCGAAGTAACCGAGGCGCCTGCGACCGAAGCACCCACAACCGAGCCCACTCCCGAAAAGAAGGGCTGCGGTTCAAGCCTTTCGCTTGCATTCATTCCCATGATTCTTATTGCCGCTTTCGCAGTATTCAAAAAGAGGAGAGAAGAATGAACGTAATTGCAAAAAAGACCGAGGGACTTGGCTTGCTGTATTCCTTCACCGCGCTTCTTGGTCTTGTTCTTGTAGGTATTGGTGTGTTTTATGAGACAACCTCAACGAGCCTCTTGACCGCTTTGCTCGGTGTTGCAGTGGCTGCCATTTCATGCTATCACGTTGTGAAGTTTTGCCGCACCCCCGCAGAGATCATCAGCATTGACGGCAGAGGCATCCTTCACCTGCCGAATGACATCACGCTCGATCCCGCAGATATCACCGACGTTTCATATAAACGCGCGAGAGGTAAGGGATTTCAGTACCGTTGGGGCGAGATTGTACTTTCTACTCATCTTGACAGCTATAAATTCAACTTCGTCGACGATTGCGAGCAAACCGCAAAGGAGCTCACAAGGTTGATGTATGAGAGAAAAAACAATAAGTAATAAAAAGCGGACGATCCGAATTTTGGATCGTCCGCGGGTTTATTTTTACGTTAAATTACGTTTTTTCATTAACTACCGTCTGATTTTCGAGCAACGCGAGAAAATCTTCCTTCAGCTAACAACTAATAACTAATAACTAACAACTAACATACTTCTCCGCCTGAATATTGAACATCTCGGCATATTTCCCCTTCATCGCCATCAGCTCGTCGTGTGAGCCGACCTCGCAGAGCTTGCCGGAGTCGAACATATAGATGCGGTCCGCCATACGGGTGGTGGAGAGGCGGTGGGAGATGAAGATAACCGTTTTGCCCTCGGCGTGTCGGAGGATCGATTGGTTGAGCTCATACTCGGCAACGGGATCGAGTGCGCTTGAGGGCTCGTCCATTATCCACAGCTCGTAGGGGCGGGCGAATACGCGGGCGATGGCAACCTTCTGGCTCTCTCCTCCCGAAAGATTGGTGCCCTTCTTGTCAAATTCGCGGGTCAGCATCGTCTGCGTGCCGAGAGATAGTGATTCAAGCTTTTCGGTGAATCCCGATGCTTCGAGCGCGTTTTTCACCGTTTCGCCGTCCTTTTCCTCATCGTAAGCGCCCGACATTACGTTCTCGGCAACGGTCGAGGCAAAGATCTTGTAGTCCTGAAATACGCATCCGATCTTCGCACGGTATGCGGAAATATCGTAATCCTTCGCGCTTCTGCCGTTATAAAGCACCTCGCCCGAGGTGGGATCGTAAAGGCGCATCAGAAGCTTGATGAGAGTTGTTTTGCCCGCGCCGTTGTAGCCGACGATTGCGATCTTCTCGCCCTTTTCGATCTTCAGATCGATCCCCTTTAGTGCATCCGCGCTGCCGCTGTTTTCATTTTTCGGCTTCTTGTGGTCGGATTTATGCCACTCGTATTTCGGCTTGTCGGAAAAATCGTATGTGAAGCTGACGTTTCGGAGCTCAAGCGACTCAAATTCGGGCACGTCCGCCTCACCGCTCACCACTTTAGGCTTGTAATCGAGGAATCCGTAGTATTTTTCAAGGAAGAGCGAGTGCTCGGGGAATTTGGCTACGCGCTCGACGAAGTCGGTGATGTTCCACTCAACTCGCCAGATGAGTCCCACGCTTGCCGCAAAGACACCGACGAGCATCGCGCCGTCGAGCATCCGCAGAAGCATATAAAAGATGATGCCGAGGCGTACAGCCTCCATAAATACGTTGTAGAAGATGCCGTAAATGAAGAAATAGCGGATGCCGTACTTTTTCTCGACCTTTATCTTGTCCTCGCAGTTGGCGTCAGCCTCGCGGAGGAGGAGATCGTCAACGCGCCCCGTGCGCAGCTCCTTGGCGTAGTCGGGGAGATGGTAAACGCGGTTGATGTAATCGCGCTTGCGGTTCAGGGGCTTTTTCTCCTTTTCGTGCGCAAATCCCGTCTTGTTGCCGAAATAGTTGACGACACAGCCGACGATTCCCATTCCGCAGACGATGTATATGACTATCATATCGATATCAGCCGCGATCAGGGTGCCGAGGATCGTGCCGAGTGCGATGATGCGTCCGGCGAGCGTGTTGAGGTCGGCGATGATCTTCAGCGAACGCGACGATGCCTCGTCCATCGCCCATACGAAATCGTTATAGAATTCGGGATCATCGTAGCAAGCGACGTCGATCTCGCTCGTTTTGTTGAAAAGCTCCTCGTGAATGCGGTGATCGAGCTTGTGGTGGAGATTCGGCTTTATCATTCTGTGGTAGATGCGTTCGACGGCGAAGTAGAAGAGATACCACAGCGCCATCAGCCCGATTATTCCGACGATGTAGGAAAGCGGATCGCCGCGGTCGAGGGAGTTGAAGAGGTAGAGCGTGAAAACACCGTAAACGGCGTTGTTGACCCCGAGGAAGATGCCCTCGATGATGAAGCTGAGGATAACAAGCTCGGGCGTGTACCTGCATACCTTGCCGAAAAGAACGAGGTTGTTGCGAAGAATGCGCCCAATCGATTGGCGTTTTTCTTTTTGCTTTTTACTCATCGCGCTCACCTCCCGAGGTATAGTTTTTCGCTTGCAGACGGAACATTTCGGCATATTTGCCGTTCTGCTCCATAAGCTCCGAGTGCGTACCCTCTTCGATAATCTCGCCGTCCTCCATCATATAAACGCGGTCGGCAAGTACTGCGGAGGATAGGCGGTGCGAGATGAAGATGACGCTTCTGCCCTCGGTCGCGCGGATCATATTCTCAAACATCTGATGCTCCGCGATCGGATCGAGCGCGCTTGAAGGCTCATCAAGCACAACGAAGGGCGTTTTTTCTGCAAATATCCGCGCGAGTGACACCTTTTGCTGTTCGCCGATCGAGAGATTGACACCCTCATCGTCGAATTCGCGCGTCATTGTGGTTTCGATGCCGCGGTCGAGCTTTTCGATCTTTTTCCACGCGCCGCTTTCCTTTAAAGCCGCGGTGACGCGTTCATCGTCGCCATTCTTCGGCAGACGGTGGAGTACGTTCTCCTTGACCGAAAGCGAGAAGAGCTTGAAATCCTGAAATACGCATCCGAAAAGTGCGCGCCATGAGGATAGGCGGTAGTCCTTTGCGCTCTTGCCGTCCAAAAGAACCTCACCCTCGGTGGGATCGTAAAGGCGCAAAAGGAGCTTGACGAGCGTGGTCTTACCGCTTCCGTTTCGACCGACGAGAGCGATCCTCTCGCCCGCTCTTATTTTGAAATTCAGCGAGCGGAGAGAGTCCTTTTCCGCGCCCTCGTATCTGAATGATACGTTTTTGAATTCGATGTCACCCGCCTCCGCTACGGGAGCGTTTTCATCCTCTTTGATTTTGGGCTCGTAAGCGAGGAAGTAGCGCACGTCCTCGATGTAGAGCGCGTGCTCGTTGAATTCGGCGAGGTACTGAACCATCGTCGAGAGGGCGTAGGAGATAGTGCCGATCGAGTTGAGAACGATCAGGCAGTCGCCCATCGTCATCGAGCCCTGACCCGCGCCGATCGTGCGCCACACCGAATAAAGCGTTGCGCCGAGGATGGTGACGGCTTCAAGCCCGAAATTCTTGATGAAATCGCAAAGCGCGAGCTTCCAGCCGTATTTTTTCGTCAGCTCGTTATAATCCCGACGAACCTCGGCAAGCATTTGGAGCTGACGGGGGAAGAAGGAGCCCATTCGCATTTCCTTTGAATATTCGCCGAGGTAGAAGGTGCGGCGGACGTAGGCGAATTTGCGGTTGATCGGCTTTCTTTCGGTGTTCTGATCGTGCGAGAGGATATTTGCCATTCTGCGAACGAATCCGAGTGCAAGCGGTATCAGCGCAAATAATATAAGGAAGGGATCGATCGCGAAGATCAAAAACGAGGTCAGCGCGAGCGTGATGATATTCCAGATGAGGTTGTCAAGCGTCTGCATGACCTTGCGCACGCGCTCCTGCGTTTCGTCCATTGCCTTGACGTATTTGTCGTAGAATTCGGGCGTTTCGTAGCAGGCGAGATCGACCTCGGCGGCTTTTTTGTAGAGCTTACGGCGAAGGGCGTGGTTGATCCGCTCGGAATATACGGGTGAGAAGATGTTCCAATAAAGATTTGAAATCACCCAGATGAGTATTGCCGAGCCGCCGACGGCGAAGATGTAGGTGAAGATCGCTTCTGTCGACCACCCAACACCCTCAACGCTGTCAACGATGAGGCGAATGAGGTAGGTGTAAAGCAGAAATTCGATCGGGGCGTTGATAAAGGTGACGAGGTAATATATGATGAAGTAGGATTTTGAAGTTTCCCAAACCTGCGCGAGGGCAAAGATATTGTTATCAATATTACGTCGCAGCGGCAGCTTTTTCTTTTTTTCTTTGTCGTTTTTCTTCATATTGCTCCTTTCGTGTGCTCACGAAAAAAGAGCACACAGATCGCGTCTTGTGTGCTCGATTTTTTGCGCAATTATGCTTATCCGCAAATATACCCGGAGGAAGTGACGATTCGGGCAAGAGCACGTGATGTCTTGGTAGTCATATTCAATTCCTCCTTTCTTGATTTATTGCCATAATTATACTACTCCGCGCGGAGTTTGTCAATAGCTTTTAGGACTTTTGCGGCTCAACTTATTGTTGAGTCTGATACTGTTTCAGTTCGCTGAAGTTGAGGGGTTGGGGCGTGACCTCTATAGCCGAAGTGTCGGGCCATTCGTCGGGGGCACGGTCAATGGTGACATTCTTGCCGTCGAGAGTGGCGGTGAATGCGCCCTTGTCGGTCCAGAGAAGCTTTGAGCCCGCCGCCTCGCAATAGCGCAGGGCGAGCACCGAGCGCGGCTGCTCGAGCATTTCGTCAAGTGCCGCCATAAATACCGTGTATTTCGCCTTCGTCACGTCTGTCAGCAGCTTGCTGTATCGCGCTACGCCGTGGTGCGGGTAGGTGAGAATGTCGATGTTTTCAAAATTCTCTCTGCCGTAGTAATCGAGCGTGGGGGCGAGGCAGGTGTCGTCAAATCCCGAATAGTCGCCCGAAATGAAGATGCTGTTTTCACCGTAGCGGATGACCACCCAGGTCGAGTTATAATTCTGCGCGAGCACCTTCGCGTGCGCCTCGTCGCGCAGGGCGACGATGTTCCAATAGCCGCGCGAATAGTCGGGCGAGCCGTCCTCTTTGAGGTAGATCGTGGTATGATCCTCGAAAGCGGGGTAGAGATCGAGCACGGCGTTGATGTTTTCAAGGTCGAGGCGGACGTGCTTTCCCCACGGGACCTCGTAATAATACGTGCTCTTGCCGGGCAGATATTCCGCAACCGCCTCATTCCATTTGACGTTATTTCCCGTAAAATGACGCATTTCAGGGTCTGTTTCGGGCGTGGAGCAATATATTTTCTCGATCGCGATGAAGGGATTCTTCATCATTATCTTGAACATTCCCGCGATATGGTCGCTGTGGTAGTGCGAGAGGTGAGCATTGATCGCGATCTTCAGGCTCTCGTCGGACTCGTCAATGCCGAGCTCGTCCGCCGCCTTTTTGCGGATGTCCATAAGGTAATCGTTGAGCACCTCGCCGATCTTGGAAAGACCCGAGTCGCATATCCAGATCTCGCCGTTTGCGGTGAAAAGGCTGCCGAGCATATGCGTCATCTGCGGCATAAAGTAGTGAAGCTTATCGTCGCGCACCATAAAATCGTTGGCGCGAAGACCGTTTGACTTGCCCGTGATGCGTTCGCTTTCGGCAATGACTGTGCCTTTTTGCTTTGCAACGATGTAAAATTCCGCACGGCGAGCGTAATCAAGCCCTACCGTGGCGGTTGTTTCCGTTATGTTATCGGCAACACAACTGAAATCGCGTATCGAATCGGAATATTTAAGATAAATACCGTAGCTGTCGGCACCTTCGACGGGATCCCAGATGAGCGTACCGCACCAATCTCCGGGAGTGAATAAGAGTTTCATTAATATCTGTCCTTTCCTGCTGTTAATTTTATGATAAGGTCGATGTCATCGGGCTGGACGCGGGCCTCGTGCGCGGCACGGCAACGCTTTTCTGCGCCGCATTTGGTGCATTTGTGGGTGATGATATATCCCTTCTTGGGGTCGGGCTCGACGAGGATCGGCTCCATAAGTCCGAGGCACTCGCAGGCGCGGTCGCCGGGATTTTCGTCAATATGTATCGACCAAAGACAGAAAGGGCAATGGTTACGAGAGGACGAGCCGAGCGGCTTTACCTCGCGTCCGCAATGTCCGCAGATGAATCCCGAATCGTTTTTTGCAAATCTTTTATTTTCAAGCTCCATATTTTTGCCTCTTTTTTGCTCTTTTTTGAAAAAAGCTCTTTATTTATTTTGAATTTTGTAGTATAATTATATTAATTATACACCAGCGAAGCCTCACCGTCAAGAGCTTTGCGATAATTTTGATCCGCGGAGGTTCGGAAAAATGGAAAAGAGAATAAAATTACCCGAGCTTCTGGCTCCCGCGGGCTCGCCCGAGGCGTTGACCGCCGCAATTCGCGCGGGTGCTGATGCGGTCTATATGGGAGCGTCGGGCTTCAATGCGCGAATCGGCGCGGCGAATTTTACTCCCGAAAGCCTGAAATATGAGATCGCACGCGCACACGAAGCGGGCGTGCGGATATATCTGACACTCAACACCCTAGTTTACGACCGCGAGATCGGCGATCTGCTCAAAACTGCGGAAGCCGCATACCTTGCGGGCGCGGATGCCCTGATCGTTGCCGACCTCGGTGTCGCCTCGATCCTCCGCCGCACATTCCCCGACTTTCCGCTTCACGGCTCGACGCAGATGTCGGGACATAATCTTGAACAAGCTAAAATGCTTTCAGAGCTCGGATTTGAGCGAATGGTCATTGCGCGCGAAACCTCGCGCGAGGATCTTGCGCTCGTTTGCCGCGAGTCGCCCATCGAGATCGAAGCCTTCGTCCACGGCGCGCTCTGCGTTTGCCATTCGGGACAATGCCTCTTTTCCTCGATCGTCGGCGGTCGCTCGGGCAACCGAGGACTCTGCGCACAGCCCTGCCGTCTGCCATATTCCGACGGGCGTGGCGGAAAATCCTATCCTCTCAGCCTCAAAGATCTTTCTCTCGCGCCGCACTTGCCCGAGCTTATCGAAATGGGTGTTTCCTCGCTCAAGGTCGAGGGCAGAATGAAGCCGCCCGAGTACGTTGCCGGAGTTATCTCTATTTGGAGAAAGCTTCTCGACGAGGGCAGAGGCGCGAATGCCGAGGAAATGCGCCGCCTTGCAGAGATCTTCTCACGCCAAGGCTTTACCGACGGATATTACACACAAAATATCGGCAAAAATATGCTCGGTATCCGTACCGAGGGCGACAAGGCTCGCTCTGCAACGCAGAAAAATAAGATCGAATATAAAAATACAAAAGCCCCCATCCCCGAATATACGGAAAGAAATGCACGCGCGGCAGATTATAAGCCGCAAAGAGCGTCGGGAAAGCGCGGTAAACAGATCGTCAACACCGCAGTTTTCCACAGCGCCGCGCAGTATACGGCTAAAGCCGCGAAATTCTTTGATATCGCATATCTGCCGCTCGAGGAATTCCGGAATGCGCGAGGCGCGAAGGGCGTTTTGTTCCCGCCCGTCATTTTCAACAGCGAAATGCCGCGCGTGCGCCGTCAGCTTGAGGAAGCACGAAAGCTCGGCGCGACCGATGCTCTCGTCGGCAATCTCGGTCATATCTCGCTCGCGCGCGAATTCGGACTTTGCCTGCACGGTGATCTCCGCCTCAATATCACAAACAACGAAACCACAGCCGCACTCGAATCGCTCGGCTTTGAGGACGTTATCCTCTCGCCCGAGCTGACTTTGCCCCGTATCAGGGATATTTCGGGCACAACCTCCGCCGTTACTTACGGCAGATTGCCCCTTATGGTCACCGAAAAGTGCGTCGGAAAGGAGCTCGGCGGATGCAAGGTCTGCGAGCGCGGACAGGCAAAGCTGACCGACCGTATGGGAATTTCGTTCCCTGTGCTGAAGATCGAGGAGCACCGCTCACTGATCGTAAACTCACTCCCGACATATATCCTCGACCGTCTGCAGGATCTTACCGAGGGCTTTATCACGAGAAGACACTATATCTTTACGGTCGAATCCCCGCGCGAGGTCGATGCGATCCTCTCGTGTGCGCTGTCCGGCGCGCCCATTCCGGGCGGAAAATGCCGCCGTCTGCCGCAAAATCAGCAGGTGAAGAAAGGAAAAAATAAATGAGATCGGTAAAAAATATAACCGCGGGAGTCGCGGTGGTGCTGTGCGTTCTGATATGCATATACGTTGCGACTCTTTATCTTAAATTCAAGCCCGAAGAGCCTAAAGTCCTCTCGGACGGCACCGTCGAGGAGGTCGATGGCGCGATCAAGCAGTTCCTTGACTCGGACGTACACGCAAAGGAGCATCTGAAGCTTGTTATCCTGCTTGCTTTTTCGGCATTCGTCGGTTTTGTCTTTGAAAAAAGACCTGCGTTCGGTATGCTTACGTCGGTTCTGGCACTTGCATACGCGCTGACGCTTTTCAGCTTCGAAGGACTTCCGAAATATCCGATGACGGTGGTCTCACTCTGCCTTGTTCACACCGTCGGAGCGATATTTTTCGCCGCAACCTCGGAGCGTGGGGGCAAATCATTTCTCAGAGTCAACAGCGCCGCCGCGGGCGGATTGCTTTGTAACGCTGCCGCTTTTTTCACCGTGTCCTCCGTCGCCCGCACACTCGGCGGACTTTGCGAGATTGATGAAAAGCTCCAATATCTCAGCGAGCAGGGAGTCACTGTAACGACCAAGCTTGCCATTGTTCCCGATACGGTAAATATGCTGCTTCGCACATTTGAAAACCACGGTCTTGAAAAGGCGCGCGAGGTGCTTTATATTTTCAATAAGCAATACACCACCGACGGAGTCGCGGAGAAGATCGATCTCTCGTATTTTGCCGGTGAGTATACGGCTTATATGGTGCTTACCGCAGTTCTTGCGGTGACCGTTCTTCTTTCCTTTTTGTTCAGAAAGAGAACGGGATTCGTCGCGTTCCTTTCTGCGATCCCGGCGTTTTGTGTTTTCGGAAATATTCTTTTTGCCAAGATGTCGACTTTATCTCTTGCGATCCTTGCGATGACACTTTCCGCCGCGATAGGAGCATTTGCCGCATCGCAGAGAAACGGAATGCCCGCGCTCGTTGATGAAAACGGTGACGAGCTTGAAATCGAGGACGAGGACGATCCCGATGAGGACGAGCTCCCGAAGACCGATGCCGAGGACGGCGCAGAGAATGAGGATCTTCCCGATTGGGAATGTGACAAGCTCGATTATTTTTACCAAAAACCGAAATATGATCCCGAACCCGAGGAGATCACGCCCGAGGAGAGGGACGAATATCTTGAAATAGAGGAGAATGACGATGGAGATCAGAAAGAAGATACAGAGCAAGCTTGAAGAGGGCGTTGAGTACGATTGCATATTTTTTAAGGTAAAATTCAATAATTTCCGCGACGTCAGCTATTCGACGGCAAACGAAGTTCTCGACCGTGAGGAATGGGACGAGTGCGAGTGCGTGCTCTGTCTGCCCGATAGCTACACCGACGATGGCGAAGAAACACCCTTTATTCTCTCGGTTCACGGTGCGGGAGCCCGCGTTTGTGAGGCGGAGGACAAGACGGGCGGTATTGCGTACTGCCGCGAGTGCATCAAGCAGGGATATGCAGTGCTCGATGTTTGCGGTTCACAGCCCCACGGACTTACTATGGGTTGCCCCGAGCATATTTTCGCGCTCCACAAGGCGTATCTCTACGCGATAAAGCATTATAATCTTTCAAAGCGTGTGCTCGTTGCGGGCGCTTCGATGGGCGGTCATACCGCTATGAACTTCGCACATACCTTCCCCGGTATAGTTACGGCACTCGGACTTATCTATCCCCGCCTCAATATGGACGGAGTCGAGATCGACGGTCACTATTGCATCGGCACTTGGGATAAAACGAAAAAGAGCGAGACCACGGGTTACAGCACCCACGACCGCATCGTTCAGATCTACCGTTTCCCCGAGGACGAGTGGTTCGCGCCGAATACTATCGGATTTAACCCCTACCTTACCCGTTCATACATAGGCGCGGACGGCAAGCGCGTAGTCATTCCGCCCTGCCCGATCAAGGTATGGCAGGGTACAGCCGACACAACGGTCGATCCCGTTATGGTCACAGAATTCGTAGAATCGGTTCGCCGCTCGGGCAGCTACATTGAGTTCCATCTTATGGACGGCGTCGGACATAAGATCAATGACGTTATGAGAACCGAGATCGCGATGTGGTTTAATAGATTTATATAATAGAAGTTACTGGTTGCTAGTTACTAGTTATTAGTTGAAGGTAAATTTTCGCGGTGCGAAAATTTCATATTAAAATAAAGTGCAGCAAGGATCATATTCCTTGCTGCACTTTGTTTTATTCAGGCATTAAATTATCCCGCATAATTAAGAGTCATTAACGCCAAATTTAATTATTATGGAGTTGATTTTCTCGCTTGGCGAGAAAATCTTCCTTCAACTAGCGCCTAACAACTAGTAACTAGCAACTCAAATATTAGCTTCAACCATTTCCGCAAGCTTCGTGAGCGTCGCGTGGAGTCTTACCATATAGTCGGCGTAGGAAAGCGATGCGTAAGAGCGCATAATGCCGCCCGCGATGGTGAAAAATTCAGGCTGTTTTGCGATCGGGAGATTATTTACCATTGCGGTGATCTCCTCATCCGTCATATCCGCAAGCTTCTTTTCCGAGCAGTAGGAGGTCTCGGCGCAGATGCGGGTGCGGGCGTACTCGGTCTTTGCAAGGTCGCGGGCATCGCGCTCCCAATCGTTATTGCCGTCGAAGGGCATAAGGTGCAGATCGTGAGCGGCGTCGTTATCGTTGATGTGAAGCACGGCAAGTCTGTCTCCGAACGAGCCGAGAATGTCGAAATCGTGCGCGAATGCGTTGCGGTGGCCGCTGTCGTAGGTGAAGCGAACTGCGGGATGATCCTTGAGCTTATCCATAGTTGCGTAGAGGTGCTCGATGAACACCGAATTTTCGAGGCAGAGCAAGAAGCCGTTCTCAAGCGCACAGTCTGCCATCTTGGTCAGACGCGCGATTCCGCATTCGCTGACCTCTCCGGGATCCTTGTGACCCCAGGTGATGTGCGCAACGCCCTTCTTGATGCCTGCAGCAGCAGCCATTCGGATCTCCTTGCAATATCTCTCGCAGACCTTGTCGCCAAGCTCGTCCTCAAACCAGATCTCGGTGGTCTTGCCGCCGGTGAGATGGATGTTGTCGATCTCGAGACCGTATTTTTTGCAAAGCTCGACCTGATATTCAAGAGTGCCGTCCGAAAGCGCACCCATTCCGATGGCAACGAAATCAAATCCCGCCGCCTTGATCGCGATGATCTTTTCCTCAATGTTTCCGCCGCCGTGGACGTATGTACCGATCTGAATCATTAGATGCAACCTCCGTTTGTGATCTTGATGAGTGTGTTGGGCTTCATTGTGATCTCAATCGCCGTGCCTGCGAAAGCGGCAATCTTTTCGCCGTCGCGCTCCTCGTCGATAGCGTAGACGACGTAGCTGTCAGCCTTGCCGAGATTGAGAGTAAAGGTTTTGTCCTTTGCCTCGGGGTCGCAGGTGTAGTAGGAGATAACAGCCGCGCATTTTTCGCCGTCGGTTGCCGCGAGGGCATAAAGGTCGGCATCGTCGCACTCGATAGCGGTCTGCGTGCCGAGCTGATAGAGGGTGGAGTAGAAGTCGAATGCGTAATAGCCCTTGAGGGGGAGCATGAAGTGGCTGTCCCAAAGACCGTTATATTCCTTGTCGGGGCGAGCGTCGTAGTACATCATCATATCGAGATAGGGGCTGTTCTGACCCACCGCCATAAATGCGAAGTCATACGCCGCACCCTTAAGACCCTTGATAACGCGTACGCTGTCGATGAACTGCGTTGTCCAGTTTTCAATGTAGTTCCACTCGTTGAGGTGCTTTTCAACGTGGCCGTAGCCGAATTCCTCAAGCAGATCGGCGACTTTCTTTGCGCGATCGAGCATCTTTTCGGCATTTGTGGTGTAGATGTGCCAGGAGAAGAAGTCGAGCTCTGCACGCTCTCCCTCGACCATCTTTTCAAGGAAGGCGCGCGCCCAGGGGATGTTGTTTGCAAGCGCGGGACCGCCGAGCTTGATCTCGGGGAATCTCTTGCGGAGATAGAGGAAGGCGATCTTGAAGAATTCGTAGAATTCCTCGGGCGTGCCGCTCCAGCATCTCTTTTCGTTGTCGTTGACGACGTTTACGTCAAGGTCAGCCTCGTTCCAGATCTCCCAATATTTAATGGGGTAATGGAAGCCGTTTGCCCAGCCCTCGGTGTAGTGCAAAATGATATGCTCGCAGATCTTTGCCCATTTGAGGGGATCCTTCGGCTTGACCGACCCGTATTTGCCGGGCAGATGCTCGATCGAGGTGCCGAGGCGGTAATAAATTTCGCAATCCGCGTCAAAGCAGGTTCTGACGTATTGGTCGGTGTTGCGGAAATCGTAAGCGGTGGGATCGTCGGGATCGCGCGAGAAATCGGCGAAAATGCAATGGACGTCCATTACGTGCTGTGCGCCGTAGATCTCGGAGAGGGAAGCATCGTGGGTGCGCGCATAGGGGATTTTGAGTGCCTTGAAGGTGTCAAAATTACCGCGGCACTGGGTTTTCATCGGGCGCACGGGGGCGTTGTTGACGGCGTGCATCGGCTTGATCGCGCCGAGCTTTTCGGAAAAGTTAATGTTGAGATTCATTTTTATCACCTGTCCAGTTTATAATTTACATATTCAAAATGTTCGAAGCCGTGGCGGCGGTAGAGCGCGGCGGCTCTTTCGTTTTCGGGCTCGGTCTCAAGACGGTAGCGGCGCGCGGGGATGCTTTCCTTGACGAATTCAAGAAACTCCGAACCGAGTCCGCGCCCGCGGTATTCTGCCTTGACGTATATTTCCTCGATCCAAACCACGCGTCCGCCCGCCTCCTGCGAGTGAGTGTAGGCAAGGACGCCGTAGCCGAGGATGTTTCCGTCCTCTTCAAAGATGAAAGCATCGCCGTAAGGCGTGCCCTCGAGGAAAAGATCGAAGGAATGGAGTATATTTTCCTCGGGAATATTTTCAAGCACCGCGGGCGAGGAATAAAAATCCCGAGCCATTTCGGTGTAGATGTGTTTGTCGTTTTTAGTGATTTTTCTGATTGTCATTTTTATAGGTCTAAAGTTGGGTGGCGGAGTTTGTACTGTATATGATTCAAGCCAATATTCAACAAATTCTATTGTGAACGTTCCCCGCAAAGAACTCTTTAATGTTTTCTGCCATTCTTCTTACACAGCGGTTGCGCGCCTCGTATGAGCCCCACGCCATGTGAGGGGTCAGGCAGACGTTCGGGCGGTCGAGGATGGCAGAGAAGGGATGATCCTCTCCGAAGGGCTCGGTTGAGTAGACGTCGCATCCGAGCGCGCCGATCTTGCCCGAGAGGACTCCGTCTGCGATCGCCGCCTCGTCGCAGACCGCACCGCGTGCGGTGTTGACGATGACCACGCCGTCCTTCATCGAGGCGATGCGCTCGCGTGAGATCATTCCGCGCGTGGAATCGCTCAGCGGAACGTGGAGCGAAATTATATCGCACTCGCGGCAGATGCGGTCGATATCGGCGGCTTCGTATCGCTCCTCGGGCTTGCGGCGGCAGAGAAGCACGCGGCATCCGAGTGCCTGCGCGATCTCGGCAACCTTTGAGCCGATCCCGCCGCCGCCGACAACGCCCCAGGTCTGTCCCGCAATCTCGTGATAGACTGGCTCAAGGCGGTTTGCGCTTGACGAGCGCGAATATTCGCCCGAATGGACGAAGGAGCGGA
Organism: Clostridia bacterium; assembly: GCA_017387685.1. Classification (GTDB taxonomy): domain Bacteria; phylum Bacillota; class Clostridia; order Oscillospirales; family CAG-272; genus CAG-390. The sequence continues at coordinate 48,187 of JAFOEU010000044.1, forward strand.
ACTCGTCAAGATGCGTGACGAGCGAGAGTGCCATAGAAACGGAAAGCTGCGCGACGCTGTCGGTCGAGTAGCCGGGCACGTTGCAAACGGCGATTCCGTGCTCTCGACAGTAAGCGATATCAATATTGTCGTAGCCCGTTGCGGCAACGCAGATGAGCTTGAGATTTTTCGCGCCCGAAAGATTGCTTTCATTGAGCTTTATCTTGTTAAGCACGGCAACTTCGGCGTCCGAAAGTCTGTCCGCAACCTCATCGGGTGCGGTGAATTTGTATTCGGCAACCTCGCCGAGGGAGCGGATGGGCGAGAGGTCTATATCGGCACCGAGCGTGCCGGAATCGAGTATTACTATCTTCATTTTTTCCTCTTAAGAGCTGATATTAATATAATTATATCATACTTACATTGTCAAGTCAACGAAAAAACTTTGATTTTGGTTAATATTTTAGTCAAAAGTCCTTGAAAAATATGCTGATTTGTTGTATAATTACAATACCATCGGAATATTCCGAAAAAACAATGTGAGGTACAAAAATGAAAAAGACACTTTCAATCGTTCTTGCTCTTGTTATGTCGCTTTCTCTCCTCGGAGCGTTCAGCGTTTCCGCGGCTGATGTATATGACGGCACGAGCGTATCCGCTTCTCTCGCAGGTGCGGGCACCGAGGCTGATCCCTATCTTATCGCAAACGGCGCGGATCTCGCGTATTTTGCCGCAAATGCGGTAGCGGGCGCTTCCTATAAGCTCACCGCAGACATCGTCTGGGCAAAGGATCCCACCGCTAATAACTGGACTCCCATCTCTGTATTCAGCGGAACCTTCGACGGCAACGGCTACTCGATCTCGGGTATTTACTGCGTAGGTGAAAAGAAGGTCGGCTTCTTCTCGACCACCGAGGCTACCGCGGTTATCAAGAATCTTACCATCAAGGATTCTTACTTTGAGGGCGACAGCTCGGTTGCGGGCTTCGTCGGCTTCGTAACTCCCGGCACTCCCGATGCTCCCGCTTACATCACCGTCGAGAACTGCGTAAACTACGCTGATATCGTCATCAACAAGAAGGACGGTAACTCCGGCGGTATTATCGGTCAGATCCTTACCACCGCCTCAAAGGAAAACCTTATCGTTGCTAACGTAAGCAAGTGCGTAAACTACGGTTCCGTAACCAGCAAGACCGGCAACGCCTACATTGGCGGTATTATCGGACGTCTTTCCGGCGCGGGCACTGTTTCCGAGTGCGCTAACTTTGGCACCATCACCGGTTCTTCCGCTATCGTAGGCGGCGTTCTCGGTCAGGTAAGCTACAATGGCAACGCTGATGCAAGATACACCGTTCTTATTGAAAACTGTCTCAACGCGGGCGCAGTAAACGGAACTCACGTTTCGGGCGGTATTCTCGCAAGAGCATACGAGCTCGTTACCATCAAGAATTGCGTAAACCTCGGTCAGCTCACCGTTACCAAGGATGATTCCAACGCTAACCGTTTCGGCGCGATCGAGAGCAATACCATCTCCACCTTCGAAAATAACTACTATCTTGCAGGCAGTGCAGTTAACTCCGCACTTCCCGAAACCGTAGGCGTTGGCAACCGCGAGGGTGCGACCGAAAAGACCGCTGCTGACATAGCAGGTCTTGCAAGCGTACTCGGCGAGGCTTGGGGCGTAGTTGACGGTCAGCTTACTCTCAAGGCTGTTGCAGAGGCAGGCAAGGTCGAGGCTCCCGCTCCCGAAGTAACCGAGCCCGAGACCACTGCTCCCGAGACCACCGAGCCCGAAGCTCCCCCCACCACCGGCGACTCCGCGTTCGTCTTCGTTCTTATTGCAATCATTTCCGTCCTCGGAATCGCAATTGTTTCCAAGAGAAAAGAAAACTGATAAAATACCGCCTCATCGGCAAAAAAGCCGCAGACTTTTTAAGGTCTGCGGCTTTTCGTCATAATTTTCTTGACAACAGGAAAAAAATAGGGTATAATAGTAGGTAAGAAAATAATCAAAACTCGGCGGGGATGTCCCGGCGAGGCGTTCTGCGTTGCAATCGCGGGACGGAAGGAGATAAAATGGCAGATATATTCGATCTTTTTGCAAAGATCTCAAAGGAAAATACGGTAAAGGTAAAGGCACCCGTCGAGTGGCTTATCGTCGGTCTCGGCAACCCCGGGCGCGATTACGTCAACACCCGTCACAACGCGGGCTTTATGGCTATCGACTCGCTTGCGAAGAAAAAGGGCATCACCGTCGACCGCTCGCGCTTTAAGGCTTTGACCGCAGAGTGCGAGATCGCGGGCAAGGGCACGCTTCTGATGCTTCCGCAGACCTATATGAACCTCTCGGGCGAGGCTGTCCGCGAGGCGGCGCAGTTCTATAAGATCGCGCCCGATCATATCCTTGTCCTGTCCGACGATATCAATCTTGACGTCGGCAGAATGCGCCTTCGCGAGAACGGCTCGGACGGCGGTCAGAAGGGACTCCGCAGTATCATCACGCTGATGGGCTTCGATAACTTCCCCCGACTTCGCATCGGAGTAGGCAAGAAGCCGCACCCCGACATGGAGCTTGCCGATTGGGTGCTCTCGCGCTTCAACGAGAACGAAATGAAGCAGCTCTCAAAGCTCTTTGACATAGCGGCGAACTGCGTGGAGCTCTACGTTGCAGGCAAGCGCGACGAGGCGGTAAGAGTGTGCAACGCGAAGCATGAGCTTTTTTAAGTTATTAGTTATTAGTTGTTAGTTGTTAGTTAAAGGTGGATTTCCTCGCGTTGCTCGGAAATCTTCCAATTTAATTAAAAACTGTGTTCGCACAAGCAATTTTAATTAAGATTGAAATTTGCCCTCTGCAAATTTCCACCTTAACTTCGCCCGCAGGGCGAAACATCACTTGCGCGAAGCGCAATCATCACTTTGGCGCAAGCCAAATCATCACTTTTCTCCGCAGGAGAAAAACATCACTCAAATTGATTGGTAGTTTAATATGAATTCAACTCAAAACAAAAGCTCGGGACTCCTGCTCTCGGCGATCCGAAGCGATGCCGAGTATAAACAGCTTTCCGACGCGGTAGATATGCAGAGAAGGGCGCGGCCGAAGCCCGTTGTTGTTTCGGGACTCTGCGAGGGCGCGGGCGATGCGCTTTGTGCCGCTCTTTGCGATGATATGAAGGGCGGGCGCCCCCTGCTCGTTCTCTGTCCCGACGAGAAAACGGCGCGGAGAATGCGCGACGTGCTCATTTCGTTCGGTTTGCGGAGCGGGTATTATCCTAACCGCGACCTCAATATGTATAATATTTCCGCCTCGCGCGAGTTTGAGCAAGCGAGGCTTTCTCTGCTTGTCGCGCTCCGCCGCGGCGAGCTTGACGCGGTCTGCACCACTCCCGAGGCGGCACTCTCCTATACGGTTCCGCAGGGCGTGCTTGCCGAAAATCTGATCAAGATCTCGCTTGATTCCGAGCTCTCACCCGCGGAGCTTTCACGCAGACTCGTTTCTGCGGGATATATCCGCTCCTCGCTTGCCGAGGGCGCGGGACAGTTCGCACAGCGCGGCGGCATAGTGGATATCTGCTATTCCTACGCGGGCGAAACGAAGGCGGTCCGAATCGAATTTTTCGGCGACGAGATCGACCGTATGGGATTTTACGACACAGGAACACAGCGCGTTACCGAAAACGCACAAGATATTCTCATTCCTCCCGCGCGAGAGATCGTTGCGGACGAGGAAAAGCTTCTCGCGATCAAAAAGTCGATCGCAAGTCTCCGCAAGAAATCGAAGGACGCAAGACTTTCCGAGAGCCTTGAGAGCGAGGCAAGTGCCATAGAGCTCGCGCTTTCATCGGGCACGGAGGTCAGATTCCTCGATAAATACGTATCGTTGATCTACCCCGAAAAAACTACTCTGCTCGACTATTTCTCACCGATGTCGCTCTGTATTATGCGCTCTGCGGCATCCGCGGATGATGCCTTCAAGAGCGCGGTATGGCACGCGGAGGAGCAGGTCAAGGCGATCGTGGAATCGGGCAGTCTCGAGGCGAAATACGCGGAATTTTCCGCGCCGCTTGAGAGGTGGAATGCCTTCGTCGCATCGCACACCACGGTAATGGTCGATTCCCTCGTCCAAGGACTCTCCGGCAAGGCACTCGGAGGTCTTTTCGGCTTCCGATCAAAGCACGCGCTTGCCACCGCAGACAACGACGAGCTTCTGCGCGAGGAGCTCGAGGGGCTTTCTAAGGGCGGCTACCGTATGATCCTTATGGCGGGCGACGAGCACAAGGCGAAGAATTACGCGGGAATGCTCACCGAGGCGTGGGGTATCAAGGCTTATTATATAGAAGAAAACGAGCTCCCCGAGCTTTCAAAGCTTCCTCGAGGCGAGGCTTTCGTTATCGCGGGAGCACCTACCGCACCCTTTGAATTGCCCTCTCCGCGATGCGCGATCATTTCGCTTGCAATAAATGAGGGCAGCCGAGCGGAGAAGAAAAAGCGTGCGGCAAAGTCGAAGCGTGACGGCGCGGCACAGCAGATACTCTCCTACGCCGACCTCTCCGTCGGAGATTACGTCGTTCACGAGGCGCACGGTATCGGTCAGTATATGGGTCTGACCACAATGACCGTCGACGGTACAACGCGCGATTATATTACCATTCAGTATGCTGGTAGCGACAAGCTCTTTATGCCCGTCGAAAAGCTCGATAAGGTATCAAAATATATCGGCGCGCATTCGGATGACGGCACGCTCCGCCTCTCCAAGTTCGGCAGTACCGAGTGGGGCAAGACCAAGGCTCGCGCAAAATCCACCCTCCGCGATATCGCAAAGGAGCTTATCAAGCTCTACGCCGAGCGTCAGCGCCGTCCGGGCTTTGCTTTCTATCCCGACGATGACTTTCAGCGCGATTTTGAGGCGGCTTTTGAGTTTGACGAAACCGATGCACAGCTCGACGCCACCGAGGACATCAAGGCGGATATGCAAAAGGCGGTTCCTATGGACCGTCTGCTCTGCGGCGACGTAGGCTACGGTAAGACGGAGGTTGCATTCCGCGCGATATATAAAGCAATTCTCTCGGGCAAGCAGGTCGCTCTGCTCGTTCCGACCACCATCCTCGCACTTCAGCACTATCAGTCGGCGCAGAGCCGAATGAGAGCATTTCCCGTCAATATCGAAATGCTCTCGCGCTTCCGCAAGCCGAAGGAGCAGAGAAAGATCATCGACGATCTCGAAAAGGGAGATATCGACCCTATCATCGGCACCCACAGTCTGCTTTCGCAGAACGTAAAGTTCAAGGACCTCGGACTTCTCGTCGTTGACGAGGAACAGCGATTCGGCGTGGCGCAGAAGGAAAAGATCAAGCAGAGAACGGGCAACGTGGACGTCCTTTCGCTTTCCGCAACACCTATTCCGCGAACGCTCAATATGGCAATGTCGGGCATCCGCGATATCTCGCTGCTTGACGAAGCACCCGGCGACCGTCAGCCGGTTCAGAGCTACGTTCTCGAGCACGACGATCTCATCGTAAACGATGCCATCCGCCGCGAGCTTTCGCGCGGAGGTCAGGTCTTTTACCTATATAATTTCGTTGAAACCATTAGCTATACCGCCGACAGGATCAGAAAAGCCTTCCCCGAGGCAAACGTCGTTGTCGCGCACGGAAAGATGGAGAAGGAGCAGCTTGAGGATATCTGGCGCGATATGATAACGGGCGAGATCGACGTCCTCGTTTCCACCACTATCATCGAAACGGGCGTTGACGTTCCGAACGCGAACACTCTTATCGTCGAAAACGCGCACAGAATGGGACTTTCACAGCTCCATCAGCTCCGCGGACGAGTCGGACGCTCACCGCGACGCGCTTACGCATACTTCACCTTCCCGCGCGGACGTGCGCTGACAGAGATCGCGGAAAAGCGTCTTGAAGCTATCCGTGAATATACCGAATTCGGCGCGGGCTTCCAGATCGCTCTGCGCGACCTTGAGATACGCGGCGCGGGCAACGTCCTCGGCGCGGAGCAGCACGGCCACCTCGATGCAATAGGTTACGATCTCTATATCAAGCTGCTCAACGAAGCCGTCCTTGAGGAGAGGGGTGAGACAGTCGAGGAGAAGGTTGACACGACGGTCACGCTCAATATCAACGCTTATATTCCCGAAAGCTACGTCGAGAGCGCGTCGCAGAGAATGTCGCTCTATAAAAAGATCGCGCACGTTCGCAAGGAGAGCGACACGGAGGATCTCTACGAGGAGCTTTCCGACCGCTACGGCGAGCCGCCCGAGCCCGTGCTCTTCCTGCTTGACGTCTCGCTTCTCCGCGCGTATGCCGAGCGGTGCAAGATCATTTCGATAACGCAGGAGGGCAGAGAGGTGCGCATCCGTCCGAAGGAATTCGACCTCGACGTGTGGCAGGAGATCGCAGATATGCCGGGCGTCAAGCTCCGTATAGGTATGGCGGAGGAGCCCTATCTTATACTTTCGCTTCGCCAAAATGACGATGCGCTTGCAATTCTTTGCGAAATATTTAAAAAATATCTCAAAATATCGGGAAATAAGGGATAGACAAAAGCGTAAAAATAGTGTATAATATATAAAACACAAAAAGGATAGTATTATAATGAAGATAATTAAAAAGATTACAGCGTGCGCTCTTGCACTTCTGTTGCTGCTTTTAACGCTTGTCGGCTGTTCGAGCTACGGTCAACCCGTTATGGAGCTCGGAGGCACCGAGATCACTGCGAATATGATCGAGTTCTGGCTTTCCCGCTACAAGGCGCAGTTCGAGCATTACTACGGAAGCGCCGTCTGCTCGCAGTACGATCTTGACAGCATCGATCAGTTCTGGCCGATCGTGTCCGACGAGGCAACGGGCGAGACCTACGACGAGGTAATGTCGGGCTTTATCTATGAGAATGCCGAGACCTACCTCTGCGCGCTCTACCTCTTCGATCAGTTCGGCCTTAAGCTTCCCAAGGAGACCGAGGATGAGGTTGATGAATATATCGCCGAGCTTCTTGAGGAATATGCATCCGGCTCAAAGGCTGAGTTCAACGCGCTCCTCAGTAACTACGGTATCAATATGAAGTTGCTGCGCGAGCTTTACCTCATCGACGAAAAGGTTGATTTCCTTCAGAATTATCTTTTCGGCAAGGGCGGAACTCTCGGCGTTACGAAGATGGATAAGGAAAAGTATTATCAGGAAAATTACGTAAGTATGCGCCAGATATGCATCTTTATCAACGAATGCCCCGAGCTTGATAAGGACGGCAATCCCATTTTGGATGCCAACGGATATACCAAATATCGCGATATGACCGCGGAAGAGACTCAGGAGGCGCGCAACCGTGCCGCTGATGCACTCACCAAGATCCATAACGGCGAGTCCTTTGCAAGCGTCAACAGCGAATACGATGAAAACCCCACCGACAATCAGTATACGGCAATTTATATTAGCCGCGACTCCGCAATGGGCACCGACGCCGCACTTGAGAAGATCTATAATGAACTTCAGACAATGAAGGTGGGCGAGATCAAGCTTGTTGAAACAGAAAATAATCTCCACATAATCGAAAAGCTTCCCCTTGAGGAGGGCGCGTACGATAAGAGCATCAACGCAGACTTCTTTACCTTCTACGATTCCGAGCTCGGCGCCGTAGCAACCTTTGAAGAATACCTCAAGGATCCCCTTTTCCTCAACTACATTGCAGAAAGCCTCGAAAAATACTCCGCTGACGTTAAGATCAACGAAGAAGAACTCAAGAAGATAAAATTAAGCACCGTTAAAGCAAATTATTACTATTGATTTGCCTGTGGCAAATCAAGTGATGATCTCGCTTTGCGAGAGCGATGATCTTGCTTCGCAAGAGTGATAATCTCGCTTCGCGAGAGTGATGGGTATCGTTCAGCAAAAGTTTGAAATAGCGAGGTGTCAGAATGTCTTCGGCATTATTAAAGGATAAATCCAAGGCGTTTGCAAACAGAATTGTAACTTGCTGTCGAGTTTTGCGTGAAAGAGGAGCTGAAGCTCCTTTGATCAATCAGCTTTTGCGTTCCGGTACTTCAGTAGGCGCAAATATCGCAGAAGCACAGTTTGCTCAAGGAGATAAGGATTTCATATCCAAAATGGAAATAGCCTTAAAAGAGATCAATGAAACGGAATATTGGCTTGAATTGCTGTTCAATGCTAAATGTATTAATAACAGAGAATTTTTATCTATGCGCAACGATTGTATAGTTATACGCAAATTACTTATTTCTTCTGTTATAACGGTAAAGAAAAGGATAAATTCTCTGGAAAATAAATAACTTTCGCAATTGCGAAATTATCACTTTGCCCGAAGGGCAAATTATCACTTCCGCACATCGGGCGGAACAGAACCAACTTCACCAAGAAAACTGAATATCCGATACGGGGGTGCCGTGCGGCTGAGACGGTCTTTAGACCGAACCCTTTGAACCTGATACGGGTAATACCGGCGAAGGAAGTTTAAAATCTACCGAATTTTTTCGGGGGTGCCGCACATTCACTGCAGGAATGTGCGGCCCTTTCGTTTTTCGGGAAAATTGATCACTTTTTCGAAAAAAGTCCGAGAAGATCGGTGATTAATAAATATCTCCGAAAGGAAAATGACAAAATGAAAACCAAAAACACAAGACAAAACGTTCTCGCACTCGTCGAGACGGCAATGATGGCGGCACTCGCTGTCGGACTTGAACTGCTCTGCCAGTTTCTGCCCTCCCCCTGGGCATACGGCGGCTCGATAAGCCTCGGCGCGATCCCGATAATCTATCTTTCCTACCGCCGCGGCTGGAAATGGGGACTTTCTGCGGGATTTGTTTATTCCTGCGTGCAGATGCTCCTCGGATTCTACGTGCCGCCCGCAAATACCTTCCTGTCGATCGTGCTTTGCGTGCTCCTCGACTACGTCCTTGCATTTACCGCACTCGGACTTGCATCCGTTTTTGCCGCGCCCTTCGATAAGTCCGGCAAGCCTTCCGCGCGTCTCGTCGGTTACATAATCGGTGCGATAGGCGCATCCGCTCTGCGCTTCGTTTGCTCCTTCCTCTCCGGCGTTGTCCTCTGGGATAGCTACGCGCCCGAGGGAATGAACGTATGGGTATACTCGCTTGTCTATAACGGCAGCTATATGCTCGGCAACGCCGCGATCGCCGCAGTGGTACTCTTCCTCCTCTGCGCCGCGGTCGATCCCAAGACTCTGAAGCCTATGGGACGCAAATACAAATAAATATCACACGCCCCGCTCAGGCGGGGCGCTTTTTTTAAAAAATGCTTGACAATATATCAAAATTATGATAAAATATGAGTATAATAATATTGGAGGTGAGCGTATGGCTACCATTAGACCGAGTTCTGATCTGAGAAATCGTTATAACGAGATTTCCGAGTTTTGCAACAAGTATAACGAACCCGTATTTATAACGAAAAACGGCACGGGCGATCTTGTAGTTCTTTCAAATGCGGAGTATGAGCGCCTCTGCGGTCTTGCCGAATTGCACGTCAAGCTTGACGCGGGGCTTGAAGACGTAAAGTCCAAAAGAGTCAGAAATGCCGAGGATGTATTTGCGGATATCGAAAGGAAGCTGAATCTTGACTGAATATGATATTGTCATAGGTAAGCTTGCCGAACGTGACATCTATGAAGCGGTAAGCTATATAAAAGAAATACTGTTTCAGCCCGAGTCGGCGAGAAGGTTATATACTGAAATCAAATCACAGATCTGCTCGCTTTCCGAGATGCCGCAAAGATTTGCCGTTGTGTCCGAAGAACCTTACAGTTCAATGGGAATGAGAAAGACTTCTGCGGGGAATTATCTGATATTTTATCTTGTAAATGAAAAAGAAAAAACGGTGTCAATAGTCCGCGTGTTGTATAACAGACGCGAATGGACGAATTTGCTTTGAGAAGTACTCCCCCGGGAGTACTTTTTCTTTCAAAATTCATAAAATCCCCTTGACTTTCACGATAAAAAAAGATATACTAATATAATAGATAAATTTTGCGATAGGAGAACTATCATGAAGATACCCGAGTATTTTGGATGTATGGTATTTGACGACAGAGAGATGAAGTCGCGGCTTCCCGTCGAGGCGTACGAGCGTATGCGCAAGACGATCGAGGACGGACGTTCGCTCGATATCAGCCTTGCGAATATCGTCGCAGAGGCGATGAAGGACTGGGCAGTCGAGCGCGGTGCAACTCATTTCACACATTGGTTCCAGCCAATGACGGGCGTTACTGCCGAGAAGCACGATGCCTTCATAAATCCCACCTCCGACGGCGGAGTTATGCTTGAATTTTCGGGCAAGGAGCTCGTTTCGGGCGAATCTGACGCGTCATCCTTCCCCTCGGGCGGCCTTCGTGCAACCTTTGAGGCGCGCGGATATACTGCGTGGGATCCTACGTCATATGCTTTTATTAAGGAAAAAACGCTCTGCATCCCCACGGCGTTTTGCTCCTACGGCGGCGAGGCGCTCGATAAAAAGACGCCCCTTCTTCGCTCTATGGAAGCTCTCAACCGCCAGACGATGCGCGTGCTCAAGCTTTTCGGTCACGAGGACGTCACCTCGACGAAGGCTTGCGTCGGTCCCGAGCAGGAGTATTTCCTCATCGACCGCGCGATGTTTGAGAAGCGATGCGATCTTATCTACACGGGACGCACCCTTTTCGGTGCAAAGCCCCCCAAGCGTCAGGAGCTTTCCGACCACTATTACGGAATCATCAAGCCCCGCGTTGCCGCTTATATGGAAGAGGTCGATAAAGAACTCTGGAAGCTCGGTGTCAGTGCCAAGACCGAGCATAACGAGGCTGCTCCCGCACAGCACGAGCTTGCTCCCATCTTCACAAAGACCAATATCGCCTGCGACCACAACCAGCTGACGATGGAGGTTATGCAGAGAGTTGCAAAGAAGCACGGAATGATCTGTCTGCTTCACGAAAAGCCCTTTGCTAACGTATCGGGCTCGGGTAAGCACAATAACTGGTCGATACAGACCAACACGGGCGTCAACCTCTTCAAGCCGGGTGACACCCCCGCCGAGAACGCGCAGTTCCTTCTGTTCCTCTGCGCCGTCATTCAGGCGGTCGACGATTACGCCGATCTCTTACGTCTTTCGGTAGCATCTCCCTCAAACGATCACCGTCTCGGCTCGCACGAGGCTCCTCCCGCGGTCGTTTCGATCTTCCTCGGCACCGAGCTTGAGGAGATCCTTGACGCAATCGAGCGCGACGTGCCCTACAACGCGCAGGCGCAGGAGCCGCTCCGACTTGGAGTACATACTCTTCCGAAGCTCCCTCGCGACAATACCGACCGCAACCGTACCTCGCCCTTTGCCTTCACGGGTAACAAGTTCGAGTTCCGTATGCTCGGCTCGTCCGACAGTATCGCCTGCACCAATATTATGCTCAATACCGCCGTTGCCGAATCTCTTCGACTTTTCGCCGACGAGCTCGAGGCGGCAGAGGATTTCGACACCGCACTCCACGCCCTCATTCGCCGCACGGTTTCCGAGCACAAGCGCATCATCTTCAGCGGAAACGGCTACGACGAGGCTTGGGTCAAGGAGGCAACCGAGGTCCGCGGACTTCCCAATTATCCCTCGACTCCCGATTGCGTGCCGCAGCTGACGGCTGAAAAGAACCTGAAGCTTTTCGCGCAGCATAAGATCTACACCCCCGTCGAGGCGGCGTCAAGACGCGACGTTATCCTTGATAACTACTGCAAGGTCATCCGTATTGAGGCTCTTACTATGATTGATATGGTTCGTCGCGACATTCTTCCCGCAATTTCGAAGTTCACGGGCAAGCTCGCCGAATCGGGTAAGCTCAAGCGCGAATTCTGTCCCGATGCCGACACGGAATATGAGTCCAAAACCGTCGCAAAACTTTCCGCACTTGCAACCGAAATAATGAAGCAGACCGATGCCCTCGATCGCGACGTCGAGGAGCTGTTCGCGGGTGCTTCCGATATCGTAACCGTTGCCAAGGAATACCGAACCCGCGTTTTCGAGGGTATGGAAAAGCTCCGCGCCTTCGTTGACGAAGCCGAAACCCTCACCGATACCACCGCGTGGCCCTATCCCACCTACGGCGACCTTATGTTCAGCGTGAAATAATCACTTGTAAAACTGCGTTCTGTGATAAAAAATAAATATTTGGAGAATATTATGAAAAACACCCGTATCATCTGCCTGTGTATGGCACTCATCGCCCTCCTCGCTCTTGTCGGATGCAATTCCGAAATCCCCGAAGAAACCACCGAAACCGTAGCTGACACCGAAGCTCCCGCTATTGAAACCGATCCTATCGAAACCGAGCCCGTTGAGACCGAGCCTCCTTTCCCGATCTATGAAGGTCCCTCGGCTGAATTCAAGTTCACTCTTCAGAGCGTTCTTGCAGCAAACGAATATAAGGGCTATAAGGATTTCCTTGCCGCTGCGGAGAAGAGCTACCTCATTCCCGCACTTAAGGAAACTATGATCCCTCAGGGTATGGATATCTGGCGCGAGCGCGGATGGCTTATGATCTCGGGTTATTTCCCGAGTGCGGAGATATCTGCAAGCTCGGTAATCGTTGCGGTTGATATGGCGACCGGCGCGTACGTCGGCGAATATTACATCACCAACACAGACGGTACTCCCCACACCTCCCACGCGGGCGGCGTTGCTATCACCGAGCGCGATATGTATATTTCGAACGGCTCGACACTCTTCCGCATTCCTCTTTCCGAGTTTTTGAACGCGGGTCAGTGCGGCAAGGTAACGATCGCGGACTACTTCAACGTACCCGTTCGCGCATCCTTCTGTAACTATTCCGAGGGCTATCTCTGGGTCGGCGACTTCCAGTACGGCACCTCCTACCCCACCGACGAATACCGCCATCTCACCAACCGCGACGGTAAGAAGTATTATGCGTGGACCGTCGGCTACGAGGTGGATCTTACCACTGAGAACGGCATCAAGGCGGACGCTATGGTCGATGGCAGCTACGCGACTCCCGATATTATCTTCTCTATGACAGAGAAGATCCAGGGCTTCGCGCTCACCCAAAAGACCGTCGCGCTCAGCCAGTCCTACGGCAGAAACAACAAATCCAAGATCTTCCTCTATGAGAATCCGATGAGAAGCGAGGCGCATCAGACCGTTGAGCTCAACGGCAAGAGCGTTCCCCTCTACTTCCTCGATAGCAAAACTCCTTCAAAGTCGATCGTTACTCCCCCTATGACCGAGGGTCTTGCCGCTATGGACGGTAAGCTTTATATCCTCTTTGAGTCGGGCGCGGATAAATACGCGAACGGCGGAGGAACCGATCCAACCGAAAACGTTTGGACAATGATCATCGACTGATCCCAATTGTAAAACTGCGTTTTACAATTGACGTTCGCGCGCTTATCGCCGCTTGACAAAATCGAGGATTTTGTCAGCTCCCCTCGGCGCGCGGGCTCGCATAGCTCGCCTGAGCGGTGTTTTTTCGGCGGCAAAGCCGCCGAAAAAACTGATTTTATAAAATAACTCCGATTTCATTCGGTAATTTTGATTGTTATATTGATTAAAGGAGAGCATTTTATTTATGGAATGGCTCGATAGTCTGCGAGGCGCAAGCCTCGCAGCACTTGTTATAAAACTTACACTCGCCGTCATCTTCGGCGGTACGATCGGACTCGAGAGAGGGCGCAAGCGCCGCCCCGCGGGATTCCGCACGCATATTCTCGTCTGTATGGGCGCAACGATGGCGATGTGCATCAGCCGCTATTGCGTTGACACACTCGGCATCACCGCCGACGTTTCGCGTCTCGGCGCACAGGTCATCAACGGCATCGGCTTCCTCGGTGCGGGAACGATCATCGTCACCCGCCGACAGGAGGTGAAGGGACTTACCACCGCCGCGGGCCTCTGGGCGTGCGCGTGTATGGGGCTTGCCCTCGGCGCGGGATTTTTTGAGTGCGCCCTGATGGCATTTGCCGCGATCATTATGTCGACCACTCTGCTTGATAAGGTCGAAAAGCTCATAACCTCGCGCTCGCTCAATATGAATATCAACGTCATAGTGACCGAGACCGCTGTCGTTCACGATGTACACGAAGTCCTTCGCGGTATGGATATCAAGATCTTTGATACCGAGATCACCAACATCCGTGAGCTTGCAAGCGAATCTCCGAACGTGGTCATTGAGACCAAGCTTGCCCGCCGCCGTCCGCACGTCGAGATCATCGCCGCACTCGCCGCGATCGAGGGCGTTATCTCGGTAGAAGAATTATAAGGAGGAAGAGAAGATGAATTTTAATGAAATAGTTGAAATGCTCCGCGACGTGACTCCACTCGGAGTCGCGTTGAGATTCACACTCGCGCTCCTTTGCGGCGGTATCATCGGTCTCGAGCGCGAAAGCAAGCGAAGAAGCGCGGGCTTCCGCACGCATACTCTCGTTTGCATCGGTGCAACTCTGACCACACTTGTCGGTCTTTTTCTCTATAAATCGGGACTTGCAACCGACCCGACCCGTCTCGGCGCGCAGGTCATCTCGGGAATGGGCTTCCTCGGCGCGGGAACGATAATCGTCACCACCCGCCGTCAGGTCAAGGGACTCACCACCGCAGCAGGTCTTTGGACTTCCGCAATAATCGGTCTTGCGATCGGCGCGGGATACTACGAAGCCGCCATCATCGGCGTCGCGATAGTCATCCTCGCTGCTGCTGTTCTCTCGAAATTTGAGTATTTCATCATCGCAACCGCGAAGAGAATGAATATCTACGTTGAGTTCGATTCTCCCGATATGCTCGACCGCCTTGTCGATCGGCTTGAACGCCGCGATATCCGCGTGACCGATATCGAATTCACAAAGCAGAGAACCGCCTCGGGCGTGCGCTTTAGCGCGGTGCTGACACTGAAATTCAAAAAGAGACAGAAGCACGATAATATCCTCTCCGAGCTCTCGCAGTTCGACGGAGTGTATAGCGTCGAAGAGCTGTAAGAAATGCAAAATGCAAAATGCAAAATGAAGGTAAATTTCCGAGCCCACGGGGCTCGGAAATTTTTGATTGAACAACGATAAAGCTTTTGAAGATTCTTAAGAAACTTTTCTCGAAAAGTTTCTTAAGCAGAGCTCGAGACGGAGTCTCGAACTAATGCGAGACCTTCAGGTCTCGCCACCGCGCTTCAAAAATACGAAGCTTGCTTCGGATTTTTGGACTTAATAACCACTTCCCGATTGTAGGGAAGTGGTTGTTAAGTCGTTCCTTCTTGATAATCCTTGGGCGCAAATTCCTTCGTGCAAGTGCTGACTGCCTTCCCCAACCCCTTCCGCAAGCGGACGGGGATTTTTTAGTGTGCGTAAGCTATATTGCGATGCGGTAATAAAATTATCAATCAGCACAAAATTACGTGTCATCCTGAGCGGAGCGATAGCGGAGTCGAAGGATCTCGCGCAGCGTCCGGCATATTGGTTTTGATGAGAACGATATTTATGTAATTTTTATTTTATATAGATGAAATTTACAGCAGACTTCCTCATCTGCCCGGCTTCGCCGAGGTCCTTCGACTCCGCTGTCGCTTCGCTCAGGATGACACGTAATTTTGTTGGAGCGAGGCTTTTCATTTCTGCCTCGATCTATTTTTGATATTAATTGATGAAATTTGCCTCGGCAAATTTCTACCTTTACGTTTCGCCAAGCGAAACATATCGTGCC
>JAFOEU010000045.1 GCA_017387685.1 Clostridia bacterium
CTCCCGCTTGCGGGAGGGGTTGGGGTGGGCAGTCAGCACCTTTGCGAAGGATTTCCCACCCAAGCAAAACCAAGGGCGAAATTTAATAAAAACGTGAAAATCCGCCGTGCGGATTTTTTCCTTTATTTGCGCCCCGCGGGGCGCAACCTCGTTTGTGCGAAGCACAACATCATTTGCCGCAGGCAACATCATTTGCACGAAGTGCAACATCGTGCGCCCTTCGGGCGCGGGGTGACAGAGCACGATACTTTCGCCCTTGCGAAAGTATCGACTCTGTCCAAAATCCCGAAGCAAGCTTCGTGATTTTGGAGCAGGATAGCGAAGGCTGAAGCCTTCGCATTAGTCCGAGGCTCTGCCTCGGGCTCTGCTTAAGGAACTTTTTGAAAAAAGTTCCTTAAGAATCTTCAAAAACTTTCGATCTTTGATAAAGCATCCAAATATTCGTCGTATGTTGCCACACACTTCACCGCCGCCAGAAACGCTTTGGCGTTCATTCCGCCGGGCAGTCCGAAAATCTTACCGACGGCGTCACGCTTTGCCTGACTATCGGGTGCTCCCGTGAGTCCGTCGCGGCAAAGAATGGCGGGTGTGAGCGGATTTTCCTCGATATTTCGCGTCATATCGGGATTTGTATAGGGCAAAAAGAGGTTATAGATCAGCTCGCGCTCAACTCCTTCGACACCGAGCAACCCCTCTGCCGACGCCTCTTTTTTACGTTTTTCCTTGCCCTCGATCTTCGGGATGTGGAGGCAAATTACCTTATCCTTCGGCAAGATCCCCGAAATATGCGAGCGGATCAGTCTGCCCGCGCCGTCGGGGTCGGTCAGCACGATCAATGGCGTTTTCCGCGCAAGTGCACGCAAAAGTGCGGCTTTTTCGTGATTTTTGAAGATACCGAAGCCGTCGGTCGCTATTATCTGCGCCTCAATGACCGACGAAAGGCGCAATTTATCATACTTCCCCTCCACGATCACGGGATAGGGGATCTTTAATTTACCGTTCATTTAACCAAAAACCATACTATCAGCGCAACACCGAGCGCTATTCGGTAGACGCCGAAGGGAATGAAGCTGTGTTTTTTTACAAAATCGGTCAGGAATTTGATCGAAACCATCGAAACTCCGAACGCGACCGCGCATCCGACCGCGAGAATGATCCACGCGATCGCGGGGACGTCGGTATTATGCTCCGTAACGTATGAAACAAAGCCGAGCGCCTTGATCGCGCTTGCGCCCGCCATTGCGGGGATCGCCATAAAGAAGGAAAATTCAGCCGCCGCGGTTCGCGAAAGTCCGATGAGCATCGAGCCGAGGATGGTCGAGCCCGAGCGCGACGTGCCGGGGATTATAGCAAGCATCTGAAAAACGCCGATCGCAAACGCCTGACGGAACGAAATATCGTCCACGCACTCAATGACAGCCTTTTTCTTGTTGAATTTTTCGATCAGGATGAAGAAAACGCCGTAAATTATCAGCGCGGCAACAACAACTGGGGCGTTATAAAGCCAGCCGTCGATGTCCTTGCCCGAAATTTTCTCAAGAATTTTATCGAAAACGATGCCCGCAAGAGCCGCAGGCACGGATGCAACAAGCACCTTGAACCATAGCTTCCAGATACGCGCGTTTTCGGATTTTTCCTTTTTGGGATTCAGCGGCCAAAGGCGCGAAAAATACGTCACGACCACGGCAAGTATCGCGCCGAGCTGTATAACGACGTCGAACATCTCGCAAAACTCGGCAGTAAACACCGCATCGGGCGCAAGCGAGAAGGAAAGAAATTCGTCAAGGAGGATCAGATGCCCCGTCGAGCTGACGGGCAACCATTCCGTGATACCCTCGACCAAGCCGTATATCACGGCGGTGATTATTTGGATAAGTTCGTACATAGGGACTCCTTAAGAGATAACGTGATTATACATTTTCTTCACGTTTTCGCTCATATTGGTCGGAATAAGTTTAATATCGGGATGTGCTTTTTGATACACAACGAACATTTGATGCGCAAATCCCTGACCCATCCAATCAAGCCCATCAAAATCTATCTCGACTTCGAGAAAGCTGTCAAGGCGGTTACACACGCGCTTTGCCTGCGAACGCGAAATAGGAGCGGTATCAAAAATATTTTTCAGCGGTATACGCGTTTTTGTAAAACCGCCGTCAACGCTTGCATATTGGTCAAAAACGTCTGCGGCGTGTCTTTGGCTGAAATTAGACAGTGACATAAAGACCGCGGTGCCATTGAACGAGTCACCAAGATCAAGATTGATTATTTCGTCATTATTATATTTTGTCGTTGCGAATATTCTTCCGCTTGAATAAATAAAAAATCTATCCATCATTTTAGACGAGAAGAAAATTCCTTCGCCCGAATGATTGCTCGAATCTGTCGTCAGCTTACCCTTGAAAAGCTCACAGATAGCTTCGTCTATACCGGGGAGCGAGAAATGCTCTTTTATCTTTTTGAAAATTCCGACTCCGTTATCAATGATAAATACTTTTGTGTAAAGGTAGCTTTGTTCGATCTGTATTGCAAGATTTTCCGCAGCGGAATGATCCACTACGTTGTTGATCATCTCGCTGAAAGCGTATTCCCATATGCGGTATATGTTTTCGGGAAGATCTTTTATATGCTGTTCAAAGCAATTATCAAAGGCATAAGTTTCAGAATCAAGGTTACCCTTACTGCGCTTTAATTGATACTCGAAGCTATTCGTAACAAGTTTATATTCTCCGCGTTTTTCTTTGACTATAATATTCTGCTCCTGCAGACGGCGAAGATATGAATGTACTGTATTCGTGCTTATGCCAAAGGCTTCTGCGACGCTTGCAGAAAGCGACTCCGAGCCCTGCTCTATCTTCTCAAGAATATACATATTGATCATATTCGATTTTTCGGCGTTGAATTTCATTATACCACCTCCGAAGTTTTTATATTATTATAGTACACAAAAACGCAAAAGTCAATACTTATTACTGATAAATCATATAGAAATTACTCTTAAACCCCATAGTTATTACTCTTAACATTTTTAAGAGTAATTTCTCCACATTGATACGGTAATTAATCAAATATTTTCAACATCGTCAATACCGTTGATTATTATATCCGTATTTTTATGTATCGCTTGAACAACTTCTTTCGAATACATTATCGGAATCACGTCGCGGCGTTCGACGACGAAATTGAAATCCTTATAGCCGAGAGGACGTTTTGATATAATGATCCAGCCGGGGAAGCGGTAGAATCTGATCTCCTCGACCTCATCCCAACGAATTTTCCGTTTGCAAAGAAACTTGAAGTTAGAGCGTCTGACGCCCTCTTCATTAAATTCCACTACCGAAAAGATCCTTGTAAACCAAAGTATTGATGGAAGAACAAAGCCTAAAAATATCATCAATACGTTCCCGAAGACGTCTTGCGGGTCAAATTTGAACGTGAACAAGCTGAAAACGCACATACCGTATAAGCACAAGTTCAAAACCGTCACGAAAATCATAATCGGTAGCGAAGTAAAAAACTTATTAATGTCTTTTTTCACGTCGGCACTCCCTTCTTTATCGGCTTGTTACAACTTATCGCAAATACTCTCTCGCCCCTCCCGCGTGCGGGAGGGGTTGGGGTGGGCAGTCAGCACCTTGGCAAAGGAAATTGCACCCAAACAATATCGAAAATTTCCGAGCAAAGCGAGGAAATTCACCTTCACTTTGCCGAAGGCAAATTATCACTCTGCCGCAGGCAGATTATCACTTCGCCGAAGGCGAAACATCACTCCGCTCTGAGTATATCGCCTTCCTTAACCTCAAACGGCACGCGAGTATAGAAAATCCTCGACGGATGCGGTGCGGATTCGACCGCCTCTCCCTCTCCGTCATAAAGCTCGGCAACCGTGAAAGGAATTCCTACCTTGCCGGGCGTGAGAAGCTCGGCGGTCATACCCTGAACGAGCTTATTACGCTGACGGAAGCGGTAGAGCTTGCCGTTTTCGTTAATTTCAATTTCTTTAAGATTTTCGGGCATCGGCTCGTCGAAATCCTCTGCGACGGCGAGATACGCCTTTTCACGCATATAACCGGGCTGTGTGACGAGCTTGGAGTCCTCGCGGGGGTTATCGAAATAGAATCCCGTTGCGTACTCGCGGTGCGAAACGCTGTCGACCTCGGCGTAAAGCGCGGGATCGGGGACGTAATCGAGCATATTTCCGCCCGCCTCGACAAAATCGCGGAGTCCGTCGAGCGCGATGCGGTATGCATTCGTCACAACGGCGGCATAGTACGCCGATCTGACTCGTCCCTCAAGCTTGAAGGACGAAATTCCCGCGTCGACGAGCTCGCCGACGTGGTTTATCATACACATATCCTTTGAGGACATAATGAACGTGCCCTCCTCGGTCTCAACGATCGGCATCGCCTCGTCGGGGCGTTTTTCCTCGACGATCTTATAATTCCAGCGGCAAGGCTGCGCGCACGCGCCGTGGTTTGCGCTTCTGTTGACCATAAAATCGGAAAGCATACAGCGTCCGCTATATGAAACGCACATCGAGCCGTGAACGAACGCCTCGAGCTCAATATGCTCGGGGATTCGGTCGCGGATGGCACGAATCTCACGGAGCGACAGCTCACGCGCAAGGACAAGTCGTGTCGCGCCGAGCTTGATATACTCAAGCGCCGCCTCGGGGCTTACGATGCTTGCCTGAGTCGAGATATGGATATCCGCGTTCGGATTTATTTCCTTGATCATCGCGATAACGCCGAGATCGGCGACGATGTATCCGTCGATATCGATCTTCGCGCACTCGCGGATAAACTCGCGCAGAGCGGGATATTCGGGACCGTGCGGAAGGATATTGACCGTAAGGTACATCTTTTTGCCGCGCGAGTGCATATATTCAGCCGCCTCGGCGAGCTCTTCGAGCGAGAAATTCTCGGAAGCCTGGCGCATTCCGAAGCGGCGTCCCGCAAGATACACCGCATCCGCGCCGAAGCGAACCGCCGCGCGGAGCTTTTCAAAGTTGCCCGCAGGTGCCAGAACCTCGGGGAGAATTAATTTCTTTTCCATTTTACTTGATCTTTCCACTTGTCATAATATAGTATTCACCGGGATTAACACCCTCAAAACCGCCCGAGACCTCAAGCGTGCCGCCCGCTGTGACCTCGATGATAACGTCACTCTCGGCGGAGTTGAAAAATCTTACCTTGTGGTCGGGGAAGACCTCTGCGTAGCGCACGCTTGCGCTTTCGCAGCTTGTCGTTGTGAGTATGTAATCCGGATTCATTTCGTGCATAATGAGGTCGGCGTTGTCGCGCGCCTGACCGTGGTGCGGCCATTTTGCAACGTCGGGTGTGCCGATCGTGTCCTTATAAAGTGCCCACATTCTGTCAACGCTCTCCTCGGTGATGCCTCGGGTACGCTTCATGCTGTCGCCCGTAAAGAGGATCTTTCTGCCCGCGTATCTGATGAGATACCAGACCGAAGCCGCGTTGCCGACCGAGGTGGGAACCTTGGGGTCATAGATATTATCGGTGTCAAAATAGCCGTTTGTTATGATCTCGCGAAGCTCGCGGTCGCGCGCCCAATCGGTGTCGGGGGGCAGGATCTCGATCTCTGCGCCGCCGAAGTTATAGAAAATGGTCGAGGGATCGTCCGAGTGATAATGCACCTCGATGCGCTTTACATTCGGATGGCACTCGCGCAGAGCCGCCTCGATCTTGGGACTGTACTTCGTATCGCCGTGGGGCATATCCTCGGGGAGCGCGTTATGGGGCGGAAGAACGACGGTATCTATCGCAAATCGGGGATCGCGGATGACGTTTTCGATAGGTCCGCAGACGTGGTCGATATGGTAATGCGAGATGAACCAATCAAAATGCAGAACGTCGACACCCGCCGCCTCGCGGAGCTTAAGCAGAGCATCAAGTGCGAAGGTGGTTTTGGTCATACCGCCGTCGTGGAGGATATAGTGACCGCCCAGGGCAAATATGAATCCGTCCGACTTTGTAACCTCGGGATGCGCAAGGCAAACGATGCGAAGCACGCCGTCACGGAGCGTGAAATCGTGGGGGAAGGAAGGGGACATTTTATTTTATTCCTTTCGGGGGGTGAAAATTCAAGGTTAGAGGTAAGAGGGCAGAGGGCAGAGGTAAGGTGAATTTTCGCCTAGGGCGAAAATTTCCCATTAAATCACGTTTCGCGAAGCGAAACATATCGTGCCGCAGGTATATCGTATCCGCAGGATATATCGTGCTTGCGAAGCAAGCATATCGCGCGCCGTCCGCAGACGGCGCATTTATTGAACAACGAAATCCGGAAAGCTGAACAACGGAATCTACCTATTATCCCCCTCCCGCTTGCGGGAGGGGATGGGGTGGGCAGTCAGCACCTTTGCGAAGGAATTCGCGTCCAAACGAAATCAAGGGCGAAATTCAATAAAGATGTAAAAATCCGCAAGGCGGATTTTTTCCTTTATTTGCGCCCCCGCGGAGCGAAAAGCAATTTTAATAAATATCTATTGGCGGGTGGCCGTTTGAAAATGTCATATGCGCAGACCATTTGCCGAAGGAAACGGTCACTCTTGTTTTGTCGGAGAGCTTCGTTTCGAGATAGTAACATGCGCCCGACGCTATGCATTCGCCGTTTTCGTAGAGATAATTCTTATGCATACTGCGGTATAACGTAATGTACGTGCCGCAGACTTCGACGGTTTCAAATTTGGAGTACAAAAAGTCACCAAGCAAAAACGAGGCGGGGATAAACGCGCCCGCGAATCCGAAAGCGATGCCAAGCTTAAGATTTTCATTATACGTCACCGACTGATAGTTCATAAGACCGGCGAGTATCCCCTCGCCCTTTATCGTCTCGACAACTCTACTTTGCTCGTAAAGCACGCAAAAAACAATGCCGATGACGATAAAAATCAACGTGATCCCGCCCTCGATCATCCTACGCTTTCTGATCTTGGCGGTCAGTTCTTTTTCAAGTTCAAGGTGTTTCATTTCACAAATTATTTTCGTAATCCGATGCATCAAGGATGAGCTTTTTGCATTTCGGACAAATGTGGCTTTCAATATAATGAGGGTGCAAAAGCGGAGCTTCAAGATGAAGGGCATATTTTTCCTTCAGACCGGGAAGCATACTGACCTTATGCTTTCGCTCGCTCCAGATCATTGTGCCGCAATTCAGATACCCCGCAAGCATTTCGGTATCACAAAACGGACATTTCATAATAAATCCTCTTTTCAATTTAATTGAATAAGTAAAATTATCACCGTAGGGGACGGCGTCCTCGGCGGTCCGTGGGCATCAAATTATATATGTGTCTAAAATCAAGAACACATAATTTCATTTCCTTGATTAAATACAAAGCAATAATTCTATTGGACTCGGACCGCCGAGGACGTCGGTCCCTACAGGTGTAATATAATTATTACTCCTGAACTTAATCAAATATCACCTTTCGTGCCGCTCGGGACGTCGGGGGCGCCGTGTCCTACGGCTTGAAGTGAAATTTCTGCACATTGGGTTAATCCGTAAGTTAATTTTGTGCTGATTTTAGCGCCGCGCACGGCGCATTTTTTATAACGAAATTCAGAAAGCAGAACAGCGGAGTCTGCCTATTATCCCCCTCCCGCGCGCGGGAGGGGATGGGGTGGGCAGTCAGCACCTTTGCGAAGGAATTCGTGCCCAAACGAAATCAAGGGCGAAATTCAATAAAGATGTAAAAATCCGCAAGGCGGATTTTTTCCTTTATTTGCGCCCCCGCGGGGCGCAACATCATTTGTGCGAAGCACAACATCATTTGCCGCAGGCAACATCATTTGCGCGAAGCGCAACATCATTTGCCGCAGGCAACATCATTTGCGCAAAGCGCAACATCATTCGAGCGAAGCGAGATCACTCCTCCGCCTTCGGCGGCTTAAACTCCACTCGATATATATTTTCCTCGGTAATATCGATCCTCGGCACAATAATCCCCTGCACTCCCGCGATCGAGGTGGTCGCGGTCAAGGTAGCCGAAGCGTAGGGGAAGAGTATGCGGAAGGTTTCAAGATGCGCTTCCTCGCGCGACATTTCGGGCGGGAGCGCAAAGATTCCCGACTGCTTGACCGTTATCGAAAGCTTATCGGGCGCGTCCTTATCCTCCGCAGTGATCGAAATATCACCGCGTGCCACTCCCGGTGCGGCGTGGCGGAGATTGTAGCTGTATTTGAAGCCGAGCTTGAGCTGTCCCGAGCCCTGCATATTGTTGACGTAGCTTATGCTGTCGGCACGGGTGGCTTTGAGTTGGATTTTGGATTGAGACATGGGGGACCTCTTGAAGTTTGATATTGAATTTTGTTGGGGGGATTTTTAGTTGCTAGTTACTAGTTGCTAGTTGCTAGTTGAAGGTAACTTTTCGGCAAGCCGAAAAGTATTTTATTAAAATCGAAAATTTTCGAGTAAAGCGAGAAAATTCTCATTTAGCTAGTAACTAGTTGCTGGTTACTAGTTACTAGTTACTAGTTACTAGTTGAAGGTAACTTTTCGGCAAGCCGAAAAGTATTTTATTAAAATCGAAAATTTTCGAGCAAAGCGAGAAAATTCTCATTTAGCTAGCAACTAGCGCCTAGCAACCAGCAACTACTGCGAAGCAGTCTTCACACGCAAAGCATAAAGAGCCACGAAAGCAGAAACTGATTTGCGATGTTGAAGTCAAAGGTCTTGCCAACGACGATCGCGTAGACGAGGGATGCGAGGGAGAGGAACATAATTATCCATCCGAGGGTGTGGCAGGCGGTGGGCTTGATGCTGAAAAATCCGCAGATTCCCGCTACGAAGATGAGTATTCCGAGCGCGGACGCGAAAACTCCGAGAAGATCGAGATCAAGCAGGCTATTCCACGCCTGAACGACGGAGGAAACTCCCGTCAGTATGTAGATGAGGCTGATCACGCCTCTGATCTGCTTATATTTGCTTTTTGCCATTTGGACTCTTCCTTTCGTTTAAATATCAGCTTTATAGATATGCGCCGCAAGCTCGGCATCGCCGTCAAGACAGCGAACGAGCTCTGATGCGCGAGCGCGGACTGTCTGCACCGCTGCGGTGTAATTCGTATAAACGCTTCCCGCCGCCGCGACTATCGCACGCATATTGAAATCGGGTGAATTCGGATCAAGCGGTGCGGGATGATACGCGTACCTTGCAAAGGACGCGACCTTCGGATCGTATGCAAGAGTTACCGCGGGAATGCCCGCAACAGAGGCAAATACCGCGCTGTGAAGCCGCATTCCGAGCACGAATGAGCAATTGCGGAGCAGAGAAACGATCTCTCCCGCCCGCATCCTCGGCATAACGATGCCTCTTTCCGCGCTCTTGCAGACCCGCTCGCAGATCCTTACGTCCTCGGGCGCAAGCGGAATAAAGAGCGGCAGCGCGTTTCGTCTGTCGGCGATTACGCGAACGGCATCGGCAACCATCTTGTAGATATCGGCGGGCTTTTGCGCCGCCTCGCCGCGTGCGATACCGCGAAGCGATCTGACCGACACGGCAAATACCTCGCGCTCCTCGGGGAGACGCTCTTTAATTGATTCGGGAAGTGGCAGCGGCTCGGTTCTCAGCGCGGCATCGGCACTGACACCGACTCCGTCAAGGCTGCATCCGAGCTTTTTGAGCAATTCAAACGAATCGGGCTCACGAAGCGTTACGGCATCGCAGCTTTCGATCGTATATACCGTACTGTCGACAGCCTCCTCGCCTATCAGCGGACCAACGCCGCCCGAATAGAGCATAACCCGAGCGCCGCATCGGACCGCAAGGTCGCACATATATCCGTAATACCCAAGCGAGCGGTTTGAGGTGCTGTTCTGAAGCAGAGTTCCGCCGCAGAGCAGGAAAAGGCGGGTTTTTGACAGCTCTTTTCTGATTTTAAGGAAATTATAGCGTCCGATCGGCACGACTCCCTTTGGAAGCCTGTCCGCACGAATCGCGGGAACAGTCGGGAGTATCCCCTTCGGCATTTCGGGGAGAGAGGCAAGAACCGAATCGAGAGTTGCATCGTCGCCCGCGTTGCCCGCGCCGAAATAGCCGCAAAGCATTATTCCTCCGCGCTCGCCCGCGATCAGGTCGCGCCAAAAAGCTACGGTCTTATCGGCAAAGAGCTCTGCCGACGCGCGTCGTGTGACGTACGCCCTTCCGAACGCGCCGTAAAGCGCGCGCTCACGGGGAGTGGCGCAAAGCAGTCGCTCAAGTGAGAGGCGCAGGGCTTCAATATCCGTCTGCGCGCCGCCGCGGCAGGTGAAATTCGTCTCCTCGGCTCGGCGCAGATTCGTTTCGTCAAGCACTCCGTCGCATCCCATATCCGAGCAGAGGATGACGGGCACGCTCGCCGCCATCGCCTCAAGCGCGGCGCGGGAGGATCCTATGAAAATATCCGCGCGGGCGAGTACCGAGGGCATATCGAGCACGCTTCCCGCAACCGTGACCGCGCCGGGGCAAACGGCATTCGTCCGTCTTGCCGCCTCGCGCACCTCGGGAAGCTTTTCGCCGCCACCCGCAATGGTAAGCACGGGATCAAGCTCGGGGAAGTCGCGGCGGATCCTCGTTATCAGCTCGCAAAGAAGAAGCGGGCAGAGCGAGGTGTCACCGTCAAGTCGGCTCGCGGTCACTATGCGGAGCCGCTTGGAGGGCTGATGCTCGGGGACGTCGGTATCAACTCCGTTTATAATAACGTCGATGCTCTCGGGCGGGAGCTTGTATTTTTCGATGAGAAAGTCCTTTACGTCCTCGCTGACCGCTACCGTACGTCTGCCCCAGAGGGTAAACGCGCGGAGGGGCGGTGCGGGATCGTAAAATCCGTGCGCCGTTACGGCGAAGGGCGGAAAGCCCTTTTGCTTTGAAAGCATTCCGCAGATGAAGGCGGGGATACGCCCGTGGGCGTGAACGACGTCAAAATGCCCCTCGATCGCAAGGCTTTTGATCGCGCGGGCTGATTTTACGACCGAAATTATATCCTTTCGGTCGAGAGGAAGGACGGTATGCGTGATCTTCGACGAGATCAGCGCGGGAATATATGCCCCGCCCGCAGAAACGATATGAACGTAATGTCCGCGTTTATGCAACGCGCGCGCAAGAGTAAGAATATGCGTTTCCGCACCGCCTATCCCCATTCTCGTTGCCGCAAGCAAGATCCTCAACCGAACCGCCTCCTTTTAAATATAGTTAATCATTATATATTATAACTTATTTTCATGAGAAAATCAACATAAATCGGGAAATTTTTCATCAGCCGCGGACGATTATTGAATAATTATCCAAAAAGCTGACCGAAAACGTTCATTCTGTCGGTAAACAAAAATTCGACAAAATATTATACAAAATTCACAAGTTTGTGCAAAAGTGAGAAAGTTTGCAATAGTGGATTTTTTTCAAAAAAACTATTGACAAGAGGTTTTCCACAGGTAAACTCTACTTTAACCCCCATCAAAACCCTTGATTTTGCCTTGATTTGCGATAGTTTTACACAGTTACCACAAGGTTTTCCACATTACTTGGGGAAATGGTGAAAAAAGACGGGAGATTTTTGTCGGATATACAAAGTGCACAAAAGGCGTTGTGGAAAAGCCTCGCGCGCGGCGGCTTTTTTTGAATTTTATTTGACTTTGCGATATATATGTGGTATAATTAAGTTGAGAAAATATACTCATCCGGAAAGGAAAAACAATATGGAAAACAACCGCTTTGAAAGTCTTAAAAATTATCCCGCTCCCGCACTTCCCCGCTCGATCTTTGCGGGCGAATGGACCAATGGCCACATTCAGGGCATTGCCGTCGACACGGAGCGTAAATACATATACTATTCCTTCACCACCGTCCTCGTCAAGGCAGATTTGGAGGGCAACGTCGTCGGCACCGTCGAGGGCTTGACGGGTCACCTCGGCTGTCTCGCATTCAACGGAGGTGACAACTGCGTTTGGGGATCGATCGAGTATAAGCACGACTCTATCGGCAAGGGAATCATGGCTCGCACGGGCATTCAGCTTGCCGAGGAGGATGCGTTCTATATCGCCATCTTCGACGTTGACAAGATCGACCGCATCGGTATGGACGCAGAAAAGGACGGCATTATGACCGCCGTTTACCTCCCCGACGTTTGCGAGGACTTCGACGCCGAGGGCGAGCAGGGTGCTCCCCACCGCTTTGCCTGCTCGGGCATCGACGGCGTGACCTTCTCTCCCCGTCCCGGCGAGCGTCAGGTCTCCCCTTATATGTTCTACGTTGCATACGGAATTTACGGTGACGTAAACCGCGACGACAACGACCATCAGGTCATCCTCGAATACGATTGGCGCAAGATCAAGCCTTTCGCAAAGCCCCTCACTCAGGGACAGCCCCACCACAGCGGCGCAAGATGCGAGAACAAGCTCTTCTTCTACACCGGCAACACAAACTGGGGCGTACAGAATCTTGAATACGATACCTACCTCGACGCGTGGCTCGTTGCGGTCTACGTCGGCAAAAAGGAAAAGTTCCGCAATCCCCCCATGTTCATCATCGACCGCAAGATCGCACCCGAGATGGGCGAGCTCCGCGGACTTTGCGGACGTGAAGGACTCCTCCTGACGGGCGCACCCATCGGAATCGAAGACCCCGCCACCGGCGTTTACGGCTGTGACTTCCCCCGCGGAAGCACAGGACTGATCTCCCTCGGAAACGGTTACTATTATTTCTCATTTGATAAAAAGGTAAAGCGCGACGAGGTAAAATACTGCTCGTCCGACATCAAGCTCTGTAAGTTTACGGGCGAGGGAGAACTCTTTGAAGTTATTGAATAATGAAATGCCCTTACTGCAATAAAGAAATGAAAAAAGGATATGTGCAAAGCGCACGTCCGATCATTTGGGGACTTGATAAAAAGAAATTATTTTTTTCGGCAACTCAATCAACCGATTTTACTGTAAGCAATGGCTATTGGAATGGTTGCTTTGCCGAAGCATATCATTGTCCCAAATGTAAAAAAATCATCATTTCAACAGAATAATAAAATATTTCATAGAAATCAAACCTCAGATCTTACATGTTCGCACAGGCAAGCAGGGGTGAAGGGGGCGCAGCCCCCTTCATCGCAGACGATGTCATCCTGAGGCGGCGTCCGCAGACCGCCTGCCGCCGAAGGATCTCGTGCCGACCGAGTTGTTCCTCGGGCGGCGCGAAACCTGTACGAAGAAGTCTGATGTGAACCCAAAAACAAAATTATATCACCCAATATAATCACTATGGACGAAAAAACATATTACGTTTACATTGAAGCAAACAAAAGAAACCGTGTTTTTTATGTAGGTATAACAAACAACCTTGCTCGCAGAGATAAAGAACACGAAAATAAAGTACACGAATATAGC
>JAFOEU010000046.1 GCA_017387685.1 Clostridia bacterium
GCAAACCTTGTGCACCGGCGGATGCAGAGCAGACCACTTCGTAATGGCACCGCGCCGCCCGAGGAACAACTCGGTCGGCACGAGATCCTTCGGCGGCAAAGCGGCCTGCGGGCGCCGCCTCAGGATGACATCGTTTCTTTTCATGGGGGCTTCGCCCCCATACCCCCATTTTTATTCTGTCAAAAATCAAAAAGGAGAAAAATAATATGGAAGGCTACAAAAGAGAGTTTATACAATTTTTAGAGAGTGCAGGAGTTTTGAAGTTCGGCGATTTTACCGCAAAGAGCGGCAGAAAGATCCCCTATTTCATCAACGCGGGTATGATCAAGACCGGCGACGATATCGCAAAGCTCGGCGAGTTCTATGCTAAGGCATATTTCGAGAAGCTCGGCGCGAAAAAGGCGGTTCTTTACGGCCCCGCATACAAGGGCATCTCGCTTTCGGTTTCCGCCGCAGTTGCACTTTCGAAGAACGGTCTCAACGTGCCCTTCTTCTTCAACCGTAAGGAAGTCAAGGACCACGGCGAGGGCGGCGTTTTCGTAGGTTACGTTCCCACCCCCGGTGAGGAGATCGTTATCATCGAGGATGTTATCACCGCGGGCACCGCTATCCGTGAGAGTATGGAGATCCTCTCCCACCTCGAGGGCACAAAGGTTGCCGCTACCTTCATTATGGTCGACCGCAAGGAAAAGGGCCAGGGCGAAAAGGGCGCAATGCAGGAGATCGAGGAGCAGTTCGGCTTCCCCGTATACTCGATCGTTGACGTTTACGACATCATCGAGTACCTCGAAATGGACGAAAAGAACGCAGAAAACGTAGAGAGAATTAAGAATTATCTTAAGGTAAACGGTGCAAAATGAGAAGTCTGATCGATATTTTTGATCTGAGTGTTGAAGAAGTTAAGGATCTTCTTGACACCGCCGACGATATAATCGCCAACCCCGCAAAATATTCCGAGATGTGCCACGGCAAGAAGATCGCTACCCTCTTCTTCGAGCCCTCCACAAGAACCCGACTCTCCTTCGAGGCGGCTATGCTCGAGCTCGGCGGACAGGTTCTCGGCTTTGAGGCGGGCGGAAATTCCTCCTCGTCGAAGGGCGAGAGCGTTGCGGACACCGCGCGCGTGGTTTCCTGCTATGCCGATATCATCGCAATGCGCCATCCCCTCGCGGGCTCGGCTTACGTTGCTTCGAAGAATGCGACCATTCCCGTTATCAACGCGGGCGACGGCTCGCACAGCCATCCCACGCAGACCCTTGCCGACCTCTGCACCATCCGCCGTCATAAGCATAAATTCGACGGTCTGACCGTCGGCTTCTGCGGCGACCTCAAGTACGGCAGAACGGTTCACTCGCTCATTCAGGCGCTCTCGCGCTACACGGGCATCAAGATCGTACTGATCTCCCCGAAGGAGCTGAAGCTCCCCGAGTACGTTAAGTACGAAACCATCAAGGCGAACGGCATGGAATATTACGAGACCGAGTCGATGACCGAGGTCATCGGCGAGCTCGACGTGCTCTATATGACGAGAATTCAGCACGAGCGTTTCGCAAGCGAGGAGGAATATCTCCGCCTTAAGGACAGCTACGTCCTCGACACCGCGAAAATGGATCTCGCGAAGGATGATCTCATTGTTCTCCACCCGCTGCCCCGCGTAAACGAGATCTCGACCGCGGTCGACAAGGATCCCCGCGCGTGCTACTTTGAGCAGGTACTTAACGCAAAATATATGCGTATGGCGCTCATTCTCAAGCTTCTTGCCGAAAAGGATTGCGAATCGCCCGCAGAGGACGTCGAGTGCATCACCGACCTTGTTTGCGAAAACAAGGGCTGTATCGTAACCACCGAGCAGGAGCTCCCCCACCTTTTCCGTAAGGGAGCGGATGGAAAGTATCGCTGTCTGTATTGCGAGCACAGAGAATAAGGGCAGAGGTAAGAGGGCAGAGGGCAGAGGTAAGGTAAATTTTCGCGTAGCGAAAATTTCAGATCTTTAATTTTGTGCTCTGCTGATGAGATTTTGTGCTCTGCAAAAACGTGACGAATAAATATATAAACTCGGATATGATGCTTTGCTTCATCATATCCGAGTTTTTTCTTCCTTGTTTCGAAAATCACTTGACAAACTCCCAAAAATGTGCTATGATACAAGTATCAACTTCTAAGGAGATTCAGAAATGAAAAAGACGGTTTTTAAGCTTGCGGCGATTATGCTTGCGGTTGTTATGATGAGCTGTATGTTCTCATCATGCGCGAAGAAGCTTTCGGGCTCTTATCAGACCGATGCTACCTTCCTCGGTCAGGGTATGAACGTTACATACACATTCTCGGGCGGTAAGTTCGAGGCTACGAGCAAGGTCACCCTGCTCGGCACCGTGAATTCCGAGACTGTAAACGGCACCTACGAGATCATCGAGTTCGATGACGGCTCGATGGAGATCAAGCTCGACTTTGAAGAGGAGAGTGCCGCATTCCACAACGGTACCTATACCTTCGATCAGGGTGAGGACTACATCAAGATCGCCGGCATCAAGTACAGCAAGCTCGATAAGTAAGAGAAAAAACACCGACACACCGAAATTACGGCTGTGTCGGCGTTTTTTGCTTATTTTATCTTTACATTCGAGGAAATTTGTGGTATACTTATTATGTATTTTCATTTGGAGGTTTAGGTTATGAAAAACAATAACCTGAAGGCGTGGCTGTATCTCTTACCCGCCATTCTCTTTCTCGGCGCGTTTATGGTCTATCCGCTGATCGACGTGTTTATCTACTCCTTTGAGGAGGGATACAACTCGGCGTCGCAGACCTTTTTCGGCACGGGAATTTATAATTATCAGTACATTCTGCGCGACCCCTATTTCCTGCAGGCGGTGAAGAATACCTTTATTCTCGTTATCATCACCGTGCCGGTGTCAACGGGGCTGTCGTTGCTCATTTCCGTCGCGCTTGCCTCGATCGAAAAGCTGCGCAGGCTCTTTCAGACGGTGTATTTCCTCCCCTACGTCACCAACACCCTCGCCGTCGGTCTTGTATTTATGATACTTTTCAAGAAAACGGCGTACACCGACGGTATGGTCAATCTCTTGATCAACCTCTTCGGCGGTCAGTCGGTTGACTTCATCGACGGACCTTATTGGGCGAAGATGCTCGTTCTCTGCATCTATACCGTATGGATCGTTATGCCCTTTAAGATCCTGATACTGACGAGCGCGCTTGCATCTGTGAATCAGAACTATTACGACGCCGCGCGCGTTGACGGTACGACGAGATGGAGAATGTTCACAAGGATCACCCTCCCGATGATCTCGCCCACGGTCTTTTATCTTATAATTACGGGCTTTATCGGCGCATTCAAGGCGTACAGCGACGCCGTTGCCCTCTTTGGCACCGACCTCAACGCCGCGAAGATGAATACCATCGTAGGTTACGTTTACGATATGCTCTACGGCACGGGCGGCGGATTTCCGTCCTACGCGTCCGCGGCGGCGATCGTGCTCTTCGTCATCGTGCTCACCATAACGTGCATCAACCTGCTTATCAGCAAGAAGCACGTTCATTATTGAGAGGGGGAGAAAAATGAAAGAAAACACTTTCGGCAAAAGATTGCTGAAGATCGCGGTCTACGCGATGCTCGTCTTCTGGGCACTCGTCGTGCTTTTCCCCTTTTATTGGATGCTTTTGACCTCGATCAAGAGCTACGGCTCGTATAACGCCGAGTTCATCCCGAAATTCTTCACGCTCTCGCCCACGTTTGAAAACTACGTTTCGGCATTTTCAGCCGTTCCGCTTGCGAAATACTTCCTCAACACCGTGATCTTCACCGTCGCGACCACCGCGCTGATGCTCGTTATCGCGATCCCCTCGGCGTATGCGTTCGCTCGCCTTGAATTCAAGGGCAAAAATCTGCTCTTCCTCTCCTTCCTCGCGCTTATGATGATCCCCACCGAGCTTGTGGTCATCACGAATTTTACCACCGTCACGAATCTCGAAATGCGAAATACCTTCGGGGGACTCATTCTTCCGTCGGCGGCTTCGGTATTTTATATCTACCTACTCAAGGAAAACTTCGAGCAGGTGCCGAACGAGCTCTATCTCGCCGCCAAGGTTGACGGAACCACCGATTTCAAGTACCTGATGAAGGTTCTCGTTCCCATCTGCCGTCCGACCGTCGTTACCGTAACGATTCTTAAGGTCATCGAGTGCTGGAACTCCTACGTCTGGCCGCGACTTATCACCGACGATCCCGCGTTCTACCTCGTTTCAAACGGCATTCAGGAGATCCGCGAGAACGGCTTCGGACGCGAAAATATCCCCGCGATGATGGCGGCTGTCGTTGTAATTTCGCTCCCGCTGATCGTTCTGTTCCTCATCTTTCGCAATAAGATCATGGCGGGCGTTGCGAGAGGAGGTACAAAGGGATGAAAAGACTCATTTGTGCGTTTATCGCGCTCGTCCTCTGCCTTGCTTGCCTTTCGGGCTGTCACGGCTCAAAAAGACAGGAGCTTTTCGAAATTCCCGAGGAATTCGACACCTCGAAGCAGTATGAGATCACCTTTTGGGCTAAGAACGATACCAACCTGACTCAGGTTGCGATCTACAAGAAGGCTGTTGCCGATTTTGAGGCACTTTACCCGAACGTCAAGGTCACTCTCCGACTTTACACCGACTACGGCAGAATTTACAGCGACGTTATCACGAATATCGCGACCGGCACCACGCCGAACGTCTGCATCACCTATCCCGACCATATCGCCACCTATCTGACGGGCGACAACACCGTTGTTCCGCTTGACGAGCTGATGGATGACGAAAGATTCGGTCTCGGCGGCAGCGAGGTGCGATTCGAATCGCCGAAGCAGGACGAAATTATTGAAAAATACCTCGACGAGGGCATGATCGGTGACGAGCATTACGCGCTCCCCTTCCTCCGCTCGACCGAGGCTTGCTACGTCAACAAGACTTTTGTGGAAAAGCTCGGCTTCACTCTCCCCGAGGTTCTGACTTGGGATTTCATCTGGGAGGTGTGTGAAAAAGCCGTCGAGAAGGATGCCGACGGCAACTTCATCGTCAACGGTCAGCCGACGCTTCTGCCCTGTATTTATAAGTCGACGGACAATATGATGATCCAGATCCTTCGCCAGCAGGGCGCGGATTATTCGACCGCCGAGGGCGAGATCGGACTTTTCAACGATACCGCAAGGGGATTTCTCCTTGATCTCGCCGATCACACGGCAAACGGCGAGTTTTCCACCTTTAAAATTTCCTCCTATCCCGCAAACTTCCTCAACGCGGGACAGTGCATCTTCGCGATCGACTCCACAGCGGGCGCGACCTGGATGGGTTCGGATGCTCCTCTGATAGATATCGCGGAGGACAGACTCGTCGAGTTTGAAACGGCAGTTATGACCGTTCCGCAGTTCGACACCGAGAATCCCACTATGATCTCGCAGGGTCCGTCGGTCTGCATCTTCAATAAGCCCGATCACGGCGAGGTGCTTGCTTCCTGGCTCTTTGCGCAGTTTCTTCTGACCAATGACGTTCAGATCTCCTACGCGCAGACCGAGGGCTACGTTCCCGTAACGAGCAAGGCGCAATCTTCGCCCGAATACCTCGATTATCTCTCGCGCGAGGGCGAGGACGGGGATATGTACTACGATATCAAGCTCAAAGCGACCAAGCTGACGCTCGATTATACCGAAAAGACCTTCGTCACTCCCGTTTTCAACGGCTCGGCATCGCTCCGAAACGCGGCGGGACAGCTTATCGAGGAGGTCACAAAGGCAACGCGCAGAGGCAAAACGGTGGATGATGAGTATATCGATTCTCTCTACGACGAAATGATCTCGCTATATAGACTCGACGGCATCGGTGCGGGTAGCGGCGAGCGCGCGGAGCTCGGAGAGCTTCCGCCAACGTCCGTAATGCTTCTTTCGCTAATTGCTGCAGCGTGGGTATTTATCGGCATCTACGTCTTGGTACAAACGCTGAAAAAGAGAAAAAATCAAGGAAATACTTGACATTTTCCCGAATTAGGTGTATAATGATAGTTGTAAAATCTTTATTAAAATTTTCCAAAGGAGAAAACAAAATGAAAAAGATTATTGCAGTACTTATGCTTCTTTGCATGGTAGTTTCCCTCGTTGCTTGCAACAAGTTCGATCCTGCCGCTAAGAGTGAGGGCGTTATGACCTACGCTGAATACGATGCAGCAGCTATGGATGCTGAGGTCGTTATCGAGGCATACGTTCAGGCTACCCAGTCCTGGTGGGACAACAAGATCACCGCTTACCTTCAGGATCCCGACGGCGCATACTTCTGCTACGAGATGGCATGCTCCGAGGCTGACGCAGCTAAGCTCACCGCCGGCACCAAGATCAAGGTAAAGGGCTACAAGGGCGAATGGGCAGGCGAAGTTGAGATCATGAACGCCACCTTCGAGTTCGTTGAGAGCGAGAAGTGGGTTGCAGAGGCTACCGACGTTACCGCATTCCTCGGCAAGGATGAGCTCATCAAGCACCAGAACAAGTTCGTTACCTTCAAGGGTCTTACCGTTGTTTCCGTTGAGTACAAGAACGGCGAGCCCGGTGACGATATCTACGTAACCGTATCCAAGGACGGCGCAGAGTACTCCTTCTGCGTAGAGCGTTACCTCACCGATCCCGACACCGCTGTTTACAAGGCAGTTGGCGAGCTCAAGGCAGGCGACACCGTTGATATCGACGGCTTCCTCTACTGGTACGAGGGCGTAAACACCCACATTACCAACGTTGTAAAGAAGTAATTCTTATACATAAAAACCCGACAGCGATAGCTGTCGGGTTTTTGTTTGAGAGTGCAGATCGGCTTCGGCGAGGTTAAAAGGTGAATTTTCGCCAAGGCGAAAATTTCCCGATTTTTATTGAATAATATCTGCTTCTGTTGTTTCTGCAGTGCAGACGGCGATCTCCTCATCCACCGGCGTTCGCCGGTCCCCCTTCCCCGCTGGGGAAGGCTTTTTAGTTACTGCGAACATTGATTATAGTGGTACAACAAAGCAATAATTCTCATCATTAATATTTCGACATCACCTAAATAATTGTAATTATGTAACGCATATTGCTTGTTTTTATGATAATTGATACACGATATTCAGAAAAGTTAAGCGAAATTCAAAATCAGCCTTCCCCAGCGGGGAAGGGGGACCACACGGACGTGTGGTGGATGAGGAGATCGGAGTCTGTACCGTAGAAAAGGCAAGCGTATACGCAATTTAATAAAATCCCAAATTTTCGCCGAAGGCGAAAATTTTCATTATTAAAATAAAAAAGTCTTGACAAAATAAAAAAATCATTGTATAATAATAACGTAGGAGCACCGATACGGTTGCTTCCTCGACTGGTTATAAAAGATAACCGCCTTATGTGGAAGTGGGGCGGTTATCTTTTTTTATTTCTAAAATAGGTAAGGATGGCTATTACGAGGATTGCGATGTCAATCAGGTCGCGCCATGTAACTGCTTCCATATTACCACCTCCCTCTTTTTGCTGAGGAAGGCAAAAAAGATTTCAACTTCCTCGAGATAAGAGGAAGCAACCGCACCGATATGGTACTCCTACGGGCTTAAAGCCATAAATATTATAACACAATGAATTGGCATTGTCAAGAATTAAAAAATAATAAAAATCCCCAACTTTTTTCGCCAAACCTCTTGCAGATAACGCAGCGTAATGTGTTATAATAAGGACAAAACCGAAAGGAGAACACACAAATGAACGAAATTATGGAAATGTTACCCTTCCTCATCCCGCTTGCGCTTGCGCAGTACGGGCTTATGGCGTATGCGGTAGTTCACATTCTTACACACAAAAACTACAAGCGCGGCAGCCGCGCGCTTTGGCTGATCGTCAGCATTCTGGTCAATTTCATCGGACCGATACTTTACTTCGTGCTCGGCCGTGAGGATGCGTGATGGATATTCTGACAATTCGCGGACTCGAAAAGAGATTCGGAGATAAGAAAGTGCTTTGCGGGCTCGATCTTACCGTGCCCGAGGGGAGCATTTTCGGATTCGTCGGACGTAACGGCGCGGGTAAGACCACGACGATGAAGGCTGTTCTCGGACTGATGAGACCCGACGGCGGCGAGATATTCGTCGCGGGCGAGAGGGTGTCATACGGTCAGACGCCGACCAACCGATATATCGGATATCTGCCCGACGTTCCCGAATTTTACTCATTTATGACGCCGCGCGAGTATCTTCGCCTCTGCGGCGAGACGATGAATATGCCGCGCGCGGAGATCGAGGAACGGAGCGGAGAACTGCTCGAGCTCGTCGGCCTCGGCGGTGAGCGGCACCGAATCCGCGGATTTTCTCGCGGAATGAAGCAAAGGCTCGGCATCGCGCAGGCTCTGCTCGGTCAGCCGAAGCTCCTCATCTGCGACGAGCCGACCTCCGCGCTCGACCCGATCGGCAGAAAAGAGATACTTGATATCCTACTCTCGGTCAAGGATCGCACCACCGTGTTATTTTCAACACACATTCTCTCCGACGTCGAGCGCATCTGCACCGACGCCGCGCTTCTCGAGGGCGGCAGGATCGCGATGCAAGGCTCGATCGAGGAGCTGAAGGGTATAAAACGTGCCGAAAGCTTCAAAATTGAAGTCCTCGGCGGAGCTGAAACGATCGCCAAGGCTTTTCCCGATGCCAAAGCAGAGCCTGACGGCTCGATACGTTTTGAGGGCGGTGAGGATAAGATATTTGAAGTCCTCGATTTTATCGGCAAGAATCGCATTCCGTTTTCAAAGATCGAGCGCGAGGGCGCGTCGCTTGAATCGCTTTTCGTGGAGGTGGCGGGAAAATGAGATCGTTTTTTGCATTTTTCAAAAAGGAAATCCTTGAATTCGCGCGAAGCGGAAAGCTGACCATCCTCGGCATCCTCTTTTTCGCGTTCGGCGTAATGAATCCCGCCATCGCCAAGCTGACTCCGTGGATGATGGAAATGCTCTCCGAGGAGCTTGCGCAGAGCGGAATGACCGTCACCGAGGTCGCCGTCGACGCGCTGACCTCCTGGACGCAGTTCTTTAAAAATATTCCGATGGCGCTCATCGCGTTCGTCCTTATGACGGGCGGTACTTTCACCAAGGAATACGAATCGGGCACGCTCGTGCTGATGCTCACGCGCGGACTTGCGCGATACAAGGTCGTCCTTGCCAAGGCGGCGGTGCTCCTGACCGTCTGGAGCGCGGGATACTTTATCTGCTTCGGCGTAACCTACGCCTACAACGCCTATTTCTGGGATAATTCGATCGCGATCGATCTCATCCCCGCCGTGCTCAATTGGTGGCTTTTCGGCGTGATGACCGTCGCGCTGACCGTCTTTTTCTCGGTAATTGCAAACGGATACGGAGGTATTCTATGCCTGACGGGCGGTGCGGTCCTCGCCTTCTACCTCGCGAGCCTCATCCCGAAGCTGACGGAATATATGCCCACAACGCTGATGAATGGAATGAACATCCTCGTCGGCGCGGTGGATGCGAGCGATTTTAACGCCTGCGCCGCCATTACCGCCGTCATCACCGTCGCATTGATCGCTTTGAGCGTTCCGATATTCAATAAAAAGCAATTATAAAACGATTGGGCTGAGCCGCTTATTTTAGCGGTCTCAGCCCTTTTGGTTTAAACAAAAAGGAAAATTTTCGCCTTTGGCGAAAATTCGAGATTTTATTAAAAAACGTAGACGCTTGTCTTTTCTGCGGTACAGACGGCGATCCCCTCATCCGTCAGCCCCAAGGGCTGCCACCTTCCCCGCCGGGGAAGGCTTTTTTATTACTGCGAACATTGATTATAGTGGTACAACAAAGCAATAATTCTCATCATTAATATTTCGACATCACCTAAACAATTGTAATTATGTAACGCATATTGCTTGTTTTTATGATAATTGATGCACGATATTCAGAAAAGTTAAGCGAAATTCAAAATCAGCCTTCCCCAGCGGGGAAGGGGGACCGGCGAACGCCGGTGGATGAGGAGATCGGAGTCTGTACTGCAGAAAAAACAGGAGCACAAAAGCTATTTTGCAAGCTTCAGCTTATCAATGCACGATGTTTAGAAAAGCTGAACAAAATTATCAACAAGCCTTCCCCATGCGGGCGTATTTGCAAGCAAATGTGTGGCGCGCGAAGCGTGACGGATGAGGAGATCGCCGTTTGTACTGCAGAAACAACAGAAGCAGATATTATTCAATAAAAATCGGGTAATTTTCGCCAAGGCGAAACTGTTTGAGATAATTATCGAGTATTGCCGTAATATCCATATTAGCACCGCAAAATATAAAACAGGAGCTGATTCAAAGTTGATGAATCAGCTCCATTTTGTATTTTAAGTATTTTTATTCAGAACCCAGTATTCGATTATCTCGCGCTCGGTGCTGTCCCAGGTGTCGCGTATCTTGTAGCCATCGGCTTCACTCGGTACGATCGCGGCGCAATGTCGCTTGCCGACCTGCGCATAGATCCTCTCGCCGTTATGATAGCGATCGCCTAAAAGCTTGCAGAGCTCCGTGCCGTTTGCATAGCGTCTGCCGACCTTGATGCCCGAAAAGTGCTTGAATCCCAATCGCTTGAGCGTATTGTTGATGTTTCTTCGGGAGTTGATGCAGGGGTCGGTATAGTCCGAGGTCTGCGCGAGGATGTCTACGGCGTCGTGCCAGGAGCATTCAAGGAGTGTTGCAAGCGCGCGAACGGCGCAATCTCCGATCAGGCGTCCCTCGGGATTTTCATTTTGCTTGTCAAGGGAGGGCGAATCCTTGCTTGAACCCTTGCGCGTGGGCTTTCGGCGTATTCCGGTTCTGTTGTCCGATCCGGGAATATACTCCCAAAGCTCGTCCACCGCTCGGCGGTCGCGCTCCGTTGTCGAAAGCTTACAGCCCTTGAAAACGTAGGATATGCGCTCGTCGCCGGGAACCAAAGCGTAGTAGCCGCCACCGCGAAGATGTACGATATAGGATTTTTCCTCGAATAATCTGAAATTCAGCTTTGCAACCGTTTCAAGCACCGATCTGTAGGAGCTGATCGGCTTGAATCCGCTTGCGCGGAGCATATCGGTGATGCAGGTCTTATAGGTCGGCAGATTGCATCTGAAATGAGCCTGCTCGACGAGCAGACGAACGAGGCTTTGCCAATCCCTGCCCGTCACGATCGCGACCGAATTGAGTGCCGTTCTGTCGGGATATGCTTCGTTTACGACAAGCTCCTCGGGTGATCTGAGAACCTCATACCAAGTGGTAAGATTCATAGAGAGATCAGTCCGCCTCTCCTGCAGGCGGATCGAGCTCGACCTCGTATCCGGTGGGAAGTCCCATAACGGGGTAGCCGGTCTCGTCAAAGTCAACGCGCTGAATGTTGAAGAAGCGGGGGGCACCCGTGCAGGTCGCGTTGTGCTGCTTCATGCCGTGGTATGCGCACCATACCTCCTCCCCGTCGGGGGCGCGGAAGAAGGATGCGTGACCGGGGCCGTAAAGCTCGTTGCCGTGAACGAAGAGGGGCTTCGGGTGCTTTTTCCAGTTAGCGGCATCGGTGAGCGAACCGCCCGTGTGCTCAAGTACGCCAAGGCAGTAGTCGTCCGACCAACAGCCGTTTGCGGAGTAGATGATGAAGAGTCTGCCCTCGCGCTCAAGGAAGAAAGCGCCCTCAACGATCGCGCTTCTGCCAACGTAGGGCGGAACAAGCTCCCAATCGAGCTCGGCTTTGGCAATCGTTGCCCAATTGTTGCCGTAGGTATAGGGATTTACAAGGTCGCAGATATCGAGAACCTGACCGTACTGCGGGTCAACGCGGGAGGAGCAGAGATACTGAACGCCGTCGGGCGCGGTGTAAACGGTGGGGTCGATAGAGAAAATATCGGGCGAGGGTTTGCCGCGGAATATCCATTCGCCCTCAAAGGGATCGTCGGCGGGACCTTCCATAATGAAAAGACGCTTCTGGCTCGGCTCGGGCTTGATGCGTCCGCTTGTGTAAACGTACCACTTGCCGTTCGAGCCGCGATGCATTTCGGGCGCCCAGATGTCGCCCCAGATACCGTCGCGTTCGCCGTTCGGAGTATAGAGAATGCGCGAGTCGCCGTCGGTGACGATCGAGCCCGCGTGGCGGCTGCGGAAGAGCTCAAGCTTCGAGCCGCGGGTGAAAAGAGCGTAGTAATAACCCGTCTTGGGGTCGTAGGTCATAAAAGGGTCGGGAGCATCAAAGGGAGACACGGGGTTTTTGAATTTTTTCATAATATTCACCTCAAAAGCCAATCTATTGCATTAACGACTTCAATTCCATCGTAATTGCCGAGAGTAAAACGATCAAGCGTTATTATCGTTTTTGGATAATTATCATTTATATTGCGTAGAGGAGCCATTTCTCTGTTAAAGGTGGATTCCTCCAACATAGAAGCGGTCACCTGATAATAATGGATATTATCATTTTTTCTTGCGATAAAATCAACTTCGGTTATTCCTACTTTGCCTATATTTACACTGTATCCTCTGCGCAGCAATTCAAAAAAGATTATATTTTCAAGAGAAAATCCCAAATCATATCTTTGTCTTGCCAATAGGTGACGCCGCAGACCAAGATCTACGATATACATTTTTTGATTTTTCTTGAGCAATTGCTTTCCAAGTACGTCATAGCGTTCGGCGGGATAGAAAATATACGGCTCGACCAATGCATCTACATAATCGTCTATCGTATTTTGAGATATTCTTCTTCCGCTTGAGGTTACGTAATCTGCGATGCTTTTTACAGATATCGGACTGCCGATAGAGCTTGCAAGAAATTTTGAGACATTTTTGAGAAGAGTTAAATCGGAAATTTTGCGTTTGTTGGGATCTTTTTCCTTTCTGCGTCCTCTCTCTTCAATGTCTTTGATAATAATTGTGTTATAAATACCTTCCAGATACGTGTCTATCATATCAATATTGTTTCCAAGCGAA
Source organism: Clostridia bacterium (assembly GCA_017387685.1). GTDB lineage: Bacteria > Bacillota > Clostridia > Oscillospirales > CAG-272 > CAG-390. The sequence continues at coordinate 12,960 of JAFOEU010000046.1, forward strand.
GCAATATACGGTAGACCGCCGTTTTGCATATATTCGGCGAAAAGTGTTTCTTTATCTGTGCCGGATCTGAGTTCGCAAAATTCAGCAAAGGAAAGAGGAAGCATATTGATCTCGATATATCTTCCGGAAAGCAATGTGGCGAGCTCGCCTGAAAGCAGATATGCATTTGAGCCGGTGATATAAATATCTACGTTATCTTTGACGTAAAGACTGTCAACTGCCTTTTGAAAGTTTTCAACTTGCTGTATTTCATCAAGAAAAATATAGGTGGTTTTTGTTTTATGCAGTCTTTCTTTGATAAAATTGTATAGAGCTTTATAATTCAGAAGCTCCTCATATTCCAACTCTTCAAAATTGATAGATATTATTTGATCATTTGTTACATTTTGTGTTTTTAAATGTTCTCGATATAATTCAAGCAAGGTGGATTTTCCGCATCTTCTGATTCCTGTGATGACCTTGATGATCTTTTGATCTTTCCACTTTTTCAGTTGATCTAAGTAATCATGACGTTGTACCATATAGAATACCTCCCTATATAGTTTATTTTGTGCTTTATTATATCACATTATGCCGCTAAAGTCAATAGAAAATTCCGAAATCGGCATTTTATGCGAAAAACAATATGTTTTTTCCGAAATCGGCATTTAGATATCGGGGATTTACGCTTGCACAGGATGGCAACGCCCGTTCATCCTTGAAACGGCACGCCGAAAAGCGTTACCATAAGGGCGTAGATAAGTGGGATCGAGATGACGCAGAGGGTGTGCGAGATCATTGCCATACTCGCGCCGGTTTCGGGATTTCCGCCGAAAGCCTCGGGGAAGATGACGGTGTTGAGTCCGAGCGCGGGAGCGGTTGCAAAAAATGTCAGAAACAGCACGTCGTTGCCGATATTAAGATCAAATACGGCGTTTGCGAGCATTTTAAGCCCGAGGGTAAAGGATACGATTATCGCGGGCAGCAGAGTAAGCCGCAGAGCGGTTGCTATGTAAACTCCTTTGTTTTTGAGCATAGAGAGAAAATCGTATTTGGCGATCGTCACGCCCGCGAGAAGCATCGCCACGGGTCCCATACAGACCTTAAGCGTGTCGAGCGAATTGGTAAGAAAGCTCGGAATATATTTGCCCGCGCCGCTGAGACCGACCACGATACCGAGGAGCATTGCAACCGTCGGCGCGTTGATAATGCGACGCCAAGCTCCGCCCTTGTTCTCGGAAGAGGGGATCATAACGCTGATTCCCCAGGAGTAGATCATAAGCTGAACCGGCAGGCAATAGAGCTTGAAGAATGCAAGTCCTACGTTGCCGAACAGGGCGAGAACGATCGGGTCGCCCATATATCCGCTGTTTGCGAAAGCCAAGGCGTAGTTATAGACTCCGCGCTCGGGTCCCTTTTCCTTGACGAAAAAGGGCGAGAGGAAAATGGATATTCCGACGGCGAGCAGAACGCCGAGGGAGGAGAGAATTATATTGATCAGATGCTCGCCGATCGAATCGACGGTGCAAAAATACGCCATTGTGGTAAAATTGAGCGCGGGGCAGAATACCCAGGTCTCAAGCTTTGCCATGACCTTGCCCGAGCCCTCGGGGAGGATCTTGCATTTGCTGAATATAAATCCGATCGCGATGCAGAAAAAGAGCGTCAGCATCGGGGTAAGGGTTGCTGAAAAGGTTGACATAGGGTTCCCTCGTTTGAAATATTGCGTTAGTTAATTATATCACACGCGCCCGCGGTTGTCAATCGGAATGAGGAAAAAAAGCGGGCGCCCCCTCATCATTTGATATCGCCCGCGAGCTCCTTGCGCTTGTCGCGGCGCACCTTGTTGATGTGCCGCTCAAAATCGCCGTTCGCGAGCAGCCTTGCCACCACGTGTTGCTCGAAGGTGGGCACGGTGCAGGAGTAAAACCCGAGCCGAGCGTCAAATTCCGCGACGAGATTTTGGGGCAGAACCATATAACCGAGTCGCAGAGAGGGGGAGATAGTTTTGGAAAAGGTGTTGAGATAGATCACGTTGCCACCCGACGAGAGCGCAAAAAGGGTGTCCTCGGGCTTGGTGGAGACCGAAAATTCGGATTCAAAATCGTCCTCGATGATGTATCGCCCGCCCGCATTTGACCAACGGATGTACTCGTGCCGTTTGCTTGCGGATGCCGAAACGCCCGAGGGAAAGCTTCGGTATGGCGTGGTGTGGAGCACGCTTGCCGACGTCCCCGCGAGGGCGGCGCTGTCGATGCCGTCGGCGGAGAGGGGCAGAGGATCGTAAGCCACCTCCGAGGCGCGGTAGACCTGCTCGATCTTCTTGTAGGACGGGTACTCGATGCCGTAGGTTCTGCTCCGACCGAGAAGCTCGATGATCAGACCGTAAAGGTATTCCGCGCCCGAGCCGATGACGATCTGCTCGAGGTCGACGTTGATGCCGCGGTTTCTTGAAAGATAGTGCTTGATAGCAAGGCGAAGCTCGGGACAGCCCTTGTTCTGCGATTTTTCAAGGATCGCGTCGCCGAGCTCGCTGATTACGTTGCGCATCGTCCGCGCAAGCACCGAGAATGGAAAATCGGGGCTTGAATGAGAGTGATTTGCGACGGCGCGGATCTCCGACGTGGGCGGGAGGGCGAAGCCGTCCGAGCCTCGGAAGATCACGAAAAATCCGCTCCGCTCCCGCGATTCGACGTAGCCCTCGTCGCAAAGCAGAGCGTAGGCGTGCTCGACCGTCACGGTGCTCGTTTCGGTCTCGTCGGCAAGCAGACGCTTGGAGGGGAGCTTCGACGAGTAGGCGTAGTTGCCGTTTATGATGTCGTCCTTGATCTGCCGATAGATCTGCAGATAGGCGGGGCGGATGCTTTTGTCAACCTTGTATTTCATCTGGTTATATAATTTTCTCCGTTTCTGACCATTTTAATATCATCAGAAATATTATATAATAAATTCAATGAAATTTCAAGGAGAAATTGAAAAATGGCTTACAAAAAAATTCTGACAATTCAAGATATATCCTGTGTTGGTCAGTGCTCGCTGACCGTTGCGCTCCCCATCCTCTCCGCTTGCGGACTTGAAACCTGCATCCTCCCCTCCGCCGTGCTTTCCACCCACACGGGCGGCTTCAGCGGATTCACCTTCCGAGACCTCACCGACGATATGCCCGCAATTCAGGCGCATTGGCAGAAGGAAAATATCAAGTTCCGCGCGATCTACACGGGTTACCTCGGCAGCATCAAGCAGATCGGGTACGTTCAGAGCATCCTCTCGACGATGGGAACCGACGATTGCGTCCGCATCGTTGACCCCGCAATGGCGGATAACGGCAAGCTCTACTCGATCTTCGATATGGACTACGTCGAGGCGATGAAGCCCCTCTGCGGATCGGCTGACATTCTGATCCCGAACATCACCGAGGCGGCGTTCCTCACCGGAAGCGAATACCGCGAGAGCTACGACGAGGCATACGTCACCGAGCTCTGCGAAAAGCTCTGCGCGCTCGGCGCGAAGACCGTGGTAATGACCGGAGTCGGTTACCGCGAGGGCAAGACGGGCGTAGCGGTCTACACGGACGGCAAAATGAGCCACTACGAGCACGATAAGATCGGCAAGGGCGCACACGGCACGGGCGACATCTACGCCTCCGCATTCACGGGCGCGCTGATGAACGACAAGGACATCTTCGAAGCGGCAAAGATCGCGGCGGACTATACCGTAAAGTGCATCATCAACACCCAGGGCGACCCCGACCACTGGTACGGCGCAAAGTTCGAAACCGCGCTGCGTGATCTGATTGATATGCTGGCGTGAATAAAACACCCTCGCGGTATGCGAGGGTGTTTTTCTTATTTAAGATTAATAACGCTGTGCGTCACGCAAAGCGTTAACTTTGCCTCCGCGAGCGTGGCGACGGTTGCGGGGGAGAGGTCGAAGCCGCCATTTGAGGTCTTGATCTGATGAACGATAAGCTCCGTGCCGCCGAGGTCGGAGCCGAAGTCCTTCCATAGCTTCGCTTTCGCGGCGATGCAGTCCTCGATCTCGTCAGCACCGCACACCGAGCAGGAAAGGTGAGTGCTTTCGGGGAGATTGGAGCTGACCGATTGTCGCAACGGCTCGGGAAGACTTGCCGCAGGTATGTTTTTCAGACGGATATAAACGTAAAATACCATCATTCCACCCCCAAAGCGATCTTTCTTTCAGCCAAAAATTGCAACAGCTCGTTCGTGAGCACGAGCTCGCGCGCTTTTTCGGTGCGGTGCGTGATATAGAGGCACACGCTCTGCGCCTTGCGGATCACTCTATCATAGGTACGGCAGAGCTTGTAGACCGCATTTTCTATACTTGCCGCCTCGTATACCGTAACGGGCGGCGTGTTATAGATATTGCCCCGCGCCGAGGGATTTATCGGGTGCTCGCGCAATATATCCGCGCCGAGCGGCTCGGCACAGCGGAATTGAAGCGACAGAATATCGAATTCGTTTGAGTTCATATTGTTCTCCGTTGTGAATTTGAGTTTGATTTATTATAGCACAATATCGCGCGCGTGTCAATCAACAGTTTGGAGAGGGGAGGACAACCAGGGATTGCACGACGAAATTATAAAAAATATTTCGCCGAGAAAAGCTACCGTAATTATTCATTATTTATTGGACAAGCCCCGCTGATGTTTGTCGAAATTTGGATTGGAAAATATAGAAGGAAGGACTCTGAACCCGAAGCTCGCGCATAATTGGGTGGTGAAATTTCGTGCGGCGGTAGCGCGAGCTCTATTATTGTTTCGATTTGCGAAACAATAAGGGGTTCGTCGTCTATATATACCTCAAACAATAAATAAAGCATCAAGCCTTTGGCTTGGTGCTTTATTTATGGCACACCCTTTCAAAATCGATCCGTACCGCAAGTTTTTTCGAAATCGATCCGTGGTTCAAAGTCAGCGGATAGACTTATCCCTTGGCGATGATGGGCGCGAAAATCTCCCAAAAGAGATTTTCCAACTATGCCGATAAACGAAGTCTATGTAAATTTATATATTCCAATTTAGACTATGATTAATATCGTCTATCGCGTCTTGGATAGTGGACTTATTTGTTCCGACGGCGTTTGAGTTAGCGCTTGAAATAAGAGGTTCAACAATGGCTCTATCCAATATTTTTATATCTTTCTTGAGAACTGCAAGCATAGCAAATGCATAAATTACCTGTGCTTTAACTGTTTCGTTTTCTCTTTCGTACAGTTCAAGCAATTTGGAAAATGCATAATCATATTCTTCTTCGTTTTCAGCATCACGACCAAGGCAGAAAATGACCGAAGAAAGTTCCGGGGAAACCTCTTTGTTAGAAACTGATTTAATAACTTGTTCAATTTCTTCTACGAGAAAATTATTCATTTTGCACTCTCCTTTGCCGTGTTGATATTCTTTTTAGCCGTTGTAATAGACTTCACAAGCAAAAATCTTATCGTCGAGCATTTGCGATCGAGTTCCTTATATCTCGCTTCATCTATATATTCACTTTTCCACAGCATTTCAAGCCACTTGCTCGTTTCGTTGGTTTCCTTGAGCGAGATTTCAAGCTTTGCAATGAAGTCAGCGCGACCGTGAGCGTATTTGCTTTCGGCAATGTTGGCACATATACTTGTAGCGCTTCTGCCGATTTGATTGGAAATTACATTTTCGTGCTTTGTACGCAACTCTTTGGTCAACTGCAAAACATCAACGGATAACTCCATTGAAAGATCACCGAGCTTATCTTCTCTCACGATATCACCGCCTTTCTTGAAATAATTATATCACACTTTCGGTTAAAAATCAACCATATTTCAGCGCACCAATCAAACGGTTTCATTCCGTTTGCGCGAAGCGCAACATCATTGATGCGAAGCATCACATCATTGGGCGTAAGCCCACTTCATTTGAGGCAAAGCCTCAACATCGTTCATTTGTGTCCGCCTTGCGGCGGAATGATGTTGAGCTGACGCTCAAATGATGTTGCGTGCGTTGCACGCAAATGATGTTGTGTCCTGCGGACACAAATGAAAAAATCCAAGTCTTTCGACTTGGATTTTTTGGCAGGGGCAGAAGGACTCGAACCCACGACCCATGGTTTTGGAGACCAGTACTCTACCAACTGAGCTATACCCCTACGTACCAAAATATTATATCATATCGCGCGGCAAATGTCAAGACTTTTTGTGTAATTTCTTTTATTTTGCTGAAATTTCCTTGAAATGTGGGGGGAAGGAGCAATATCCTCCCGCGTGCGGGAGGATTTACTCCTTCCAAGCGGTCGACGGGGCGTCGCCCGCTTGAAGCACGAAGAGAGTTTCGCGCTCTGCGGAGGGCGACTTAAGGCGCTGCCTTAAGAAACCGCAAACTTTGAAAAGTTTGATCAAACTTTCGGTCTTTTTAATTAAAATGAAAATTTCCGAGCCTTTCGGCTCGGAAATTGACCTTTAACTAATAACTAATAGCTAACAACTAATAACTATTACACCTCGGGGATCTCGATCTCCACCTCACGTCCAATCGCCGCGGATCTTGCGAGTCCGTCGATGATCGCCTGGTTATAGATGATCTGGCTTGTCGGAACGGGTGCTGTGCCGCCGTTCTTGACTGCTTCGACGAAAGAGCCGATCTTCTGCGCGATGCGGTCGGTTTTGGCGTTGATTATCGGGACCTTCAGCTCGGTCTGCAGACCTTCGACCTCTTTATAGATCGTCATCTCGCCGCCGACGGTGCCGTTCCAGCACTCGGTTGAGGGGATGCGGAGTCCGCCCTCGGTGCCGAGGATGATGGTGTCGCCGGGGGAATCCATATTCATCGCCCACGAAATGCGGAAGTCGAGGATGATATCGCCCTCAAGACGGATAAAGCCGCCCGCGAAATCGTCAACGCCGAACTTTTCGGCAAATTCAGCCGCATTTTCGGGCGCGTAACCGCTGTAATTCGGGTCTTTGCCGAAGCGGTTCGAGATCATACCCGTTGCGGTGAGGGGCTTGGGGTGACCGATCGCGTTCATTATCATATCGATCGAGTAGCAACCGATATCGCCGAGCGCGCCGATTCCCGCTGTGTCGTCGCGGATAAAGGTATCCTTGCCGCCCTTTGCGGGGATGCCGCGGCGGCGTCCGCCGCCCGTCTGGATGTAATAGATCTTACCGAGCTCGCCCGACTCGCAGATCTTCTTGATCATCTGCATATTGGGGTCAAATCTCGGCTGGAAGCCGATCGAGAGGATGCGTCCGGTTTCCTTTTCGACCTTCATAACCTCGATAGCCTCGTCGAGTGTGACGGTAAAGGGCTTTTCGAGGAGCACGTGAAGACCCGCGCGCATTGCCGCGATTGCGCAGTTAGCGTGCTGACGGTTGTAGGTGCAGATCGAAACCGCGTCGAGCGCAAGGCTCTTGTCAGCGAGCATTTCCTCGTGATCCTTATAATCGGTCTTAACGCCTTCGAGGGAGTAGTTAGCAAAGAACTTTGCCGCCTTGCCGGGGACGATATCGCATCCGGCAACGATCTCGACGTCGGGTCTGCCGAGGTATGCTTTTATATGAGAATTAGCAATTCCGCCCGTGCCGATAAAGCCGATGCGGACCTTTTTAGATGTATCAACGGTCTTTTCCTCTACCGCGGTAAAGGTGTTAAGACCTGCCATAGACTTGTCTGACATTTTCAAGTTCCTTTCTTAAATAGAAGGATTTATTTGATCTCTACCATTCCGCTGAGAGGAACGTCGATCTTAATGAGGCTTTCGCTGATCCTGCCTTCGGCTATCGTGTTGCCCATACAGTCGAGGGTGCGGAAGGACTTTCCGACCGCTCCGCTGAATATGAGCGATGGGTGCCTCGAGGCGTTGACCGCGATGACCTCCGAATACGCGCCGCAATCTATCATCGGATCGGTATAGGACGTGAAGATCGCTTTTCCGTCCTTTTCGGAGCAAACGAGGCTGTATACGCTCTCGGGATTTGC
>JAFOEU010000006.1 GCA_017387685.1 Clostridia bacterium
CACGCCGTTCCAGATGCAATGTGCGGGAACAACGGAAACCTCGGAAACGTATGTATTCGAATCGTCGAAGATGAGCTCACCGACGTTGTCTGCGGCAACGCAGGGGTATTCGGTCTGCGTGAAGCGGTTGTTGCGGATCTCAATCTTATCGTGATAGTAGAAGCCCTCAACGACACGGCGGCGCTTACCGATATCGATGACTGCTCTTCCCCACTTGCCGTACTTGCAATCGTCGAAGAGGTTGCCCTCGATGAGCACGTCACGCGTGCCGCCGCACTCGTACCACTTGAAGGGATCGGATTCAAACTGAATTGCTGCGCCGCCGCTGTTAAAGTGGTTGTTGCGAACGACAGTCTTGCCCTTCGACGCAAGGAGCATTCCTCTTGCACGGTTGTTGCGGATGATATTGTTCTGAATCAGCGCCTCGGCGTTATCGTCAAGACTTTCTACGATCATACCCTCGGTGACAACTTCGGAAAGTGTATCGAGAGTGAGGATGGTTTTGTAATTATTCAAAACGTCAACCTCGGTGATGATCGCCTCAGCGAGGGGCATTTGCGACTCTTGTTCGAGGATCTGAATTCTGTCGCCCTTGGAGTAAATATCGACACCGATCGTCTGCCAATGCTTGTAAGCGACCATTATCTGATTGCCCGCGACCTTTTCGATGCGTGTGTAAATGCCGTGGAAGTTGACGGCGTCGTCAAGCTGATTTTCAAAGAGGTTATCTTCGATCAGAATCTTACCGCGGCAGTTTACGAAATGGCTTGCATCCTGACCCGCAGACCAGCAGTTTTCGCCTTCGGGCGTGACCTTGCAGCCGCGGATGGTGACGTTCATGCACTTCTGCGCGATGAAAGCCATACCCCAGCAGGTATTAACGGTTATGTTTTCAAATACGACGTTCTCGCTTTTTGCCGCGAGGAACGCCTGACCGATCCTGCGGGAGATTGTGAAAACTATCACGTTGCCGACTACGGGCGGTACGGGTACGTTAGGTATGCAGAGGGTCTCGCCCTCGAATTTCAGATCGAAGGAGTTGAAAAAAGGCTTGCCGAAGTTATCGTCACCGAGCCCGCGGCGGATCTTTTTTGTTGCGGGATCATATTCGAGAGTTCTTGTGAAAGGCACTCTTTCGTGCTCGATATCCTCAAAAAGAGCGTAGCCGTAGCGGTAGAGCTTGGGATGCTTCTCGCCGAGGTCGATCTTGACCATCTCGGGGCTCGATTCAATGACCTTGCCCTGGAAATTGCAGATATCGGGGCACTTGACGGTGAGATTTTTGACAGTAATATTCTTTGAACGGTTAACAATGGCAAAATCCATACAGCCGTGAAGGATGAAGGTCGAGCCGTTGCCGTCGACGGTTAGACCGTCGAAATCCTCGATAACGAGAGCCGCGCTCTTGTAGCCGTTGTGACCGTGGTTGGAAACGCAAAGTACCGCGTGTGCGCAATCTTCTTTATAAACGTGGTATTCGCCGTAAGGAATATCAATATATTTATCGCCTGATTTGCGCGCAACTTCAATAGTCAGTGCAAGAGAATGTCCAATTGCACCAAATGGGGAGTTGATCAGTTTCATAGTTGCCTCCAAAAAATTTTTATACGTTTATTTTAGCACACTCGATAAAAATTGTCAACATAATCAAAATTATTTTTATGTTCCTTATTGACATTCTCCTCAAAATATGAGATAATAATATTAATTATAAAAAATAATCATTCAAGGAGATCACAATATGAGCTTTGAATACAAATTCCACAAATCCCAAGAGGTTCTGCACTATGGCTGCGAAAAACCGCGTGCTTATTTCGTTCCTTACCACAGCGAGGCTTCTGCGCTGACCGACAACCGTGCGGCGAGTGCGCGTTTCTTCTCGCTTTGCGGCGATTGGGATTTCAAATTCTATCCCGTCCCCTCTATGATCGAGGATTTCACCGCCGAGGGATTCTGCACCGGCGGATTCGACAAGATGATGGTTCCGCGCTCCTGGCAGACCGTGCTCGGCAAGGGATACGACACCCCCAACTACACCAACGTAAACTACCCCTACCCCGTCGATCCCCCTCACGTTCCCGATGCCAACCCCTCCGCGCTCTACGCTCGCAGCTTTGAGCTTACCGAGGATTATCTTTCGGGCAAGGATATTTACATCAACTTCGAGGGCGTTGACTCCTGCTTCTATCTTTACGTCAACGATCAGTTCGTAGGATACAGCCAGGTCAGCCATATGACCAGCGAATTCAAGATCACCGACAAGCTCGTAGCGGGCAAGAACACAATCAAGGTTCTCGTTTTCAAGTGGTGCGACGGCTCCTATCTTGAGGATCAGGACAAGTTCCGCTATTCGGGCATCTTCCGCGAGGTCTACCTCCTTGCGCGCGACACCGCTCACATTTCCGATCTTTACTGCCGTCAGAGCATCAATGCAAAGTACACTCAGGCGGTTCTCAAGGTCGAGGCAGAGCTTACCGGCAAGGCACAGATCGACTACAAGCTCCTTGACCCCAAAGGCCGCGAGGAGAGCGGCGGATCGATCACGCTTGACGGCAGCGGTGCATTCGAAATGCTCGTCGGCAATCCCAGACTCTGGTGCGACGAGGATCCCGAGCTTTACACCCTCGTTATCAAGTGCGGTGATGAATACATCGTTCAGTACGTCGGTTTCCGCACCATTGAGATCAAGAACAGAATCGTATACATCAACGGTCAGAAGGTAAAGGTTCACGGTGCAAACCGCCACGACAGCCATCCCATCCTCGGCTCCGCTACTCCCACCGATCATATGCTTGAAGACCTTTACATTCTCAAGAGATACAACTTCAATATGATCCGTACCAGCCACTACCCGAACGATCCCCGATTCTACACCCTTTGCGACAAGCTCGGATTCTTCGTTTGCGACGAGACCGACTACGAAACTCACGGTATGCAGAGAATCGGCGACTGGGACTTCTTCTCCCGCGAAGAAGCTTGGACCGAATCACTCCTCGACCGCGTTCAGCGTATGTTCGAGCGCGACAAGAACCATCCCTCGATCATTATGTGGTCGCTCGGAAACGAGTCCGGTGTTGGTGAGAATCAGGAAAAGATGTCGGCTTACATCAAGTCCCGTATGCCCGGTGCAATGATCCACTGTGAGGACGCATCGAGAAGACTCTGGAATCCCAATTCCAAGCCCGGCGCTATCAAGGATGCGGGCAAATACACCGGCAATTACGAGCTTGATTGGTATGACGTATCCAGCCGTATGTATCCCGGCTTCGGCGAGATGGCTGAATACCTCACCGACAAGAAATATACAAAGCCCTACTTCCTCTGCGAATACTGCCACGCGATGGGTCTCGGCCCCGGCGACCTGAAGCAGTATTGGGATGTAATTTACGCCAATGACCACTTCTTCGGCGGATGCGTTTGGGAGTTCATCGATCACTCGGTTGCAACCGGTGACGATATCTACCGCGATCCCCACTACGTTTACGGCGGCGATTTCGGCGATTTCCCGCACGACGGCAACTTCTGCGTTGACGGTCTCGTTTATCCCGACCGCCGTCCTCACACCGGAATCAAGGAGCACAAGGCTGTTCTCAAGCCCTTCGTTATCAGCGAGGTTACCGCAGACGGATCCTTCCGCATTAAGAACCGCCGCTATTACACCTCTCTTGAAGACCTCTATCTCTATTGGTCGGTTGAGTGCGACGGCAAGATCGTTCGCGACGGTGTGATTTCCGAGCTCAAGGTAGCTCCCCAGCGCTCGAGAAAGTATAAGCTCGATCTTGAGGGAATCAAGCTTGAGGGTATCGTTACAGTTAACTTCTCCGTCCGTCAGATCAAGTCCACTCCTTGGGCTGAGGCGGGCTTCGAGGTCGGCTTCCATCAGGAAAAGCTCGGCGAGTTCGCAAGAGCTGACGTTGACGCCGCAAAGAAGGCGAACAAGATCAATGTTTGCGAAAACGATAAGGCTATCTTTGTCAAGGTAGGTCAGACCGCATACAAGATCTGTAAGACCTGCGGTCTTGTTGCCGGCATTAAGGACAACGGCAAGGAGATGCTTGCATCCCCGATGACTCCCACGATTTTCCGTGCTCCCACCGACAACGACCGCCGCATCAAGAACGATTGGTACAATCAGGGATTTGACAGAATGGCTGTTAAGTGCTATTCCCTCTCTGTTGCAAATGCTGACGAGAACGGCGTTACCCTCAAGGCTTCCCTCTCTCTCGGTGCAAAGCTTCTTGCTCCCGCTGTACGCATCGAAGCTACCTACGCGATCATTAACGAGGGCGAGCTTTCGGTAGAAATGAACGCGAAGGTTGGCGAAAATCTGCCTCCTCTCCCCCGCTTCGGCGTTCAGTTCAAGATGCCCGAGGGCACCGAAAAGCTTGAATACTTCGGCAGAGGCCCCGGCGAAAGCTATATCGACCTTCGCAACTCCACTCACCTCGGCAAGTTCAGCGAGAGAGTAGTTGACCACTTCGAGCACTACGTTCGTCCTCAGGAAAATATGGCTCACGCTGACACCAAGTGGGTTGCAGTTACCGACGAGAGCCGCCACGGCATTCTTGCTCTTGCAGACGGCAAGGACATTTCCTTCAACTGCTCGCACTTCACTCCCGAGCAGATTGCAAAGACCGCGCACGACTACGAGCTCGTTCCGCTTAAGGAAACCGTTGTTAACATTGATTACAGACACACCGGTATCGGCTCGAACTCCTGCGGTCCCACACTCCTCCCCGAATTCAGATTCGACGAGAAGGAATTCACATTCAAGTTCCGTCTCACCCCCGCGATTATGGGGAATGTTGATCCTTTCGCAAAGCTTAACTAATCGGAGAATTATTTATGAAAAAGAAACTTTTAGCCATCTTTCTGTTGGCATCCATGCTCCTTTGCGCTCTCGCTTCGTGCGGCAAGAAGGGCGAGGACTTCATCTTTACCGACAAAACCTATATTTATGAAAAAGAAGGTCTTGGCGGCGCATTTACAATTTCGATCAACTCGGACGGCACTTTCACCTACAAGGAAGGTCCCGATTCGAATTATTACGCGCACGGTGTCTGGACTTACGTCGGCGGCACACTTTCACTTATCGATGATCTTCACGGATCTGATCGTTCCATTTGCAACAATTTCTTTATTGTAGACGGCAATCTTTGGTACATTTCCGAAAACTCAACAGGCTTCGCTGAAGTTGTGGTTGAGGAAGGCGATCTTTTCCGCTTCGCTTACGAGAATACCGAAAATACCGTTGAAGGCGAGGAATAATCTTGCCACCCATCAGCGTTCTTATCAAGCCCGCATCCTCGCTTTGCAATATGCGGTGCAAATACTGCTTTTACGCCGACATAACCGACAACCGCGAGGTAAAGTCCTACGGCATTATGTCGGAGGCGACGCTTGAAAATCTTATCAAAAAAGCATTTGAATACGCAAGCGGCTCGGCTACCTTCGCCTTTCAGGGCGGAGAGCCGACCCTTGCGGGACTCGACTTTTACCGCAAGCTGCTTGAGCTTGAAAAAAAGTATAACGTAAAAAAGATCCCCGTCCAGAACGCCATTCAAACCAACGGATACGTCATCGACGAGGAATGGGCAAAGTTCCTCGCGGATAACAACTTCCTCGTTGGTCTTTCGATGGACGGAACGAAGGATATCCACGATTCTCTCCGCGTAGATGCGGCGGGAAAAGGCACTTTTGCTCGCGTACAGAAAACGGCAAGGCTGTTTAACAAATTCGGAGTAGAATTCAACATTCTCTGCGTGGTCAACAACTTCATCGCGCGCTCGCCGAAGAAGGTTTACGATTCGCTCAAGGAATACGGATTCATTCAGTTCATCCCTTGCCTTGATACTTTCGACGGTGAGAAGAAGGTATTTTCACTCACACCCGAAAGATACACCGAGTTCTTGAAGGTTACTTTTAACGAGTACTACAAGGATTTCTGTTCGGGGCATCCGATCAGCGTGCGCAATTTCGACAACTACATCGGTATGCTTCTCGGCAGACCGCCCGAAAACTGCGCAATGGCTGGTGTGTGCACCTGTTATACGGTAGTCGAGGGCGACGGAAGTGTCTTCCCCTGCGACTTCTACGTTCTTGACGAGTGGAAGCTTGGCAACATCAACGAAAACTCCTTTGATGAGCTCATTTGCGGAGATATGGCAAAGAAGTTCGTAGGTGTTTCAACTTACTGCAACGAGGAATGCAAGGAGTGCCGATGGTATCCCCTATGTCGAGGCGGATGCCGACGAGAGCGCGAGCCCATCACCGACGGCACGCCATCCCTCAACCGCTTCTGCGAGTGCTACAAGAAATTTTTCGAAGCTTGCTATCCGAAGATGGAAGAGATCGCAGTCAAGGTTCAAAGACAGTTCAGATAATAAAACGATGCCATTTGCAAGGCACAAAAAACAAACTTCAAAAAATATTCGGGAGGCTTTTTATGGCCTCCCATTTTTAATATGCACTTACGAAAATAAACTTTGCCAGTTACGAATAATCTTTTTTCTTTCCCGCAAAAGGCTCATATTTAGCAATAAGATCTTTCATTTGAGAAAAATCCTTCACCTTTTTGTAAATCCCCCAAGCTTGCAGACGCTCTATTTGCCGTGCAATCATATTTTCCTCACAGGATGAGTTTGTCTCTGTCATATCAAAGATTTTTCCCTTGACAAGAAATGATGTATGAACTGTAATTCTCGGCAACGAATCGTACGCTTTAGCGTGTTCAAATCCCAATTCATAATTTTGAAAAGCCTTATCGAATTCATCCATCATTGCGTATCGATTTGCAATCCAAAAATATAGATCGCTTAAATCTTGATTATAAAACCCATAATCACCATCATCAAAGACCATTTTTAATAAAGAAATTGCTTTTTCAAAATTTTTTATTTGCTCTTGCTTACTAATATCTTTTGCCTCAAGCACAGCTTTTCGAATCTTTACTTCAATTATAGATGTAAGATTCCAAATATTTTCTCGCAATTGAGCAAACCATTCCCCTTCTTCTCCGTTCTCGCGATCAAAGCTATCCTCAAGTTCTTCCCCCGAAGTCATCCAATAATCAGGAAATCTTTTTGCGGTTTCAAGCGCTTTTTCCTTTTGACCATCAAGAATATACAAACCGCCAATGATAGAAAGCGCGGTATATCTCATTTGATCAACATTACATTCATCAAGAACCCTCTCGCACAAACGATACAATTCTTCTTTATGAACTTCATTTCCGTATGGCTCTGTACAATGCGGATCATAGTTTAATTGCCACATATACAATTCAACAATTCTCCAATCATTCGGAAATTCATTATATGCTCTTGAGATTAACTCGAATCGATCATATTCTTTGCCAAGAGCTGCAAGACGTTTTGATTCATCTAAATACCTTTTTATCTTTTCTTCATTCTTGGCAGCATTAAGACCTAAAATTTCATCGGTTGATACACCAAAATAAGAAGCCAAAGGAATTACCATACTGATATCAGGAAGCGTTTCATTTCTCTCCCATTTTGAGACCGCGGCAGTGGAAACGTGCATATGTTCTGCAAGTGTTTCTTGCGTAACTCCTTTTTGTTTTCTTAAACGCTTAATATTTTCTCCAATGTAGAGTTGCATATAAATTCACCTCATTTTTAACAATTGAATCACCGGTGCTTCTGATAATATTATACATCAAAAAACAAAATCTTGCAAGACACGGACATGAAACACAATTCAACCGCAGGTTAAAATATTATATTTCAACTAACAAAACGGTATAACTGCATTTCATCAGTTATACCGTTTAAACCTTAATTACAACATAGAGTAATTATATTATTCAGGCTTATAATTCAATATCGCGACAAATGTTTCCTTCGCGCGGTTATGGTTGGTTTCCGATCCCTTATTGGTGATCGAATTCTTCATACGTAGGCAGAGGACGGTGTTCGCGGGGATCGCGGCAAAGACCTCGGCGTTTGCCTTGGCGAATTCGGTGTCCCAGAAATAGACTGCATACTTGTCTATCGCGTACTCGGGCTGTGCGCCGAGGGTGTCCTCGAGCTTACAGAAAACGCCCTTTGCAACGCTGTCGTAGAGCCATTCCTCGAGCAGGCAGAGTGAGTATTCGCCCGTCTGCATCAGGCGGTTGAAGGAATTGTATTCCTGCGAATTGATGTGAGTGTTATACTCGGGAAGATCCTCGCCCGCCTCGATGGCATCCTTGCGCGCTTGTATCTGCTCCTTTGAAAATATATTCAACGCAGCAAATGCGGCACGCTTTTCACCGTCGCCGTCAAAATCCTCGGGCATAACATTCTCAAACGTGTCAAGAATTTCCTCATAATTCGGAACGGTGGTAAGATATGACGAGCCCGCATACATCAAGGTCAAGTCATCCTCGGTATTGCCGCACATCTGAACGCACATAATTCCGATCAGCATTATCGCGCCGACTACAACAAGAACCTTCCACTTATTATAAAACCAAAAATTATCGAGCTTTGCGAGCATTCCCGTGCCGAGGTTAATATCGGTATTTTCAAGCTTTTCATCCTCGCGCTCAAATTTCGGCTCTTTGCCGGGTGCATACTGTTTCATTATTTTCTTCCTTTCTGCGGATTACAACTCTCGCACGGAACTCCCGTCTGACACAGACCGCAGACAGAGTATCCGTCATAGCCGTAACGTTCGTGATCGATCTTCTTGATTACTTCCGCGTGGTATTTCATACAAAGGACTTTATCGTGTCCTCGCTCGGTGATCGCGCCGGCGGGACAGCGTTTAATGCACGCCTGACAGCCGTCATTTGCAAGGCAATATTCATTATAAATACTATATTTACGCTCGGTCGGCTCAAGAGGGAGCTCAACTATAACCGATCCGAATCTACCCGCCTTGCCCTTTTCGGTTATAAGGCCGTCGCAAAGTCCGAACGTGCCGAGTCCCGAAATATACGCGGTATGGCGCTCCGACCAGTTTGAAATTTTAACGAATTTCTCGCTGTCGCCCCACGAAAAAGCATCGGATGACATGGGCGCGATCGCGGGATATCCCATTGAGCAAAGATGCTCCTCAAGCGCCTTTGCGAGTCGGCGGTTGCATTCCTCGCCGTGAACGCGGACCATAGTCCATTCAAACGCAGGACAATCGTAAAGCTCACGGCACTTCTCTTTCGTGTCAGCGGTCTGCGGCAGAAACCAGCTGATAACACTGATATTCTCTTTATTGAAAGATCTTCCGAATGCAGATTCGAGCCATTCTGCCGGAGTGCGGTAAAAGTCGCGGTCAATGTGTTCCTTATAAAAATCGTAAAGCTCATCGCCTCCGCGGCTGAAACCGACGATAGGCTCGTCGAAGGCGAAGCCGGGCAGCTCCTTCATATTGTTATTCTCGGAGAGCGACATATACGATTTTATGAAATCTTTGATATAATCATTGTTTATTTTCATATTAACACCTCTGCTTATTCATTATATCACAATTATCAAAAAAAATCAAGGCATCCCGAAAAGAGATGCCTTGATTTATTTTTATCATTCTATGGGCATCGTTGTGGGAAATAACCTTTACCTCTCATATCCCCTCATAACCTCGCATAAGATGTCGCTGTTTTGTTGGATTTTTCAACGATTTTGCCTTGTCATATCGTCAATCAGCTTATCATAAATGCGCATATTTTCTCGGTTAAATGGGGCACAACCGGGGTAAAATCACTTTTTCTCCAAGGTCCGAAATCTCACTTGGATATTACATATAAATATAGCACAGATGTGTTGAAATTTAAAGACTAAACAATAAAAGCGGCTACGATTTTTCCTGTCCGTTTTATTCCCGATTGGAGTTTGTTTCTTCCAACTTGCTTGCGGCTTGAAGCTTCCGTTACGAAACGATCTTGACGCCCAAGGCCGCAAGAACATCGAAAAGTTCATTTGAGACAGGAGGGTTTGTAACAATATAATCAGCTACCGAGATATCGCTGATCTTGGCAAATGCACAATGACCGAACTTTGAGCGATCAGCAGCAATTATACAAAGCGCCGATTGCTCTATCATAGCCACGTCAACGTCACATTCCTTGTTGTAGTAGGTGGTAAAGCCGCGAGTGGGATCTACCCCGTCCACAGATAAGATAAGCTTGTCGGCGTGGTATTTACGAATCTGATTAGTGGCGTCGTTGCCATAGGTAAACTGATATTTCGTGTTGACAGCGCCGCCTGCCAGAATAACGTTGTAGTTGGGATTGCTGGACGCCTCAAGAGCTATAGAGATGGAGTTCGTCACGATATTGAGGTTGTAGTCGGCGGGAAATTTACGAAATGCCAAAAGCGTGGTAGTTCCGGCGTTAAGCATGATGGTATCGTTTGGCTCAATGAGATCGGCAATCTTTTCCGCGATCTCCACCTTCTCCTTTTGGTTAGCTTCCAACCTTTGATTGAGGTTCATACTGTAATACGGCTTATATGAGCTCACTGCGCCGCCGTGTATACGCGCAAGAAGTCCTTTTTTCTCCATATCCTCAAGGTAAGCGCGCACCGTTACTTCGCTGACCCCGAAAAGACGACTCAGTTCCGTCACTTTTACCGAGTCATTTTCCTTTAACAGTTCGCTTATTTTTTGTTTTCTTTGTTCGGCTGTCATTTTTCTCTCCCCCAAAAATATCTTTCACTTTGAAGGATACCATATTTCGAACGCAATGTCAATACTTTCAAATGTAAATTTTTTAAATTTATCAACAAAAGAATAACTTTCGTTTCTCTTTTGTCGCGAATTAAAAGCAAACAAAATCGAAAATTTCTCTTGACAAGAGAAAGATTGTGTAGTAAAATAGTATAAGTGAAACACTTAAAATAATAATATGAAAGGAAAATTTTATGTATAAGGGATTTAAAATAAAGCCTCCTTTTTTTGAGGTAGGTCCAAAGGCGATCATCTGGGGCGATGAAATGCTCAAGCTGGCAAAGGTAATCGACAAGGTAGCAATAAAATACGACGTCGACATTATCGTAACGCCGCAGTATACTGACATCAAGCTTTTGGCGGACAATACTGAAAGAATACTCATTTTCGCTCAGCATATGGACGCCTTGGTCCCCGGAAGAGGACTCGGAAGTGTACTCCCCGAAGCAGTCAAGGAAGCGGGGGCAGTGGGCGTAATGCTCAACCACGCCGAAAAGCCGCTTGATATGGAAACTCTTGAGAAGACCATCCGCCGCGCTGACGAAGTAGGACTTGCCACTATCGTTTGTGCTGATACGGTGGAGGACGTAAAGAGAATTGCTCATATGTCGCCGAACCTTATCGTTGCTGAACCGACAGAGCTTATCGGAACGGGAACGACAAGCGATTCAAACTACGTTATCGAGACCATAAAGACTGTTCAGGAAATCAATCCCGAGATCATGGTATTACAGGGAGCGGGAATCTCGAACGGTCGGGACGTTTACAATACTATCAAGCTTGGTGCACAGGCAACGGGCTCTACGAGCGGCATACTCAAGGCGGCGGATCCTTACGCTATGGTCGAGGAAATGATCTCCAACCTCCGCAAAGCCTGGGATGAGCTTCATCCTTGAGGAGACGGTAATTATGAAAAAAGAAGCTATCGAAATGGCGAAAAAAGCATACCTCACAGAGAGCGAATGCATTTTGAAAATGCTTGACTACTTCGATGAGGAAGTGTATTCTAAGGCTGTAGAACTTCTAAAAAATGCTCCCCGTATAGCTGCGGCAGGATGCGGTCACAGCGGAATAATGTGTCAGCATTTTACACACCTGATGTGTTGCATAGAACGTCCCGCCAGATTTATATCTCCCGCAGAGGCGGTACACGGTGGTACGGGGTATCTTCAGGAGGGAGATGTTATGGTGCTTGCTTCCCGAGGCGGAAAAACGCAGGAGCTGGTGCCTATTCTTGACATCTGCAAGAAAAAGGGAGTCAAGGTAATCACTATAACCGAAAACACAGAGTCTCCATTGGCTCGCGGGGCTGACGTAGTAATAAAGCAATACGTAAACAAAGAGACCGACAAATACAATTGCCAAGGAACAACCTCTTCTGTTTCGTTAGCGGTGATATTCCACGTTTTACAGACTGCGCTTATCGAGGAAACAGATTTTCGGAATGAAAGCTTTGCCATCGTGCATCCCAGCGGGGCGGTCGGCGAACGACTCAATAAATAACGAGATATTAAAAATAAAAAATAACAATAAAATTTATAAAATCAAGGAGATTTAAAACTATGGAATTCAAAGTTTATCAAAAAGAAATCGAACTTCAGTCAAGAGGCTGGATCCCCACCTTCCACGACATCAGAAAAGAGATTCTCGACATTGTTGAGGCTTCGGGCGTTAAGAACGGCACAGTTGCCATCGTTTCTCATCACACTACCTGCTCCGTAATGGTTCAGGAGTGCTCTCACGATATCGACTCCTTCGATCTTGAGTACCTTCAGCACGACCTGCTCGACATTATGAGAAAGATGATCCCCGACTTTGCTGAAGAGCATCAGTACCGTCATCCCGGCCCTGTACACGCACAGTACGGCAGATACGTTAACGAGCCCGGCGACTACACCAGTATGAACACAGACGGACATCTCCGTTCCG
This sequence comes from Clostridia bacterium, assembly GCA_017387685.1. Classification (GTDB taxonomy): domain Bacteria; phylum Bacillota; class Clostridia; order Oscillospirales; family CAG-272; genus CAG-390. The sequence continues at coordinate 12,595 of JAFOEU010000006.1, forward strand.
TATTCTTCGGCAGAAGCGAAACTCTTACCATCAAGGACGGCAAGGTCGACCTCGGTCTGTTTGCTCACGTCTACTTCATCGACTGGGATCATGTTTCTGCCCGCCGCAGACAGGTTAACGTAACCGTTATGGGAACGACAGAGGATGTTGAGGACAGAAAGATCAACGACGGTAAGGTAATCGATACACGTCACAAGTTTACCGACGAGGAGAAGGCTTACGACATTCATTTCGATCTTCAGCAGCAGAGATAAGACAATGAATTTGATGGGAATTGACATTGGCACAACCTCTGTAAAAACGGCTGTGTTCAATGATGCTCTTGAGCAACAGATATCCTCTACTGCGGATTATACCCTTGACTCTCACGGAGACACCGTTGAATTTGACGGTGAAAAATACTGGGAGATAGTCAAAGCTGAGATCGAAAAAGCCAAAGCTTCCGTGGGGGTGGATGCCCTTGCGGTAGATACACAGTGTGAAACTCTCATACTCACCGACGAGTACGGCACTCCCGTGCGTCCTGCTATAGTCTGGCTTGATAACAGAGCTACAGAGGAAGCGCAGATAATCACGGAAAAATTCGGTCACAAGCGAGTTTACGAGATCACAGGACAGCCCGAGATAACGGCGACATGGCCAGCCTGCAAGCTTTTGTGGGTAAAAAGACATGAACCGGATGTCTGGGATAAGACAAAGAAGATCTTTCTTCTTGAGGATTGGATACTGTATAAGCTCACGGGAAAATTCATCAGCGAGAAGACGCTTCAATCATCTACCATTTACTTCGATATCCACAAGGCGCAGTGGTGGGACGAGATGCTTGACTTTATCGGTATCGATAGAAAGATGCTTCCCGCTTTGTATTCAAGCGCCAAGGCTGTAGGCGAATACGATGGCATGAAGGTGGTTACGGGTGCTATTGACCAGATAGCCGGTGCTATTGGAGCAGGCGTTATCAGGCAGGGCACTGTCAGCGTTATGACAGGAACCACCATGGTCATATTCATGCCCTCTGAGACCGTTCCCGAATATGACGAAAAAAGCATCGTTCCCTGTCATTATAACTATGACGATAAATACTGCTTACTTTCCTGGACTCCTACAGCGGGTATGGCGCTGAAATGGTTTAGAAATGCTCTTTGCGAGAATTTCTCCTTTGCCGAGCTTGACAAGCTTGCGGACAGCGTTCCTGCGGGAAGCGATGGACTTACCTTCCTTCCCTACCTTTGCGGTTCAACTATGCCAAAGTATAATCCCGCGGCAAGAGGCAGCTTCACCGGACTTACTACCGAGCACACGAGAGCCCACTTTGTAAGAAGCGTTATGGAATCTGTAGCTTGTATGCTAAAGTCAAATCTTGACTATCTTGGACTTGACGTTGAAGAGATCAGAGCCATGGGCGGCGGAGCCAACAGCCCATTCTGGTGTCAGATGAAAGCAGATATGACAGGCAAGAGACTTGTAACTCTAAAAAACAAAGAAACTGCTTGTCTGGGTTCCGCGATACTCGCCGGCGTTGGAACGGGAGTTTTTGAGTCCGTGGAGCAGGCAGCAAAAGTAATAGAGCTTGACAAAATATTTGAAAGTAAGGGCACTGATTATACAGAGTGCTACGAGAGATATCTCAATTACGATAAGATACTGAATATTTGACCGAAAGGAACTAGTTATGGCAAAGATTGGATTTATAGGCTTTGGTGAGGTTAACACTCCCGTTGACGTTATAATAAGAAAATGCAGTGCCGCAGAAGCAGCTCTCAAGGCTGAGGGACTTGATCTCGTATCAGTATATCCCGTAGCCGACGACTATGAAGAGACTCAGGTCAAGGGCGCGCTGGATGCACTGAGCAAGGAAAAGTTTGACGCACTGGTAGTCTGCATCGCGGGTTGGATTCCCACTCACGCAGTAGTTAAGGTCACAGAGCATTACAGACATCTTCCCATGGTGCTTTGGGGACTTTGCGGCTGGTATGAGGGAGACAGACTTGTAACTACCGCCGATCAAGCAGGTACAACAGGACTCCGCGCTACCTTTGAGGGACTTGGCTATAAGTTCAAATATGTCTATGATATTATAGGCAAGAAAACAAAGAGCGACGTTGTTGCGAACTATTGTAAGGCGGCTGTCGCAGCCAAGGCTCTTCTTACTGATAAAGTAGGTATGGCAGGATATCGCGATATGAACCTCTACGGTACATTATACGACGGAATGTCTCTGAAGAAAACTACGGGCATCGAGATAGAGACCTTCGAGATGCTTGAGATACAGCAGAGATACGAGAAGCTTTCCGAGGAAGAAAAGAGAGAGGTCGTCAATAACAGGATCCTCAAATGGAACTTCCTCAAGCCCGCCAAGGACGAGGGAATGATGATGGCGGCGGGATACTATCTCGCTGTCAAGCAGATAGCCGAAGAGAGAAATTATAAATCCATTTCTCTTAAGGACGTTGACGGTATGAAGAAGCTCTGCGGCTTCCCCCCTGCTCCTATATTTATGCTTCTGTCCGAGGATGGATATACCACCGTTCCCGAGAACGATTCTCTCGGAGCAGTAACACAGCTTATGATGAACAGACTCACAGGACAGCTCGCAGGATATCTTGAGTTCTATGAGTTCTTTGAGGGCAGCGTTCTTGCCGGCGTCCCCGACTTTGTAGCTGCTGATATGATCGACGGTGAAACTTACACAGTGCTTCCCGCGGCTTTCGGTCTGCTTACGCAGGGCATACTCAACGTCTCAAAGGTAAAGACAGGCGTGCTTACAATGAGCAGACTTGTGTATAAGGACGGCAAGTACACGATGCACGTGATCCTCGGTAACGGCAAGACTCCTCCCAAGTGGGAAGAATGCGGTTGGGATCAGCCGGCACCTCAGCTCTCTGCTCTTGAGATAGAAATTCCGGACGTTGAGAACTTCGCCCAGAATGTTGCTTGTCAGCATTATATCATTACCTACGGTGATAACAGAGCTCAGATCGCAGATCTTTGCGGAATGCTGGGTATTGACGTTATGTATCTCTAAACACCATAAAAAAACAATGCATCGCAAATTGCGATGCATTGTTTTTTATGTTTATCAGTCGATGGGCTTCATTGTGGGGAACAGGAGGACGTCGCGGATGGATGCGGAGTCGGTGAGGAGCATTACGAGTCTGTCTACGCCGAAGCCAAGTCCGCCTGTGGGGGGGAGGCCGTACTCGAGAGCGGTGATGTAGTCGTAATCAACCTGCGCCTTGCACGCGGGATCCTGTGCCTTTCTCTCTGCCACCTGACGCTCAAAGCGTTCTCTCTGGTCGATAGGATCGTTGAGCTCGGAGAATGCGTTGCCGAATTCGGTTGCGTTGATGAAGTACTCAAAGCGCTCGGTGAATGCGGGATCCTCGGGCTTTCTCTTTGCGAGCGGGCTGTTCTCTACGGGGTAATCGTAGATGAAGGTGGGCTGGATGAGGTTCTCCTCAACGAATGCGTCGAAGAACTCAACGAGGATCGCGCCCTTGGTCTTAACAGCGGGAAGCTCAACGTGCTTTTCCTTTGCGATCGCGATCGCTTCCTCATCGGAGGTGATAGCGGCAAAGTCAACGCCGGAATACTTCTTGACAGCCTCAACCATGGTCATTCTCTCCCACTTGGAGAGGTCGATCTCCTTGCCCTGATAGTTTACGGTAAGAGTTCCGCAAACGTTCATCGCAACGGTCTTCATCATCTCCTCAACGAGGTCCATCATACCGTGATAATCGGTGTACGCCTGATAGAGCTCGATGGAGGTGAACTCGGGGTTATGCTTGGTATCCATACCCTCGTTACGGAAGATACGTCCTACCTCGTATACCTTATCCATACCGCCGACGATAAGACGCTTGAGGTAGAGCTCGGTCTCAATGCGGAGAACCATATCCATATCAAGAGTGTTGTGATGGGTAAGGAAGGGGCGTGCGGATGCGCCGATCTCAAAGGGGGTAAGTATGGGGGTATCAACCTCAAGGAAGCCCTTGGAGTCGAGGAAAGCGCGGAGCTCGCGCATAATAAGGCTGCGCTTTACAAAGGTATCCTTAACCTCGGGATTAACGATGAGGTCGAGGTATCTCTGACGGTAACGGGTATCGGTATCCTTAAGTCCGTGGAACTTCTCGGGGAGAGGCAAGAGGGACTTGGAAAGGAGGGTGAGCTTCTGCGCGTGGATCGAGATCTCGCCGCGGCGGGTGAGGAATACAAATCCCTCGATACCGATGATATCACCGATATCCCACTTGCGGTAGTCTGCAAAAACCTCTTCGCCGATGTCGTTGATACGGATGTAGCACTGAATTCTGCCCTTACCGTCAGCAAGGTCGATGAAGTTTGCTTTGCCCATATCGCGGCGGCTCATAATACGACCTGCAAGAGAAACGGTCTTACCGTCCCACTCCTCGAAATTTGCCTTGATGTCAGCCGAATAAGCGGTGACGTCATACTTCATAATTTCGAAGGGGTTCTTGCCCGCTTCAATAAGATTTTCAAGCTTTGCGCGTCTGATCTCTATCTCCGAGGATACGTTCACCTCGGGGGATTCGACGGCATTTTCGTTGTTGATAATATCTGCCATTTTATATGGATCCTCTCTTACTTATTCTTGGTTCTTTCAACCTTGAGGATATCAAGCTCGAAAGAGCCGTTGGGAGCGTCAACGGTAACGGTTGCGCCCGCCTTCTTACCGACGAGTGCGCGGCCGATGGGGCACATATCCGAGATCTTATCCTCGGCGGGAGATGCCTCGTTGGAGCCTACGATAATGTAGGTAACTTCCATCTGATCGTCCTTGTCGAATACGGTTACGGTAGAACCGACGGAAATAATGGTGGAGTCGATCTGGCTTTCGTCGATGATAACGGCATTCTGGATCTTATCCTCAAGCTCCTTAATGCGGCTTTCAACTCTCGCCTGTTCTGTTCTCGCCTCATCGTACTCTGCGTTCTCGGAAAGGTCTCCGAATCCACGAGCTACTTCGATGTCGTGAATAACTTCTGCGCGGCGTGTATTTTTCAGATAATCGAGCTCGGCTACCAGTTCGTTGTAGCCTTCCTGGGTATAATAAATAGGTTTAGTGGACATTGTTCTTCTCCTTACTTTACGATCAGGGAAATCGCAGCCTGAAGCTGATTATCTTCCTCATCGGTGATTTTATATATATTTTTATTTTTCAGTGCTTCGTCAAGCTTGACCTCAAGGTCGGGCTTGATACCGATGCCGTCATAGCCATCGGACAAGGGCGGGAAATACATCTTTGTAGTCATCTTAACAGCTCCATCGTAGCCGTAGTACTGAAGAGAGAAGATAGACTGCATGCTTCCCTTGCCGTAGGTGGTGGTTCCAACGATCTCGGAAATTTCGTAATCCATAAGAGCGCAGGTGAAAAGCTCAGCAGCGGATGCGGTGCTTTCGTTTGCAAGTACTGCGGATTTACCCTTTACCTTATCGCGGTATTTGCCGATCTCGCTCTTTGAAACGTTACAAGCGGCATAGGGTGATGTGAACGCGTACTTGACCTCGTCAACCTTAGTTATAACCTCGCTGCCCGAACGGTCACGAGTCTTGATAAGAACGTCATTCTGCTCAAGCATATAGCTGAGAACCGCTGTGATGGATGCCAAATCTCCGCCTCCGTTGTATCTTACGTCAAAAACAAAGTATTCAACGCCTGACGCGATGAGAGAATCCATAGCGGTGCAGAACTGACCGGGGGTGGTAAGATCAAACTGAATGATCTTTACGATTCCGACCTTAGGCTCGGTAGCGCAAACTCTGTAGGTCACGGACTCGGAGGTAAAGGTATCTCTCATTATCGAGAATTCGATTTCCTCGTTTCCGCGGAGAGCGGTGAACTCACAAACGGTGCCCTTAAGGCCCTGAAGCTTTGCGAGTGCGGCGTAGTATCCGAGCTCGGATACCTTTTCCTTATTCTCTCCTCCGCCTACGTAAATGATCAGGTCTCCGGGCTCAACCCCTGCAGCAAGCGCGGGGGAGTTGGGAAGCACCGAGATGATCTCGATGCATTTGTGATCTGCGTTTTCGATAACGGTTACGCCGATGCCCTGAGTCTCGCCCTGATTTTCAGCGGTCATAAGCGCATATTCCTCGGCGTCATAATATTCTGCATATCTGTCATTAATAGAAAATTCCATACCTCTGACAAGAGCGCGACAGAGGACCTCTTCGTCGATTTTGTAGTAGGAATACGTCTCGAAAAGTTCAATTATTGTTTCAAGCTTTCCGCTGAGCTTAGACGAGCCTTGGTTATCTCCTATAATAGAGCCGGCTTCCTCGCGGTAATGTGAATCTATCAGCGCGCATGACGTCATTGCCGTGAGCAAAACTGCTGCGGCAACGAACAAAAGCAACGCTGAGATTGAAAATCTTTTTTTCATTTAGCAACCTCCGTTTAAGGCTTTTTAAGGTATTTCATCGGATCGACCTTTTCACCGTTGATGCGTACCTCAAAGTGAAGATGGTTGCCCGTGCTTGTTCCGGTTGTGCCGATAGCGGCAATAACCTGACCCTGCTCAACATATTCACCCGCTTTGACGTAAAGCTTGGATGCATGGGCATAAAGCGTGTTATAGCCGTTGCCATGGTCGAGCAGTATGTAGTTTCCGTAAGACGAATGGTACTTGGCGATAAGTACCTTGCCCGCCTTGGAAGCGTAGATATCTGTTCCGCGGTAAGCGGGGATATCAATACCGTAATGGAATTTATTATTGTATCCGAGGGAGCTGATAGTGCGGTATCCCCAATCGTATGAAAGAGTATTAAACGAAAGCGGCACCGGCCAAAGGTATGACTGCTTACGGATAGCTTCCGCGAGAGCCTCCTGACGCTTGCGCTCTTCCTCCTTTTCTTTTGCGATCGCAATTTCTTCACGACGCTTATTCTCTTCAGCGATAGCGGCTGCTACCTCTGCCTCAAAATCGGCGTCAAGAAGCGCCGAAAGGCTTTCATATTCGCCTTTTTCGCCCGTCAGCCTTTCTATCTCGGCTTCGATCTGCGCGAGCTGTGCTTCGTTTTCAAGCTTCCACTGCGCAAGCTCCGCTTGCTTTGCCTCAAGCGCTGCAATAGCCTCGTCCTGAGCCTCGGAGTCCTTTACGAACTGACGGTATTTTGCATCAAGAAGATACTTTTGAGCAGACAGCGTATTCATAAGATTATCGCTGTATCTCATCAGGGAGCTTACTCTATCTATTCTCGCCAAAAGATCTGTAAAGCTTTCAGCTCCGAGCAAGATTTCCAAAAAGTTTGCTGTTCCTTCCTCGTAGGTCATACGAAGAATACCAAGAAAGGTTTCGTACTCTCGGTCGTATTCAATCTGAATCTCCGCAATTTCCTTGCCGACGCGCTCGATCTCGTTGTCGTAATAAAGCTTTGCTTTTTCAAGATCCTTGAGCTGGTCGTTATATATGGCTTCAGCCTGGAGATACATTTTTCTGGTTTCGTCTGCGTTAGCCTGAAGCTTTTCGTTTTCCTTGAGATTCTTTTTGATCTCTTTGAGCATACTGTCATACTCATTGAGCTGCTCACGCATAGCCTCAAGGTCTTCGTCCTTGACGTCGTTATAATCGGCTTTATCGTAATAGACGGAATTTACCGAAAAGGGGATCGCGGATACGAGCAAAACAAGCGACAAAAATATTGTCAAACAGCGAAAAGCCGCTTTTTTTGTTTCGTTTATTATCATTATTTTCTCCTGTATAGAGATTAGTTGCTGAGGTTTTTGTAAAGTGATACGATACTTGCCACGCTACCCGTTACCGTTCCAAGCAGGATAAAGATCAAAAGGAGCTCTGTCTGCATATCGGAATAGGGCACGAGTGTGAACATATTAAGCAGCTGCGACGTTCCAACCTCCATCGAGTTGACAACGTAGGAATAAAGCCACATATCCGCAAAATATGCCAAAAGCGCAGAAACTACGCCTATCACAACGCCTTCAATCAGGAAGGGGGTAATAATATATAGCTTGGTGGCACCGATAAATCGCATTATGCTGATCTCGGTTCTTCTGCCGTGAACAGCAAGCTTGACGGTATTGAAGATAACGAAAAGGCTTACTGCAAGCAAAAGTGCAAAGAACCAGGCAAAAACAAAGGATGCTCCGCTCTTGAAGTTTTCAATAGCAGCGGCATAATCAACGCGGTTGTTGACCTTCATAATGCCATCGATTCTGAGAAGATCGTATTCAAGCTTATTTGCACCTGCGGTGCTTTTATACGTTACAATGAAGGAATCTGCCAGAGGATTGTCGCCGCTTTGTTCAATCGAATCGAAAAGTGCAGCATAATCGGGATATGTTTCCTTCATAGATTCAAAGCCGCTTTCTTTTGATATGAAGTCAACGTAAGAAACGTTTTCAAGTGCTTTTATATCATCGGCTATCACTTGAAGCTTTTCGGGGGTGACGTCGTAATCGGTAAATACCACGATCTCGTTGAGGAGACCGAGCTTTTCAATATTAACGTCGATATTTCTGATAAGAAGCCCAAATGCTCCAAGGAGAATCAAGCAAGATGAAAGAACAAGAACAGAGGCGAATCCCGTTACTCGATGTCTCCAAAGATTACGGAAGGCATCAAACAGCAGGTAAAGAGGATTATAAAAATGAACGGAGCGCTTGGGTGAATTATTCATTGTTCATACCTCCAAGCACTGCATTTTCCGAATCTTCGCCGGAGAGGCTTATATCCGAATCAAGCTTACCGCCCTCAAGACGGATAACTCTATGTCCGTAGCGGGCAACAAGCCCCAGATCGTGAGTGACCACGATAACCGTTTTGCCAAGAAGGGTATTGATCCTCATAAGCAAATTCATTATTTCAATGCTCATCTCGGGGTCAATGTTACCGGTGGGCTCGTCAGCTATAATGATATCGGGGTTATTGGCGATCGCACGCGCGAGAGCCACTCTCTGCTGCTCGCCACCTGAAAGCTCGCTTGGAAAATGCTTCGCCTTATCCTCGATCGCAACTGTACGCAGCAGCGCAGGCACGCGATTGCGTATTTCTCTTCCCGGCGTACCTACAGCGCGCATAATGCAAGCAATATTTTCGTATGCGGTTTTATCCTTAAAAAGCCTGAAATCCTGAAAGACCATACCAAGCTTGCGTCTGTAATGCGGAATATTACGGGCAGAAAGCTCCGTAACGTCTATGCCGTCAACGAGTATCTGTCCCTCCGTAACCTTTTCCTCACGGAGGAGCAGCTTCGTCATTGTGGTCTTTCCCGCACCCGAATGTCCTACGATGAATACGAACTCGCCGTTGTCAATATGAAAGCTGACATTTGAGAGTGCCGCAGTATCGCTGTATTCTTTGGTAACGTTAATAAAGTCTATCATTGCAGTTTAATACTTGATACCCTTGGTAGACATATATTTCTTTACCATAAGAGCAACCTTAAAGGTGATCGCATGCTCGAGCTCGCGAAGATCAAGTCCCGTAAGCTTGCGGATCTTTTCAAGACGGTAAACGAGAGTGTTTCTGTGAACGAAGAGCTTTCTCGAGGTCTCAGATACGTTGAGGTTGTTCTCGAAGAAGCACTGAATGGTCATAAGAGTTTCCTGATCGAGAGACTCAAGGCTTCCCTTCTTGAATACCTCGTGGAGGAACATCTCGCAGAGGGTGGAGGGGAGCTGATAGATAAGTCTGCCGATGCCGAGATTTTCATAGCTGATGATATTCTTTTCTGTTTCGAATACCTTTCCTACCTCGATAGCGACCTGTGCCTCCTTGTATGCACCCGCGAGATCCTTGAGAGTCTCAACGATGGTGGAGATACCGATGGTAACCTTGGTATAGAACTCGGTATTGAGAGTATCAGCTATCTTCTGCGCGATCTTTTCCATATCGCGAGCCTCCGTTCCGGGCTTTACGTCCTTTACGAGAACTATATCGCGCTCACCGACACTGATGATATACTCGTGTGTCTTATCGGGGAACATATTCTGGAGCATTTCGTAAGGGAGCATATCCGCTTTACCGAGGAACTTGATAAGAAATACCACGCGGTGCTCGTCGGTATTAAAATGGAGCTCCTTTGCCTTGATATAAATATCACTGGGCAAAATATTGTCCATAATAATATTTTTTATAAAAGAACGCTTATCGTACTTCTCGTCGTAAAGATTCTTGATGTTGGAAAGCGAAACTGCAAGCATCTTGGAGAGCACGTCTGCCATCTTATCCTCGCCCTCAACGAAGACAAGATATTCGGTCTTCACTCCGTAGCCGATCGAACGGTATGTATATCCGCCCTTGCAAAACGACTCGAGAGAAGACGCGTAGATCATACCGTCACGTGCTGCGGCTCTGGACTCACCGATCTTCACAAGCTCGGAGCAAGAAATAATAATGCCGTTTTCGTCGATAACGCCGATAGTACGGTCAACGCTATCCTTCATCTGATGAATTACGCCTTGAAACAGTCTGTTAGACATCCTTAATAATCCAATCCTTTCTGCAAAAGGCTAAGCCTTTTGTTTGGGTAGTAATTTTGTATATACTGTACTATATTTTACTATAATTTTTGTTAAATTTCAATAGGGTTTTGAATATTATTTCTAATTTTACCCCTGTTTTTTTGTAAATATTTCATAAACAAACCAAAAAAGCCGCAAAAGGACGGCTTTTTCCTGTTTTTGTCAATTATCTTAGTTCAAATTCAGAGGAAAGACACGCGAGCACGAAGGCTGCTGCGCTCTCGGTTCTGAGTATTCTTTTGCCGAGTCCGAGGAGCGAAAGACCTGCTTTTTCTGCTCTTTCAGCCTCTTCCGGGGAAAAACCTCCCTCAGGTCCGACTACGATCGCAACTGTTTTCGGCGGGTTGGCGCGAAGTGCTTCAAGAGTTGCACCGAGCATTCTCTCGCCTTCTTTTTCATAGCAAAAGATCGCAAGGTCTGCCTTTGCGGCTTCGGCTATCATATCCGCGAACGAAATCGGCTCGGCAACTGCGGGAATGATTCCGCGTCCGCACTGCTTTGCCGCTTCGGCGGCTATACGGCGGCGGCGCTGTGATTTTGAGCCCTCCTTTTCGCCCTTCATACGGACGATACAGCGCGAGGATTCAAATGGTACTATATTGCTGACGCCGAATTCAACCGACTTCTGAATGGCAACGTCAAGCCTTTCGCCCTTGACGAGTGCCTGATAAAGAGTCGCGCGGTAAGGCGGCTCGGCAGGGCACGGGCGAGAGATCTCTATATCGCAATCCACGCGATCGTCGCGGATCTTGGTGAGGTTGCACTCATAGTCCATTCCCTCCCCGTCGCAAACTGTGAGAGCATCACCGACAGCCATACGAAGCGATCGAGCTATATGAAACGCATCCTCTCCGAGTATGGAGATTGAGCGTTCTTCTTCATTTATATTCTCTTTTGACACGAAAAAGCGGGGCATATCAAGACCTCCCGATAAAATTAGCGTAAATATTATATATTATTTAGAGTTACATGTCAATTACGATATTGTGAATAATTACATTATAAAGAAAAAAGTGCACCGATATGCGCTTTTTTGCGTATCGGTGCAAATATATTTTAGAGAATACTGTCGAGAAACTGCTTGGTTCTGGGGTTTTGGGGTGCGGTGAAGATCTCCTCGGGAGTTCCCTCCTCCGCGATCTTGCCGTCGCACATAAAGATAACTCTGTCAGCAACCTCGCGGGCAAATCCCATTTCGTGAGTAACTACAACCATCGTCATTCCCTCGTCCGCAAGCTGCTTCATAAGCTCGAGAACCTCGCCGACCATCTCGGGGTCGAGGGCAGAGGTCGGCTCGTCGAAGAGCATTACGTCGGGCTCCATGCAGAGCGCGCGAACGATCGCAATTCTCTGCTTCTGACCGCCCGAAAGCTGGCTCGGGTAGGCATCGGCTCTGTTTTCAAGTCCTACGCGGCGGAGAAGCTCCATCGCCTTCGCCTCTGCCTCCTCACGAGTCTTCCCCAGAAGCTTCATCGGAGCGAGCGTCATATTGCCGAGAACGGTCATATGCGGGAAGAGATTGAAGTGCTGGAACACCATTCCCATCTTCTGACGGTGAACATTGATATCAACGTTCTTATCGGCAATATCTACTCCGTTGAAGATGATAGAGCCGTCGGTGGGCAGTTCAAGAAGATTGAGAGAGCGCAGATAGGTCGATTTGCCGCTTCCCGAAGGACCGATGATAACAACCACCTCGCCGCGGGAGATAGAAAGATCAACGTTGTCGATAGCCTTGATAGACTCTCCGTTATAGTACTTTTTAAGACCGATGGTCTGAATTATAGCGGAATTATCTCTCATTTTTGCGCAACCTCCTCTCGAGGATCTTTACAAGCTGTGTAAGTACAACGACGACCACAAGGTAGATAAGTGCTACCGCGATAAGGGGCATAAACGCGGAGAAGGTACGTCCGCGGATAAGCTCTCCCGCCTTGGTAAGGTCCATAATTCCAACGTAGCCCGCAACCGAGGTCTCCTTGAGAAGAACGATGAACTCGTTACAAAGGGTCGGGAGAACAGCCTTGATGACCTGAGGAATTATGATATACATCATCGTCTGAAAATAGTTGAAGCCGAGCGATCTGCCTGCCTCGAACTGTCCGTGATCGATAGCCATAATACCGCCTCGGAAGATCTCGGCAACGTACGCGCCGGAGTTAAGACCGAACGCGAAGATCGCGATGCCGATACCGTTTCTCGACGAGGAGAAGATGATGAAGTACGAAATCAGCAGCTGAACGACTACGGGAGTGCCTCTGATAACGGTCAGATACACGTTCGCAAGGGCGTTGATGCACCACTGAAAATAGTAGAAGAATCCGCCGCGTCTGCGGTATACCTCGCGATTCTTATCAAAGGTCGAGCGAATGGAAGCAACGATAATACCGATCACAACGCCGATAATAAGCGAAAAGAAGGTGATGATGAGGGTGTTTTTAAGACCGTCAACAAGCCACTTCCACATATTGCCGTCGACGAAATTCAAAATAAATTCGTCTTTAAAATCCTGAAAAAATTCTTTCATTCCATTAATCCTATTAACGCTAAACATGGGTGTTGCACCTAAGTGCAACACCCGGTTATAGCTTTTATAAATCCCAATCAGTTTCCGCTGGGAATGTACTTTTCGATGATCTTAGCGATGGTGCCGTCCTCGGTGAGTTCAGCAAGAGCCTTGTTGATCTGCTCGAGAAGAGCGGTGTTTTCCTTAGCTACGCAGATAGCGTAGTCCTCGATAGCGTACTCGTTGTCGCCTGCGAGAATGTGGATACCCTCGTTAGCTGCAACGAAGGACTTAGCGGGCTCGTTATCGATGATAACGCAGTCAACCTTGCCGGACTTGAGAGCTGCAACAGCCTCTGCACCGGTCTTGTAACGAATAACACGGTCGGTGGTCATAGTGCCATCCTCGGTTACGTCGCAAAGACCCCAACCGGTAACGTCGCTGGAAGAGTAGATATCACCGGTGGTATCCTGCTGAACGCCAACCTTGATATCGGGATTCTGAAGAGCGATGGGATCGCCGTTCTCGTCAAATACGAAGATGGAGTCGAGAGACTCGATTGCGGAGCCGTCAGCTACGATGATAACCTGAATACCGGTTGCGTAGGTGGTGGAGAAGTTTACGCTTTCAAGACGCTTCTCGGTAACGGTCATACCTGCCATACCGAAATCGTACTTGCCTTCCTGAACGCCGCCGATGATGGAGCCGAACTCAACGTCAGCGATCTCGAGCTTCTTGCCGAGCTTTTCAGCGATAGCCTGTGCGATCTCAACGTCGATACCTGCGAAAGCATCGCCTTCCTTGAACTCATAGGGAGGGAATGCAGCGTTGGTAGCCATAACAAGTGTGTCGCCCTTCTTTTCACAAGAAGCGAATGCGATCATTGCGCCGCAGATCATAACGAGAGCGAGCGCGAGGGAAATAATCTTTTTCATGATAATAAATCCTTTCATAGTTGTTTTTAAGATTACGATGCATATTATACTGTATATTTATGCAAATGTCAAGTCTTTTTTCAAATTTCGTTGAAAATGACAACTATTTGCTTGAATATTTATTCCGTTTCGGGCATTCCGAGAGATGCGCGGAGGAATTTGCCCGTATATGACGCGTCGACCTTTGCAACTTCCTCGGGTGTTCCCGTTGCAACGATCGTACCGCCGCCGTCGCCGCCCTCGGGGCCGAGATCGACGATGTAGTCGGCGCACTTGATGACCTCGGGGTTATGCTCGATGACGAGAACGGTATTACCTGCATCGACAAGTCGCGAGAGAACACCGAGCAAGCGCGACACGTCATCGGTGTGAAGTCCGGTTGTCGGCTCGTCAAGAATATACATCGTCTTGCCCGTACCGCGCTTTGCAAGCTCGGTGGCAAGCTTGACTCTCTGCGCCTCACCGCCCGAGATCGTGGTCGAGGACTGACCGATCTTGATGTATCCGAGACCGACGTCGCAGAGGGTCTGCAGATACTTGCGGATCTTCGGGATACTGTCGAAGAAGACGAGTCCTTCCTCGGCGGTCATTTCGAGGACCTCGTAAATATTCTTTCCTTTATATTTAACCTCAAGAGTATCGCGGTTGTATTTCTGTCCCTTGCAGACGTCGCAGGTGACGTAGACATCGGGCAGGAAGTGCATTTCTATGCATCTTACACCGTCGCCGCCGCAAGCCTCGCACCGTCCGCCCTTGACGTTAAAGGAGAATCTTCCGGGACCGTAGCCGCGCGCGATCGCGTCGGGAGTTCTTGCGAAGAGTGTACGGATCTCGTTGAAAAGTCCCGTATAGGTGGCGGGATTGGAGCGCGGAGTGCGTCCGATGGGGCTCTGGTCGATGTCGATGACCTTATCGAGGTGCTCGATGCCTTCGACAGAAATATGTTTGCCGGCTTTACGGCGCGCGCCGTTGAGCTTGGTCAGAAGGACGGGGTCGATGACGCCGTTTACGAGCGAAGATTTGCCCGAGCCCGAAACTCCCGTCACGCAGACGAAGCATCCGAGAGGAATATCGACGTCTACCTTTTTGAGGTTATTGACCTCCGCACCGCGCACCTTGAGGAAGTTGCCGTTTCCGGGGCGGCGGTTTTCGGGGACTTCGATCTTCTTTCTGCCCGAAAGATACGCGCCCGTGAGAGAATTTTCGTCCGCCATGACCTCCTCGGGAGTGCCCGCGGATACTACCCGTCCGCCGTGGACGCCCGCACCGGGGCCGATATCGACGAGGAAGTCAGCGCGGCGCATCATCTCCTCGTCGTGCTCAACGACAAGAACGGTATTTCCGAGATCGCGCAGACGGCAGAGAGTATTTATAAGTCTTTCGCTGTCGCGCTGATGAAGTCCGATGCTCGGCTCGTCGAGGACGTAAAGCACGCCGACGAGGGACGAGCCGATCTGTGTTGCAAGTCTTATTCTCTGCGCTTCACCGCCCGAGAGAGTTCCCGCACGGCGCGAGAGTGTGAGGTAGTCAAGTCCTACGCTTTCAAGGAAGGAAAGTCGCGCGCGGATCTCCTTGAGAACTTCCTTAACTATCATTTCCTCGCTCGGAGTAAGCTTGAGAGTTTCGCTCGACATAAGCTTGAGAGCGTTGCTGACGGAGAGATTGCAGAACTCATCGATTGCAAGTCCGCCGACGGTTACGGCGAGAGCCATTTCGTTAAGTCTTCTGCCGCCGCACTTCTGGCAGGGAACTTCCTCGATAAATTCTTCGTAGTATGCCTCTGCGCCGCCGTACTGCATCCTCTGTTCGATTATCGGAATAATTCCCTCAAATTTCGCATCGCGCTCGTGCGCTTCCTTGCCGAAATAGCGTATGACGTGGAACTTTTCATTGCCCGTGCCGTAAAGGAGGATGTTCATCTGCTCCTCGGTATATTGGGACAAAGGCATATCAAGATTGAAGCCGTATTTTTCCGCAACAGCAAGTACAAGCGGACCGTTCCAGCTTTCCTCAACGAGAGTTTTGAAGCCGTTGACCTGAATTGCGCCCTCGGCAAGCGAGAGCGAAAGATCGGGGATGATCTTTTCGGGCGAGATACGGCGCGTCACGCCGAGACCCGCACAATCGGGGCAGGCGCCTTGCGGATTGTTGAAGGAGAACATTCTCGGCTCGAGATCGCCAAATGAGATTCCGTGCTCCTCACAGGCATAGGCTTGCGAGAATTCAAGCTCCTCGGGCTCGCCCTCACGAGGTACGGTGACGATGAGAAGTCTGCCTTCTGCAAGCGAAAGCGCGGTTTCAACCGAGTCCGCAAGACGGGAGCGGATACCCTCACGCATCACGAGTCGGTCAACGACGACTTCGATCGAGTGGCGGATATTTTTATCGAGCTTTATTTCTTCATCAAGATCATAAAGGCTTCCGTCGATGCGGACGCGGGTATATCCCGATTTTTTTGCATCGGCAAGCACCTTTTCGTGCATACCCTTTTTTGCTCTTACAACGGGGGAAAGCACCATAAATCGCTCGCCCTCGGGGAGAGTTTCGATCTTTTCGATTATCTGATCTATCGTCTGTCGGCGGATCTCCTTGCCGCAGATGGGGCAATGCGGAACGCCGATTCGCGCGTAAAGAAGACGGAGGTAATCGTAAATTTCGGTAACGGTACCGACCGTCGAACGCGGGTTTTTGGACGTTGTTTTCTGGTCGATGGAAATTGCGGGCGAGAGTCCTTCGATCATATCGACGTCGGGTTTATCGAGCTGACCGAGGAACTGACGCGCGTAGGACGAGAGCGACTCGACGAAGCGTCGGTGACCCTCGGCGTAAATTGTATCGAATGCAAGAGAGGATTTGCCCGATCCCGAAAGACCCGTCAGCACGACGAGCTTATCACGCGGGATCGTGACGTCAACGTTTTTCAGATTGTGTACTCTTGCGCCTTTGATTATAAGTTCTTTTGACATTTTTATTCCTTAAATAATTATTTTACAGTGTCCTCACGAAGTGCGCGGATCTTATCACGGATATATGCCGCGAGCTCGAAGTCGAGGCGGCGGGCGGCGTCCTTCATTTCGGCGGTCAGCTTTTCGATCATAGCCTCGCGGTCGCGCTTTGAAAGCTTCTTTTCGGGCTGCTTCTTCTGCTTTTCGTCCTTGCCGCCGGGGGGTGCGATCTCGATAAGATCGCCGACCTTCTTTTCGACGGAACGGGGAGTGATGCCGTGGGCTTTGTTATATTCCTCTTGCACCTTGCGGCGGCGGTTGGTCTCGGCGATCGCGCTGCGCATAGCCTTGGTTATCTCGTCGCCGTACATTATTACCTTACCGTTTACGTTTCGCGCAGCACGTCCGATGGTCTGTATCAGCGAGGTTTCGGAGCGCAGGAAGCCCGTTTTGTCGGCATCGAGGATGGCAACAAGCGATACCTCGGGGATATCAAGACCTTCGCGGAGAAGGTTGATTCCGACGAGAACGTCGAAGTTTCCGAGACGGAGATCGCGGATGATCTCGGTTCGCTCCATTGTTTCGACCTCGTGGTGCAGATAGCGCACGCGAACTCCGTTATTTGCAAGATAATCGGTCAGGTCCTCCGCCATTTTGCGGGTGAGGGTGGTAACCAAGCTTCGCTCGTTACGCTCGGCTCGTATCTTGACCTCACCGAGGAGATCATCGACCTGATGCTCGATAGGTCTTACCTCGATCTCGGGATCAACAAGTCCCGTGGGACGGATGAGCTGTTCGCTGACACGTTCGGAATGATCGCGCTCGTAATCGCCGGGCGTTGCGCTGACGAAGACGGCTTGATTGATCTTTTCTTCAAATTCATTAAAATAAAGCGGACGGTTATCATATGCCGAGGGCAGACGGAATCCGAAATCGACGAGATTTCTCTTTCTTGCTGTATCGCCGCCGCTCATACCGCCGACCTGCGGGAGAGTTACGTGCGACTCGTCGACAAAAAGAAGGAAATCCTTCGGGAAATAATCGAGAAGCGTATACGGTGTGGAACCCGGTTCTCTTCCCGCAAGGACGCGGGAGTAGTTCTCGACTCCCGAGCAGAAGCCGATCTCGCGCAGCATCTCGAGGTCATATTTCGTGCGCTCTGAAATCCTCTGCGCTTCAAGGTATTTATGATTTGATTCAAAGAACTCAACGCGCTCCTTCATCTCGCGCTCGATCTCGGCAAGTGCCTTTTCGCGCTTATCGTCCGAAACTGCATAGTGCGTTGCCGGGTAGATCGCGGCGTAGGAAAGGCGGCGGACAAGCTCGCCCGTGACTACATTAATTTCTGAAACACGCTCGATCGTGTCGCCGAAGAATTCAACGCGCAGAGCCTTATCGTTGCCCGATGCGGGAATGACCTCGACGGTATCGCCGCGGACGCGGAAGGAATCACGAGCGGGTGACATATCGTTACGCGTATAGCTGATGGCGATCAGACGCTTGATAAAATCGTTGCGCTCCATCTCCATATCGGGACGGACGGCAAGCACGAGCTCGGAATACTCGGCGGGATCACCGAGGGAGTAGATGCAGGAAACGCTGGCGACGATGATGACGTCGCGGCGTTCAAAAAGAGCCGAGGTCGCGCTATGACGCAGACGGTCGATCTCATCATTGACGAGTGCGTCCTTTTCGATATACATATCCTTACCGGGAATATACGCCTCGGGCTGATAATAATCGTAATACGAAACGAAATATTCGACGGCGTTTTCGGGGAAGAACTGGCGGAACTCGGTACAGAGCTGAGCCGCGAGAGTCTTGTTATGCGCCAGAACGAGCGTCGGACGGTTCATTCTCGCAATAACATTCGCCATAGTGAAAGTCTTACCCGAACCCGTAACACCGAGCAGAGTTTGCATATGCTCGCCCCTCTCGAGTCCTTCAACTATACTGTCGATCGCCGCAGGCTGGTCGCCCGTGGGCGCAAATTCGCTGTGGAGCTTGAACACTCCCTCAAGTTTTCTGCTCATTTCTTCACTTCCCTTCAAATACAGTTACATATATTATATCAAAAATAATTTTTAATGTAAATGGATTTTGACAAAAAAGTGCCCGAAAATTTTTGACATTTTCGGGCGTATTTTATTGGCAGATGTCAACAATCGTCGGGGATCTTCTTTGCGATAGATGCATTTTTATAAGCTCTTTCAGCCGTAACTTCGCGGATGACCTTGATAAAATCAGGAAGACAAACCTCCTCATCCTCGCTCTCCATTTCGACCTCTGCGATCGCGCGGTCGCTCCAGAATGGATAGATATCCACCTCGACCACTCTTCCGTTATAAGGGACGCAGTATCTGGTTTTAATTACCGTTCTGCGCTCGGTATCGGCAAGCTTCAGAAGTTCTTCATATTCTACAGCAGAAAGCTCACGCTCGTTTTCAATGCATTTCACGTCAGTAATGCGCTTTTTTTCGGTAAAAATATATTTCGTTACGCCCTCCGATGTGCGCTTACGCACGCGCGAGGTCATACCGTCGTTCGTTTTAAGATAGGTTTGCGCGATATCGCTTTTGGGGTAGCTTTCAAGTATATTTAAGTCAGGATATTCAATAAGGTATTTTCTTTCAATTTCAAAAGCCATTTTTTCAGCTCCTTTCCTTTAAATAATTATACCACAAGCGAGAGAATGCCGTCAAGACCTTTCTACGAAAAGCCTATAAAAAAGCGACACGGTAAAGACGAACAAACTCAGCGACGTTCCGTAGCGGATAAGCAGATAGATCGACACCATCCACAAAAGCAGTATGCTTGAAAAGGTAGTGAAAGCAATAACCTTCGCCGACGTATGCGGACCGAAAAGAGAGGACGTGACCACAGCCAGCATCCTCCCTCCGTCAAATCCCTCGGCGGGGATGAGATTGAGAAATCCGAGCATTATAGAGACCGCGATGAACCACTCACCGCATTCGGAATAGTATCCGCGGTGCTCCGAAAATATTACGGCGATAATGGCGGACAGAAAATTCATCGCAGGACCTGCGGCGCAGAGTAAGAATTCTTTCGGATATGATATGAGAGAACCGCGCACCTTGAGCGATGCGCCGAATGTACCTATATCGAGTGATCGGAGCGGAACTCGGAGCAATACGGCGGCAAGCATATGTCCCGATTCGTGCAAAACGGCACCCGCAAGTGACGGAAAGACCACCCCCACGGGTTGAAACACTATCATTATACAAAATATCAACGCAGGCAGTATGCCTATCCGCAAGATCCGCTCCGCGTTTGCATCTTTTTTCATCTCGTAAAACTCCTTTTTGGCAATTTCATCTTGTCTTTGAAAAAATTTTATGATAAAATATATAAGATAAACTCAAAGGAGTATGACAAAAATATGGATCATTCAAAAATCAAATGGATATTTTTTGATATGGGACACACCCTGCTTGATGAGGACGGAGTACACCTTTCGCGCCTTGAAGCGGTGACCGAGGAGCTCGCGGAGGCGGGAAAGACCTGTCCGCCCATCGAAGAAATGCTCGCTGAAATGATCGATTTCGGCACGAAGGGCGCGCGCAGTCCTTTCTACGAGGTTTCGAGAAAATACGGCTCGAAGAAAAAATACGATTACTGTCCCGCACTTGAAGTCCCCTTCCCCGAGACCGAGGAATGCCTTCGCAGGCTTTCGGCGAAATACAAGCTCGGCATCATCGCAAATCAGCGAGGCGGCTCTGCACACAGACTTCAACAGCACGGGCTGATGAAGTATTTTGATATCGTATATTCAAGCGAGGAAATGGGACGCTCCAAGCCCGCGCCCGATCTCTTTCTTTCGGCACTTAATGCCGTCGGATGCGCCCCCGAGGAGGCTTGTATGGTAGGCGACCGCATCGACAATGACATCCGTCCCGCCAAAAAGCTCGGTATGATGACGGTAAGACTCCGTCAGGGCTTTTTCCGCAACCGCGCCGCGGAAAGTGAATTCGATATTCCCGATGCGGATATAGAGTCCATAGGCGATCTTCCCGCAGTATTCGGCTTATAAAAATCATTAAAAAACAACAAAAATATTTCTAATTCCTATTGACAATCATTTGACCGTGTGATATAATAAACGCAGAAGATAAAATATTCGGAAAGGAGCACAAAATGAACCTTCAAATCAACGAAGAGCTTATCCCGGGTACTATACTCAACCGCAAGGATATGGGCGACGTAACGGGTATGGAATTTCTCAAAAAGATCTTTTACATTTCGGACGGTGTAATGCTCACGCAGATCCGCGAGATCTCGGGCATCGACGGCTCGACACTTCAGAACTGGACAAAGAGAGGTTGGGTAGCAAACGCAAGACTTAAGCGATACAATATTGATCAGGTTGCGCATATACTGATCATAAATATGCTTCGCTCTTGTATGCAGCTCGACAAGATCGCCTTCCTCGTTTCCTACATCAACGGACGCGTCTACGACGAATCCGACGATATCATCCGCGACTCGCAGCTTTACGACTACATCTGCCGTATTCTCGATAAGCTGATGAAGGCGGGCGAGATATCTCCCGACAGCACTACCCTTAAGTCCACCATCGAAAAGATCACCTCGGACTACGAGGAAAAGGTCACGGGAGCACGCAGACGCCTTAACACAGCCCTCGAGATCATCATCATCGCGTACTACGCTTCGATCATCAAGTCGTACTCCGACGATATGGTCGACAAGCTTATGCACAGCTAACATCTTCGCATCATCACACGGAAAGGAAGATAAATATGATTAATTGGTGGAATGAACTGCTTCTCATACAGCAGATTTTCGCACTCATAGCCATCCCCTCTACTTTTCTCATAGTTTTGCAGACCGTACTTATGCTCATCGGTATCGGCGGTGACAACGCCGCAGATGCGGACGGCGACCTCGACGTCGACGATATTGAGGTACCCGACGACGGTCTTGCGATATTCACCGTCAGAGGCGTGACCTCTATGCTCTGCATCACCGGATGGGTTGCAGTTGCACTTCTCGAAACCTCCCTTTCTCAAGGCGTTTCGATCACGATTGCTATTCTTTGCGGTATTGCCACACTCATCGGTATGGCTTACCTGATGCGTGCGGTTTACAGACTTCAGTCGAGCGGCAACATCGACGTTGAAAACTGCATCGGCAAGATCGGTGAGGTCTATATTCCGATTCCCTCCTCCGGAAACGGTGCGGGCAAGGTCAATCTTACCGTTCAGGAAAAGTTCAGCGAATTTTCCGCTATCACCACGGGCGGCGATCAGCTAAAGACCGGCTCCTTCGTCAGAGTCGTTGCTGTCGGTCCCTCCGGCGTGCTCGTTGTCGAGCCCATCGACAAAAACTAAAATCTATAATTATTTAAAAAGGTTCTCTACTCCAATGAACTACGAACGCAACAAAAAGTATTTTGCACAGCATCTCAGCACAGTTCCCGTCGTTGTTTCCGCCGCTTGCATAGGCCTCGGCTTTCTTATGGCAGTATTCCTTGCCAACACCCGCGGAATGCCCTACATCTTTATGCCTATGGGACTCACTCTCATCGCTATCGGCGCGGCTATCTTCGTTGTCCGCTCCGCAAGAAAGATCCCCGACGCGGAGATCAGCGAGCAGGCGGCAAAGCTTTATGAAACCTTCAAGGATGATTTCAATCAGAAATTCCTTCCTCAGGACATCCGCACCATCCGTTACGAAATGACCAACCACATTTCCCGTCCCAAGCTTGAGCCCATCACGTTTGCTACCTACTGCTTCGAGGGTGAGGACGTTCTCGCGAAGAAGGGTAACGATGGCAAGTGCCGTTCCTCGATCTATTCGATGTCGGGATTCATCCTCAAGCCCGATTCGATCTGCGTTGCAGAGCGCGAGATCTCGCTTATTTCCAATAACTCCCCCATCCCCGGCGACTTCCGCGAGATCAAATATCTCGATCTCGGTTCCGCCACTCTTGAGCACGTTCCCGAGAAGAAGGGATATGAGGGTTTTGCAAAGTACCGTCACCTCACTCTTAAGGATAACGAAGGCAATATCGTCATCGACTTCCCCATCATCGCCGACGCGGCGGCTGACGATTACGTTAAGGATATCAACCTCCGCATTACCCGCGCAAAGGAAAAGGCGGCGGAATAAATCTTCGCTTTCGAAACATACTATAATTTAAAAATCCAACAAAAAGATATAGAAAGGAAAAACATCATGTTCGGATTCAATGCACTCCTCTCCTCGGGCGGAATTTCCGAGGCGGTACCGATGATCGTTATCGCGGTAGTAGCAATTCTCTTCGCTTTCGTCGTTCTCGTAGCTTCGCGCTATAAGAAATGTCCTTCCGACAAGATCATGGTCATCTACGGTAAGGTCGGCCCAAACAAGGACGGCACACAGCGTTCGTCTAAGTGTATCCACGGCGGTGCGGAATTCGTATGGCCCGTATTTCAGGCTTACGAATACCTCGATCTGACTCCCATGTCGATCCCCGTTGACCTTACCAACGCCCTCTCGCATCAGAACATCCGTGTTGACGTTCCCTCGAGATTTACCGTAGGTATCTCCACCGACGTCGGCATTATGCAGAATGCGGCAGAACGTCTGCTCGGTCTTAAGCTCGTTGATATTCAGGAGCTTGCAAAGGATATCATCTTCGGTCAGCTCCGTCTTGTTATCGCAACGATGGACATCGAGGAGATCAACACCGACCGTGATAAGTTCCTTGAAGCCGTATCGAGCAACGTGGAAACCGAGCTTAAGAAGATCGGTCTCCGTCTCATCAACGTTAACGTAACCGATATCAGCGACGAAAGCGGATACATCGCCGCTCTCGGTAAAGAGGCAGCCGCAAAGGCTATCAACGACGCGAAGATCTCCGTCGCAGAGGCAGACAGAAACGGTGCGATCGGTTCTGCGACCGCAGAAAAGGATCAGCGTATTCACGTTTCCCGCTCCAACTCCGAAGCTATCGCGGGTGAAAACGAAGCAAAGGTAAAGATCGCCGAGTCCGAGGCTACCCGCCGTGAGCACGAGGCAGAAGCAAACAAGCGTGCGGTTGCAGCCGAGAATATTCAGGCGGCTCGCGCACTCGAGGAATCCTACGTTGCACAGCAGAAGGCAGAGGAAGCGCGTGCGCTCCTCGAAAAGGCAAAGCTCGAGGCTGACGTTCTCGTCAAGGCAGAGATCGCAAAGCGCGAGCTCGAGCTCAAGGCAGAAGCAGAGGCTGAGCAGATGCGCCGCCGCGCACGCGGTGAAGCAGACTCTATCCGCATGAAGATGGAAGCAGAGGCTGCCGGTGCACGCGAGATCCTTATCAAGCAGGCAGAAGGTCTTACCTCCATCGTTGCAGCAGCAGGCGGCGACGCAAACGCTGCTATCAGACTTATGGTCACCGATAAGCTCGAGGAGCTCACCAAGATCCAGGTCGGCGCGATCTCGAACCTCAAGATCGACAAGGTCACCGTCTGGGACAACGGCCAGGGCGGCACGGACGGCAAGTCCTCTACCGCAGGCTTCGTTTCGGGACTTTACAAGTCGGTTCCTCCCCTCACCGAGCTTTTCGATATGGCAGGCATGCAGCTTCCCGAGTACCTCGGCAAGCCGAAGGCAGAGGCGGCAGAAACTGTCGAAGCAGAGTAAATTTAATAGCAAAAAGCTGTCTCTTCGGAGGCAGCTTTTTTGAGTGCAAAATGCAGAATGCAAAATGCAAAACGAAGGTGGATTTTTGCAAGCAAAAATCTCATCGCAATAATTTTGTGCTCTGCTGATAAGATTTTCTGCTCTGCGAAAATGTAACGAATAAATAATAATTTCGGCATTGAATTATCCCGCTCAATAAAGGATTATCAACGCCTGATTAAATTATCGCACAATCCGATTTTGGAGCAAAGCGATAAAATCTTCCTTCATTTTGCCTTTTGCATTTTGCATTCTGCATTTTCTTTCATTATCCAACATTTTTCTCCCTTATTTTAAAGATATTTTAAAAAACTATTGCATTTTATCGGATTTTTTGATACAATATAAGTTGGAAACTGCGGTACGTAGGTACACTCGGCTTTTTTTGCCCGTTTCGGTATTTTTGAAACGGAATATGCGCTTTTTTCCGATGTGTGACATAGACCCGTTCCGGAATTTTTTTATTATTTTAATCTAAAGGAATTTTGCGGAATGAACAACGAAAAGCTTATAGAGCTGCGCGGTGTTTCGAAGTCTTATGACGGAGAGACCGTTCTTTGCTCTATCGATCTCGACATTCATGAGCACGAGTTCGTTACTCTGCTCGGCCCTTCGGGTTGCGGTAAAACCACGACCCTTCGTATCATCGGCGGCTTCGTCACTCCCGACGAGGGCAAGGTTTACTTTGACGGTAAGCTCATAAACGAAATCCCGCCCCACAAGCGTCCCGTAAACACGGTCTTCCAGCGGTACGCGCTCTTCCCCCACCTTAACGTATTTGAAAATATCGCGTTCGGTCTGCGTATAAAAAAGACACCCGAGGAGGAGATCCGCGAGCAGGTCAAGGAAATGCTTGCT
The DNA here is from genome assembly GCA_017387685.1 of Clostridia bacterium. Taxonomy (GTDB): domain Bacteria; phylum Bacillota; class Clostridia; order Oscillospirales; family CAG-272; genus CAG-390. The sequence goes on from JAFOEU010000006.1 coordinate 38,026, forward strand.
ATGGTCAACCTCAAGGGCTTTGAACGCCGCCGCGTTGACAGCCTCTCGGGCGGTCAGCAGCAGCGAGTTGCGATCGCACGCGCACTTATTAATAAGCCGAAGATCCTGCTCCTTGACGAGCCTCTCGGCGCACTTGACCTCAAGCTTCGCAAGGATATGCAGGTCGAGCTCAAGCGTATGCAGCGCGCTACGGGCATCACATTCATCTTCGTCACCCACGATCAGGAGGAAGCCCTCTCGATGTCCGACACCATCGTCGTTATGGCTGACGGTAAGATTCAGCAGATCGGCACTCCCGAAAAGATATATAACGAGCCCGAAAACGCATTCGTTGCCGACTTTATCGGCGAGTCGAACATTCTTGACGGTGTTATGCTCGAGGACTACAAGGTTCGCTTCTCGGGTCAGACCTTTGTTTGCGTTGACAAGGATTTCGCGCCCAAGGAAAAGGTCGATATCGTAGTCCGCCCCGAGGACGTTGACGTCGTGGCGGTCGATAAGGGAATGCTCACAGGAACCGTTTCCTCGGTCACCTTCAAGGGCGATTATTACGAGATAATCGTTGACGTTGGCGGCTTCAAGTGGATGCTTGAAACCTCCGACTACGTTGCCCCCGAGGCGACCATCGGACTTCATATCGAGCCCGAAGCTATCCACGTTATGAAAAAATCCGAATATTCGGGCAAATTCGGAGATTATTCCTCTTTCAGCGACGAGCTTGAACACCTCGCCGACACAGAGGAGGAAGAGGAATGAAAAAAGGCTCTCTCTTTCAGAGACTTGCCGCCGCGCCCCATATCCTATGGGCGATAATGTTCATCGTTTTCCCGATGATCTTCGTCCTCTTCTTTGCTTTCACCGACGCTGACGGCAATTTCTCCTTCTCTAACATAACCTCGCTTTCGCAGTACGGTCACGTTTTCGTGCTCTCGATCGCGTTTGCTTTGATCGCGACCGTGGTATGCCTTATCATCGGCTACCCGCTTGCATACTTTATGTCAAAGCAGTCGCCGCGTGCGCAGAAAGTGCTGATGGTGCTCGTTATGCTCCCGATGTGGTGCAACCTGCTTATCAGAACATACGCGCTTATGGCTCTCCTCGACAACGGCGGACTTCTCAACTCCCTGCTCGAATCCCTCGGACTCGACAAGATTCAGATCGTCGGAACGAATTTCGGCGTAATCCTCGGTATGATCTACGATTTTCTGCCCTATATGGTTCTTCCGATCTTCACGGCTATGACCAAGCTTGACCCCAAGTTTATCGAAGCTTCGCAGGATCTCGGATGCACCACCTGGCAGACGATGACGAGAGTTATTATGCCCCTGACCGCTTCGGGCGTAATTTCGGGTGTGACGATGGTATTCGTACCCTCGATCAGCACCTTCTACATCTCTCAGAAGCTCGGTGCGGGCAAGATTGATCTCGTCGGTGATACTATCGAGCGTCTTTTCCAGAATCCTTCAACCTACAACGTCGGCGCGGCAGTATCGCTCATTATGATGGTACTCATCATCATCTCGGTCGGTATTATGAACCGTTTCTCCGACGATAAGACACCGTCCGATTCCAAGGGCGGCAAGGGAGGGGGTCTTGTACCTTGAAATTCCTCCAGAGATCCTATATAGTTTTAATCTTTCTGCTTCTTTACGTTCCGATCATAGTGCTCGTCGCCTTTTCCTTTAACGAGGCGGGAAGCCTTGCGGAATACAGCGGATTCTCGCTCGTCTGGTACGAGGAGCTGTTCGCGGACGAAGAAGCGCTCACCTCTCTGCGCAATTCGCTTGTGCTTGCGGTATCATCATCGTTGATCGCGACGGTGATCGGCACATTCGCGGCGCTCGGTCTGCACAGAATGAAGGCAAAGTGGCTCAAGGGAACCGTCAATACCGTAACTAACATCCCGATGATGAATCCCGATATCGTTACCGGTGTTTCGATGATGCTTCTTTTCGTAGCATTTGCGGGCATACTCGGAACAAGCGATTTTCTCGGCTTCGGCACGATGCTTATCGCGCACGTCACCTTCAACCTCCCCTACGTCATCCTTTCGGTAATGCCGAGATTCAAGGCTCTTGACGTATCTCTTTCGGAGGCGGCGCAAGATTTGGGTTGCACCCCCTCGCAAGCGTTCTTCAAGGTTGAGCTTCCCGAGATCGTTCCCGGAATCGTTTCGGGACTTATGCTCGGATTTACGATGTCACTTGACGATTTCGTCATCAGCCATTTCGTAAGCTCGCCCGATTTTCAGACGCTCCCACTCTACGTTTACAATCAGACGGCGCACAACGTAAAATTCAGCATGTACGCCCTCTCGGCGCTCATAGTCGTGACCATTCTTATCATCCTGCTCGTGGTCAACTTCGCGGGCTCGGTCGGCAAGAAAGGAGGCGCAAAATGAGAAAGATCCGTTTTGCCGCGCTTCTTGCGGCGGTGATTATAATTCTTCCTCTTCTCCTCTCCGCTTGCGGCGAGGACGGTATCGCAGGCGGAACAAAAACACTCTATGTTTACAACTGGGGCGAGTACATTTCCGACGGCTCGGAGGGGTGCCTTGACTCCAACGCGGCTTTTGAGGAATGGTACTTTGAAACCTACGGCGAGCGCGTGAAAGTTAATTATTCCACCTTTTCAAGTAATGAAAGTCTCTACGCAAAGCTCAGCTCGGGCTCGGTAAGCTACGACGTCGTCGTCCCCTCCGACTATATGATCGAGCGTCTTATCGCGGAAGACCTTCTCGCTCCGCTCAATTACGATAACATCCCCGAGATCATCAATATTCTTCCCGAATTCTGGGGAGACGCAAGCGTTCATTCGGATCACGACCCCGGCAACGTCTATTCCGTACCCTACCTTTACGGTATGATCGGTATCATCTACAATACCACTATGGTCGATGCGGATGACCCGAGCCTCGGCAGCTGGAAGCTGATGTGGGACGAACGCCACGCAGGCAACATTCTGCAGTTCAACAACTCGCGCGATGCTTTCGGAAGCGCACAGTACTTCCTCGGACTCGACGTAAACTCGGACAGCGAAGCAGATTGGCGCAAGGCTCTCGAAAAGCTCAAGGAGCAGAAGCCGATCCTTCAGGGCTACGTTATGGACGAGATCTATAACAAGATGGAAAACGGCTCGGCGGGAATCGCCGCTTACTACGCGGGCGACTATCTTGCAATGTACGAAAACAATTCCGATCTTGAGTTCTTCTACCCCGAAGAAGGCACAAACCTCTACGTTGACGCGATGTGCATCCCCAAGTCGAGCAAGAACAAGGAGCTCGCGGAGCGTTACATCAACTTTATGCTGATGGAGGAGCCCGCTATCGCAAACGCGGAATATACCTATTACGCATCCCCGAACAGACTTGTCGTTGAAAGTGAAGAATACATTGACTATATGGGCGAGATCAAGGAAGACGCCTATGAAAAGATGTACGCGACCGACAGCGTCAAGACATCGACCTACGAAAACCTCAGCGGCGAAAAGCTCATCCTGATCAATCAGCTTTGGGAAGAGCTTAAATCCGACATCGAGATCAGCGCGGGAATCTACGCAATCTGCGGAGTTATCATCGCAGTACTGCTCTCGCTCGGAATCTATTTCGGCGTGAGAAAAAGGATAAGAGATAATTATTAAATAAAATATCTCCGGCTTCGAGTCGGAGATATTTTTTATAAAATTCAAAAAAGCACTTGCATAATCCCGGCGCTTGTGATATAATTATATAGTACGCCTGCATAGTTAAATGGATATAATAGCCCCCTCCTAAGGGGTAGTTATGGGTTCGATTCCCGTTGCGGGTGCCAAAAAGACCGACGGCAAATGCTTCGGGCTCTTAAGGACAGTTTTCAAGAATTAAGAAATACGAGCATTGCGAAGGCTAAGAAAAATACGAGAACATTTCGGTGTTTCTCGTATTTTTCTTTTTTGCACATTTGCAGATTTTCCATTCTTATAGTACACTTAAAGCACCAAAGGAAAGGAAGGTGCAATAAGATGAAAAAGTACATTGAACAGAACGGAATTACCTACGAACTCAGAGGTGAGCAATACTATCCCTTGCTTGAACTCCCCGAACAAAAGGAAATCGGCAAGTACGGAAGATTGCACCTCGAATATCTCAAAAAGCATCGCAAAGGGCATTATACTAATCTTCTCTCGGAAGGTACGCTCAATCAGCGACTCTATGAGATCGACGTTGAAGCAAAAACAATGGTCGAAATCATCATCACCCGCCTTGCTACCGAAAGAGGCATTGACGAGAATTTGAAAGCTCGCGATATGTTCAGTTGGGTTGCTGAGATGAACAACATCAA
>JAFOEU010000047.1 GCA_017387685.1 Clostridia bacterium
TGCACGGAAAAACACAGTATTTTAGTAGGTAATTAACTATGAACGAAAACACAAGCGATATCAAAGGAATCGAATATCTCCGAAAAAAACTAAGAGCCAAATCGAGGCGCGTCCGTATGCGGTACGATTATTACGAAATGAAAAATGTCGTATTCGATTTTGGCATCAGCACGCCGCCGGATCTCCGTCACTGGATGGGAACGCTCGGATGGTGTGCAAGGGCGGTGGATTCGCTCGCGGATAGAATCGTATTCAGAGAATTCGATAATGACCTCTTCAATATGAACGAGATATTTGCGGACAACAATAAAGATGTGTTCACCGATTCCGCGACGTTGTCGGCTCTGATATCATCGTGCAGTTTCGTTTATATCGCAGTAGACGGCACCGAGCCGAAACTAAGAGTAATCGATGGTATGCACGCAACGGGGCGTATCGACGAGGTTACGAAAATGCTGAAAGAGGGTTATGCCGTTCTGGAATGGGATAGCATGAACAACCCGATATTAGAAGCGTATTTTGTACCGGGTATGACCATCTATTACGAAAAGGGTAAAGAGGTCGGACGCATCCCGAACAGTGCGCCATATCCGCTATTGGTACCGATAATCAATCGGCCCGATGCAGCTCGACCGTTCGGGCACTCTCGTATTAGCCGTGCTTGTATGTCGATAGTCGGGTCAGCGGTCAGAACAGCGAAACGTTCAGAGATAGCAGCCGAATTCTATTCGTATCCGCAGAAATATATTCTTGGCATGGATTCAAGCGCGGAACGTTTTGATAATTGGAAACTGACAATGTCCACCATGTTTAGAGTGGATAAAGACGAGGACGGGGATAAACCGACAGTCGGACAATTTCAGCAACAGAGCATGGCGCCACATTCCGACCAACTCCGAATGTTCGCGGGACTGTTCGCAGGTGAAACGGGTCTGACATTGGATGACCTCGGATTCCCGTCGCAGAATCCATCGAGCGCGGAGGCGATAAAATCATCGCACGAAACGCTCAGATTGACAGCGAGAAAAGCACAGCGTGATTTCGGTGTTGGATTCTTAAACGTTGGATATCTGGCCGCTTGCGTTCGCGATAATATGAGATACGAACGTAAAGTGGTAAACAACGTGATACCGAAATTCGAGCCGATATTCGAACCGGACGCGGCGATGCTTTCCGTGGTCGGTGATGGTGCGATTAAAATCAACCAAGCCGTACCGGGCTATTTCGACCGCAAGACATTACGCGATCTGACTGGTATCGATGGCGGTGAAGACGAAACGGGCGATATCAATATCGAGGTATAAACGATGGCTGAGATAGATATATCAGAAAACATACTGGCATCGATACGAAAAGATTTTAATGCAGGCGTAAAAGCCGATGCGGGCATATCTAAACTCGTAAATAAAATCGGTAAAGGCAAAGGCACGCAAAAGGACATGGCGATGCTTGCGGATCGTTTCGGTATACAAGCGTCAAAGGCTATGAAACGTAATCTGATATTGGACGAATTGCCAAATTCCATCATGTATTGGAATATCGCAGAAAAGACCATCAAACCGATGTTGGAAAGTGCGTATAAAAACATAAACCGATATGCGGGACTGCAAGCACAATTCGCAGATAAAAA
>JAFOEU010000048.1 GCA_017387685.1 Clostridia bacterium
CTTTGTCCTTGATATAGCCAAATGGAAGATTGGTTGTCAAATGCTTTCCGCTTTCGCCCTTCATCTTAAAGGTCGATTTGATCTTCTTTGCCGTATCTCTCGCATAAAGCTCGTTACAGAAGTTGCGGATTGGTGTCATATCGAACTCGGTCTGTACGGCGGAATCGACGTTATCGTTTATGGCAATAAATCTTACGTCGTTTTCGGGAAACACGATGTCTGTATACATTCCCACTTGCAGATAGTTTCTGCCGAGACGGGACATATCCTTGACGATGACCGTTCCTATCTCACCGTTTTCAATCATTTTCTCCATTTCACGAAATGCAGGGCGGTCAAAGGTCGTTCCCGAGTATCCGTCATCTACAAAGAATCGTAGATTCTTGAAGTGGTTTTTCCTCGCGTATTCATTGAGTAATGCTTTTTGGTTGACGATACTATTGCTCTCTCCCTCGCGCCCATCGTCTTGGGATAGACGGCAGTAGAGAGCGGTTATTCTGTTTTCATTCAGTTGTCTGTTCAAATTTTCTCCTTTCCGACAACCGATACAGTATTATCGCTTGTCTTTATTATAACACAAGTTGAATAATATTTCAACGCTTTACAACGCTAAAGTGAAAGTTTTATTGTAAACTTTCTTCTTTCATCATTCGCCAAATTTTTTGAAGAAGGTTTTCTCGCGCGTTGGGATTGAAATACCCACAAACCTCATAGGTGGTATGACCTTCTTTTTCCTCAAAGTCAAAGGCGGAGGCGGGAACGTTGTAATGAACGGGAACCTTCTCACGCTCGGTATCGATTATGGGCTCGCGAGGTGGTGGCGGATTTTCTGCCCACTTCTTTTCATACTCGGCGTATCGTTCTTGGATATATTTTTCTTTATCGGGTGTCATATTGCGTCCTCCTTATTGATTTATCTGTCCCCTCGAGTATCTTTCTTATTCGCCTCTCTCGCTTGTTGAACGGCTTGCGGAAATTCGATGCGCTCGACCGTCTTTTCAATATCATCACTGCGGTCGTAAATATCCTTGCACATTGCATATTCCTTACGAAGAGGCTTGAGCTTGTCCGAGATAGCAAAGATCTGATCACGTATTGGCTGCATCTCGTCGGGATTCTTCATCCAACGCATTTTGTTGCGGAGCTTCTGTCGCTCCTTATAAAGCACATCCATTTGCGCACGAACCTTAAGCGCGTGCTGAATCAGATCATCTTTCGTATCAAGGAAATACTTGCCGAGGAACTTTGCTTGCTCCGAGTACATACGGGCGCGGCGCACGTCCTCCTTAATGGCTGCATAAGCTTCGGGATTCTTGGGGATCACCTTGGGTATCGCTCCGAGCAGATAACAGTAATGGAGATAGAGCGCGTAAAGCCCTGTCGGTTTCTCTCGCAGGGTCGGTTGGTAAAACGGGATCGGTGTCCATTGACGTGCCCGCGCATTGTTCCTTATCCTCGCTTCAATATCCTCCTCGGTATATCCCGAGCCGAGCTTGTCCAATCGAAAGAACTTGTCATAGCCGTATGGCTTGATGCGGAGGAACTTTCCACGTTGTTCAATTGTATAGCCGAGGCTCCGCATACGGTTGTAAAAGTTCTTGATGATAAATTCTTGTCTTGCCACCGCATCGATGTCGGCACGTATCTGCTGACGTATGGTGGGGATTCCTTTCTGCTCGGCGTGAACCTCTGCAATATGCTTGTGCTTATCCTTGCTCGGGTTTTCAATTACAGATAATCCGTACTCCCTGCAAAGTCTGTCCGAGGTGTCGCGCATCAGCTTGTAAGTAGCGTTACAATCGTGATACCGCCTGCCCGAGAATCCCGATGCCGGTATGCAGAAATGATTATGCACATGCCCCTTATCGATATGGGTGGCAACAATAATTGGAAAGTCTTCGCCCCACAGTTCGTTGGCGAGCTGAACACCGATGGCGTGGGCGGTGTCCGCATCCACTTCACC
>JAFOEU010000049.1 GCA_017387685.1 Clostridia bacterium
GCTCTCATTGTTATCAAAGCAATACCGTGAGGCAACTGTTTTATACTATATTGAAAATCTCTCCTGCTCCGAAATTGCAAAAAAACTACAGATCAGCACGGAAATGGTAAAGTATTATTTGTTCCGTGCAAGAAAAATTATCAGAGAGGGTATGAATATGGAAAGATTATACGGTGAAAAAAGTTATAAACCTTGTGGGTTCGAAATTGATTACTGGGGATTGGTAAAATTCAATCCCAATGAATACAGAGCATTTCGGAAAAGAAAGATAAAGGGCAATATTTTGCTTGCGGCATACTATAGTCCGATGACAATTCAAGAAATCAGTATCGAACTCGGTGTCGCGCTTCCTTACCTTGAGGACGAAATCAAGCTGCTCGTTGATCGTCAGTATCTTGTCTGCATAGGCGGTAAATATCTGACCAACATTCCGATTTTCACACTTGATTGCACGAAAACGATTGCTGAAAAGCTGAAAGAGCTTATTGAGGAAAGCGCACGAAAGATTGTTTCCGTAACTGATGAATTTGACGCGGTTTTTGGAAACAGATTTGCAAACACAAATCTCGCGCGTTGGCAAAAAGTTTTAATGTGTATGCACTTCGCGTTGATGGAAACCGAGAACACTCTGAAAAACAAGTATGGTAAAATAGCCGAGAACCGTAAGGGTGTGATCTGGGGCAGAAGCTTTGAATCCTCTGTTCAAGAAAAACTTCCGCAGGGTATTCAAGGTATTTATAATGGATGCGAGTCAAGCGATAAACGCGGAAGTGTTATAGCTATGAATTTCAGACAAACGCTGAACGCACAGCATTTTGAATATGGCATGACCGATCCCATAGTTTGCACGGCGGTCGATTGCTTTGAATATTTGCCGAAGGATTGGCAGAAGGTGCTGGACGAACGCGGTTACGCAAAGGATGGCAAGGCGAATTTTGCTGTATGGTCATACAGAGAATACGAGGAACTTAAGCAGATCCTGCATGAATGCATCTCTGTTGTTGCGGATTTGAACAGAAAAACTGCCGAGATTGCCGCAAACATAACTGCAGATCTTGCTCCTTCACACATCCGCCCAACCGCAGAATACGTTGGAGCGCTTGTTTACCGCTTCTATTCAATAGACAAATTGGTAGACAAGCTATTTGAGATGGATTGGATAAATCCGGTCGCGGATAACGAGAAACCTGCTATTTGTGCTGTAAAGTATTAAATAAATTCCGCCGAGAGTAACTGATACGTTGCTCTCGGCGGATATTATAGATAGTGAGCAAGTTCGCACTTTCGCATCTTAATCACGGCGAAGCCGTGTATATCATCAATTCCGAAGGAATTGTATATCATCAAGGCGCAAGCCTTGTATATCATCAAGGCGTAAGCCTTGTATATCATCAAGCCGCAGAGGATACACGCTTCGCGTGATGATATACGCCTTCGGCGATGATATACACGCTTGCGCGTGATGATATACCAAGCCTGCGGCTTGGATAAAAAAATCGACAAGCGAAAGCTTGTCGATTTTTTGGCGGAGATGGAGAGATTTACGAACTCCTGCGTGCGCAAAGATGCGGTGCGAAAATTAAGTCGCTGCTATGCGCACGCTATAGCGAGTTTGCGAGCAAACTCGCGGAGTTCCGCATCAATGCAGCTTCACGAACAAAAAACGGTATCGCGTAAGCGATACCGTTTTTTGTTGGCGGAGATGGAGAGATTTGAACTCTCGCGCCGGTTACCCGACCTACACCCTTAGCAGGGGCGCCTCTTCGGCCTCTTGAGTACATCTCCGTATATACTCTCGCGAGCGGCCGTTTGCAGAACTCGCGGATAATATTATACCTTATTTTTGTCCGTTTGTCAAGATGTTTTTTCGTTTTTCTTGACTTTTTATAAAATTTATTAGAAATATAACATCGAAATCAACGCGGTTACCGTTTTTTGTCTATTGCTGAAGTATTTCGCGCTTTGCGAAGCGCGACTTAAGGCTCCGCCTTAAGAATTCGCAAGCTTTTGAAAAAGCTTGACCAAAACTTCCCGCTTTTTAATTGAGATAGAAAAATCCTCGCCATTTGGCGAGGATTTTTACCTTCAACTAGCAACTAGAAACCAGCAACTAGCAACTTTCTTTCTTCTTCCGTGCCGCTTTTTCCTTGGCGAGGAAATAGATCTCCTCTGTCGCGAACGAGATCTTTGTTATCTGATCGCGCTTTGAGAGGTAGCACCAGAACGAATCCTTGGGGACGGAGATATCTATGCAATCTCCCCAGCCGAGGTAATCGTACTCGATATGCATACTGTCGAGGTCGAGTGCGGGGCGGAAGAGCACGGTCGGCTCGCCGCCGTAGTAGGAATCGACTTCAACGCGCGTGCCTTCAATCGTTTGAACAACTCTGCCGTGACCGTGCTTATGGAATTTTGTCCAGTTGGGGAGAGTTTCGATGCGCGCGTCGTTATCTTCAAAATAATATGTACCGTTTCTGACCTCTTCGCGGACGCATTCGCGCTCCCATTTCGTCCAATCGGGGATATGCTCGTAGACGGTTTCGCCGCCGTCGGTGGCGTGGAGTCTGCCGTATTCGTCCTGCTCCCATCTTGCTCCGCAGGCGTTGCACCAAAGCTCGCATCCTGCCGAATCGGTCTCAAATTCCTTGCCGCAGCGCGGGCACTTATAAAGGATCGAGTGCAGTCCCTTTGCGCGGTCGGGATCGTCGATAACGACCTTATTTTCGTACTGCCACTTATAATCGTCGTAAACAAATGCCTCGGCGATACGACGGTTGACTTCGTCGGTCGACAAGGTCTCCGCCTCCTCAGGCAGAACGATCGGACGGATCTCGCCCTCTACGTATGTATGCTTATTCTTCTTATTCCACTGCGGGTGGGTAACGAAATTTCCGTGTAAAGTCAGCACGGCGACCGGCACTTTTATCATATGAACGAGTGCGCCGACCGAGGGGGTGATATATGACGTCGTTCCGTCGAGCGAATAGCGGCTCTCGGGGAACAGCACGAAGATCGCGCCGAGCTCCTTGATGGTGTATTTGATATTCTTGATAAGATTGAGGTCCTGAATGAATTTTCTCTTGCCGATAACTCCGAGAAGGTCCATCAGCGGCAAAGTAAAGTCGCGGAAGCCCTCGATGGTCATTACGTTGACAAGCGGCTGCGGGTGCGTCGCCTTATACATCATATTCAGGTCGACCTTTGAGGCGTGGTTGATCAGAAGCAGATAGGGCTTACCGTCAAGTGCCTCCATATTCGTGCGGGTAAGCTTCGCGCCGCGCTTTTTGAGATCGGGCCACGAAATGACTGTCTGCGCCACCCACGGCACGAATTTGCGCTTTTTGGGCTTACGCTTGGTATTGAAAACTTTTATATTTTTAGGAGGTTCGGGAATTTGCTTTTTAAAATTATCCTGAGTATTCATGGGAGCTCCTATGAAAAAGCCGCAAAGAAACGGGTTCTGTGCGGCTTTTATTTTGTTTTTGATTAAAATCCGTTTTTTCGGGGGCTTCGCCTCCGAAAAAACACCTTTTAGACGAGCAAAGCGAGTCCGCGCGCGGAGGGGAGCTGACAAAATCGCAGATTTTGTCAAGCGGCGATAAGCGCGCGATCCTCAATTGTAAAGTGCAACTTTACAATTGCCAACTTAGGGGTGAAGTCTGTCGGGTCCGCGGAAGAGGAACATTGCTTCCTTGATCGGGATGCCGAGGAAGAGCATGGTCAGACGGTCTACGCCGATAGCGAAGCCGCCGTGGGGAGGACAGCCGTAACGGAAGAACTCGGTGTAGAACTTAACGTCCTCGCCAAGTCCCTTCTCTGCCGCATTTGCGCAGAGGTGGTCGTAGCGGTGCTCTCTCTGTGCGCCCGAGGTGATCTCGACGCCGCGCCAGATAAGGTCGTATCCCTGGGGAACGCCCTGCTCGTCTCTCATATGATAGAAGGGACGCTTGTCCTGTGCGAAATCGGTAACGAAGAGGAACTCGTGACCGTAAAGCTCCTTAACGAGGCGGTGAGTCATACGCTCAGCGTCGGTGGTAAGGTCGCCTTTCTCGGACTCGGGGCAGGTGTAGCCGTATCTTTCCTCGAGAAGTCTGTAGATCTCTGCAACGGAAAGAACGGGGAAAGGATTGGTGGGAACTTCAACGGGAATGCCAAAGATGCGCTCGATATCCTCGCCATACTTCTCCTTTACTCTGCCGAGGACGTAGGTGAGCATCTCCTCCTCGAGAGCCATAACGTCGTGGAAGGACTCAACGTAGGAGAATTCAAGGTCGAAAGAGGTGAACTCGGTCGCGTGCTTATTGGTGTGCGACTTTTCAGCGCGGAAGCAGGGAGCGCACTCGAAAACTCTCTCGAGTCCCGCTGCCATAGCCATCTGCTTATAGAACTGAGGCGACTGTGCAAGGTATGCGTCGCGGTCAAAATAGTTGAGCTTGAAGACCTCGGAGCCCGACTCGGAAGCCGCGCCGATGATCTTGGGGAAGTGGAGCTCGGTGAACTTATTCTTGAGGAGGTAATCGCGCATAGCCGCGGTGATCTCGCTCTGAACGTGGAAAATGAGGGTGTTGCGCTCGGTGCGGAGGTCTACCCAACGGTAGTCAAGGCGCGAGTCGATCGCGGAGTCTTCCTTGATGGGAAGTGCGTCTGCGATGGATTCGATGCGGATGGAGGAGGGGATGATCTCCATTCCGCCCATTTTTACGTATTCGTTAGCGATGCACTCGCCCTCGATGGTAACGACGGAGTCGATGGTGAGCTGATCGACAACGGCTGCGAGAGCCTCGTTGCCTTCCTTCTCAACGTAGACCTGAACCTTACCCGTCATATCGCGGATAACGAGGAATGCGCGTGCCTTCTTGTTACGGCAATTTTCAACGAAGCCCGCGATCTTAACCTGCTCGCCCGGCTTAACGTCGGCAATAAACGTTCTTTTCATTTCTTAACCCTTTCAAATTCGGTTGGATTTTTACATACATTATAATAATAGCACAAATGGGATAAAAAGTCAAGGGGGAGACCGAAACTTAATTCGACTTGTTTGCGTTAAAAAAAGTTGACAACCAATTAATTATATGTTATAATTGTTTTACAGTCAGGAAAAAGCAACCAAATACTCTCCCGACTGATAATAAAATAAGCCGCCTCAAAAGCTTTGGCAAGCTATCGGCGGCAGAAAAAGGAGATAACTATGAAAAGACTTTTAGCCTGTTTTCTGATTCTTTCCATGCTCACGGCAACCATGCTTGCGACAGGATGCGCGGAAACAAAGCAGCCCGATGAAACCACCGAGGCTCCCGCGGCTACTACCGAGCCCGTCCCCGAGACCACAGAGGCTCCCGGTGATGACGATCTCGAGCTCGATCCGAGCCTGAATTTCAACAACGAGACCTTCACTATGCTGCTCCGTGCAGACCGTGCCGGTGCTGTTGATGAATTTCTCGTTGCAGCTGAGGATGACAACGGCGACACCGTCAAGACCGCCATCGTTGCAAGACAGGCGTTCGTTGAGGGTCAGCTCGGCGTTACGATTTCCTATGAAACCGTAAAGGAAAGCGAGCTCGTCGAAAGAGTTCGCAACAATATCGCATCCGGATACGTTGTTGACGTTATTTGCTCCGCCGCTTTTCAGGCACCCACACTCGCGGCAGAAGGACTCGTCACCAACCTCCTCGACATTCCTCACCTGAATTTTGACAAGGTATGGTGGGGCGCGCGGTCTGGCATGGCAGAAAATCTTGCCATCGGAGATCAGCTTTATATGGCGTCGGGAGATGCTTCCCAGCTCACTCTCGGCAAGGGACTTTGTATGTATTTCAACGAAAACCTGCTCAAGACTCAGGGCGACAGAACTCCTCAGATGCTCTATGACGAGGTAAACAACCTCAACTGGACGATCGACAATCTCTTTGAAATAAGCAAAGAATACTCCCACGACGACGGCAATCAGGACTGGGATGCTAACGACGTTTACGGCTGTAACATCTACCTCAAGACCATCATCGACGGTTACTTTGCCGCATTCGATCAGCCCATCGTTTCGGTTGAAAACGGCGAATACAAGATCGCTATGAACAACGACAGAATGACTGTCATCGTTGAAAAGCTCAACAAGCTCCTTTACAGCGACAACGCGACCTATATTACCACCTCGAAGGGTAATTCCGAAAAATTCTTCATTGAAGGTCACACTCTCTTTACCCACGGCGGTATGGAGTGGGGCGTTGACTTCAACGGAAGCGACATAAACGGTCAGTTCGGTATTATTCCCTACCCCATGCTCGATAAGGATCAGGGCAAGTACTACTCCGCTCTCTCCGACGTTTACACTATGTTCCTCGTTCCCGACAACGCAAGGGATCTCAATAAGATCGGCGCAGTTCTCGAGCTGACCGCATCGAAGTCCTACGAGACCACTACCGTTGCATACTTTGAGGTACTTCTCAAATCCCGTGTCGCAAACGACGTCAACGCGATGCAGATGCTCGACATCATCCACGACGGTCTTTGCTACGAATTCGGATTCACCTATTCCGCCGCGATCGGCAACCCCGCGCAGGCACTCAGAAAGCTTCTTGCAAGCTCATCCGCGGGCAACTGGTCCTCTTACTGGGCAAGCAATGGCTCGGTATTCCAGAGCAAGCTGACCGAAATGATGTCTCAGTACGAGTAATGACTTAAATGAATATCAAAAAGCTTTTAAATTCGATTTTACTTACCATTTTTGCCGTTCTTATTGCTTTTTGCGGCGTTTCCTGCGACGATAGCGGCGCGGAAAGCCAAACCACCGAGCCCCCCGCACAGCGTGAAATGATGAGCCTTAACGGCTACACCTTCGTTTACCCCGCTTCGGCATCGAAGGAGCTTATCGCCGCGGTCAGAGACGCTGTCAACACCCTTTCCACAACGGGAATAAAGCTCATTCACACCAATGACTGGATGGCGATCGCGCCCACCGAGCCCGTGCGGAATGACGAAAAGGAAATTCTCGTCGGTGCGACGAACCGCGCCGAAAGCCTTGAAGTCCCCAATGAAGCGCAGAGCAGCTTTGCCTTCACCGTCCTTCAAACGGGCACAAAGGTTGTTATCTACGGCGGTAGCGAGGAAGCGCTTATCAGAGGAGTGGAGCATCTCGTCGCTCTTCTGACCGCTGACGGCGGTGCTATTGAAAAGGAATACAAAGTCCTTGAAAGCTTCGTCGACGAGGCGGTTTCCGCCGACAGCGTGATCGCAAGGCTTGCATCGGAATACGAGCTCGTCTTCCCCGTTCTATCCAATTCGGGAGAAAAGGCGATCGCGGAGGAGATCGCAAGCACCCTCCTTTCAAGAACCGATATCGCACCGAAAAGACGCAACGATAACGGCTCGGGCGCTAATAAAGAAATCCTGATCGGGTTCACCTCGCGTACGCCGAAGGACATCGAGTGCGGTTATTTCGAATATTCGCTCAAGGTCTCGGGCGGCAAGATCTACCTCGTCGGCGGAAGCGGCGCGGCTCTTGGGGCGGCGGGCAAAAAGCTGATAGAGCTTGCAATCTCCGAAGAGCTGAAGCTCGACACCGACGCAGATTACAGCTATACCATACTCTCAGAGTCGGATATGAATCCGATCGCAAGCAATATTTCCCTTTTCACTCCGTTTTGGGCAAGCAGCTACACCCCGCCCTCTTGGATGCTTGATTTCAACGAAAAGACCTATGCGGTCACCTGTCCCGACGGCAGAATTACCATCAAGGCGCACCGCGGCGACAGCGACAACTATCCCGACAACTCGATCGAGGCTATCGCAAGCGCAATTCTTGCGGGCGCGGACTGCGTTGAGTTTGACACACAGATCACCAAGGACGGCGTCGCTGTGCTTCTTCACGACGTTTCTCTTGCCAAAGCGACAGACGCTTCGGTATACGTCGGTATGAAGGGCTACCCGCAGTCCCTCTCGGTCACCGATTGGACCTTCGATCAGATCCGCACTCTGAAATACAGGGACGATAAGGGCAACACCACCGATTACAAGGTCGGCACGCTTTACGAAGCCTTGAAGCTTTGCGCGGGACGCGTTTTCGTTCAGGTTGACGACAAGAGCGGCGCGCTCGATATGGAGTCAAAGGAAATGTACAGTCTCGCCCGCGAAACCGGCTCTGAGGAATGCTTCTTCTACTTCTACGGCACCTCCCTGCTCGACAAATGGCTAAAGCTCGACCCCGATAATAAGGAGCTTGCCGATTATACAGCCGTATGCCGCAGATATCTCTCGGAAAGCGGTCATTCGCTCCGCAAGCCCTATTGGACCAACGACGTAAATCTCTATAACGGCGGCAAGTTCAGCGAAACCGAGGATTGGTGGAAAAAGCTTTCATCCCAGGGCAAGCTGATGATCTGGAGCCAAAACGTCTGGAAGCTATCTCAATACGTAAGCACAAACTACACCGCATCAACTCCTAAATAAAATAAGAAAGGAAGCTTTTTACCATGAAAAAATTTTTCTCGTATTTACTCTCCCTTTGTATGATCCTTTCCATCGTCAGCGCGGCATCGTTCTCCGCTTCGGCGGCTGACGCAGAGTTCGATAAGTGGGACGGCACTACAACCGATACCGCTTGGTTCTCGGCTGACAAGGATTATTTTGAGCTCGACACCGCCGCAAAGCTTGCAGGTCTTGCATACCTTGCAAACGAATATCAGGGTGCTGACCACAAGGACCCCGGTGCATTCTTTGGCAAGACCTTCGTTATCACCAAGAACATCGACCTTGGCGGTCATCAGTGGACTCCCATCGGAATCAGCAACAACTACGCCTTCGCAGGTCTGCTTGAAGGAAGACTGAACGGCGTTGTAGGTGAGGCTGTTACTATCGCGAATATGAAGATCGGTACCGAGGATGCTCCCCACGAAACCAAGAACATCGGTCTTGTCGGCTCACAGGGTGCGGGCGGTATCAAGAACATTTACCTCACCGGCGCTTACATCAATACCATTGCTGACACCGCGGCTTCCTTCGTAGGTTATTCAAGACCTCAGAAGACCGGTACTCCTTGCGAATACTCCAACCTCCGTTCTGATGCCACCATCATCACTGCGGGCGGTAAATGGTGCGGCGGTATCGTTGCTTACTCCAACATCGCGGGCAACCTCTTCAAGGATTGCGTATACACCGGTAACATCACCACCAAAAATTCAAGCCTTACCATGGTCGGCGGTATCACGGGTAACGCCAACACCAGCACCGACTTCGTAAACTGCTACGTCAGCGGCGAGATCAACGCAGACTGCAAGCAGGTCGGCGGATTCGTCGGTACGGTAACCGCAAATACCACAGTGACCTTCACAAACTGCCAGTATGACGGCACTCTCTCCGCTACCGCAACTCAGGCGGGTGCCTTCATCGGCAGAGCAAACTCCGGCGACAAAGCTTCCACCATCCTTACCTTCACCAACTGCTTCAACAGCGGTATTTCCAAGTCCTCCTACTCTCCCTCTGCGGCGGCTATCTCCTGGATAGGACTCGGCGCGGGATATTCCTCCACCGACGTACCCAACAACTTTGTTGCAAGCTTTACAGACTGCTACTCGCTCTCCGATATCCCGCTGATGGCAAGAGTTGACTTTGCAGAAGGCAAGGCAAACACGATGTACAAGGTGACCGTTGGCGTCGAAACGGCAGAAAAGCAGGCTGATGCATTTGATGCATTTGCAAGCCTTCGTCCCACCGTTGTTGCTATCGAGGACATAAAGGGCACACTCGCAACGCTCAAGATGTCCGCACTCGACTTCTCCACCCTCGGATGGACGGCACGCGAAGGAATGTATCCCACGCTCAGCATCGCACAGAGCGTTGCCGACACTAAGTATGCAAACGCAGATATGTCCTGGTTCAACCCGACTGCGACTTCCTTTGAGATCGCTACCGAGGAACAGCTCATCGGTCTTGCAAGAATTCTCAAGGTATACGATTTCGTTGAGCACACCGTAACAGTCAACGATTCGGTCAAGGATAAGATCGACACCTACTTCACCGGCACCTTCGCCGAGATGCTCAGGGGCGTCGCTCCCGAGACCACAGCGGAACCCGAAACCACCGCTGCACCCGAGACCACCAAGGCTCCCGAGACTACTGCGGCTCCCGCAACCACCGAAGCGCCCGCAGTTACTGAAGCACCTATCGTAACCGAAGCACCCGAGACCACCAAGGCTCCCGAGAAGAGCGGATGCGGCTCGTCCGTTGCATTCGGCGGTATGGTGATCGTCGCTATACTCGGCAGTGCGATCGTTTTCAAGAAGAGATAAAACCACAACCGAATTCAAGGGACTGCCTCGAAAAACCGAGGCAGTCCCTTTTTTAATGCAATTTTCAGCATCATCAAAAAAGCCCCGTCCGCTTGCACAAGGGGGTGGGGAAGATACTCAGCGCCCAAGTGATATCAAGGGCGAAAATTTATAAGATGAAAAAAATCCGCCGCGGCGGATTTTTTCCTTAATTATTCATTATTCATTATTCATTAGCGAAGCGACTTCATTATTCATTAATGTGTCAGGGAATGACTTAACAACCACTTCCCTACAATCGGGAAGTGGTTGTTAAGTCCAAAATCGAGAAGCATAGCTTCACGATTTTGGAGCGCGGAAGCGCGAGCTGAAGCTCGCGCATTAGTCCGAGGCTCTGCCTCGGGCTCCGTTTAAGAAACTTTTCGGGAAAAGTTTCTTAAGAATCTTCAAAAGCTTTACCGCTATTGTCAGTCTAATGTTTAGTCGATCGACTTGTCGATATTGAATCTTGTGATCTTTCTGGAGGTGTTCTTGATGAACTCTTCCTTACGGATCTTGACGAGGCCTACCTTCTTATAGGGTGCCATATGGGTATTGGCGATCTTAACGTGCTCGTCGAAGTATTCCTTGACGTCAACAACGCCGTCGTTCTTGAGCTGCTCGTAGTCGGGGAATATCTCTGCAACGATGACTTCCTTTTCGGGGTTCTTCTTGCTCTCGCCCGCATAAACCACTACCTCGAGAACGCCGCGGATACGCGAGATCTCGGTCTCGATCTCCTCGGGATATACGTTCTTGCCGTTTGAGAAGATGATGAGGTTCTTCTTACGTCCCGTGATGTAGAGCCAGCCCTCGTCATCGAGCTTACCGTAGTCGCCGGTGTGGAAGAAGCCGTCGGAGTCGATAACAGCCGCAGTAGCCTCGGGCTCCTCATAGTATCCCATCATTACGTTGGGACCCTTGACGCAGATCTCACCCTCGCCGTTCTGATCGGGTTCGAAAATGCGGACCTCTTCGCCGATAATGGGAAGACCTACGCTTCCGTTCTTCTGCCATTCGTTTCTGTTGCAGGAAACGAGGGGAGCGCACTCGGTGATGCCATAGCCGTTGAGGACGGTGATACCGATAGCATCAAAGAAGTCGATAATATCCTGATTGAGTGCCGCGCCGCCGCAGATGATCATCTCGAGCTTGCCGCCGAAGGTTTCGTGAACCTGCGCAAAAATGGAGCGGCGCTTGTCGATTCCGACCTTGCGGAGAGCCTTGGATATCTTCATACCCATTTTCAGCTTCTTATCCGCGCCCGTCTTCTCAGCGGTCGCCCAAATGCGGCGGTAGAGGGTTTCAACAAAGAGGGGAACGAGAACGAGGTGGGTGGGCTGCTGCTCCTTGAGCTCGTTGAGAAGGTACTTGATACCCGAGGTGATATAGATCTCGCATCCCTGCGCGTAGTGACCGACGTAATTTACGGTCGAGCCGAATGTATGGTGGGGCGGGAGAACGTTGAGAGTCTTGCGGGTGATGTCGAAGAGGTACATACCCTGAGTCATATCGGTTACGATATTGGTCTGCGAGAGCATAACACCCTTGCCCTTGCCGGTCGTTCCCGAGGTGAAAACGATGGTTGCAAGGCGGTCGGGGTCGATCTCGTAATCGTAGTAGGAATTGTCGCCGTCGGCAAACTTCTTGCCGCCCGCCTCGATGAGGGACGCAAGCGCGAGGTCACCCTCTGCGAGAGGATCACCATTCATACAAACGTAAAGCTCTGCCTTGGTGTTCTGCTTGAGGTAATCGAGCTTGCCTGCGATCTCTGCGCCGTAGAAGATGGCGTAGCAGGACGCGCGCTCGATGGTAGCCGCGAGGTCGGGCGCGGGCATTTCCTTATCAAGCGGAACGGTGACTGCGCCGACAGCCATCAGCGAGAAACAGGTATAAACCCATCCGCAGGATGCGCCGCCGACGATCGCAACCTTCTTATCGCGCAGACCGAGGGCGATCTCCTCGGTACCGAGGTCTCGGATATCGTTCTTGGCCTGAAGGTAGGTAACGCTCTGCGTTTCCTTATCGCGGGGATTGAGCTTATAGGAAATTGCGGGCTTATCGGGGAAGTTCTGTGCCGACTGTTCGACCATTACGCGGAAATCGCGAAATACTGTTGTTTCATAAAGCGGATACGCTTTTTTTCTGTTCATTTATTTTTCCTCCGTGGAATATTACTTTTGCTTACCCCAATATTATACAATCAAATCTAAAAATAGTCAAGATACTGTTTAAAAAATAGGTAAATTTTGAGTAGAGTGGACTCTACCGACAGTAGAATTGCCCATCTAACGCGGCAATATATACATTTAAGCGCATAAAGTACTATATTTCGGCGATAATAAATGCGGAGGTGCGGGATGGAATATTTTTTGCTGGCGGCAGGTCTTTTTCTGCTTATAAAGGGTGCGGACTTTTTTGTTGACGGTGCTTCATCGATCGCGGCGAGGCTTCGCGTGCCCTCACTGATCATCGGACTGACCGTAGTTTCCTTTGGCACAAGCGCGCCCGAGGCGGCTATCGGCATTTCCGAGAGCATTGGCGGTGGGAGCGGGATCTCGGTGGGAAACGTGATCGGATCGAACCTTTTCAACCTCCTGATCGTCATCGGGATCACCGCCCTCGCTATTCCGCTGAGGGCAGAATCCGACGTGATAAAGCGCGATATGCCCGTCAACCTTTTTGCGACGGGTGCTCTTGCCGTTGCCGTTATCGACGGCATAGTCAAGCGTTACGAGGCGGCTCTGTTTCTCGCCGCACTTGCCGTATATTTATTTTTCGTCATAAAAAAAGCACTAAGGAATCCGATCGACACGGATGACGGGGCGAGGCTTTCGTGGCTTTTGAGCTCGATTTGCGTTGCGGGCGGACTTACCGCCGTTGTGGTTGGTGGTGACGTCGTTGTTGATAATGCAAAGGCGATCGCCGCAAAGCTCGGGATGAGCGATACTCTGATCGGTCTAACCGTTGTTGCCCTAGGAACTTCCTTGCCCGAACTCGTCACCTCGCTCGTTGCGGCGAAAAAAGGCGAGGCGGGCATCGCGGTAGGCAACGCGGTCGGCTCTTGCCTTTTCAATATTCTTTTCATACTCGGAATGACGGGAGTCATCGCGCCCCTCCGCGTTGAAAGCGGACTCCTGACCGACGTCAGCTTTCTTGCGATAGTCACGCTTCTCGTCTACCTTTTCGCGGCAAAAGGCAGAAAGATCGGGCGAATCGAGGGCGCGATCTGCATCGCGCTCTATGCGATCTATACCGCGTTTATAATTTTTCGAGCTTACTGAAAAACCGCGGCTCGATCAGAACCGCGGTTTTGGCTATTCGTTTTTTCCGCATTTTGGTGCCAAGTTATTGACATCCCTATTGGTTTATGATATAATAAATACGTTAATAAGGGAATGAGGCTCTCCCGGGATTTATCCAAACCGCTTTTATGCTGATGGCTTCTGCTATTATGGCAGAACTGTCGGCTTTTTGTTTTGCCAATACATTTGGAGGTATCTATGCTCACTTCACTCGCACTCATTTTTCTCGTCGGACTCTCGCTCGCCGCAATTTTCGGCAAACTCAAATTACCGCGGCTTGTCGGTTTGCTGCTGACGGGCATTTTGATCGGTCCCTTCGTTTTGGATCTGCTTGATCCTCAAATACTCGGAATCTCTGCCGAGCTTCGCAGAATGGCTCTTGTTATTATACTCATCAAGGCGGGGCTTTCGCTGAATTTCTCCGACCTCAAAAAAGTCGGCAGACCTGCGCTCTTGATGTCGTTTTTACCCGCAACGCTTGAGATAGTGGCATTTTTCCTATTCGCGCCGATACTTCTCGGCGTTTCTCGCGCGGAGGCACTTATGACGGGTTCGGTGCTTGCCGCCGTATCCCCCGCTGTTGTCGTGCCGAGAATGGTCGCGCTGATGGACGAGGGACGGGGAACGGATAAGAATCTTCCTCAGCTTATTCTTGCCGGTGCTTCGCTGGACGATATTTTCGTGATCGTTCTGTTCACGGCGTTTCTTGGCA
Organism: Clostridia bacterium; assembly: GCA_017387685.1. GTDB lineage: Bacteria > Bacillota > Clostridia > Oscillospirales > CAG-272 > CAG-390. The sequence goes on from JAFOEU010000049.1 coordinate 14,316, forward strand.
TCAATGTTGGGGGCGGTGTGGGAGCTATGACCTTTTTGAACATTCCCATATCCATCGTGCTTGGAATCACACTTGGCACGCTTGTCGGGTTTGCCGTGTCTTATCTGTTTGAACTCTTCCACCGCAAAAATTGGTCAATCAGAAATACCCTCAAAACCGTTTTGTTGCTTGGCATTGCATTTTTTCTCCTCGCGATTGAGAGTTGGCTTGAAGACCTTGTTGCCGTTTCGGGACTTCTCGCAATCATGAGTATGGCGATGGTCTACGCGATGCGAACAAAAGCTGAAGTTGTGAGTAGACTGAAGGACAAATACGGAAAGATCTGGCTTGCCGCCGAGGTGCTTTTGTTCGCGCTTGTGGGCGCGGCGGTGGATATTCGTTACACCTTATCGGCAGGATTTGGCGCGGTGGCGATGATCTTAATCGGTCTCGTCTTCCGTTCGCTGGGTGTGTTTCTCTGCCTGCTTGGCACAAATCTTAACAAAAAAGAACGGCTATACACTGTATTTGCCTATCTCCCCAAAGCTACGGTGCAAGCCGCCATCGGAGCAGTTCCGCTTTCTATGGGATTGCCGTGCGGAAATATTATTCTGTCGGTTGCCGTCCTCGGCATCCTCATCACCGCCCCCCTCGGCGCGATATTGATGGATTCGACGAAGAATAAATTGCTCCAAAAATAGTTTTGCTTTACTCGTACAAATTCTTATTTTCCTAACTGTTCGACCTATTGGAATTTACTTGCGGCAATATACGGTAATTGCTTCACAGATAAACGCGGCAGTACCATCAGCGTGCTTATCGATGTTGTTCTTGAAGCGCTCATCTGCAACATACATTTGACCGAGGCCTGCCAAAATCTCGTTTGTACAAAGATAGTAGTTCTCGGTGATATGGCTCTGCAGCATTTTCACAAGGTTCTGTACCTCTTCGGAATCAGGCGTTTCGCTCTTTTTCATGCATATCGCAAACTCCGCCATAATGTGGTCCATTCCCACGGCAAGGTCACTCCACTTTTGCTTGGAGTAATTCTTGGTCCGCTCTGCATGTTCCTTGTATGCGTCCGTGCTACCCCATTTTTCTTTGGCTTCTGCCTTATGTTTTTCAAATTCGCTGTTGTCAAATGCTTTCATAACATTTTCTCCTTTCACGGCACTGTCAATGGCGGAAATCAGCCGCTCTAATCGTTCTTTTTTGAGTATGAGCAGTTGTTTTTGCTCTTTCAGTGCCTTGCTTTTGTCATAATTCGGGGATGACAAAATTTCTCCTATGCTTTTTAAAGAAAAGTCAAGTTCACGGTAAAAAAGAATCTCCTGCATACGAAGAAGGGAGTTTTCGTCGTAAAAACGATAGCCTGTATATCTGTCAACAACGGCTGGTAACAACAACCCAATTTCATCGTAGTAATGCAGTGTGCGCACACTAACTCCCGTAAATTCGGCAAATTCCTTAATCTGCATTTTCAATTTTACCACCTCCCGAAACAGAGCATACACTATGACGGAGCGTAAAAGTCAATACTTTTTTGAAAAAATATTTGTGTACGATAAATTCTGATTTTTATAACTGTTCTGCAAATTGGAATTTATCTAATCAATCCTCCGAAACCCTTGTATTTTCAAGGAAAATCGGCATTTTAATGTTCGTTCCTTATGTATTTTCCCTTGTTTTTGCCCTTATGAGCCGAAA
>JAFOEU010000050.1 GCA_017387685.1 Clostridia bacterium
CCCTCCTTCGTGATAACGTCAGTGAGGAGGAGATCTGCAAGATCGTCGCGAGATGGACAGGTATTCCCGTATCCAAGATCATGGAGAGCGAGCGCGAAAAGCTTTTGGGGCTGGAAGAGATCCTTCACAAGCGAGTCATCGGTCAGAATGAGGCAGTAACCAAGGTCAGCGAAGCAATTCTGCGTTCCCGTGCGGGAATCAAGGATCCTCGCCGTCCTATTGGCTCGTTCCTCTTCTTAGGTCCTACGGGTGTCGGTAAGACCGAGCTTGCAAAAGCTCTTGCCGAAGCACTGTTCGACGACGAAAAGAGTATGGTCCGTATTGATATGAGTGAGTATATGGAGAAATACTCGGTATCCAGGCTGATCGGAGCGCCTCCCGGATACGTAGGTTACGACGAAGGCGGACAACTTACCGAGGCGGTGCGCAGAAAGCCCTATGCAGTCATCCTCTTTGACGAGGTGGAAAAGGCTCACCCCGATGTATTTAACGTACTGTTGCAGGTTTTGGACGACGGACGCATCACCGACAGCCAAGGCAGAACGGTGGACTTTAAGAATACGGTCATCATACTGACATCCAATCTTGGCTCAAACTCCATTCTGGATGGTATCACACAGAACGGAGAGATCAGCGAGGAAGCAAGACAGACGGTTTCCGAGCTGCTCAAGCGAAGCTTCCGTCCCGAATTTCTCAACCGCCTCGACGAGATCGTGTTCTACAAGCCGCTCACGAAGGAGAACATCAACGGCATCGTAGATCTCCTGATCACCGATCTGAATAAGCGACTCAAGGATAAGCAATTGAAGGTTGAGATCACCGACGCAGCAAAGGATCATATCATTGACTCCGCATATGACCCAATTTACGGCGCAAGACCGCTGAAGAGATTCATTCAATCCAAAATTGAAACGCTTCTTGCACGTGAGATCATTGGCGGTGATATTGAGCCTGACAGTGTGATTTATATTGACTTTGACGGTTCAAATCTGACGATCCAATAACAAACAGAGGCTCGCCAAAACAGGTGAGCCTCCATTTTTATTTGTAACTGTAACGGGACAGTTATCTGATGCCGTATTTTTCAATGATATAATCCATATCCTTATCGCCTCTGCCCGAGAGATTGATCAGCACAGAACCCTTGCCCATCGTCTTTGCCAACTTCATACCGTAGGCAACGGCGTGAGAGCTTTCAATGGCGGGGATGATTCCTTCAAGGCGAGAGAGTGTATAGAAGGCATCAATGGTTTCATCGTCGTTCACAACGTCATATTTCACTCTGCCGAGATCATGCAGGAATGCGTGCTCGGGACCACAAGAGGGATAGTCAAGACCGCTTGCCACCGAGTAAACGGGAGCAGGCTCACCGTTCTCATCCTTCAGCATAATGCTGTTAAATCCGTGCATGATACCTTCTGTTCCGTAGGTAAGACTTGCGGCATGATCGCCCATCTTGATGCCTCTGCCGAGAGGCTCAACACCGTAAATGTCAACGGGATCATTGAGGAAGCCCGAGAACAGTCCCATCGCATTCGATCCCCCACCAACGCAAGCGACTACCGCATCGGGAAGCTCGCCCGTCATGTCGAGGAACTGCTCTCTTGCCTCGATGCCAACAACGCTTTGAAAGTCGCGCACCATCATCGGGAACGGATGGGGGCCGACAACCGAGCCGATGCAATAAATGGCATCCTTATACTCTTTACAGTATGCCGCAAACGCCGCGTCAACCGCTTCCTTGAGCGTTGCAAGACCATCTGTTACTTCAATTACTCTCGCACCGAGTATTTTCATTCTTGCCACGTTGGGTGCTTGCTTTTTGATGTCAACCGAGCCCATATAAATATCACATTCAAGTCCGAAGTATGCGGCGGCAGTTGCAAGCG
>JAFOEU010000051.1 GCA_017387685.1 Clostridia bacterium
GCCCTTACCTCCCCCCTTCCTTCGAATTATATTTTCCCACTATCTAAGGAGAAACAATGAACAATAATCCTTTTGACAATTACCGCGGAACGTCGGACAGCGCGGTCAGGAATAATCTGCGCGAGCTGCCGATGAGGTGGTATAAATTCCTCATCTGGGTTGCTTTGCCGGTGTCTGCCGCGGCGAATATTATCGGTGCGCTTCCGTATTTCACAGGTACGTCGCAGACTGAGGAGATGCTTGCGCAGTTCCCGATCCTTTCTACGATCGATCTTTTTTACGGTGTGCTGACACTCGGAATGGGTGCACTTGCCGTTTATACCCGAATAGCACTTGCAAGCTATAAGAAAAACGCTCCCTCGCTTGTCGTTGGACTTTACGCGTACGGACTCGTTATTTCTCTTGGCTACAATCTTGCCGTGCTCACGATCACGTCGAATCTCTATGAGCCCGTTGATTTCATCATCACGGGAATGTCGGTCGGCACCTCGGTCATCATCAACGCCGCGCTTGTGATCTGTAACCATATTTATTTTAAGAAGAGAAAAAGACTGTTTAATAAATAAAAATGGAAAAGCTTAATTATTCAAATAACATTCCGTACCTCGGCGAATACGAGGTATGCGTCATCGGCGGCGGTCCTGCTGGCGTTTGCGCTGCTATCGAGGCCGCACGCGAGGGCAAGAAGACCGTTATCGTCGAATCCACGGGTATGCTCGGCGGTATGGCAACAGCCGCGCTCGTCGGCCCCTTTATGACCTGCTACGACAGTAAGGGCGAGGAGAGAGTCGTCCGAGGACTTTTCGACGAGATCGTTGAGCGCACCATCGCCATCGGCGGCGCACTTTCGCCCGATGATACCGACGCGCCGAGCGTTTATACTTCATTTTTAAAGAAATATCACCGCCGCGTCACGCCCTTCGATTCCTACGCGCTCCAGCTCGTGCTTGACAGAATGTGCATCGAGGCGGGAGTTGAGATCTTCCTGTATACAAAATACGTTGACAGCGTGTGCAAGGACGGCGCGATCGACTCGATCGTCCTCGCCGCACCCGAGGGACTCGTTGCTCTCAAGGCGAAGTTCTACGTTGACTGCACGGGTAACGCAGACGTTGCCGAAAAATCCGGCGTTGAGACCTGGTGGGGCTCGGAGGACGGAATGCCGCCTCAGCCGGGAACTCTGTTCTTTGAGGTCGACGATGCAGACGATAATGCGTTTGAGGGCAGAGGCAGCCGCCCCACGCTTCCCACGAAATGCTACCGCAAGCCGATCCCCGGAACCTACAAGGTCAACCATTTCCGCGTTTACGGTGTCAATGCCAACAGCGCGCGCAGTATGACGGATGCTCACATCGAGGCACGCGAGCAGGTGCTCGACTCCTATAGAGATCTGCTTGAAACCGAGGGATTTGAGCATTGCAAGATCACGCAGGTCGCGCCCGTTCTCGGCATTCGCGAGTCGCGCCACATCGTCGGAAAGTACCGCCTGACGGTAAACGATATCTCCGAGGGAGTGTTTTTCGACGATACCGTCGTCGTTTTCGGCTACGGAATGGACGTTCACAGCCGTGACGGCAAGATCTCGGGCGGATTTCACGGCAAGGTCGCGAGAAAGTACACCATCCCATATCGCTCTCTCGTACCCGAGGGATGCACCAATCTCCTCGTTGCGGGCAGACCGATCTCCGCCGAATCTCAGGCTGCGGGCGCGTTCCGCGTCATCCCCGGCTGTATGGCAATGGGTCAGGCGGCGGGTCAGGCTTGCGCGATCGCAATTGACAGCGGCAAGCCCGTCGGTGAGATCGACACCGACATTCTTCGTGAAAATCTCCGCGCACACGGGGCGATAGTTGATTATTGATCAAAGTGCAGAGTGCAGAATGCAGAATGTAGAATGCAGAGTGCAGAATGCAGAGTGCAGAGTTAAGGTGAATTTTCGCGAGGCGAAAATTTCATATCTTTAATTATGTGCTGTGCTGATAAGGCTTCGGCAAAATGTTATAATTTAAAAATCGGATATTGCGAAGCTCCAAACTTCACAATATCCGATTTTTTTGAGGCATTGAATTATCACACTTAACAACAGATCATCAACACCAAATAAAATTATAGCTTTTATTTCCGAGCAAAGCGAGGAAGTATACCTTAACTCTGCACTCTGCACTCTTCATTCTGCACTCTAATTACACAACGCCATTTACCATTATATCACACCTTGATCAAGATGTCAAGTATAAATTCATCATAATGCCTAATTTCCACGATATATACAAAAAATATTTGTATACTTTGTGTATTCTGTATATTGCAAATCGGAAAAAGATGTGCTATAATATAGTCACAGGAAAGGAAGGTACAAGCCGATGTACAACTAAGTACCGACTCACCAAAGACTCAGACGCTTGAATAACTCGATGCCGGGACGACGGATCGCGGGTCGAACAGACGCAGAGCCGGGAGGCTCATAAGGATCAAGTTCGCGTGTAAAGGACACGGAGCAGAGGTCAAATTTATATATAGGTTCAAGCTAATGCAAAATCTTTAGGATTGAGTCAGAGGAACCTTCGTCTTTACCGAATCAAAGATGCGCGAAGAAAGCATAATGGGTATTCTCCATAGAGAAAAAAGAAAAAAGATGCTTTGAAATGTGTGATGATCGGAAAGACAGATGAAGAAAGGGAGGATAAACAAATGATGTTAGATACCAAGATCGAACACAAATGACCCTTGATCGTCAGGTGTAAAGAAACCGCGATCAAGGGTCATTTGTTTTTTATTTTGGTAACAGTTTTCCCCTTGACAAAGGGATTTTTTTGTGTTAAAATAAAATAAAAAACGGAGTATATAAATGATAAAATACATAGGCGTAAATGACAGAGAAATAGATCTTTTTGAGGGTCAGTACATCGTTCCGAACGGAATGGCTTACAATTCTTACGTTATAATAGATGAAAAGATCGCAGTTTTTGATACGGTCGATGCCCGTTTCGGCGCAGAGTGGATGTCGAATCTCAAGTCTGTGCTCGATGGCAGAACCCCCGATTACCTCATCGTTCAGCATATGGAGCCCGATCATTCGTCGAATATAAATCTTTTTGCCGACGAGTTCCCGAATGCGACGCTTGTTGCATCCGAGCGTGCCTTCGTTATGATGAAGCAGTTCTTCGGCAGCGACTACGCCGACCGCCGCATCGTCATCGCGGACGGCGACACCCTCTCCCTCGGCGCACATACCCTCCACTTCATCGGCGCGGCAATGATCCATTGGCCCGAGGTTATGATGACCTACGAATCGAGCGAAAAGGTGCTCTTTTCCGCCGACGGATTCGGCAAATTCGGCGCGCTTGATGCAGACGAGGACTGGGCTTGCGAGGCGAGAAGATACTATTTCGGCATCGTCGGCAAGTACGGCGCACAGGTTCAGAAGCTTCTCGCAAAGGCGTCGAAGCTTGAAATTACAAAAATCTGCCCCCTTCACGGTCCGATTCTGACCGAAAATCTCGGCTACTACCTCGATCTTTACAACACCTGGTCGAGCTACGGCGTTGAGAGCGAGGGCGTTGCGATCGCGTATACGTCGGTTTACGGCAACACCAAAAAGGCGGCGCTTCTGCTTGCCGATGAGCTTCGCGCGCTCGGTTGCCCCAAGGTTGCCGTCAGCGATCTCGCGCGCGATGATAACGCCGAGGCACTTGAGGATGCCTTCCGCTACGGCAAGCTCGTTCTTGCGACAACGACCTATCAGGGTGACATTTTCCCCTTTATGCATAATTTTATCCACGCCCTCACCGAACACGGATATCAGAACCGCACCGTGGGTATAATAGAAAACGGAAGCTGGGCGCCTTTGGCGGCGAAGAAGATGAAGGCGATGCTTGCGGATTGCAAGGATATCACCTTCACCGACACCACCGTCACCATCCGCTCCGCTATGACCGACGCGAACCGTGACGAGATCAAGCGCCTCGCCCGCGAGCTTGTCGGAGCTTCCGAAAACGATGAAAAGGAAGAGAAGAGCGTGAAATACGTATGTGAGATCTGCGGCTACGAATACGACGAAGCCGCCGGCGATCCCGATAACGGAATTGCTCCCGGAACGAAGTTTGAAGACCTCCCCGAGGACTTTACCTGCCCGCTTTGCGGAGTTGGTAAGGAGAATTTTAAGAAGGAAGAATAAAATTGAAAAGCACCCCGACAGAATTTTTGGTCTGTCGGGGTATAATTTTATTTTATGGAATCTTTCACAACGGAATCAATATACTTGCATGCCGCATCAAAATAATTATCGATCTGGCGGTTAGTAAATCTAATAACCTTAAGTCCGTATCCTTCAAGAATACTCGTGCGAAATTCGTCTTTTTCCTGGCCTTTCTCTGTTCGATGTTGCGAGCCGTCGATTTCTATTATAAGTTTTGCCTTGTGACAGTAAAAATCTGCAATAAAATTATCAATAGCCTTTTGACGTTGAAATCTGATTTCGTATTTTGATAAAAAATCATACCATAGGTGATTTTCCTGCGGTGTTGCTCTTTTACGCAGATTTTTTGCAAGAATGATATTCTTTTTATTGTAATCAAGCGACATTTCAAAAACTCCCTAATACAAGATCTTTGTATTGATAATAGAGGGGATGCTTGCGGTAATGATGAAGTCGCGCGGGCTCCTTCCACCACTGCCGTGGTCCCCCTCCCTCCCGGAGGGAGGCTGGGTTTGTGCAAACTCGTTTGTTTCTGCACCATATTTTGTATATATCTCTAATTTTGTTCAGGTCAATAGGAATACTTTGTTAAAAATCAGCAGATACTCCATTAAGAGTGCATATTGATTATAATAAAATATTCCTATTGGCTGTTATTGGTTTAAGCCAAAATGATATTCGCTGAATATCCGATGGAGTTCGCAGTAACCCTTAAGCCTCCCTCCGGGAGGGAGGGGGACCACGGCAGTGGTGGAAGGAGCCCGCGCAACTTCATTTAAGTGCTCGTTTCGCCACTGTGATCATTAATTGGTAATAAAGTTTACTTCTCGTATTTTTCATCATACGGAACTAATTCCGCGCCGAACTGCTCTATCATGAAACGATTGATGTGCATAGGTACGCAGCTTCTTCCGTGAATCAGATTACATTGCTTAAAAATAACGATACAATGATTTTTTTCGACTTTTATATTAACAAAATACTGTATTTCTGCACCATCCGAGAAGGTGATAACCATTCTTTCAGGATCAAATGAAGAAGTAATATCGGCGTTGGATTTGTGATATTCCAACTGTTTCAAGAATTCTTCCTTTGAAGTGCTGATCTTGAACAAATAAGTTCTTGAATATGTATCGCGGTTATTAATGCTGTTTGATACTTTTAAGTCTCTTTGCCATGGCAAAAACAACTTGAAGTATAAAACAGTCGAAACTATAGCAAGAATAATTGCAATTACAAAAAATTCTACCATATTTATACCTTAAAATACTTCTCCATCATCTCCGCCTGCTGACCCTTCATAGCCTTGAGGATCGCAACCGCGCGTGGGTCGCCGGCGATGTAGCGGTTCATGTAGTAGCCCTCTGCCTCGCACGCGAGGTCGTGGAGGGGGAAGTAGTTTTCCATTAAAAACGAGCCGTATTTGATCAGTCGGAAGTCGCCGACGAGGCGGTATTCCTTGCTGATAGTATCAACAGCGACCGAGTATTTCTCCTTGATAGCGTCGATGAGGGCGGCTCGCTCGTTCTGCTTTGCAAAAACGATGGTGGAGCAGATGTCTCCGTTGCGGTTATGCTCGGTGGAGGAATGGCTGTCGGTGCTGCCGACGATGGGGTGGTCGTAGCCCTGCTCGCGCATCATATAGTAAAACGCGGTCTGGAAGCCGTTGTGCGAGAAGAAATTCTCGCCGCCGAGCACCTCAAAGGCGTCGAAAGGCTTGTTTTTGTAGACGAATTCGGTGTAGTCCTCGGGGAGCTGCATCATCTGGCAGAGCCAATAGGGGTGCGGGAAGATGCCGAGACCGCCCGCCGCCTGCACCTGCTCGTGCGTCCATTCGAGAACGGCATAGCTGAGGCGTTCTGCCTCGTGCTCGCGCGGAACGCTCTTTGCGCGCTCGCGGATCATTTCTTTCCATTCCTCAACGGGTATCGGATCGGGCGCTTTGCCGTTCGACGAACGGTACTTGAGCGACGAGCCCGCCTTTTCCTCGTTTCTCGAGGGGGTAACGAGCGCGTTTATGCTGTAAGTGCCGCCGAAGTTGACGTAATGGACGTTGTTGAGGGGCAGATGGACCTCTTCACCTTGAACGATGGTAAGGTCGGTGAGGTCGCCGAAAGCCTCGATGGCTTCAAGCGAGGGGTAGTAGCGGTAGTGGTCGGAGATGACGGTGAAGTCATAGCCCTTCGCGCGGTAGTTTGCGGCAACGTTCGCGGGGCCCTCCTTGCCGTCCGAGCGGCAGGTGTGCATGTGCAGATCGCCGCGGAAGGGAAGTCTGCCCGCCATATCCTCGGCAAGGCTGTAAACGGAGAGGGTGAACTTCGGCTTCGCCGCGGGATCGTCATAGACGTTTATGTAATGCTCTCCCTCGCCCTCAAAGTGAGCGGAAAAACGCAGACAGCCGTCGCAATCGGGCTCGGCAACAAGCTCGCTTCTGCCGCTTCGCTCGGGATAAACGCCCGGATTCGACTCGCTGACCTTGAATATTCTTACCGTATAATTCTTTTCCTGAACAAACTCCGCGTGCAATCCGAGCGGCTGAATAGTGATCCTCTGCTCGCGGTTCCCGAGGAATACTTTGGGATAAATGTCGTAATGATAAAAAATAGGTTTCATTTTGTGTCTCCTTTAAGGATTTATATATCAATTATATCGTTATTTTAGGCGGAAGTCAATAGAAACGCGAAAAAAGGTTTTGGTGGAATGAATAATTAATAAGCGAGTGCTAACAAAGCGTCCTGGGTGTCCCCTCATCACCCTCTGCGGAGGGAGCTTCTCCCAGGAGAAGCCTTGGGTTACTGTTAGCCTCATTTGCTACACATTGATATGGCTCAGTATATATCTATAAATCAATATTTGTTGTCAATAAAAAGAAAAGAACAAAGAAATACAAGGAATATTTTATTAAAATTAATTTGCACTCAAATTTAAGTTTTGCAAACTTTTTCAATAAATTATTCCTTGTTTTATTATTCAAATTAAATTATAAATCGGTACGATGCTAGTTGCACTAATTGAGTTATCGTACTAATAACTCAGGCTTCTCCTGGGAGAAGCTCCCGCCGCAGCGGGTGATGAGGGGACACCGAGAACGCTTTGTTCGCACAAGCAATCTTAACTTCGTCCGAAGGACGAAACTTCACTTGCGCGGAGCGCAAACTTAACTTTGGCGTAGCCAATACATCACTTTTCTACGCAGGAGAAAAACTTCACTTTCCCCGGAAGGGGACAATTATATCAAGTGAATTATTACTTATTTGATAGTTCTACCAATCGCAGCAAGCAATCAAGCAAGTCTTCGCGCTGCTTTTTTGGTTTTATCAGATTGCATAATAGAAATGCCGCAGCGGGTATTGCCCAAAGGAGCATTTCGTATATCTGGAGTATTCCCGCGCCGAGCCCGCAGCCGAAGATCAGCATAAATATGGGCGCGAATACCGTAAAAATCATAGATTCAATATCGCGTTTGAAGGCGTAATCAATATTGCCCTCATCGTCAATTTTTGCAACGAGCATATCGTGCGCAAATATTTTGAAGCTTCGTGCAGCCTTCTTGGAATAGATACGGATTTCGTTTCCTTCCATATGACCGTAATTCGCTCCGATTTCAACATCATTCGGACGATTCGGAAGATATTTTTCAAATGCTTGGCTAAGGTTTTCTTTGTCGGCTCTTAAATCTTTATCCATTGTTTTTCTCCATTTCTATACATTTCTCAATTACCGCCTCGCGGTCGGGGTGGATGGTTCTCGTTTTGATCTCGCGGAAGAAGAATTCCTGTGTTCCGCAGGAGCATTCGGGGACGTAGAACTTGCTTTCCTCCGGGTGCTCGTAGCTTGAATAATAGCCTCCGCAGAGTCCGTCGTGATCGCTGCCGCCGGAGATGAATAGCTTGTGTTCCTTGGCGATTTTCAGGGCTTCAAGCCGCTCCTCGGGGGTAAGCAGATGATGCCATACCTCAAGTCCCGAAAGTCCCATTCCGATTAGCTCGGGGATCGCGTGGAGCTGACGGTGCGGATGCGCGACGACTGCAAATCCGCCCGCGTCGCGGATGAGGCGGAGCATCTTGTCGATCGGCTTGAATTCGTAAGGCGGCTTAACTTCGCCGCGGCGTTTGCCGTAGACGGTGTGGAAGAAATTCATATAATCAAGATCGGTGGCGAGTCCCTTTGCCTTCATCGTTTCGAAAACGTGGTTGTTGCAGAGCCAAGTGACTCCCTTGTTATAGTCAAGCACCTCGTCCCAGGTGATACCGTGAAGCAATCCCTCGGCAAGTCCGCGCTCGAAAAGGATGCGCGTCTGTTCCGCCTCGCAAAAGCTCCGCTCGGCGAGATATTCCTTCATTTCGGGGTATTCGGGATCGAAATCAAAGCCGACGATGTGAAAATTTATCCGTCGCTCGCGCCACGGGGAAGAGAATTCACAGCCGAAAATGAAGTCAAGACCCGCCGCTTCACATTCACGGCGCATATCGGCGTTGCCCGTAGTCGTGTCGTGGTCGGTCAGCGCGAGCGCGCGGTAGCCCTCGTTTTTTGCGATCCTGACCAATTCCTCGGGCGTGTAAACGCCGTCCGAGTGGGTCGAATGGAGATGAAGATTTGCAAATTGTTTCATACTATTACCTCGGTAATACTTGACAAATTGAATTTATAATGCTATTATATAATAAAACATTTAATAAGTCAATAGAAAGAGGCAAAAAATGGGCGGGAATACGGCGGCATTATTTTTGAATATACTGATCATCGCCGCGATATTTGTCTTGAATTATTTTTATCAAAAGAATAACTTTGTGTTTTGGCTGAAATGTGTATGCAGCGCGGCGTTTGCGCTGTTGGGCGTTATAAATCTCGTGTTTGCAATCACATCGGGTCAAGATGACCTTGAATTCTTTATATTGATGGCTGCGGGGCTCGTGCTTGCTATGCTTGGCGATATTTTTCTCAACAAGAGCTTCGCATTGGGCGCGGGATTTTTTGCCCTCGGGCACGTGGGATTTGCCGTTGCTTATTCCTTTTTGCAGGCGTTTGGTCCGCGTGACGTCGTCATAATCGGCGTCATCTTTATTGCGACCGCGGCGTTTCTTCTTTTTGCGCCCTGCGTTAAATTCGGCTCGGAAAACATCAAATGGATATGCCTTGCATACTCGCTGATCATTTCGGTAATGCTCGGCAAGGCAATGGCAAATCTGATAGGTCAGGCGAACGCGGTGAACGCGCTTATCTCGGCGGGGAGCTTTCTGTTTTTCTTCTCGGATCTGATGCTCGTCTTGAATTGGTTTGTCCGCGTAGGACGGTGGGCGGGGAACGCTTGTATGGGAACCTACTATCCCGCGCTTTGCATCCTTGCGTTTTCAATGTATTTTAAAGCTTTTTGAATCAAAAATAATTTTTGTGAGGTATAAAAATGGGCAGAAATGCGATTTACGGCGCGGGCTCGCTCGGTACGGTGCTCGGTGCTTACATAACTAAAAACGGCGGTCAGATTGACCTTATCAACCGCAATAAGGCTCACGTTGAGGCTCTTCGTGAGAGGGGCGCGCACATTACGGGTACAGTTGAGATGACGGTTCCCGTTACCGCTTACACACCCGACGAAATGAGCGGAAAATACGATATTATCCTCTTGATGACCAAGCAGCTTTACAATGCCGAGGTCGTCACCGTCCTTAAGGACTACCTTGCGGATGACGGCGTTATCGTCACTCTGCAGAACGGTCTGCCCGAGCCGGGCATTGCCGAGATCGTCGGCTCAAACCGCACTGTCGGTTGCGTTGTCGAGTGGGGCGCGACTCTGTCAGCACCCGGCGAATGCACGCTGACGAGCGATCCCGCATCGCTTTCCTTCCATATGGGCAAGATGGAGGGCATCACCGATGAGAAATTCGGGGAGGTCAAGGCACTCCTCGAGCTGATGTGCCCCGTACACGAGGAGCCGAACCTGATCGGCGCGCGTTGGTCGAAGCTGCTCATCAACGCCACCTTCTCGGGACTCGGAACTGTCGTCGGCGGAGTTTTCGGCGACGTTTCCGAAAATAAAGCGGCGGCGAAGGTTGCCGTTCGCTGTATGAAGGAGTGCATAGACGTCGGTCACGCGGCGGGCGCGGAGTTTGCTCCCGTTCAGGGCAAGAATATCACGGCTCTTTTCTATTACAAGAACGCCATCAAGCGCGCGTTTGCGACTGGCCTCATCCCGATCGCGATGAAGAAGCACCGCGCCATCGAGCCCTCGATGCTTCAGGACCTCAAAAAGGGCAAGCCCTGCGAGATCGATGCCATCAACGGCATAGTATGCGAGTGGGGACGCAAGTGCGGAGTCAAGACTCCCATCAATGATAAGATCGTTGAGATCATCAAAAAATGCGAATCGGGCGAGCTGACCCCCGACGCCGCGAACATCAAGCTCTTTGATGGGATTTTATAAGATGAACAGATTTAAAATTGATATCGGTGAGCCGAGCGTTGTTGCGCAGGGCAAAAACACCGGCTGGGGAAACTATCAGTTCCCCGAAATATGCTTCACCAAAAGCGGCTCGGTTTACGTCAACTGGGCGATGCGCCCCGATGACGTCGAGGCGTATGCGGGCAAGACTTACGGTGAGGCGGTCTCCGACGATCTCGGCAAGACTTGGCGAGAACCCACCGAGGACGACGTACTCACTTGGGGCATCCCGCTGAAGAGCGGTAAGCTCTTCAAGGGCTTTCAGCGCCAGTATGCCTTTGCTGCCGATTACATTAAAAATTACACTCCCCTTGCGATCCATAGGGGCAGAAAATACCATTACCTCGAGGATATCAAGGAGTATAAGTCAACCCAAGAGGGAGTTATGCGCGATCCCGAAACGGGCGCGGAAAGTCTGTTTCCGATCGATCTGAAATGGAAAAATCTTTCCCTGATCGAGTATGCGGACGGAAGGCTTCTCCCCACAGCTTATATGATGGCAGTCTGCGGCGCCGCGCCGCGAATTCTGCGGCTTTCGGACGGTCTGTATTTTGCCACCTATCATTGGAGCTTTGATATAAATGCGAAATCGCGCGAGGATATTGTCGGTTCCTACCTTGATTACAGCGTGTTCGTCTTCCGCTCAACGGACGAGGCACGGACGTGGGAATGCATATCAAAGATAACGCCCGACGGTGACGTTCACAGAACCGATGACGGCTACGAGGGCTTCTGCGAGCCGCAGCTTGAGTTGATGGCGGACGGATCTGTTGCGGTGCTGATGAGAAGCGGATCGCCGAGAGGACCGCACGATACAAAGCGTTACCCCTCCTATATTGCACATTCGACGGATAATTGCCGAACCTGGTCGAAGCCCGAGGTCTTTGACGAGATCGGAGTGCTTCCGCAGATAACAAGGCTCGGGTGCGGCGTGACGCTTGCCACCTACGGCAGACCCGTGATCTATCTGAAGGCTACAGACGATCCCTCGGGCAGAGAGTGGGCGGAGCATATCGAAATAGAGCTTTCCCCGTCCTCGCACGACAGATCCTGCTGTTACACCCGCCTGCTCCCGATCGACGATCACAGCGCGTTGCTGGTCTATTCTGATTTCAATTATCCCGACCCAAGCGGCGAGCCGAAAAAATCCATACTCGTCAGAAAAATAACTGTCACGTTAAATAATTAACAACATAGAAAAGAGGCAAATTAAATGATTCCCACCACAAAGCACACTCTCCGCTTCCACGAGGACGGCACCTTCCGCATCCTTATGGTTTCGGATCTTCAGGACAAGCTTGATTACGATCCCAGAACCCTTGCGGGATTCGACGCTATCGTTGAGGCGGCAAAGCCCGACCTCGTTATCCTCGGCGGCGACAACGTCGACGGCAGAAAGCTTAAGCCCTATGATGAATTTATTAAATATATGGATATCTTCACCGAGCCGCTTGAAAAGAGAAAGATCCCGTGGATGCATATCTTCGGCAACCATGACTATGACGTTGAGGTTTCGGGCGAGGAACAGCAGAAGGTTTACGAATCCTATCCCTATTGCATTTCCTCTCACAGCGAAGGCATCCCCGGCATCACAAACTATATGGTGCCGATCCTTGCGCACGATTCCGACCGTGTCGAGTACGCGGTTTATGCGTTCGATTCCAAGTATAAGAACGGCGAGCTTCGTCCCGGTGTTACCGCCGAGGATCTGATGCTCCCCAACCGTGATCAGGTTTATAAAAAGTGGGATCCCATCCGCTTCGAGCAGCAGCTGTGGTATTGGAATCTCTCAAAGGAGCTTGAGGCTCAGGAGGGACACACCGTTCGCGCGATGGCGGTAATGCACGTGCCTCCCCACGAGATCATGATGGCGGTCAACAACCCCGAAGAAACAGGCTACATAGGCGCGGAGGGAGAAAAGTGGCAGTGCCCCATGATCAACTCGGGCGTGTTCTCGACGATGCTCGAGCGCGGCGACGTTGAGATCATCGCGGCAGGTCATCTGCACCATAATATTTCCGACGGCGTTTACGGCGGTATCAGACTTACCCTCGACGCTTGCGGCGGATTTGCCATCGGCGGAGTCGATGAGCGCCGCGGCGGCAGAATCTTCGATATCCGCAACGACGGAACTCACGAGACTCATATGATCTACGCAAAGGATTATATCGACGTCAGCAAAAAGTAAATAGCTGTATTGCTTCCACATACAAAAAGGGGCTGCTTCATTAAAGCGGCTCCTTTTGCATTGTTATTATATATGCAGTTCACGCCAAACACGATAGTTGCACCGGCTTCGCCGAGATCCTTCGACTCCGCAGAGGTCGAAATACTCCAAGGCTCATAAGCGCCACGAGTGGTGAATTTGCAAAGCGCAGCTTTGCAAATAGGGTACACACAAGTGGGGCCCTAAAAAACATAATTATCTGTCATTTGTTAGGACAGAGTCATATTATATATCCGACGATAGCAATATTTGTCTGTAACAACAAAACTATTGTCTTGCAAAACGCGGGTAAAATATGATAAAATTATACCAAATCCAATATAAAAGGAGAACAAAAATGAAGAACCTCAAAAAACTTTTTTCCGCGCTTCTCGTTTTGGCACTTCTCGTTCCTATGATGAGCGTTATGGCAAGTGCCGCAGAGCTTGAGAACAAGTACGATTCCACTCAGAGGGTGATCGGCATTCCTATGCAGACAAGAGATGAGGAGCACACCTCCACTAACGCTAACTACGTTGCATCCAACCTCATTCAGCTTCAGGCGGGCGATACCGTATTCTTCGGCCCCGTTGCGACCAATCTTGCTTACCATGCAAGAACCTACAAGCCCGACGGCTCCAAGAAGGACAACAAGATCACAACAAGTGACTGCGAGATCGTTGAGGATATCGTTCCCGGTATCTCCATTCTCAAGTATGTCGTTCCCGAGGGAACCGACAGCATGAGATTCGCGATCAACCAGATGTTCGCTGACTCCTTCCTCGTAACTATCAATCAGGAATTCGGCAAGGAAGCATATTTCGCAGCTATGGACAAGGCGGGCGTTAATATCGACTACTTCCGCGAGGCTTCCTACACCGGCGAATTCGTAAACGTATTCCCCAAGGCTGACACCACCTTTGCAGGCTCTATCAATAAGAAGGGCGAGGAGACCGCTGACGAGACTCTCCGCACCAGCGCACTCATCCCCGTAAGCGAGGGCGACATTATCTACTTCGCAGGCTGTGCTCTCGAGCAGGGCTATCAGCTCGTTGCCTACGATGCATCCGGCGCTCCCGTTGAGGAGGCTACCACTCTCAACTACGTTTCCCGCTTCGTTGACTTCGGCGACGGCTACGGCATCTGCGCATACAAGGTACGTCCCGGCACTGCAGGCGTTCGCATCGTCGCTCCCGCGGCAACCTACGATGCAGGCAAGGTTTTCGTAACCGTTAACCAGCCCCTCAGCCTTGATTCCTACAACGCTCTTATGAACCCCGCTCCCGAGACCACCGAGCCCGAGACCACCGTTGCTCCCGAAACTCAGGCTCCCGAAACTCAGGCTCCCGCAACCGAGCCCGCTCCCGAAACCACCGAGCCCTCAACTCCTCCCACCACCGGTGACTCGGCTATCATCTTCGCTATGATCTCCGCAATTGCCATCGCAGGCGTTGCAGTAGTTGCAAAGAAAAGAGAAAACTAATTAAAACCGACTCGGATATTGCGAATCTTCGCAATATCCGAGATTTTTATTTAATTGGAAAAAAGTATTGACAGGTTGCTGGAAATATGATATAATGAATCAACTATAATGGCAGATTGCCACAAAAAAGGAGATAAAAATGAAGAAATTCCTCAGCATTATCCTTATGCTTGCTATGCTCGTTCCCATGATGAGCGTTTTTGCAAGCGCTGCTGCTCCCACGAACCTCTACGACGCTTCGAAGGCACAGCTCGGTACTCCTCCCACCAATGTGAATGACAATGCTTCGGGCAACAGACTTTACTGGACCGCAGCTCCCATTGCTGTAAAGGAAGGTGACGTTGTTACCTTTGGTCCTATGCTTACCGGTCAGGGCTACTACATCACCACTTATGATGCATCCGGCGCGGTTAAGATCTCTCAGGTAAAGTACGCTAATTGCACCGTTGTTGACGTTGTTGATAACAACGCTGTCATCGTTAAGTGGACCGTTCCCGCAGACACCGCTTACGTAAGAGTGGTTAACTCCCAGCTCTTCAAGGATTCCACTATGATCACTCTCAATCAGGAGTTTACAGCCGCTGATTACTTTGCAGAGATGGATAAGAACAACATTAACGTTGATTACGTACGTCCTACCACCGCAAAGGATCTCGTAAACCTTTTCCCCACATCTGATAAGACCTTCCTCGGCAGAAGCGACAAGTCTAAGGGCGAGGTTGCAGCTGACAACTACCGTACCTGCGATTATATCCCCGTAAAGGGCGGCGACGTGCTCTACATCGGCGGAGCTGCAACGGGTCAGACCTATCAGATCACTATGTATGGAGCAGACAAGACTGCCATTACTAACGTTAACACTCCTTATTTCGTACAGTACGCTGATCTGGGCGACGGCAAGGCTGTTCTGGCATACTCTATGCCCCACGACATTGCATACGTTCGCGTAGTAATTTCTACTCCCGTATATGATGCAGGCATGCAGCTTGTAACCGTCAACCAGCCCTTCGACGCTGAAGGCTACAACAATTACTTCAATCCTCCCGCAGAGCCCGAGACCACCGCTCCCGAGACTACCGAGCCCGAAACTCCTCCCACCACCGGTGACTCGGCTATCATCTTCGCTATGATCTCCGTAATCGCCATCGCAGGCGTTGCAGTAGTTGCAAAGAGAAGAGAAAACTAATTGAAGACCGACTCGGATATTGCGAAGCTTCGCAATATCCGAGTTTTTACATAATTGGCATAAAAGTGTTGACAAATTGTTAATAATGTGATATAATAAATTAACTATAATGGCTAATTGCCACAAAAAGGAGAAAAACGATGAAGAAATTCCTTAGCATTATCCTTATGCTTGCTATGCTCGTTCCTATGATGAGCGTTTTTGCAAGCGCCGCTGACCTCGTAAATCTCTATGACGCATCCAAGGCTGTTTGCGGAACACCTAACAACGCGCAGAGAGACACCGCTCCCACTAACAACGCAAACTACTATTGCTCCGACGTTATCTACGTTAAGGAAGGCGACGTTATCACCGTTGGCCCCGTATTCAAGGATCAGGGCTACTACTTCACCACCTACAAGGCAGACGGTTCCGTTCACACCAAGCAGGTTAAGTACGCTGACTGCACCGAGATCGAAGTTATCGCAGCAAATGCCGTTATCGTAAAGTGGATCGTTCCCGCAGGCGTTGACAGCTTCAGAATGGCTACCTCTCAGATGTTCGTTGATAACACCCTTATCACCAAGAACCAGGAGTTCGGCAAGGCTGATTATATCGCTTTCATGGAGAAGGCAAACATTGCTATCCCCTATTTCAAGGTTGAGAACGCAAAGGATCTTGTAAATCTTTTCCCCACCTCTGACAGCACCTTTGCAGGCAGAGGATCAACCAGCGGTGACATTGCTGATGCCAAGTATATGACCAGCGAGTACATCCCTGTAGTTGAGGGTGACGTTATTTACGTTGCTGCAGCTGCAAACGCACAGAGCTACCAGCTTGTTGCTTACGATGCTGATAAGAAACCCACCACTCACGTAAACTATAAGTATATGGTTAACATTGGTAACGTCGACGATACCCACGTTATCTATGCTTACAGAATGCGTCCCGGTACTGCATACATCCGCTTCGTAGCTGCTACCGACGTTTACGAGGCAGGCAAGCAGCTTGTAACTCTTAACCAGCCCTTCGATGTTGAGGGTTACAACAACTTCTTCAATCCTCCCGTAGAGACCGAGCCCGAGACCACCGAACCCACAACTCCTCCCACCACCGGTGACTCCACCGTTATCTTCGCGGCAATCGCTGTTATCTCCCTCTGCGGAGTTGCAGTTATTTCCAAGAGAAAAGAGAACTGATATAATTTAATAAAACAGCCGATCACCGATCGGCTGTTTTTTATTGACAAACGCGAGTTTTCGTGATATAATAAAGTCATCCAAAACAAAAAGGAGAAAGACAATGAAGACTTTCAGAAAAATCGTCTGTGCGCTTTTGATGCTCGCAATGCTCGTTCCTATGATGAGCTTTATGACAAGCGCGGCAGATTTCACCAACCTCTATGATGCATCCAAGGCATCCTGCGGTACACCTGCCACTACTGCTACCGCGAATCCGGCCTACAATGCAAACTACTTTTGCTCGAACCTCATCGAGGTTAAGGCGGGCGACGTTGTAACCTTCGGTCCTGTTCAGATCAAGCAGGGCTACTTCCTTACCACCTATGATGCCGATGGCAAGCAGAAGATCGCAAAGGTCGCGTATGCTGACTGCACCAAGGTCGATACCATCCTGCCCGGCACCGAGATCGTCCAGTGGACTGTTCCCGAGGGAAGCGCTTCCATCAGAATGGCTACCGCTCAGCTCTACTTCGACTGCACTATGATTACCGTCAACCAGCCTTTCAAGACTGCGGATTACTACGGAGCGATGGATAAGGCGGGCATCAACGTTGATTTCCTCCGTCCCATCGCGGCAAAGGGTGAGCTTGTAAACATCTTCCCCAAGTCCGACAAGGTCTTTGAGGGCCGTGCTGACAAGACCAACGCAGAGATCGCAGCCGCACAGTACCGTACCTGCCCCGCAGTTCCCGTTAACGAAGGCGACGTAATTTACTTTGGTGCCGCTGCTCTCGATCAGGGCTACCACCTCGTTCTTCTCGATAAGAACGGCAACGGTACTACCACAGTTCAGAAGGATTATATGGTTCAGTACGATGTAATCGGCAACGGCTTTGGTATTTATGCGTACAGAATGCGTCCCGGCACAGGATACGTTCGCGTTGTAGCCGCTACCGGCGTTTATGATGACGGCATCGAGCTTGCAACCATCAATCAGCCCTTTACCGCAGCTGATTATATGAAGACGTATAATATCACCCTTCCCGGTCAGACCTCTACCTCGAGCCCTCTTTCGGGTAAGAAGATGCTCTTTATGGGCGACTCGATCAGCTACGGCTCGGGTGACGCTGCATCGCCCTTCCGTACCGGACGTGCTTGGGCGGGCAGAATTGCCGACCTCACCGGTGCGATCACCACCAATGCATCCGTCAGCGGCGCGAAGGTAAGCTTCCAGCGCGGCGACGATAACTGGGTATACAGCCAGTACGTTCCCCACCAGAACACCAAGTTCGACATTATTGTTATGCACGGCGGCGTTAACGATGCACGTCACGAGCGTCCCGTAGGCACTCTTTCCGAGGGCAAGGACGAGGCAACTCTCAAGAAGAATCAGCCGAGCTACGCAGGCGGTCTTGAGTGGATATTCTATAACGTAAGCAAGACCAATCCCGATGCTAAGCTCTTCTTCATCGCTAACCACCGCCTTGACGGCCACGATAAGGGTAAGGCGAAGGATATGAGCGAGTATTTCAATATCGCTAAGGCTGCTTGCGAAAAGTGGGGTATTATCTTCATCGACCTCTACAACAACAAGGAGCTCAACGATAAGCTCGAGACTACCACCACCAAGTATCTCCCCGATACCCTCCACCTCAACGCCGCGGGATACGATATCATCACTCCCTACATCATCAGCGCACTTGAGGCAGGTCTTACCGCTCCCGTAGAGCCCGAGACCACCGTTGCTCCCGAGACCGAGGCTCCCGTTACCGAGGCTCCCACAGTAACCGAAGCACCCGAGACAGAAGCTCCCGTTACCGAAGCACCCGATGTCACCGAAGCTCCCGCAGTAGAAAAGCAGGGCTGCGGCTCGATGATCGCAGGCGCGGTTGCAGTTGTAGCACTTCTCGGAACCGCTATCGTTTTCAAGAAGAAGGACTAATTTAATAAAAAATCGGCAGAGAAGTAGTTTTCTCTGCCGATTATTATTGACAAACAGATCAATATGTGCTACAATAATTTCAAACTCGTAGCAGAAAGGGTTACCGATATGAGAATAGGAAGAATTCAAAATAACTATACCGCGGCGGGCTTTGATCTCGTGAAGAATACTAATCTCGAATTTATCGAGATCTGCTGTAACAATCAGGCGGAGGCTGAAAAGTTTATCGCGAACAAGGATAATATCAAGGCTGAGATCGCTCGCACGGGCATCGACGTTTCCTGCGTCGGCAGATGGAATCACGATATCAACGTCGGCGGTAAGATCGACGCGGACAGATTGAACGCGTATTTTGCTCAGCTCGACGCGGCTATCGAGCTCGGCGCGAAGACCTTCGTTTGCGGATGCAACTATGCCGACGAGGTTTCGCTTTATAAAAATTACACCGTTGCGCTCGACTTCCTCGGTCAGCTTACCGAGAGAGCAAAGGCGAGCGGAAGCGGCATAAAGATTGCTATCCAAAACTGCCATTGGAATAACTTTATCGATTCACCCGAGCAGTGGAAGGTCATCCTCGGTGAAAATCCCGATCTTTGGCTGAAATACGATGCGTCCCACGCGTATAACAGAAACGCCGACTATCTTGCTGAAATGTCCGATTACGGCGAGAAGATCGCGCATTTCCACGTCAAGGGCACTACCCACGCGGGCAGCCGCGCGGTTTCCGATCCCCCCGCGGGAATGGACGATCTTCATTGGGGAAGCATTTTCTCCATCCTTTATGCAAGAGGATATGACGGCGACCTCAGCATCGAGCCCCACTCCAAGACCTGGCAGGGCGAGCTCGGCGCGGCAGGCGTTGAGTTTACAAGACAGTTTATCAGCAAGTTTGTTTTGAAATAAGAACAAAAATAAAAAACCGACAGACTTTAAAAATCTGTCGGTTTTTTATTCTCAATAGTATAATTCCGATATTATCCGTTTGCAGTCTTCTTGGTTCATTCCGCATTTGAGCAGGGGATGATACAGCAGGCGTAAGATCAGCATATCGATGTCGGTCATTTCCTGAGGAGACGAAAAGCCCGAATAAATAATGCTGTCCGATCGCAGAGAAGTATCCTGTATCGGTCCGAGAGCGTTATATATTTCTTCCATTATTACTGAATTGCGGAGCTCCTGACCGATATCGTTGCGGATGCAAATGACAGAATCGTATATTTCGTCGTTTGCGTACCAGAAAGTAACGTATCCGTCATTTCCGTCGCAGTTGTGCCCAATTATAGCTGAAAATTCATTTGATGGACAAAAATGTATCTTCATATTGGCGGTGTTCGGGTCATTTGTCTGCGAAATTCCGGGGAACCCGCCTATACTGTTAAGAAATGAAGCCATTTTTTCAATGACTGCAATGTCCTCTGCCGTAGGTGTGCCGAAGAGCATATAAAAGATGGGAGTTGACCACTTCTGAATCCGTGTCGGGTCTCCCGAATTGATAAATTCCGCATCAAGGCATACCTCGGCGAAGTATCTGACGGCATCATTCAAAGAAAGTGACGGCAGATAAAGCTCGGAATGCACTTTTTCGGCAGTTGTGATTTCCGGCTCGGCGGTAGTCTCCGGTACATCGGTAGTCTCTGGCGCAATAGCGGTTTCGGGAGTGACGGTAGTTTCCGGCGCTTCGGTTTCGGTGTTGCTCACGGTTGTTTCGGGTTCGGAGAAAATCTCCGTGGACGGTGTCACGGGTGTGGATCCGATCGGCAGAGTTGTGTCTGCTTCACCGAAAGAGTTCTCCGTGCATCCGAAAGATAACGCAACCGAGATCACGAAAATCCATATAAAAATCGATTTAAGAATAAGTTTCAAATCAATCACCTCATTCTATATTATAGCACAAAACCGTACCTTATGCAATAGAGACGAAAAAAGAGCTATCGCGATAGCTCTTTTTTATAATTTCATCTTATCAAGTCTTTTGAGTATCATCGCGGCGGTGAGTCCGATGAGGATTCCCGCGATCGTTCCGCTGATGAAGAGGACGGGGAGATAGTAGGCTATCTGCGCCGTTTCCATAACTATGCAAGCGGTTGCGATCTGACCGATATTGTGAAGTATTCCTCCCGCAACGCTGACGGTTACGTGGGCAAAAAGATTGGTCTTTTTGAGCAGGATCATACCGATCAGGCTGAGTGTGGCACCGGCAAGGGAGTAGATCATCGAAAGAGGAGTTCCGAAGAGGATGCCGACAAGGAAAACACGAAGGATGCTGACGATCGCGGTCTCCTTCGCTCCGACCTTGTAGAGCATAAAGACCATAACGATGTTCGGCAGACCCATTTTGACGCCCGGGACAGCCGCAAGCGGCGGTATCTGGCTTTCAACGAAGGACAGTATCATTGAAAGAGCGATGCACATTCCGAGAAACGCGACTTTTTTCGTCTTCATAATACTGTCCTCCTTGTTTTAACTAACTAAATCTACGCTTTGCTCCGTACCGAATACGGTGACGGTCAGCTTGTTTGGCAGACAGGTGATCGTTTCACCCGTCATTGATATTTTGCCCTGATGAACGCAGAGTTTGTCGGGGCAATTTGCATCTGTGAGGTACGCCTTTCCATTTTCGATAACGAGAATGTTCGTGCCGCCGTTGAGAGGGTAAGTGCCGTTCGCTGAAAGCGAATACTCGGCGATCTTGACTCCGTCAACCTTGACGGTCACCCCCGCGCCCTCCTCCTTCGTCAGCTCGACGATGAGGAAGAGCGCGATGGCGATTGCCAGAATAGATGCAATGAGAATTATATCTCTTTTCTTCATTTAGAAGTTGAGCGCGAGAAGCGCGAGTGCGATCATACCTGCGGTAAGAAGCGCGATGGGAAGTCCGCGGAAGGAGGCGGGAATTGCTTCCTCGTCAACGGGCTCGTCCTTGAGCTTTGCGAATACGCACATGGTAACCATAAGTCCGAGACCGACACCGAGGGAGGTGATGAGGGTCTCCACGTAGGTGAGGTGATGCTCTACGTTGTGGATGCAGAGGCCGAGGATCGCGCCGTTGATAGCGAACTTAACGAAATCTGCGTGGCAGTAGCCGTCAAGAAGCTTCTTTGCGATGATGTGAAGAACCTCAACAACGATGAGGATCACGAGAACGAATGCCATTGTCTGCAGGTAGGGCACGTGCTCAAGCACGTAGGTGTTGAGCGGCCAGCAGATCGCGTTGGTGATGAGCATTACGAGAGTAGTGCCGAGACCGAGGATGATCGACTGCTTGGTGGAGCGCTCGTTTTCCATAACCGCGCCTGTTCCGAGGAAGTGGAGAAGCGCGTAGTTGTCGGAGAGAAGACCGGCAAGAAGAATACCGAAGATCATTTCAATGGTAAGCATTATTCATGTTCCTCCCCTTCAAGATGTTCCTCTGCGCCCGTCAGCTTCTTGATAGCTGCGAGAACGCAAGCGAGGACTACGTATGCGCCGAATGCACCCGCAAGTGCGCTTACCTTGTAGTTTGCAAGGAAGGGAATCTCAACGCCCCAGATGGAAGCGTTACCGAGAGTCTCGCGGATAAGAGCGCAGATGACCATAATTACGGTCAGGAAAATACCGGTGGTAAGTGCGGTCTTGATCGAGGTCCATTCGCCGTTATGATCGGCAACCTCCTCTGCATCGCGGTAGATAACTGCGCTTACTGCGAGTGCCGCAAGGTGTGCGCCGAGCATATCAACAACGATGGGGAAGAACGCCTGCCAGAGCATCTGGATGATCGAAACGAAGCCGGTGATGATGATGAGGTAAACGGGAAGCTTTGCGTAAGCGGGGATGAGCTTGTGGATCGCGGATACCACGATCGAGGTGAGGATCATCGAAATGAGCACAGCCGCGCCCATGCCGAGAGCCGCGCGGATGTCGGCACTCGATGCCATTACGAAGCCCGAGCCGAGAGCGAGCACCATCGAGGGTGTTCCTCTGAGGAGGCAAGACTTAAAGAAATTTTTCATTATTAATTACCTCCCTTGATAGAGTTGAATGCTGCGAAGGCGTCCTCGGTGGACTGCTTCATAGCGTTAGAAGTCATAGTAGCGGTTGCGATTACTGCTGCATCGCCGGTCCAGGTCTCGGAGGTGAGTCCCTCGAAGCCTGCCTTATATTCGCCGTTGTTCATACCGCCGAATGCTGCGAAGTACTCTTCCTCAAAGATGAACTGCTTTGCATCCATCTTTGCGATAGCACCGTTTGCATCGATGACGAAGAATACGTCCATCTGATGGAAGCCGATGCTTCTGGAGTAGAAGCCGTAGTATTCAGCGCCGTTCGACTTGAAGGAAACAGCGGAAACGACGGTGTTGAAGGTGGAAAGCTCAATGGGAGCGATGTCGGAGGCATCAGCAAAGAGCTTGGTGACTCTTGTGTTGAGGTCCTCGGTGTAGCTCTTCTGATTAGCAGATGCGTGAGCCTTTGCCTCGTCTGCGATAGCGGACTGCGCGTCGGTCACGTCAGCGCCCGCAACGTCATAAACCTTGCAAACGCCGGTAGCGTTAACGAGAGCGAGGAAGGAAGCGTCGCCGTTCTTTACTACGTATGCAAAGCCCGCGTCGTTGCCCGCCCCCCACGCCTTTTCGATGTTACCCGAAGCTGCTACCTCCTCGGTCTTAAGCATACCGGGAGCGAGAGTGGGGATCATTTCGGAGAGGATCTGAGCATCGCTCTTAACGCCCTCAACGATAAGGGAGTTGGAGATAAGAGCAGAGAAGCCTGCGCTTACAGCATCCTTGAATGCGGTGGAGGAGTAGGTCGCGCCCGAAACGGTGCCGATATCGGCGAGGGCGGAATCCTTCTCGAGGTAGGAATCAATATAATTTGCGTCCTTGGAGCGAAAGTCGATCGAGTCGGTGTAGACGTCGAGCTGGATTCCGCAGATCTTACCGTCAGCGGTAACGCCGAAGGTGATCTCCATGGGCTCCTTGGAATACTGAGTGGAAGCCGAGGTGCGAACTACGAAGCCACGGCCGGAGGTTTCCTTATAAACTGCGATAACGGATTCGGGAACGCCCGCGAGAGTCGAGGTGATCTCCTCGAAATTGTCCGCATCGGGCATAACAGCGAGCAGGGGAGCGAACTCCGCGCCCTTGTTGTTTTCCTCGATGATGGGACCCGTGATAAAGTTGAGTCCGAACATTGCGGCACTGAAAACGAGTGCGAAAGCAAGGAGGATGAGAATGGTATTAATAAGATGCTTAATATTCATTATTTGATACCTCCGAGGGGCTTTTTCTTCGTCCATTCGTTAATGAAGGGAACGAGGAGGTTCATAGTGAGGATCGCGATCGAAACGCCCTCGGGGTAAGAGCCCCAGAAGCGGATTGCAAAGGTGAGAAGACCTGCACCGATGCAGAATACAACGCGTCCCTTATTGGTTGCGGGAGTGGTAACGTAGTCGGTAGCCATAAAGATCGCGCCGAGGAATACGCCGCCCGCGAGGATGTGCTGAAGTGCGAAGGTCACGTCAAAGCCGCCCGCGATGATGTAGCAAACGAAAACGGTCGCGATGAAGGATACAGGGATGTACCACTTGATAACCTTGCGGCAAACGAGGTAGATAAAGCCGATAACGAGCGCGATCGCGCAGGTCTCACCGATCGTACCGCCGTGTGCGCCGACGAGGAGCTGAAGAACCGAGGGAGCTTTTGCAGCAGCCTCTGCGCCTTCGTTGAGAACGGAGAGGGGAGTTGCACCCGCGGTGATCTCGGGAACTACGTCGCCGAGGAAGGAGAGGTCAAAGAGGGGAGTGATAGCCGCGCCGCCTGCAACCGATGCGAAGGTGAGAAGCATAAGTACACGAGCCGCGATAGCGGGGTTTACGATGTTCTTGCCAAGTCCGCCGAAGAAGCCCTTGACTACTACGATAGCGAAAACGCTACCGAGAGCAGCCTGCCAGAGCTCGACGTTGGTCGAGAGGTTGAGCGCGAGAAGGAGACCTGTTACGGTCGCGGAGAAATCGCCGATAGTCTGCTTTCTCTTTATGCAGAGATTGAAGATCGCTTCTGCAGCCACTGCGCTGACAACGCAGGTGAGGATGAGGAGCAGTGCCTTGATGCCGAAGAAGATGATAGC
>JAFOEU010000007.1 GCA_017387685.1 Clostridia bacterium
AGTATTTGCGTATCCGTCCCGATGAAAGCACAAAGTGGTTTCGTATGGATAGGCTCGGTGAGGGCTACACCTACGAGGACGTGCAAAGACGGCTCAAAGAAAACGGCATCAACCGCTCCTTCACTCCGTACAAAACCTACACTAAACAGGAGAAGCCGAAAGGACTTGTGGCTCTTTACTACCACTACTGTTATTTGCTCGGCGCACTCCCAAAAGAAAAACCGAATAACCGTGAAGCATACGCCGTGATCCGTGAGGACGTCAAGCGAGCGCGTATGTACTCCGAGGAAGCAAAGTTGCTTGGTAAGTATGACATTCATACCGCTGAGCAGCTTTCTTCTTTTACCAAGAATTTATCGGGCAAGTTCGTAGCACTTGCCAAGGAGCGAGCCGCGCTCCGCAACCGACTCCGCCGTATGCACGATAGCGTGGAAATGCAACCGATAAAAAATCAGATTTCAGAGCTATCAAGACAGATGGCGGTACTCCGTCGGGAAATGCGGCTTTGCGAGGATATTGCCCTGCGAAGCGGTGCTATTGAAGCGGTGGTCAACACCATCGACGTACCCGATAAAGATATACCCAAGAAAACCCAAGACAAAAAGAAGGAGGAAAGAAAAGTATGAATACTTCCGGCGAAGCAGCAGATCAGGTAATGAAAATGATGCTAAACGGAACGGAGGTACTTATCAAGCTGACGGGAACGGGCGCGAAGAACGCCGCCGTGTTGCTTTACTCTATGGCAAGGCAACAGAAGAAAACCAAAGGCTCGGCAAGACTTGAAAGTATGCTCCGTAGCGGCAAGCCCTTGAAGGTTTACACCTTTAAGGCAGACGACCTGCCGAAATTCAAAGAGGTCGCAAAACAGTACGGTATTCTCTATACCATTCTCAAAGAAAAGGACAAGACAGACGGTGTGTTCGACGTGATGGTTCGCGCCGAGGACGAGTCCAAGATTGCGAGGATTACCGAGCGTTTCAATCTCGCACAAGTGGACGTTGCCACTCTCCGTGCGGAAATCGTGAAAGAACAGGAGGAAAAGAAAGAAAATGACCAAGAAGCGCAGAACCCACCCGAAGCCGAGCACCCTGAGAAGGATGACAGCGAAAAGCTCGCTGATGAGATGCTCGCCAAGCCTATTCAGAGAGAGGAGCCGACAGTCGAAAACCCTACTGCGGCTCGGTCAGACAAAAATCCAAAGGCAAGTCCCGAGGTTCTGTCCGAGCACTCATCCGAACCTGCAAAGCCACAAAGCGACCGTAGTATGACGCAGGAAGGAAAAGCAGACCGCAAGCCTTCGGTCAAGAAGAAAATCGAGGACATCAAAAAGGAGCGTGAGGACAAGAAAAAGGATGCTCCCAAAGCTCCCGACAAGTCCAAGAGCAAAGGCAAATCCAAGAATAAAAAGAAAGAGAGGAAAGGCAGATAATGACAGAGTTTGAGAACATTTTTGAAGAAGCCAACAAGAAAAACGCGAAGGAAACTCCACCCCCGAAGGCAGCTCCCGCCGCCACGGAGAAAAAGAGCTTTGCGGAGGTTCAGCGTGAAAAACGCGCGATGTGCTACGAGATGATCGACGAAGCGTGTGGAAGTATCGTTGCGAACAAGGAGAATATGCAGCAGTTCCTTGACGTGCAGAGCCGTTGTGAGAATTACTCCCTCAACAACAATTTTCTCATCTATATGCAGATGGACGGAAAGCTCCCGACACGCCTTATGGACTTTGACGGTTGGAAAAAGGCGGGCTGCTCCATCAAGAAGGGCGAGGAAAGTATTTGGATCTTAGAGCCGAGTCCTTACACCGTGGACGGTGAGCAGCGTATGGGCTACAATGTCAAGAACGTCTTTGACATCAGCTCGGTTGCAGAGCCGCCCGCGAGTGAGTTTCCGAAGAAGCTCGACTATCCCGATAACAAAGTCCTTGCGGCTCTTGTGGACGGTTGCCCCGTTCCCATTCAGAAAACCGATGCCGACCTTGGTAACGAAACGGCATTGTACGATGCCAAAAACAAAGTGATTCTCTATA
>JAFOEU010000052.1 GCA_017387685.1 Clostridia bacterium
GGCAGACAAGCCGAAGGTTCTGTTTGCAGACAGCGTTTCCGTCTCGGAGTCCGATTGCACGGTTGGAGCGTTCGCAAAAATCCTCCGGCAGAACGGCGTCCAGATCGGGCGCAACCGCCTTTTTGAATGGCTCCGCGATAACGGCTATCTCATGCGGGACGGGCAGAAGGAAAAGAACATTCCCACGCAGAAGAGTATGGAAATGGGGCTGTTCCGCGTGAAGGAAACCACGATCCACAACGGCGACGAGGTATTCATTTCCTACACGGCCTATTTCACCGGCAAGGGTCAGACCTATTTCCTCGACCGCTTCCTTAGCGGCGAGATCAGCGCATAAGCAATTTTGAACACAGCCGCGGAGGTATAACGTAGTGAGCGGCGAAAGACAAGCAGATTACCGCAAGCTGCCAATTGCGGTAATCATAAAAGTACACAATATCCCGCCCCCATGATCGGAGGCGGGATTTTTGTTTTCATTCGCATTCCTACATAGCGGCCGCTGGCTCATGCAGTTCCCACAGCGTCATGTTGCAGTCTGCGGTTTTCTCCATGTCAGCGAGGATTTCCTTTGCCGAATTTCTCCCGCGTCTGGCTTGCAAACGACCGGAATAAATCTGCGTGGTGGACATGGAGCTGTGTCCAAGTTCAGATTGCAGAAACTCCATGCTTGCCCCGGCGTTCAGATAGAGCCGAGCGCCTACGTGCCGGAGATCATGCGTCCGAACCTTGTCAACGCCCGTCACGGCGAGAACGTGGCGCCGCACACACTCGGAAAGCCACACGTCGCTCCCTTTGTGCCACACTCCGCTATCCGTCGCGCCGCAGCCTGCCTTATGCTCTGCCGTAGTGCCGAACAGGGGAGCGCTATCCGGCAGATTTTTCGGCCTCACTCCGCTTTGCAGATAGAGAAGAACGGCGGCCTGTGCGAACGGCGGGAAATCGACCACGCGGAATTTGTCACCCTTGCCGTGGTTCACGGTAAGCTCTCCGGCCTCGAAATCCAGATCCGCGAGGGTCAGGGAAAGCAGTTCGGAATTTCGGATTTTCGTTCCGAGGATCAGCGCCACGAACGCATAGTTCCGCGTCCACGTTGCTTTCTTGGCGTTCTCCGGCTTGCGGTAGGGGAGAAGCATCTTCACCTGATCGTCCGTCAAAATCATATCGTAGGGGCGCTTTTTGACGGTAGGATAGAACTCCGTGTCAACAGGGTTTTCGGGATAGGAAATTCCCGGCACAAAGCGGGGCTTTTCCATTGCGTCGAAGAATGCACGCAGTTCCACAAGGTATTGCCGCACCGTGGAAGCCGCTGCGCCGTTCTCCAACAGGCCGTCGCGGTAGTTGAGTACGTCCGTGAAATCCGGGTCATGCTCCGGCTCTCCGTCATGGGCGGCAACCCACGCCTCTCTGAACCTGGACAGCCGGTAGCGGTAGTTTTCGAGCGTATCTGCGCTTTTTCCCGTGAACGTGGCGTTACGGAGATAGGCGGCAGACGCGGCATCGAATTTTTCAATCGCTGTCATTGTTATACCTCCTTTTGCTTCGTCCGTGGCAGCGGACGGGGCTTTTTATTTTGCCCTTATTTGAAGTTGGTGGACTCTCGCGCCTTCGCAATATCCCGCTCCATAGCTTCGGATATTGCTCTGCGCACAAATTCTGCTTGCGTCTCTCCGGTCATTTCAAGGTGTTTCAGTAGGGTTTCTTTGAATCCTTTTGGAAACTTGAAATTCAACTGCTCGAAATGCTCCTTTTGGTATTTCTGCGAAGCGCGGTTTCTTGCGTCCGTGTAACCCATGTATGGCATTTTTGCGCCCTCTCTTTCTGTCAGCCTACCTCTTTCTGACAGCTTTATTATAGCCGAAATATTAGCACAAATCAATATGGCAATTTGCACAATATATTGGTAGAACATTTTACACTTTCACAGGGTTTGCCCCATATCAATTTTTCGGTGCATAGGATCAGCCCCATAGTCGTTTTTCGGCGCATAGAGTTGGCTTCCTTCCATTTTTTTCGAAGAAATTGGAACTTTCAAAATTGGAATTAGAACTTTTTGGAACAAGAATTTAGTTTTTCGGCGCAGAAAGCGATATTTCCTCTTCCAATTCCATTTCCGCTTCCGTTGCCTGTTCCGCTTCCACTTCCGAGCGGGTGCAGATCATTTTCGTGACGCCACGAAAATGCCGCTGCGGGCGCTGAACCTTAACTACGGATTTACTAAGCCTTAACTATGCTTGACTAAGTATCTCCAAAAGGCGTTCGCAAGATAGTCATAAGATAAACGCAAGTTAGTCACAAGTTTGTCCCAAGATAGTCCCAAGTTAATCCAAAGGTCAAGCAAGTTTGAAGCAAGTTTTTAGCAAAATTATTACGAAATTTGCGCTTTTCGTGCAAAAACGGCAAA
>JAFOEU010000053.1 GCA_017387685.1 Clostridia bacterium
AGCGCAAGAGTCAAAGAGTGCCGACGGGTTCGCTCTGAGGATCCGACCGTATCTGCCGAAAACGAACGAGATAATCTGCGAGGAGTGCGGTTCGGTCATTACCGATCAGGTAATCGACGGAGTGAAACGTTCCGCAAAGGCAATCGCAGCGAACGGGATCACACGATTCAACAAAGAACTGTGCTGGGATTGCTATCAGAGAGCAAAGGCAGAGGAGGCAGAACGTGTCGGCGTGGAGTGATTACAGAGCGGGCCTGTTGACCGATACCGAATACTCCCGGATATGCTGGGAGGAGGAAATGCGAGACAGAGACTCCGCTGATGATTACGACGAGGAGGAGGAGAACGAGGACGACGATGATTGAACTCACACAAGATAATTATTACTCAAAGCGGGCCAATATGGACTATTGGAGCGTGTCGCAGTTCAAAGCGTTCGACAAGTGCGAGGCTTGCGGGCTTGCAGAGGCTCAGGGCGAATTTAAACGTCCTGAGTCGGACGCTCTGCTCATAGGCTCATACGTAGACGCATATTTCGCCGGAGAGATGAAATCGTTCAAGTACGAACACGCCGACAAGATGTTTAAAAAGAATGGCGAACTATATGCCAAGTTCGAACAGGGCGACGACCTTATATATCGAATTAGTCAGGATCCGCTCATGATGAAATATCTCACGGGTGAAAAACAAGTGATCAGAACGGCAGAGCTGTTCGACGTCCCGTGGAAAATCAAAATGGACGTTCACGGAGGTGACAAGATCGTCGACCTCAAGACCGTTAAGGATTTCGAGGACGTTTATCAACCGGGGTTCGGTTATCGTCCGTGGGTCGAGTATTGGGGCTACGACATACAAGGCGCTATATATCAGAGAATCGAACAAATCAGCTCAGGACGGACGGAACCGTTGCCGTTCTATATAGTAGCCATTACCAAAGAAAAAACGCCTGATATCGACGTTATACGCCTCGATCAGAGCGTTCTCGATACGGCGCTGGCTATCGTCGAAAACAAGATTGAGCGGTACGACATGATAAAGAACGGAGAGGTCGAGCCGAGACGGTGCGGACGCTGCGAGTATTGCAAGCGAACAAAAGTGTTAAAGGCTCCGAGTGTTTACGGGGTCGACGAGTAAATCGGTTACTCAGCGGGGCGGGCACAACTTAATTACTCATCAAACTTAATAAGGCACACGAAAACCATCACACTTGTAATTCATTTTCCTTTTGAACTTATAAATCAGCCCGCTCCGCTCTGTACACATAGGAGGATATCAATGTTCAACATAGACAACTTCATCATGATACACGGACGCATAGTCCGAGACATACAGACCGAGACAAGCGCCAGCGGAACAGTATTCGCCCGGTTCGACGTAGCGGTCGGCAGACGGGGAAAAACCGACTCAGACAAGACGGATTTTTTCCCGTGTATTGCGTTCGGGGAATCTGCGAAAACTCTTGAACGCTGTTTTTATAAGGGCAAGCCAATAAGAATAGCGGGCCGTATGGAGTGCGATCCGTACACGACTAAAGACGGGACAAAACGTTACCCGTGGACGCTCAAAGTCGAGGCGTGGGGTTTCGATATGGGCGAGGGCGGAAACGGCTCTAAATCGCAAAATAACGCCGTGAACAACGAGAGCGGAGACGTGCAGACATACGACAGCTGGGAGCAGTTCGAGGCAGATCTGCCGTTTGACGTGTAGGGGGCTGCAATGAAACCAGCAAGGCGGACACCGTGCGGACGAGTCTGTGAGTGCGAGTGGGGTTCCAAGACTTGTATGCAGAAAAGGGGCTAC
>JAFOEU010000054.1 GCA_017387685.1 Clostridia bacterium
AGACTTCTACAACAACGAACGTATCCAGCTTAAAACAAAACTGACACCACTCGAAAAGCGATGTCAGTTCGTTGCTTAATTGTTTGTTATACCATTACCGGGGGGCTTTTTGTACTGTCTGTACAATTTGGGGCAGTTTACAAGCGGACGGGGCTTTTTTAGTGGGCGGGAGTTTTAATTTAATGCGAGGCAGACGGAATGTCGGTTTTGATGCGCGGTTTATCTCTGGTTGCATAATAAAATTATATCTGTAGGGACCGACGTCCCCGGCGGTCCGTGGGCACAAAATTATATATGTGTCTGAAACCAAGAAAATAAATGTTATTTTCTTGATTTTGTGCAAAGCAATAATTTTATTGGCTCGGACCGCCGGGGACGTCGGTCCCTACAGATTTTAGTTTTATTTGTGCATATTGATGTTATTTGGCTAATAAATATAATTTATCAAGGGTGAATGAGCGAACACTACCCGCAATCGGAATGTCAAGGAGGTCACTCAAGCACCGTCTTTATCCGCTCCTGCAGTTCAATTCTTAATTCGGTCACGCGCTTCGTCCAACGGTCGCGGGCGGGCATGAGCTTGGCGTTAATTTGCTCGATCTGCGGTATTATGCAATCGATCTGAATTTTCCATTCGTCTGTATTTGCGCGAGAGCTTTCGTCTGCAATATCTAATTCAAAATTAATACTTAAACCCACTAAATCTGCATCAAGTCTTGCAAGTTGACGGCAAAGCTCGTCAACTATCGGTTTTGCTTGTCTTAATGAAAGCCTTATACGATAGCTAAGCTCGCTTCTGTATTTCACATTGGCGTATGCCTTCTGTTGCGAATAGTTGTCAGCCTCGGTGATCAATTTCTGCGCATTTATTGCTGTTTTCAGTGCCTCGTGGCTGAGCTCAAGTGCCTCGTCGAGCTTGGCAACCTTTTCTTCTATCCTTGTGAGTGTATTGAAGGTATCAATGACCTCTTTGCACTCGGGTGTGTCTGTTTTTCTGATCTCATCAAGGATTTGCGGGAGAAGTCTGCTGTATCGCAGATCGCATCCTCGGACGGCTCGGAGCTCGCGCTCGTAATTCCGTATTTCATTTTCGAGATTTGTAAGCTTGCTTTGAATTTCAGAGTGCTTTTTCTCAGCTTCGGAAGCCTCTGTTTTCTCTTTTTCGAGTTTTTTATTCTTTTGACCGATTATTGTATAAAAAATAGAAAAAAACGATGTTTTTTCAAGTCGCTCAACGTCCGCTTGCTCCTTTTGCAGAGCTTCATCAAATTCATTCAGCTCGGTTACAAGATCGTCGTGCTTCAAATACAGCTCGAACAGGGTATGTTCTATCCTGCTTTTTATTGCCAATTCGTCGCAAAGCTTGCAGAATTTATCGTATAAGGGGTTCATTTTGTACCTCCCGGTAAATCGTTAAGTATATTATATCATAAATTATGTGATTTGTAAATAAGTAACAAAAACGATCCCCACCAAAAGGTGAGGATCGCTTTTATTTAACCCGCCTGCGGGGCGCCGCCCGTTTGAAGCACGGAGAGAGTTCCGACCTCTGCGGAGCGCGACGTAAGAAACTTTTTGAAAAAAGTTTCTTAAGGATCTTCAAAAACTTTAAGCTGTTTTAGTTCTTGATCTGTTGGAGCACGAGGCTTTCGCCGGCGTACTGCTTACGAAGCACGGGCTTTTCGATCTTACCGGTGGGATTACGAGGTACTTTTGCAAACACTACCTTGCGCGGACGTTTGTAGCGGGGCAGCTCAAGGCAGAAGCTTGCAACTTCTTCTTCGGTCATTTCCTCGCCGTCCTTAAGCTCGATGACGGCAAGTGTGATCTCGCCGAGTCGCTTTTCGGGGATGCCGATAACGGCAACGTCCTTGATCTTTATGTTCGAGCGGAGGAAGTCCTCGATCTGTACGGGGTAGATGTTCTCGCCGCCCGAGATGATGACGTCCTTTTTTCTGTCAACGAGCCAGATGAAGCCGTCCTCGTCCTCGCGTGCCATATCGCCCGTGTAGAGCCAACCGTCCTCGCCGAGGATCTCGTCGGTCGCTTTGGGGTCCTTGTAGTAGCACTTCATAACGCCGGGGCCCTTGACCGCAAGCTCGCCGACCTCGCCCGCAAGCACGGTGCGGCGGCGTTCGTCTACGATCCTGGTCTCCCAGCCGTAGCCCGCCTTGCCGATCGCGCCGACCTTGTGAATGTTGTCCACGCCAAGGTGCACGCAGCCGGGGCCGATCGACTCGGAAAGTCCGTAGTTAGTGTCGTATTTATGGTTCGGGAAGATGTCCTTCCAACGCTTGATAAGGCTCGGTGGTACGGGCTGTGCTCCGATGTGCATCAGCCGCCACTGATCGAGGGAGTATTCGTCAAGATTGATCTCACCGCGGTCGATCGAGTCGAGAATGTCCTGCGCCCACGGAACGAGCAGCCACACGATCGTGCAATGCTCGTCCGATGCGGCTTTGATGATCTGCTTGGGTGCAGCACCCTTTAGAAGGACTGCCTTTGAGCCCGCAAGGAAGGAGCCGAACCAGTGCATCTTTGCGCCGGTGTGGTAGAGGGGCGGGATGCATAGGAAGCAGTCTTCGCGTGTCTGCGAGTGGTGCGCCTGCTCGACCTCGCAAGCGTGCATGAGTGCCTTGTGATCGTGAAGGATAGCCTTGGGGAAGCCCGTTGTGCCGCTTGAGAAGTAGATGGCGGCGTAATCGCGGTCGCAAAGCGGAACTGCGGGAGGCTTCGACGAGCAGAAGGTCACGAGTCTGTCGTAGCTCTCGGCAAAAGAGGGACAGTCGCGTCCGACGTAGTTCCACATCTTGATCTGCGGCAGAGAGGAGCAGATCTCCTCAACTCGTCCCGTAAATTCGGGACCGAAAACGAGAAATTCAGCGTCAGATTTTTCAAGGCAGTATTTGATCTCGTCCGCGGTGTAGCGGAAATTAAGAGGAACGGCAACACCGCCCGCCTTGAGGATGCCGAAGTAGACGGGGAGCCATTCGAGGCAGTTCATAAGAAGTATGGCAACCTTCTGACCCTTGGTGATTCCGCGAGTCATCAGGAGGTTGGCGAAACGGTTTGCGCGCTGATCGAAGTCGCTCCAGGTCATCTCACGGCGGTAGCTTTCGCCGCCGGTGGACTGCATCAGCGAATATTCCTTCCAAGTGAGCTTTTCTGTGGGTTCAAGAGCCGCGTTGATCTCAACGAGCGCGACGTCATTGGGGTAAAAAGCCGCGTTGCGGACTAAAATTTCTGTAATAGGCATGGTAATTCTCCTTGATTTTCGGAAGCAAAAGAAAAACGCCTCTGCAACCGTGATGGATGCAAAGACGACTGATATAGCCGTGTTACCACTTTGCTTTACTCGCTCCTTGCGAAGTCGAGCCTTACGCACATCTAATCAATGTGTCGCCCGATGACGGG
Organism: Clostridia bacterium; assembly: GCA_017387685.1. Classification (GTDB taxonomy): domain Bacteria; phylum Bacillota; class Clostridia; order Oscillospirales; family CAG-272; genus CAG-390. The sequence goes on from JAFOEU010000054.1 coordinate 3,415, forward strand.
GGCAAACCGATGCACCTTTGGAAATAATCGTTCTGTGCACAGCTCCCGAAAGGTAATTCGGAATCCACCACCCTCTGTCTTGCACCCTCCGACAGCTCTCTGCACGGTGAACCGTGAATTCTTACTGAACTTTCGTTCATAGCTTTATGCGGATATTTTACTACAAAATAAAGCATTTGTCAAGAGCTTTTTGAATATTTGTTCAAAAAAGCGAGCAGGTTTTTGAAGATTCTTAAGGAACTTTTTTCAAAAAGTTCCTTAAGCAGAGCACGAGGCAGAGCCTCGTACTAATGCGCGAGCTTCAGCTCGCGCCACCGCGCTTCAAAAATACGAAGCTCTGCTTCGGATTTTTGGACGGAGTCAATACTTTCGCAAGGGCGAAAGTGTTGCGCTCCGTCGCCCTGCGCCCGAAGGGCGCACGATGTTGCACTTCGTGCAAATGATGTTGCCTTCGGCAAATGATGTTGTGCTTCGCACAAACGATGTTGCACCCTGCGGGCGCAAATTAAGGTTAAAATCCGCCGCGGCGGATTTTTTCCATCTTAATTATATTTCGCCTTTGGTTTTCTTTGGGCACAAATTTCTTCGCAAGGGCGCTGACTGCCCTCCCCAACCCCTCCCGCGCGCGGGAGGGGGGCAAGATTTCAACTGTATATGTTATTTTAATTCGCCTCGGATTTGTTTTCCGGATTTGATTTTTCTCTTTCTCGCAAGTGTTGAGCCGAGGATGGATACGCCGGAGTAGAGAAGCATACATAAAATCGCGCTGACTATGACACCGGTGAAGACAGGTTTATATTCTTTATTTTCGCCAAACAGCGTTGCAAGATGAAAACCGTATGCTCCAACAAGATAATTGCAACCCGTTATTATCCACACAATACCATAAATCGCGGATGACAGGGCTGCACGGACAGCAGATTCTTTAATTTCGGTTTTTTCGGCATCTTCATTGCGGCTGTAGTAAATCAGCAAAAACAGCAAGGCACCGAGCAAACCAAATACAGTCATTATTATATCTTCAAGATGCTCTTTGGTTGCCATATCGTGGTAAATACCACGAAAAATATAAAGTGGAATGAAAGATACCAAAAATCCGATCCACGATGCGCCCCACATAATAACCGCACCGACAAATGAAGATTTGACAGTTTCTTTTTTCATTACGATGTCCTCCTTAGGAAGTAGTCTTTATAATATAAACGCAAAAAAACAAAAAATTTTTCTCAAAATACGTTTGTTTACAATAATTTTTTGGTAAAAATCCGCCTTACGTATTGTTTCATTTAATTATATTTCGCCTTGGGGGGGTGAGTGCGGAAGATTTCGCGCGGGCGCTGACTGCCCTCCCCAACCCCTCCCGCGCGCGGGAGGGGAGTAAGATAGCGCAAGTTAGATCGTTCAGCTTTCTGAACATTGATTGAGGCACACGGTCTATAGCGCGGCGCAAAGTATTCGTATGGGCGGCAATAGTTATTTGACAAGGGTTTCAAAAGACAAACCGTATTTCGCGGCGATCCCCGCGGCATAGCTTTTTCCCTCGGGTTTACCGCGCGTGATCTTGTAGGTGCGGCGTTTCCCCTCCTCAATGCCGGCGTTCAGAAAGTCAAATCCGTCGCATTCGCCGTCTGACTTTGCCTCGTCGATGCGGCGGCCAAGCTGGTGAAAATGTGTGCCGAAGATGGCGTGTGCGCCGTAGCTTCTGATCGCGCGAAGTATCTCAAAGGCAAGTCCGCAGCCCTCCTCCGAGTCTGTCGAGGAAAAGGTTTCGTCAAAGAGGCAGAGGCTGTGCGTGTTGATCGTGGCGAAGATCTCTTTGATTCGGGCACATTCTTCCTCAAGCCGACCCATATTTTCCTTGGTTGAATATTTGGGAAAATGAACGTAGATGCGGTCGACGGGACTTATATCAATACTTTTCGCGGGAATGAGCATTCCGAGCTGTGCGAGTATCTGCGCCATACCGACCGAAACGAGAAATACCGTCTTGCCGCCGTTGTTGGGGCCGGTGAGAATGTAGATCTGACCTTTTTCGTCAAATTCGATGTCGTTTGAAACGATCGAATTGATAGTTCCCGCCTCGCTCATTCTGATGGCAAGCGCGGGATTGTAGAGCTGTTTTGCGCGGAAAATGCGTTCTGCCTTGGCGTGGTATTTGGGGATGCACAGCGGAACGCCTGATTCGACCAGCTTTTTGTGAATTTTGGTGACAACGAGAATAAATTGAAGATCGGGGAGGAGATCAAGCAGAAACGCGAGATTCTCGGCGATGTATTTCGTGAATTCGCGCGGCCAGTTCTTCACGGCACGGACAAATATTTTATCGACCGAGCGGAGAATTGAATCCTGCAGAAGCTCAAACTCGTCGTGCTTGAGAGATTTGTCTACCGCAATGATCGGTTCAATGGCTTGCAAACCGTTCGGAGCAAAATCCATTCGCAAAATTTTGTCAACAAGCTTGCCCGATTCGATATATTGATCGTTGACGGAAATAATGCCCATCTCGACGGGCGAGAGCTTGGCGTCAAAATTGAAGCCGACAGAAATGCTCTTGATGTGCGTGATCTTTTCGATGAGCTTGCGCGTGCCTTGTTTCAGATCGTGATATTCGCGGCTCGTTGCAATGCCGTGAATGCGATCGAAAAGCTGTGAAAACTCCTCGGATGCGAAATGCTCTGCTTTGGGCAGCGAGGTGTAATAGCTTTCGGCTTCGTCGATGATCTCAAAATAGAGTTCGAGCTGCTTTGCGCTGAAGATCGAGCGTTCCCTATCGCCGATTTCGGTTTCACTTCGGAGCACGTCCGAGATTGCCGAAAGCTTTTGACTGATGCTGACGAGCAGCTCGTAGAGTCCACGCACGTTCAGCGCGTCGCCAAAAACGATGCTCCGCCTTTTCAGTACGTCTATATCATCGCTGAAATAATCGGCAATGTTGATCTTGGAATTATAAAGCAGATCATCCGCTCCGAGGCTTCTGAGGACTTCGACGTCGCAGATCGGTAAATATTTTTTCTCAAAGAAAGTATTCATCAGAAAAACCTCGCTTTCAAGTAGATTGCCGCGACAAGTGCCGCCAAGTGGATGAAAATGGGCCAAAAGAGGGAATAGTACCGCCGCCAGACGCGGCAGTATTGGCGGAAGAGCAGAAACAGAAGCATCCATACCAGTCCGGCAATTTGCAGAAAGATTTCAAGGGAGGCAAGCACCGCGAGAGTCTGCAGAACCAGTATCATTAATCCCCAACTGAAAAGAATGACGCGCGGGATAGTAATATGCTCGATGTTTTGATCTGCTACGACCAAGTTCCATTTATCGGTGTATTTTTTAAATATTTTGCCATGTTCCTGATTGAGAGATTTTTTTAATAGGTGTAGGTTCAGCTCAATTTTAGCCATATTAACCTCCCGAGATTACAGATTTCCCATTTTTCTTTCAGCGCATATTATCCAATTTATTATATCATATTTTAGGCAAAAAACGAAATCTGGGATAATTGATATACTTTTTGGGATAATTAGTTTGTTTTCTTTTTGTTTTCTATTCCTCAATAATAAAAAGTGCGCCTCATTGTACCAAAAACACGGTGGTCGTTCTTACAAAGCAGGGGTGAAGGGGCAAAGCCCTTACACCCCCGTGAAATGTATTAAGAAACCAACTGCGCTAATCCAAATCCGATAAGGAAGCAGATCGCATATGCGCCGAGCTGGCACAGCCAGAATATATAGCGTTTGGAGCGTTCCCAAAATAGATCAAGCAGAATAGAGATACTCATAATGCTGATGAGGATTATCGGCAAACTGATAGCCATCCATGCGCCTGACAGATCCTGCGCAACCAAAGCCGTAAGAATCCAGATGAAATAGATTGGGAATAGTGAAAGATGCGTGAAGATAAGTCTTCTCTTCATATTAAGAGTACCCGCTCGCTCGCATTTGATCAGTTTGATCCGTCCGTAACGGTTGGCTGTCATAGCTGAACTGTAAGATATGAAGAATACGATGATTGTGGCAGCAGTAGAAAAATTGCACAGCGAGATATAAAACATGAAAAGTATGCCGTAAAAAACGAATACGGTCAGATTCTTTTTCATATATGCTTTGATTTTTTCAATAACAACTTCCTTATTCATATCTATAAACTCTTTTTTACTCGATATGTGCCGCTTTAGCTATCTCGTATGCCTCTCGCTTCATCCTTCCCGTTGCACAGCGGAAGATGTTGATCTCGCCGCTATTGTGGGAATAGGTGTATTCGACTGAGGCGGAATAGTCGGGGTGCATATTGACAGCTTCGTAACGGCGGAAAAGTCCGTCGCCGACGGGGAAATATTCATCCTCGGAGCCTTCTCCTCGATATTCGGTCAGTTCCCAAATTGACGTGCAAGTCTTTTTGTGGTGAAGAGCCGTCATCTTGACGATTCCGATGCCGGGCGCGAACCAATATGTTTTGTGCCCGCCGCGGTAGTAGTATCCTTGCGGGAATTTTGAGGCGTTGACGAAGACCTTGCGACAATTCTTGAATGTTCCGAGATTGGTTTCGCAATCCTCGACACTTACCTCAATGCGGTAATCGTGACCTTGGAAACGTCCCCACTCGATCTTCCCTTTTTCATAATAACCGTCTACCCATTTGTCACTCCAAAGCATGCCGGCGGTTTCATTGAGTATCGAATAGATCGTGTTATACATAACCGGGTAACTTTCTTTGGTAAGCTCAAATGGCAGATAAGAAGAGAATTCGTATTCGTGCTGCTTGTTCGGCATTCGGGTGAAGTATGTTTTGCCGTCACTCACATCAACAAGCTCGGCTTCAAAGCAGTCGCGAATGCTTTGCTCTTTGTAATCGGGATTTGTGTCGCTATTTTCGCAGATGTTGAGAGCGACCTTTTCTGCAATTTCGGCAAAAACACGATCTGCCTTGGTTTCTGAGCAAGCATAGGCGCGCCTAAAAGCATCTGCCGACTTACCGGAAGGAATGGCACGGTGTTTTTTGGCAATATAGAGGGAGTGAACCGCCTCGAGAATATTTCCGCGGAAACTTGCGCGGTTGTAAAGAAGCTCGGAACGGCAATAATTGTGCGCGATAACCGCGGAAGTGCCGTCAAAGGAGGTGACACGGTAGAGTGATTCGACCACGGCGGTGAAGTCTCCGTTTCCGATGCAAGTGTATTTCCATTCGTTGCCTGCGGTGAAAGGCAGAAGTCCTGATCCTTCTGCTTTATATTCCGAAAGCTTCCATTCATGTGTGTGACCGTCTTTTGTCAATTTCTGGCTGACGATGCCCACACCCTCGCAAAATGCGGTTTCCGTTATGCGGATAGGTCCTTCAAGGCGGAACACTCGACAGTTTTCAAAAAGTCCTGCGGGAGTGCTGACGTTTTCGGTTTCCGAAACGCACGAGAGGATATATCTTCCGTCGCTTGAGGTGATTGAATCGCCGAGGTGAATGCTTTCGTCAAGTATCATCGAATCGCATTGAGATGCATAGAAGAACAGTGCGCTTTCGAGTCCGGCGAGCTCTCTTCCGAATCCGGGTTGGAGCCAGAAGTAGAGCTTGCCGTCAACGTATCGGTATTCCTCGCCTGTCACCTGAATATTCATTTCGGGGGTGTATCCGTGGCGGTTTATGAGGTCGATCACGGCACTTGACAGCGCAAAGTATGGCTCGGAGGGCGGCAGAATACTGAGCACCTCTCTGAAATCAGCAAGACTATCTTCGCTTGCTTTTTTATCACGCAAAAGCTTTAGTCTGCCGAGCCAGAAAAGCAAGTAAGCTTCCACGTATCGGAACTTTTTTTCTCGGCAAAACGGAAGGAGGTTTTCTTCAATATCCTTGATTTGATTTACAATTCCGCTGATTCGTGAGTTTTCAATGAAAAACACCGTAGAAAGCACTTCTTCGTTTCGTCCGTTAATTGCATTTTCTTTAATTTCGGCTAATATTTCTTTGCTTTTTTGACCGTGATGCCACCAATATCCTTGCATAAGAACGTCTGCAAGTGCATGGCTTTTTTCTGCCGAATCGGAAAGATCGGTGACAATGTTCAGCATAGTTTCATAATACTCGGGAAACCACGAGTGATCGTTCTGGCGGGTAAGAAATCTGAATTCTTTGACCTTTCGCATAACGCGGGCAACGATATCTTCGTGTTCGATATAATCCTTTTCCATAATTCCGTATTCCTTTCTCAGTTGACGTCTTCCCTCGCAGAGGCGCCATTTGACCGTTCCCGCCGGCAGGGAAAGTCGCAGGGCAATCTCGGCGATCGAAAGTCCTTCGAAGTAATGCAGATCGATCGTCTCGCGGATCTTTTCCGAGAGAGTATCGAGTGCTTCGTGTAGCCGCGAATCACGCTCTGCCTCGCCGATAGAGACAGAGGAAAGAAGTTCAAGGAGTCCGCTTTCGTCGCTGCCGGTCAGGTCGACCTCTTCAAGGAGAGTCAGGCTGATATCTGCGGCGGCGTTTTGGTACTTGCGGACGAGATTGCGGGCGTGATTCTTGGCAATGGAACACACCCACGAGCCGAATTTGTCGCGGTCGGAGAGGCTGTCAAGATTAAGCCACGCCGAAACGAAGGCATCCTGCGCCGCATCCTCTGCGGAAAAGGAGTTGCCCGTAGTTTTGTAGGCGGTGCCCTTGACGTTCTTTTCGTGGCGTTTGACAAGCTCCTCGAAGGCGCGCTCATCCCCGAGAAGGGTCATATCGACCAGAATCGAATCCCTGTGTTCCTTGTAGTTTTTCATTTGCATTACCTCGATTTATGTCTTACACCAATAAGACACGGAATTTGCGGAAAAGGTTGGGTGAGGGGATAATTTTTTCTGCGAAAAATTTTAGTTGTTAGTTGCTAGTTACTAGTGAATAGGAAATTTTTGCTGTCGCAAAAATATTATTATTAAAAAATAGCGGAAAAGTTTTCGTCCACCTTTTTTAGAAAAGGATGTTTGCCTTCGGCAAACGGCAGATTCTTAAGGCGGAGCCGTCCCTCTTTTTACATTTTATATTATAGCATATTTTATATCATTTGTCGATTATATTATAAATATTATAAACTAAAAAGATCTCCCTCGAGGGGAGATCTTTTTAGTTCCGAACCGCCTGCGGGGCGCAGTCGGTTCGAAGCACAAGGGGGATTTCGACCGCTGCGGCGGTCGACTTAAGGCGCTGCCTTAAGAAACCGCAAACTTTTGAAAAAGTTTGATCAAAACTTTTGTGCTTTTTAGTTGAGTGCGTTAATTACGAGTTCGTCGATTGCGGTGCGGAGCTTCATCATATCGCTCGAGCGGTCGATGCAGCGGGAGAAGACGATATTTTCATCGGTCATTTCCTTAACAATAGGTTCGATGGTTTCGAGAACCTTTTCACGTCCGACGAGGGATTCAGCAAGGTAGAGTGCGCGCATATCGTCAAGTCCCTCACGGAAGTGGAGGATTCTCATTGATTCAAGTGCGGTGCCGTCCTGTGCGGGGTAGACGGAGTACGTGTCGCCCGAGGGGACGAAATAGTTGCCCGTCGAGTCAACGTAGGGGTTGATCGGATCGTGCGAGCCCTGATTGAAGTAGAAATTATATCCCCACTGCAGGAATCCGCTGATCTTATAGCGATAGAACTGCACGCCGATGTATCTCGTTCTCGCGCCGGGGCTTCCGAAGAAGCGGTTGCTGACACTCTTATTCTGGCTGCAGCAGTAGTAGGTCCAAAGATCCTCGCGTCCTTCCTCTGCGTAAGCCTCGAGGAAGGGCTCGATGTGGTTATTGCAAGGAATAGGATTCTTGATGATTCCCTCGCGGTAGAAGTCTATTTTTGAAAGCGCGTCCATAATAACGTAGCCGTCAAGCAGATCGACAACCGAATTTTTGGACTTCATATACTGCTCAAGATGATCGCCGTTCGGCTCGTCTGAAATGTGGAAGAAGCATCTCTTATCGTCGCCGCGTGCCTTGAGGAAGTCAAGGAGCTCTGTGATGAACTGACGGATAAATGTGGTGTATTCTTCGCCCGTTGCATCGGTATCCCAGCCGAAAATGCGCTCGTAGCCGTTCGGGGTCGATGCCATAACCTTGGGTGCGTGCGCCGCGCCCCACTGTGTGAAGAAGTGCGCGATCTCGAAATACTTGATTCCGAGGCGGTTCGCCATATCCATAAATCTTGTCAGGAGCGAGAAATCGAAGGTGTATTTGCCCTCCGCGTCGCGTGCAACGCCGACAAGCTGAACCGTGGGACGCTCGCCGCCGACGTAAGTGTCAAGCGCGGGAGTGAAAACGGGAGTCAAAAGCGTGTTGTTGCCGCATTTTACGAATGTTTTGATGAAGTTTTCAACGATCTCCCAATGGCGCTCCGAGAATACGGGTACGTTATAATAGGACGCAAGGCAATCGTAGTGGAACCACTGTGTTACGGGGAAGTCGACCTCGGGGAGTGCGGCGGGGATGACGTTGAGTTTAAGGGTGAGGGGAAGTATCTTCTCGCCGTCGATGACGTTTATAACGATCTCGTGCTTGCCGTCTGTGAGTGCAGATACGTCTAGATCGACCCAAACCGTGCGTGTCTGACCCATTACGCAGGGCACTCTGCCCTCCATCTGGAGCGGCTGGAGCAGATCGGGATAAAGTCCCGGAGTAGTGCGGACGTATTCGGTATCGTAGCGGGTGGGGTATACGGGCATATAGGAGGGGATGAGCTCTACTGTGCGGAATTCGACGGCACTCTGCTCGATGCCTTCAACCGAAAGTCCGACAAAGCGGCGGTGGGGAGCATCACAGAAGGACTCCGTCATCGCGATCTGGAAGGAAAATACCGAGCCGCGGTAGACGTTTGCAGAGCGCAGAGGCTCGAGGGTGTTCAGCTTTGTGTCAAGGAAAACCTTGTCAAGGGAGGAAATAAGGATAGCTTTTAACATAGTCTTGCTCCTTTATTTAAGAATTTCAAGTAGTTCACAGGGTTTGTCGATGATCATTTTTGCCCCCGCCGCCTCGAGCTGTTCGCGCGTGCGGTAGCCCCAGGTTACGGCGATGCAGTTCGCTCCCGCGTTGTTTGCAACGTTGATATCGGGCTCGCTGTCGCCGATCATGATAGTATTTTCTGCGGTAAAGCCGAGATTTGATGCAATATCGAGGAAGGACGTGGGATCGGGCTTGGTGGGAATGCCCTCGATCATACCGCGAATGTCGGCGAATGTACCCTTTCCGAAGAGCTTTTCCACAATGTCAACGGTATAGCGGTGCGGCTTGTTTGAAAGTGACGCGACGGCATATCCGCGCGCCTTCAGCTCGGCGATCGCGTCGGCAAGACCTGCATATGGCTCGTCGATATTGAGATAATTCTTCGCATATTCCTCCTTGTAACGCGCAAGGAAGGGACGGTAGATCTCCGCGTTGTTATAATGCTCTGCGGGGATGCAACGACGGCACATCAGCTCCATACCGTTGCCGATCGCGCGGCAGATGTGCGCATCGTCGACGAGGGGATATGAGAATTCGGAGAGCACCGAATTCATCGATTCGGTGAGAGTGGGAAGGGTATCGCCAAGCGTACCGTCAAGGTCGAATATGAGTAGCTTTTTCAATTTTTTGTTCCTTTTTATATAATAGTGAGTATGTCGATAGGCTTTTCGGCGAAAAGGGTCGCGCCCTTTTCGGCGAGCTTTTCGCGTGTGGAGTAACCCCAAAGTGCACCGATGTAGTTGGCGTTTGCAGATACTGCTGAAGCTGCATCTGCGGGCAGGTCGCCGATCATATATGTGTCGGCAGGAGCTATTCCGAGCATTTTGCAGATATAAAGAATGCCCGTGGGGGCGGGTTTGGGTGCGATTTCGGGTGTGCCGCCAAGGATAAAATCAAAATATCCCTCGCCGAAAGCCTTATCGATTATGGGCTTTGTGAATCGGTGTGGCTTGTTTGAGAATACCGCGATCTTGTGTCCGCGCACTTTGAGCTCCGCAAGAGTCTCGCGGATGCCGTCGAAGAGACGGTCAGCGGCTTTCATATAATAATTTTCGTAATTGCTCCAGAAATAGATGCCGAAATCGTCGGGGACTCGGTCGAGATACGCGACAGGCGCGTGTCCGCCGTCCTTTGTTGAGCGGAATCCGTACTCTTTAACGAGCGCGCGGATATGCTCTTCCGTTTCGGGTAAGCCGCATTCGGTCAGTGCGTCGGCAAAAATGAAGTTAAGAAGCGGCTGGGTGTCGGCAAGAGTGCCGTCAAGGTCAAAAATGATCAGTTTTTTCATTTAAATATATCCAACAGGTCGCACGGCTTTTTGGCAAAGACGGTTGCTCCGAGTGCGAGAAATTTTTTCTTTTTGCCGTAGCCCCAATCGGCTATGACGTGGTTTATGCCCGCGTTTACCGAAACCTTGTAGTCGGCGGGGAGGTCGCCGATCATCCACGCGTTCTCTTTTTCAATACCGAGCGCGGCAAGCATATCGAGCAGCGAGGTCGGATCGGGCTTTTTCGGGCGAATTTCATCCCAACCGTAAACGTAATCAAAGGTGTCTGCACCGAAGGCTGTCGAGATTATCGGCTGTACGAATCTGTTTTTCTTGTTGGAGAGCACGCCGAGGAGATATCCGCGGCGCTTAAGCTCGCAAATCGTTTCGGGAATTCCCTCAAAGACTCGGTCAACGCTCATCATATGGTACTTTTGGTAATTATCCCAAAAATCAACGGCGTATTTGTTGCGATCAACTAAGGGGAGAAATTCGGAGGGAATCGGCGAATTCAGCTCGATGATCTCTTTTCCGTTCTCTTCCATAGAGCGCACGACGTCTTCTACGGAGACTACGTCCACCCCCGAGTCGCGCAAGGTTGCGTATATCATTGTGTCGAGCACAAGCTGCGTGTCGCAAAGTGTTCCGTCAAGATCGAAGATAAGAAGTTTTTTTGACATTTTGTTTCCTTAATATATCAATTGAATGCAAATATTGCCATAAATAATAGCAAGGTGAGAAGCGCGGCGGCTCCCGACAGTATCATTTCAAAAACCGAGAATGCGCGCAGAAATTTGGGTAGCCCGAGCGAACCGCCTGTTTCGCTTATTTCCGCAATTGCCTCAAGTGCTTTTTCGTGCGCAAAGTAGGCGAACATATAGACGATCATCGAGGTGAATATCAGATCGACGACTGCAACGATAAAAAGGGTGAGCATTCCCGCTAAAGCAGCTATCAGGCTGCCGAACGCCGCGCCCGGGTCGTCGTTATCGGGCGAAGCCGCCAAGTGATCGTTAATAGATTCACCTGCAATACAGAATACGATAATTCCAACCGCAATTGCAACTATCGCGAGGATCGAGAAAATCAGAGATTTTTTCGTGTGTTTGTTCATTTTACACCCCTAGGAAGAAGGAGAGCAGGACGTACGTGGGTAGAGTCAGGAGTAAAGCGAGGATCGAAACGATCAGTAGAATTATGGAGAGCGGCTTAAGATTGCTTGCATCCCTGCAAGGAGGGGTGTGACAGCAGGCACGGGCGGCTTTCGATGAAAAGGAGATAGAGAAAGAGGAAAAAAGGATCGAAAGCGCATCCCCGATGCCCGCTGTCAGGGTGCATCCGACCACCCCGGCAAGCATTGAGCCGAGGTATGCCAGGGATGCGATGGGATTTTTTTGAATTATTTCTGCATTATATGATGGAAGCTCGGAGCGAAAAGCGTAATAGATGAATAAAGCAAATGCATTGCCAATGACAAAGGAAGCAAGAGCAAGTATAAGAAAAATTTTCGCCAAACGAGTAAATTTACGTTCGTTTTCGGACATTGTACCTCACCACCTTTAATTTTGCCGCAGGCAAATTATCACTCTCGCGAAGCGAGATTAACCGAGCAAAGCCTCCGACAATTCATCCAAGAAGTCGCGTATTTTCTTCTTATTAGGGATATAATAAATTCGGTTGGACTCGCGCTTGATATCAACAAATCCCGCTTCGATCAGCATCGACATATGATGCGATACCGTTGCTGTCGAAATGTCGATCAGAGAAGCTATCTGCTGTCCGTAACGGGGGGATTCCGCGAGAAGCTTGAGAATCTCATACTTTCGGTTGTCACCTATAGTGCGCAAAGTGCGGCAGATCTTGTCGTCAACCGTCGAAACGTCGGTTATCTCGCGCAAAGGCTCAAAGAGAACGCCGACGTAGAGAAAATCGGTGATACGTTCGGATGTATAGCTCATAAGATAGCGCGTGGTGTTACACATAGCAATGGATGGCTGCAAAAAGATCGCATCGGCAGAATCGGAGATCTCAACACCGTAATTCTGCTCAATAAACCTCGCACCGCCGTTTGAAAGCGGTTCCGCCGCTGCGGCTATAAACCATCCGATATAGTGCTTTATCGTATCGTATTTTCTCATATAGAGTTCTCCCGCAAGTGCGAGAATGTCAGCCAATTTCTCTCGATACGTCTCAAAATTGTTATAAAGCTTAATAAGAGCCCATTTTTCGTCGTCGGGCACCGGCATCTGCTCTATAAAGGCAAAAAGCTCAATAAAGTTAGTAACAACCCCACCGAAGTCGGACGGAGCAAATTCTGCCAGAAGCAGGGAGGAGAAGTTAACAAAGAAGATTGCGGGCGATTGACGGCGCAGGTCAGCAAGATCTGTTTTGAAATCGTTTTTCGTGCGTCTGCAGAGATCGTGGATGAGGTAGAAGGCAAACGGACCCCTCATAGAGGAATGTCTTCCGAAAAGGAAATTCAGCAACTCCTCATCGGTCTGCGCTTCGACACCGTCACACACGTATTCACTTGCTTCGATGATGGCGTCGAAGCAGGAATTGAGAACGTTTTCGTCGATCGCGAATTTTTTGTGTATCGCATTTTTCAGCTCTCGGCAGGATTGGTTGGATCTGCTGCTCCAGAGCAGAGTCGCGGTTTCGAAAATCAGGTTGGGTTCGCGAAGCAAAATGGCTTCCATTGCTTGAACTCCTTCGTTTTACTAAATACTTGTTTTATATAGGTCACACTATTTCATTTAGAAATATATCATATAAATCTAATTTTGTCAAGTGTTTTTTGAAAAATATTATCTAACATTCGATATATTAATAAGTAAAACATTAGAAGAAAGTCAAAATTCAACAAATATCGATCAAACAAAATAGACAAAAATCTAATAAAATCGACCTTGAATTTGAAGTACTTCTTAATAAAAAGTACGAATAAAATCGAACTGAAACGTTTGACGCCGATTGGAATCGGATTTTGCTACCCGTCTTATGTTTGGCGCAAAAGGTCGGTAAATGCGTACGAAGAATGTGTTATTGGATGGCGTGAGGCGTGTAATATGACGGTCGGGTATTACCGTTCTCTGTCGATTTAAGTGTCCGATGCCCTGAATTATGCAGTATGCACAAAACAAACTGTGAATTTTTTGTAATATTGACTAATTGACTCTTTTCTTGAGGCTGATTTTGTGTTATAATATAATGTAATTTTTGCGCGAATACATACGAAAAATTTGATTTGACGAGAAAGAGACGGGAAATTAAATGAGAATCAAAAGAAACGATCTGCGAAACATAGCGATCATTGCACACGTTGACCACGGAAAGACCACTCTGGTTGATGAAATGCTCAAGCAGGGCGGCATTTACAGACAGAATCAGGAAACCGTAACCTGCGTTATGGACTCGGGCGATATCGAGCGCGAGAGAGGTATCACCATTCTTGCGAAGAACACCGCGGTTCATTACGAGGACGTAAAGATCAATATCGTTGACACCCCCGGCCACGCTGACTTCGGCGGCGAGGTTGAGCGTGTACTTAAAATGGTAAACGGCGTTATTCTGCTTGTTGACTCGGCGGAAGGCCCGATGCCCCAGACGAGATTCGTGCTTCAGCGCGCGCTGTCGCTCAATCATCCCGTTATCGTAGTAATTAATAAGATAGATAAGCCCGACGCGCGTATCGCCGAGGTTGAGGACGAGGTTCTTGAACTCCTTATCGACCTTGATGCGACCGACGAGCAGCTTGACAGCCCCGTGCTTTACTGTTCGGGCAGAGCGGGCACCGCATCCCGCAACCCGAACGAGCAGGGAACAGACCTCAAGCCTCTCTTTGAGACCATTCTTGACTACATCCCCGCACCCGAGGGCGATCCCGACGACGAGCTTCAGCTCCTTGTTTCTTCCATTGACTATAACGATTACGTCGGACGTATCGGTATCGGACGCATCGAGCGCGGAACGCTCAAGCTCAATCAGGACGTTGCGATCTGCAACTTCCACTCCGATGAAAAGCCGAAGCGTGTTCGTATCGCATCGCTTTTCCAGATCGACGGTCTCCGCCGCGTACCTGTTGAGGAGGCGAAGATGGGCGATATCGTTTGCTTCTCGGGCGCAGGTGACATCAACATCGGTGATACCGTTGCGTCTCTCACAAATCCCGAGCCCCTTGAATTCGTTAAGGTAAGCGAGCCCACCATCGAAATGACCTTCTCGGTCAACGATTCTCCCTTCGCGGGCAGAGAGGGTAAGTTCGTTACCTCCCGTCAGATCCGCGACAGACTCTACCGCGAGCTTCTCAAGGACGTTTCCCTCCGCGTAAACGACGGTGACACCACCGAGGAATTCCTCGTTGCGGGCAGAGGTGAAATGCATCTTTCCATCCTCCTTGAAACTATGCGCCGCGAGGGCTATGAGATCTGCTGTTCGACTCCCCGTGTTCTCTTCAGAGAGATCGACGGCGAGCGTTGCGAGCCCATCGAGCGTCTTACCGTTGACGTGCCCGAGCAGTATATGGGCGCGGTCATCGAGAAGCTCGGTCAGAGAAAGGGCGAGCTCCTTGAGATGCATCAGGTCGGTTCGAGAATGCGACTTGAATACCTCATTCCCACCCGTTGCCTCTTTGGTTACAGAACCAAGTTTATGACCGATACACACGGCGAGGGTATCCTTAATACCATTTTCGACAGCTACGCACCCTATAAGGGCGAGATACCGATGAGATTCACCGGCTCGCTTGTTGCAAGCGAGACCAACGAGACCACTACCTACGGTATTTACAACTGTCAGGACAGAGGCAGAATGTTCGTTGTACCCGGTCAGCCCGTTTATGAGGGTATGGTCGTTGGAGAGTGCCCCAAGATGGAGGATATCACGCTCAACCCCTGTAAGAGAAAGCAGCTTACCGCGATCCGTTCCTCGGGCGCGGACGAAAAGCTCCTTCTCACTCCTCCCGTACTCTTCAGCCTTGAGGAGGCGATCGAGTTCATCGGCGACGACGAGCTTATTGAGGCGACACCCAAGTCGATCAGAATCAGAAAGAGAATCCTTAATACCGAGACCAGACTTAAGGCGCAGAGCCGTATTAAGAGAGGTCTGGATAAATAATTCTATCAAAAAAGCAGGACGCGGGCGTCCTGCTTTTTTGAGTGATAATCTGCCTTCGGCAGAGTGATAATCTCGCTTCGCGAGAGTGATAATTTGCCTTCGGCAAAATGAAGGTGAATTTCCTCGCGGTGCTCGGAAATTTTCGATTATTAAAAATAACAGCAGCGAGAAAGTTTTTGAAGATTCTTAAGGAACTTTTTTTAAAAAGTTCCTTAAGCAGAGCTCGAGACGGAGTCTCGAACCAATGCGAGACCTTAAGGTCTCGCTACCCCGCTTCAAAAATACGAAGCTTGCTTCGGATTTTTGGACTTAATAACCACTTCCCGATTGTAGGGAAGTAGTTGTTAAGTCATTCCTTTGCCCATAGAAAAGGTAAAAATCCGCCTTGCGGATTTTCTCAATTATATTATATTTCGCCCTTGGTTTCGTTTGGGCGCAAACTCCTTCGTTCAGGCGCTGACTACCTTCCCCAACCCCTTCCGCAAGCGGACGGGGCTTTTGGGGAGTGCGAACTTATTATTTTGTGTTCTGAATACCGCTTTTTTGGTGCCTTCGGCACGCGATATGCCTTCGGCGCGATATGTTTCACACGATATATCTTTGATACGATATGTTCCGCGTTGCGGAACGTTAAGGAAAAAATCCGCCGCGGCGGATTTTTTCGATCTTATTAAATTTTGCACTTGATTTCGTTTTGGCACGAACTCCTTCGCGTGGGTGCTGACTACCCACCCCAACCCCTCCCGCAAGCGGGAGGGGATTTGTTCGCAATGTCACTAATTTGCAATAAAATGCGCCGGAAATCGTCAAATTATCCCCAAAAACTATCGAATTATCCCAAATTTCGTTTTATGCTGAAAAAATATGGTATAATATTGATAGAGAAAAGTGCTGAAGGTGGATTTCGGCAAAGGAGTCTGATTTTATAAAAAGTGAAGGCTCTGTTCTATCAAATGACTGATAATTTTGTTTTTTTAGGGGAACCCCCACTTGTGTGTTCCCCTCTTTGCAAAGCTGCGCTTTGCAAATTCACCCCTCGTGGCGCTTATAGGGCTTGGAGTGTTTCGACCTCTGAGGAGGTCGACCAACGCCACGCGGCGTTGGATCCGCGGTCGCTTTTTGAAAAAGCGACGCAAAAACTTTCAAATATCAGTCATTTTGCGTGACATAGCCAAAATGAAAATCGGCTCTTGCATCCGGTTCAAAATAGCTTCAACCGGATGTGCAGAATGATGAAATTAAAATTTTTCTCAAAAAACTGTTACCGATGAGAAAAAAACGCAACTTATTTATTAAGGCGCATTATAACGAAAGGAGGCGTGGATTTGAAGGACGAAATTATAATAGAAATGTTCAACCGCCGCGACGAGCGCGCAATTGCCGAGGTACAGCGGAGATACGGCGAGATCTGCGACGGTATTGCGAAAAACTATCTTCCGAGCCGCGAGGACAGGGAAGAATGTATAAATGACGCGCTTCTGGCGCTTTGGAATTCCATTCCGCCCGAGCAGCCGAAAAGCCTTTTCGGCTATCTTGCGGGGATCGTGCGAAATCTTGCCAAGGTCCGTGTCCGCACCGCGACAACTCAAAAGCGCGGCGGTGACGTCCAAACGGTCGGGGAGGAATTCCTCTCTATGCTTGATGACGGAAGCAACCTTGCCGACGAATTCGAGGCACGCCGCGCGGGCGAGATTATCAATAAGTTCCTCGCAACCTGTAAGGAAACCGAACGCAGTATGTTCGTTATGCGTTTTTATATGAACGAGAACAATAAGCGCATCTGCGAGCTGACGGGATTTTCCGAGGGAAAGGTCAAGATGACGCTCTCGCGAATGCGCCAAAGGCTGAAAGAATATCTGAGAAAGGAAGGTTTTATCGTATGAGTAATAAAAAAGACGAGCGACTGCTCGATGCCCTTGACTATATAGACGAGTCGTACGTCGGCGAGCTCGAGAAATATTACAGCAAAAAGCCTGCCTCCTCGGGTAGCGGATTTTCGGGACGGGGTCGATGGATCGGCGCCCTCGTCGCGATAGCGGCGTGCGCTCTGCTCATTGCGCTTGCGATCCCCACAACGACGATAATAACCAACAACCCCGATCTCTTCCCCCTCGTCGGTGCTCCTAACGGAAGCGGACTTTCCGAAATAACGGTAGAGCGCGCCGGAAGCCCGGGTCTGCTTTATGAGGTCAATAGGGACGGGGAGAGTGCGTCCTTCATTGGCTACGGCGACTGCACCGACGAGACCGTTTATATAGCGGCAACCTATGCCGATCTGCCCGTTACGGCAATGTATAACAGAAAATTCGAAAACACGACGTTTGTGCCCTACAATCAGACCGGGCTCGAGCATATCAAGCGCGTGGTGGTTCCCGATTCGGTCAAATACGTTGACGGCATCTGCTTCCAATGGTGCCCGAACCTCGAGAGCGTTTACTACGGCGCGGGCGTCGAATATATCGGTACGTTCTCTTTTACCACCGGCTTCGGAGTGAAGTTCTCGGAGGTCTGGGTGTCACCGAAGAATCCCTATTATTCGGATAAGGGCAACTGCATCGTTGATCTTAGGACGAATGCCCTCATCCTCGGAACCTGCAAGACGGAAATTCCCGATGACGGAAGCGTCAAGATCATCGGCAAAGCCGCATTCGGACCCGCAAGACAGCGCCTCTACTCGATCGTAATTCCCGAGGGTGTTAAGCTCATCGACACGAGGGCTTTTCAGGGGTGTAATAAGCTTGAAAGGGTAATCCTCCCCGATAGCCTTGAGGTCATTGAATCGAATGCCTTCAGGGATTGTGAAAAGCTTAAAAGGCTTGAAATGGGAGCGAATCTGAAAGCCCTGTTTTTGCCGATTCTTACCGTAACTCAGAATACCGAAGTATACTACAATGGCACGGTCGCGCAGTGGAAGGCTGTTATCAAGTCATGTCACAGCTTTGCTGTCTACACGGTCGTTGACGGAGAACGTAAAAAGATATACAGCGCCGCGGATGACGTAGCGATCAACACCTTTATCGTTAACTGTACCGATGGCACTGTGCTTTCAAACGAGGGAGCAACCGGCTCGTATAAGTGGGAATCCTTCTCCGAATATAGGAAATACGCGGGATCACAGCTATCTGACGATAAATACTGGTTATACGGCCCCGACGGTCTCTTGACGGATCTCATGCCGTGGGAGGAAGACGGCGAATAAATTTCAATTCAACAGTTCAATTGAAGAATCGAGGTAAAAGATGAAAAATAAACACAGAGGATTTACAATAGTTGAGCTTGTTATCGTGATCGCGGTCGTTGCCGTCCTTGCGGCGGTGACGATAACGACCTTCTCGGCAATAGTTAAGCGTGCGAATATCTCTACGGACACTCAGATCGTGCGTAATATGAATGTTTTTCTGACTTCGGAGAGTGCCGAATCCGCGCCGCTGAGCCAAGAGGACGTGAAGCAGCTGCTTAAAGAAAACGGTATCAGCGATTTAAGCGCGAAGACGAAGTTCTATAATTATTTCTGGATCAAGAATAAAAACGTGATCATCCTTGCGGACGAGGGCGACCGCCCTGTTTATCCCGAGGAATATCTCGATGAAACTCGCAAGTCGGATTGGTACGTTCTTGACGCATCATATTCAATAGAGCTTCCCGATCGTCAGAAGCCCGATGACGGAAGAGAGCACCGTACCTTTACCGTAACCGTCACCCAATCGGGATCGTCCGTTATCATTCCGTTTGAAGGTATTCCCACGTATGCGACAGAGTACCGCGATTTTGAGGTCCGCATAACAATTCCCTTGGAATATCAAAGCGAAAAGCGGTACGCTATAAAAAAGGTTACTGCAATAATGCACGACGGCGATAAGAAGTACAAGAGAGACGTCGTTGCTAAAAACTTGGCCTTTGCCTATAATGAAACTGCCGTGCTCCGAATTCCCGACGTGACGGGAAATATCGAAATTAACATCGACGTAGCGGAGTTTTGCTTTGTTGACATTAAGCTTCTTCCGGCGGAAGAGTACTACATGAGGAGAATGCCTTTCGAAAAAGGCACCGGCGGTGGTCTTCGACTGTCGTCATTACTTGAGGAGGGAAATAAGATCCTCTCCGTAGAAGCATATCGTGACGGCGTTTTTCTGTGCAAGCTTGATTGTAGAGAAGATAATCAAATTATACATATTCGAAAAGAATTAACGACCGACGACTTTGAGATGAGATTAGTGATTGAACCGACGCAGTAAACGAAAGCAAGGTATAAAATGAAGACTATGCCACCCATCGAGGTGCCGGACCCATGGTCGCTTTTTGAAAAACTATGCAAAAGCTTTTGAATATTTGTCATTTTTCGTGACGTAGACAAACATAAAAAGGAGCCGAGTTGTTTAACTCAGCTCCTTTTTGATTGAAGCAAGAATTATTCCGCTGAGGGTGTATCACCGTTTCCGTGAATCGAGATGACCGCCGTCACGGCGATCAGGCAAAGCGAGATCAGCGCGCCGACTATCGAATAATCGTCAAGTCCGTACAGCATCGGGCAGAGCGAGATGAGCGACGCTATCCCCGCGAGAATGGCGGTCTTTTTGCCGATCGCTTTTTTGAATATGATCGAAATCAGGACGATCAGCAGCAGAACGCAGGTCAGGATCGCGGTGATGAGCGGTGCGAAATTTGCGTATCCGTAGGGTGTCAGGCTGAAATAGGAATAGGTTACACGCCGCGGCGCGCCCTCGGGGTTGGCAAAATTACAAACCGCGCCGTATGGCAGTATTTCGAGCACGAGAGTGCAGAGAAGAATGCATAGTGTGATTAATTTCTTTTTCATAATAAATCTCCGTTAGCCGAGGATGCTTTCGATATAGTCATGTATATCGTGTATATCCTCGCTTGAAGTGACGTCGATGACGTAAAGGTCACCGTCGTAGACGAATTTTGCCTGACTGTGGTAGAATCCGTCGTATATCTTTGAGTAGTGAACGGTCACGCCGCCGATCTCGCGGCGGAGCTTTTGCTCCTCGTAGCCGCCGATATAGCTCTTTTTTACGTTATCCCTGCCGAAAAGGATGTAGTAGCTGACACGGATTGAGCCGTCGCTGACGGTGGCTTTGAGCTGATTCGGTTCGCGTAAGTTGACTTCTCCGTTCTCGTCCTCAAAGCAGGATATGCTTATGCTGACTATCTCACTTTGCGCAAAAGCGGTATTTTCATCGTTATAAAGAGTGTCTTTTCCTATCGCGGCGTTCATTTCGGCGAAGGTGGCGTAGTCGAAGATCACGGGGCCTGTTGCGTTCGCGCCTCTGAGGACGACGTTATAGTATCCGACGGCGATAAAGGCGATCAGGCAAAAGCACGCGGCGAGAGTTGCCCATTTCTGCCAAGTCATACGGCGCAGACGGCGTTCGGGTGCGGCTTCGGTGATGAGGGCGGCGTCGATGCCGCCAATTGCGCGGAGAATGTCTTTTTCCGTCATAGCGCAAATCCCTCCTTTACGAGAAATTTACGCAGTTTTTCGCGTGTGCGGGAGAGAGTCATTGCCGTGGTGCTTTCCTTGAGCGCGAGTGATCCCGCGATCTCCGCGATCGGGCAGAGATAGAAATAACGGCGCACGAAAATTACGCGCTCGCGTTCGGGAAGAGATGAAATGAAGCGCGAGATGGCGTCGGTCAGCGCGGCGGATTCGCCGAGCTCGCGCCCGTCCTCGGCGGGCAGGCATTCGGCAAGCTCCTCGAGGGCGAGGGTAACGCCGCGGCGCTTCCCCGCGTGCTTGAAGTCATAGACGTCGAGTGCGAGATTTCGGCTGACCCGCCCGACGTAGGGCTTGAGAGGATCGGGCTTTTGCGGTGGGATGCTGTTCCAAAGGCGAAGGTAGGTGTCGTTTGCAACCTCCTCGGAGTCGAGTCGGTCCTCGAGGATGCGGTATGCGATCGCGCGGCAATACGCGCCGTATTTACGGTCGGTCTCCGCGATCGCCTGTTCGTTTCGGGCAAAATAGAGTTCGATTATCTTTCTGTCTTCCATAGCTTTTTTCTCCTTTCACCCTTAATAACGGAATTTCGCGGTAAAATATCACATAAATATTATCACAACGACACAAATTTGTCAAGAAAATTTATATTTTACTTGACAAATTTGTGCAAAAGTGGTATCATTATTATGTATCAATTCGGCTCTGTCCGAAAATTTAGAAAGGACGAAAATTATGAAAAGAATTTTCAGCGCGCTTCTCTCGCTTGTTATGATTCTCTCGCTCGTTGCGGCAATGGGAATCAACACTTCCGCCAAGGAAGGCGACGTTCTTCGTAAGATCAATTTCAAGAACGACGACAAGTATTCGTTCAACATGTTTGCCACCAACGGCAAGGCAGACGGTGTTACAGCAGAGGTTTCCGAAGACGGCTCTGCGGCAACTGTTACCGTTATCACTAAGAGCAAGAGATACTTCT
Organism: Clostridia bacterium; assembly: GCA_017387685.1. Lineage (GTDB taxonomy): Bacteria > Bacillota > Clostridia > Oscillospirales > CAG-272 > CAG-390. The sequence continues at coordinate 25,173 of JAFOEU010000054.1, forward strand.
ACGGTGACATTATCGACGGTCTCAAGCTCGGCGAAGGCAAGAAGTACACTGTTGAGGTTCTTGCTGACAACTCCGTTGCAGGTAAGGATGCAATGCAGAACTTCGGCGTATACATCAACGGTAACAAGGACGTTATTGAGGGCGACTGGGCAACCATTACCCCCAACAACTCTAAGTACACCGATACTATGAACGCTTTCAGAGGCTACTACGGAACTCCCGAGGGCTGGAACGGCACTCCCAAGAACACCCTTTCCCGCGGCGCGGGCAGCAAGGACTACGGTCTTTATGTAAGTGACGGCTCCAACTACGTTGGCGACGTTTACACTCCTGATGCAGAAGGCTTCTGCAAGGTTTCCATCGAAGTAGACGGCTACATTTACCGTGTATTCATCAACGGCGAGTTCTTTGACGAGGGCTATATCCCCTTCGCAAACAACTATGATGATCTCGCTCTCGTTTTCTACGTTTACAACGCAGGCTCTGTAACCTTCAAGGATGCTGTTGTATACGAGGGTAACATCTACTCCGCAAAGGGCTTCACTTATCCCGCACTCCGCGAGGGCGCAGTTAAGGAAGATTGGTCCGATGCTATGATGCTCAACGCAAAGGAACTCACTATGGACGCTTACGCAAAGGCAGGCCTTGGCGCTAAGCTTACCGATATCCTCTTCAAGAACGGCACCGATTACGCTCCTAAGATGTTCAATCTTACCGGTACCGATCCCATCATCACCGTCTCCGACGACGGTAAGCAGATCGACTTTGATAAGCCCACCGATGCAGGTATGAAGGACGCAGGCCAGGGTGCTACCTGGTGGGGCGGCGCTATCGGTTCTCTCGAGTACACCGCTGACACCGTTTACACCTTCACATACAAGGTGAAGACCAACGATCTCCGCGGCGGTATCTTCTTCAACCTCGACGAGACCAATATGAAGTATAACTGGGGACAGCTCTATAACTTCTACGGCAATCTTGACGGCAGCGAGAACTCTGATATGGTTGTCTGCATCAGCGGCACCAAGCTCAAGGGTCACGAGACCGTAAAGACCACCTCTTATACCAAGTTCGCTGCTCTCGAGAAGAACATCGCGTTCGACGCAGAGGGATATGCTGATATGGCTGTAACCGTTGACGGTTATTCCTGGAGCCTCTACTACAAGGATGCTGCAGGCGAGTGGGTACTCTTCGAGACCTACCACGGCACTGCTGCCGAGTTCGCAGGCGCACCTCAGGTTGCATGCGGCGTATATCTCTACCACGATATGTGCACCCTCGGTATCAAGGATGCTGCTCTTTACAAGGGCACCCTTACCGACGTTGCTAACTACGTTCCTCCCGTAGAGACCGAGCCCGCTCCCGAGACCACCGAGCCCGAAACTCCTCCTACCACCGGTGACTCCACTCTCGTCTTCGCAGTTATCGCAGTTATTGCTGTTGCAGGCGTTGCAGTTGTTGCAAAGAGAAGAGAAGACTGATTCTTCAATCGTACAAATCGTAAATAAATAAAAAACTCGGATATTTCAAGACGAAAGCTTTGAAATATCCGAGTTTTTGCATTAATATTGTACAAAATTCGATTTTGTCTTGACAAATGTGCATAAAAGTGGTATCATTATTATGTATCAATTCGGCATAGCCGAAATTTATGAAAGGAAGATCATTATGAAAAAGATCCTCAGCGCAATTCTTTCTCTTACAATGATCCTCGCTCTTGTTGCAGCTATGGGAATTTCCGCGTCCGCTAAGGACGGCGACGTTCTCTATGAAGTAAACTTCAAGGGCGACGACAAGTACGCTCCCGCAGATTTCTGTGTGCTCAAGGGCGACGGAACTCTTGCAACCACCGTATCCGATGATGGCAAGTCTGCTACCATTACCTACGTAGGTACTGCGGCAGGCCGTGCATTCTGGGGCGGCGCGATCAAGGGCTTTACCTATGGCGAAGGCAAGCAGTACACCATCGCAATGAAGATGGCTATTGCTACCTATGACAACAACGGTACTCTTGCTTCCAATAACGCAGGTGTATTCATCAATATGCCCGAAAACACCGAGGCTCAGTACCTCCTCGATCTCGGCTACAAGTCTCTTGTTGGATACTATGGCTGTCCCAACGTCCGTCACGTAATGAGCTACGGCGCAGGCGGTAAGGCTATCGGTACTCTCTACTATGGCGACGCATACGTTACCGACGCAAAGTACCTCTCCACCGTTGATGCAGAGGGCTTCGTTGACATCGCATTCGTAGTTGACGGCGCAAACGTTAAGGTATTCATCAACAACGTTTACATCGATGAGTACGATGCATTCAATACCGGTCTTCTTGACGTTGCAGGTAACCTCGGTCTTTCCGTTTACCTTTATAACCCCAATGCAGCTATCACCCTCAAGGATGCTGTAGTTTACGAGGGCAACACCGTTAAGAACCCCACCTACCCCGACTACTACGTTGAGGGTGCATCTGTAACCAACTACGAAACCGCGAAGACCGGCGATCTTCTTTTCACCGCAGATTTCTCGAGAAATGACACCGGCTTCTCCGCTCGTCCCGTTTCCTCCAATGCAAACAAATATACCATCACCGAGGATAAGGGCTACGTTAAGTTCGAAAACATCGGCGGCGACGCTGCTCTCTACTACGGCGGTATCGTTGAAGGCCTCGAGATCACCCCTGAGACCAGATACACCACCGAGTGGAAGGTAAAGACCGGCGCGAAGAACTCCGGCCTCTGCTTCGCAGTTCCCACTCTCCATCCCTTAAACAACAGTATTAACGTTTACGGTCAGTTTATTGCAGGCAAGAAGTTCGCTTCTCAGCATGGCGCTAACAAAATCACCAATGATATCGTATCCGAAATCGGCTCCGACGGTTATGTTCTCGTTTCTGATATCGCAAATGACGCAGACGGATACGCATCCTTCCGCGTTGAAATGCACGGCTACACCGCTACTGTATACTACCTCAACACCGAGGGACAGTGGGTTAAGTACAATGTGATCGATATGACCAACACCACCAAGATCGACGGCTCCGTTACTTATCCTCACGAGACCGGCTTCCAGGTTTGCGTAGGCTTCTACCTCTATAACAAGGGTATGTCCGCTGAATACAAGGACATCAACATCTACAAGGGTCTCATTATCTCCGATCCCGAGGGCAAGCTTGATCCCGTAGTGACCGAGCCCGCTCCCGAGACCACCGAGCCCGAAACTCCTCCCACCACCGGTGACTCCGCTCTCGTATTTGCAGTTATCGCTGCTATCTCCGTCCTCGGCGTTGCAGTTGTTGCAAAGAGAAAAGAGAACTGATTAAAGACTTAATTCAATAATTACTCGGATGCTCCACTGAGCATCCGAGTTTTTTTATGACACTTTTCTGTCAGTCACGCCCTTTTTATTTATGTTAAAATCTTTAATCGGATGGCGCATATAATGAAAATAAGGAGGATTTTTAATGAAAACCGTAAAAATACGTGCGGATCTTTGGCGGCTGACGCCTTTGTGGGCGGTGGCGGGGACTCGTGGGAGTTTTGGTTCGTGTTGGCTTTCGCTCGATCTTTCGCCGCAATGGAAAGTGCTTTCAAAGCGCGTGACATTCTTTCCCGCCGACGGCTCGAATGCCGTTTGCGTTGTCGCTCACTCGGACGATGTGCGCGTTCCCGATGAGGTTATGGCGTGCGCGGGGACGGCTTCATACGTTATTGACGGCATATCGGAGTCGGGTGAGGTGCTTGTCAGCGCAAGGGGAGAATTGAGGATAATCGATACTGCCGATCCGGGCGGAGTGGAGGCTTTGGAGCGCACTCCCACCGAGGCGGAGCAGATACGCGCCGAGCTTGCGGCGTTGCGCCGTGAGCTCAGAGAACTGAAGGAGGCACAGAATGGGATCAAGGTTCTTTAAAAATTACGCGGGGTATAAGATAACGTACCCCTTCGGCAAGCGCGAAATATTAGGGCAGACGGAGCACCACACGGGTGTCGATCTCGTTGCTGTTGCCGAAAACGGCGGCGCACTCTCGGATTGGGTCTGCGCTTTTGACGCAGGCGAGGTCATCGAGGCGGGATTTAACTCGCGCTCGGGGTATTATTGCAAAATAAAGCACGATGAAACGCTCTCCACGCTCTATTGCCATTTCAAAAAGGATACCTTAAAGGTCAAAAAGGGTGACCGTGTCGAGCGCGGCGACGTCCTCGGTTTTATGGGCAGTACGGGGCGGAGCACGGGCGCGCATCTGCACCTCGGAATTTCGCTTTTCGGTGAGTGGGTCGATCCCGAAAAATATTTCGATAAAGATTTAAGTGAGGTGAATAAATTGACTTTGACACACGAAAGACGTGTACTTCGCCGAGGCGCGGTCGGCGACGAGGTAAGATTGCTCCAGACCTTGCTTGCCTTCCACGGCGCGGAGATATCGACCGATTCAAGCTTCGGTCCCGCGACCGAAAAGGCTCTCGTAACTTTTCAAAAGAGCCGTGAAATTGAGGCGGACGGCATCGCAGGTCCCGCTACCTGGCAGGAATTGATGAAAATTACGAAAAGGTCTTGACAAACTGTATAAAATAAGATATTATTATATTATCTTATTAAAGAGAAAGGATCAAGACCTATGAAAAAACTGACCGCTGCGCTTTTGCTTCTCTCTATGCTTCTCGCAGGCGTTGCCTGCACGGGCGAGGGCGAAACCACTACACTTGCTGATGAAACCACCAAAGCTCCCGTAGTTGACGTGACCGAAGCTCCCGCTACCGAGAGCGCGGAAACTACCGCCGTTATCGAGGACACCACCGCCGCACCTGCGGACGAAAACGTGCTCGATAAGAGCAAGACTTATAATATCCTTTTTGTCGGTAACAGCTATACTCACTACAACGATATGCCCGAGCAGATCTTTGCGAAGATCATAAAGGCGGCGGGCTACAAGGCAAACGTCGTCCGCGCTACCAAGGGCAGCCATTACCTTATAGATGCGGCAAAATCCGACGATGAGGTCGGCGCAAAGGTTGAATCCTATTTCGCGGCGCGCAATTACGATTTCGTAATCCTTCAGGAGCAGAGCACCTGTCCCGCGCTCCTTCCCGATAAGTTCTATACGGGCGTGCGCAATCTCACAGCAAAGATCAAGGCGGAGGGCGCAACTCCCATCCTCTACGGTACTTGGGGCAGAAAGACGGGTCACAGCGTTCTCACCGAACACGGCTGGACTAATGAATCAATGACCTGGCTGATCAGCGCGGCTTACGAGGCTATCGGCGCCGAGCTCGGCATCGACGTTGCTTACGCGGGTCTTGCATTCTACGACGTTTTCACCAACAACAAAAATATCGAGATCTACAATGAGGATAAGACTCACCCGAACGCTACGGGAAGCTATCTTGCGGCTATGACCATCTTCGCGAAGATGACGGGTATCGATCCCACAACGGTAGATTATAACGCAAATCTGACCGACGATACTGCATCGATCCTCAAAGAGGCGGCTCGCAAGGCTGTTTTTGAGACACCCGCGATCCCCGAAAAGTATAAGACCTCCTCCGTCGGCGTTGAGTATGTCGAAAAGACTTACGGCGTTGATGCATCCGCAATGAAGAATCTGACCTCGATTCCGAAATCAGAACTCATTTCCGTCCTCAAGGGCGGCACCTACCCGAACGGCAAATCCTTCTCGGGCATTCTCGGAACAAAGGGCGCTGTTGCTTCGCTTGAGTATTCGACCACGGGCCTCACCGATGCGCAGAAGGCTGATATCGCCGACATCGGATACGGTGTTTCCGTAATTGGCATTGAAAAGATGGATTCTGCTTCAAAGGGCTACGCCACCGCTATCGAAAACCTTGTCAACGGACATTGGGGCTCGAGCTTTATGGCTTGCTTCCAGTTTGACGACAAGACCTACAATATCAAGGGCGAGGTTGATGCAAATTCAAATTATTCCTGCCTCATCACTCTTAATTTCGGCTCGAAGCATAAGTTTGACGCTTTCGGATTCTCCTCGGGAAGCCTTGAGGGATTCCCCGGAGTTGCAGAGGTATTCGTCAGCGATGACGGTGTAAATTGGACCCGCGTCCCCTCCGCTTGCTGGGATAACGTGACCGGAACCAAGCTCGTCAATGCCGGTACGACCCCCGGAGACCCTTGGAACAGCAACACCTCCAAGGTCACCTGCCTGTTTGATATGGAGGGCGTGAGCGGACAGTATATCCGCGTTGGTATTGTTGTCGGACGAAACGATGCGGAAAACAAATATAACACCATCAATACCCGTGAGATCCTCGTCTACGGTGAAAAGGTAAATTAAATGAAGTATATCAAGAAGATTTTCGGGGCAACCTTTTGCCCCGAAAAGCTCATACCGAATATTCTCTTCGCGCTCGTCATTTTGCTCCTTATAAACGCTCTGTTCCCGGCTCGTCTCAAGAACGAGGATGGAACTCCCGTCAAGGAAGGAAAGCTTATTGAGTACGAGGTCGGAGGCGCGGTGCCTGCTGATATTTATATCAGACAGTTCGACGCGTGGAAAAAGGGACAGATCGAGCTTGATCTTGAGGTCGACCGACGCCTTGCCGCGCTTGAAAATCCCTATGATCCCACCGAGAGAAAAAATTCGCACGCGAGATATAATTGGGATTACGCATTCTTCGACGGAAAATACTATTCCTATTTCGGCATTGCGCCGATTCTGACTGTCCACGCGCCGATCTACGCTGTGACGGGTAAGCTTCCCGATATCCCGATGACCTGCTTTATTCTCGCGCTTGCGGCTATTATCGCAACCGCGTTTGCCTACCGCGAGATCGTTCTGCGCTTTATCAAGAAGCCGAATCTTTGGCTCTTCCTGCTCGGACTTGCGGGCAGCGTCTGTGCAAGCGGAGTTTATCTCGGCGTGCTTTGCTCGGATATGTATTACGTTGCCGTGCTCTCGGCACAGGTATTCTCGATGGCGTTCGTCGCGCTTGCGGTGCGTTCGATGAGAGAAGAGAAGCTCTGGGCGAGGATGATAATGCTCGTTCTTGCCGCGATCGCGCTGACCCTCACTGTCTGGTCGCGCCCGACAGTCGCGCTGATGTGCGTTGCCGTATTCCCGCTCTTTATCGAATTTATCTTCAAGATTCGCAAGGACACTCTCAAAGACGGAATCCTGACGGTTGCATCCTTCGCTCTTCCGCTGATGGCGGGGGCGATTGCAGTAATGTGGTATAACAACGCGCGATTCGGCTCGCCCCTTGACTTCGGCGCAAATTATCAGCTCACGGTCAGCGACGTTTCGCTTAACACCATCGACTTCAAGTATCTGTTCTCATCCTTCTTCTCCTATTTCCTCTGCCCGATGTGGCAGACTGAGGCAAAGCCTTTCGTTGAGATGCAGAGAATTATGGTGCTCCCGAGCGGTGCGCGCTACTTCTATTATGACCGATATTGCGGAGCTTTTGCATACGGTCTGCCGCTCGGTATTCTTGCATATCCACGTCTTGCTATGATCGAAAAGCACCGCGGAGAAAAAGACGTTTGGAAAACAGCAGTTGTATGTATCACCGCTATCCTCGCGCTTGTCATCGCGTTCTCTGATTTCTGCATCGGAGGCGTCAATATGAGATATATTTACGATATTTCCGTAATGCTCGCGCTGATCTCGGCGGCAGTTCTCATCAACCTGACCGAAAAGAGCGATGGAATCGCGAAGCCCATCACCGGAATCGTTACAGCAGTCCTTTCGCTCGTTTCAATATGGACTAATATGGGCGTTGTTGAAACGATCAGATTGGTTTTGTGAGAATAAATATGAAAAGATTTGTCAGTTTAATATTATCTATCCTGATGCTCGCGCCCGCATTTATCGGGTGCGCGGGCGACACACCCGATGCCGAAACCTCGGCAATCACGGATGCTGTTGAAACAGAACCTACGGTGCCGCCGATCGACATTGTAAAGGACGGTGCGTGTCTTTATACCCTCGTTCGTCCCGAAAAGCATAGCGCACTTCTTTACCAAGGCTGTAAGGATATCGTTGAGGCATTCAAGGATTCCTTGGGGGCTGAAATAAAGAGCGTTGACGACTGGGTTCAGGGCAAGGTCAATGCGGGCGAATACGAAAGTGCTGAGGCGGAGATCCTGATCGGAGAAACCAACCGCCGCGAGAGCCTTGAGGTCTATCTGACGCTTTCTGTGGGCGAATACGCTATACGCGCCGTTGGCAACAAGATAGTTATTCTCGGCTATAACGATGATTGCACTCTTATGGCGGTAGAACGCTTTATCTCCGACTACGTTTTGAATGCGAAGAACGGCACGCTTGAAATTCCCGCCGATCTTTCGATACTTTCGTCGATAAACTCAAAAAAGGAAGAAGCTCAGAAGGTGCAAATTGAAAAAATAACTCCCGTCGGCGAGCAGATAAAGCTCGACACCGAGGTATGGGTAGCTTGCGAGATTGAGTTCACAAGCGACAAGACTTATGATAATCCCGTCTACACCGTCGATATGGATGCCGTTTTCTACAACGAAAAGACGGGTACCGCCCTCACCGTCCCCGCTTTCTGGGACGGCGGCAAGAGCTGGAAGGTTCGCTTTGCGCCCACGGAGGTTGGCGAGTGGAGCTTCTATACCGTCTGCACCGATACCGCAAACAGCGGTCTTCATCATCGCGGCGGCAAGGTGACCTGCAAGGAATACTCGGGCGATCTTGATATCTACAAGCATGGCTTTATCAAGACCGAAACGGGTAAAAACTATTTTATGTATGCCGACGGCACTCCCTTTTTCTATCTCGGAGATACACATTGGACCCTTGCGATAGAGGAGATCGACGGATACGGTTCTGTCGAGACTCAAAAGGTCGCGGGCATCACCAAGGAGCTTGCTGATCAATACGGTATTACGTCGCAGTTTGATTACATTATGAACTACCGCGCCGAGCAAGGCTATACCGTTATTCAATCACAACCCCTTTATTGGTGGGATGTCAACGATCAGATATGGTTTCAGGACGGTGCCAAGAATATCTTCACCCTCGGTGTGAATGAATTTATGGTGGATAAGTTCCGGGAATACGATCGCTATTTTAAAATAATAGCAGAGTACGGATTTGTCCATTCAAATACACAGTTCGGATATCCGACAACTTTAATGACTGCCTACTTCGGCGGCAGGATCACGGATGCGGAGCTTGAAAAGCTCTGCCGCTATTGGGTAGCAAGATACGGCGCGTATCCCGTTATGTGGGCTACCACGCAGGAGGGCGACAACGACTACTACGGCGTTGACCGCGGTGACTGTGAGGCAACACCCGAAACAAATCCGTGGCTGAAGGTCATTGAGTACGTTCACAAATACGATGCATACAGCCATCCCTCCACCTGTCATCAGGAGCATTGGTCGTTTACCTCTGTTAAAAACTCAAACTTCGGCAAGCTTGATTGTCATACATTCTATGCTTCGCAGTACAATACACCACTTAATTCTTCGATCAACTGGGATCTTATGCGCGAGTATTGGAACAATGAGGGGATGAAGCCCGTTGTTAATTACGAGGGCAGATACGATCATTTCTGGACAGGCACGGAAGGTTCCCGTGCGCAAGGATGGATTGCGTATATGAACGGTCAGGTTGGCTATGGATACGGTGTTCAGCCTATCTGGAGCATCTTTTGGGCGCAGAACGGTATCACCGATTTCACCGGCAAGGATGAATCGGGTGAATTTAAAATGGATGCCAACTGGGTAGAGGGACTTTACGCTGATGCGGGCAGACAGGTAAGCTATATCAGAAGCTTCCTTTCCGAATACGAATGGTGGGAGCTCGTTCCTTGCTTTAACGGCTCGTATTTCTATACTCCGGGCACGTGTAAATACTCAGTCAGCCATATAGGAAACGAGATATATCTCGGATACTTCTATGGCAAGGGCAACAATGATAAGCTCGGCTCGCTCAAATCAATGGCAAACGGCGAGTACGAGGTACAGTGGTTCAACTGCATCACGGGCGAATACGGAGATGCCTTCACCGTGACGGTTACCGACGGAACCTACAATCTTCCCGCCAAGCCCGACGCGGGAGATTGGGTGATTTATGTTAAGCTCAAAAAATAATACAAAAACGGATACAGCCGCGGCTGTATCCGTTCTTTTTGTTATTCAAACTCCTCAATTCTCCACTTTACGCCGAGGATAGAGGTGAATTTATCGTCCTTGTATCTTTCGTAATAGACGGTTACGAGCGAGCCGTCCTCGAGCTCGACGGTTGCGGGGTAGCCGAGGTCGTTGCAGTAGGCTTCGGTGAGGATGTGCTCCTCGCCCCAGGTCTTGCCTCCGTCGCGGCTGATCATTATGCGCTCGCCAAAGGGAGCTTCGCGGCGACCGTATGTGAGAATGAGTGCACCCGACGAGTGGAGCATAAGGTGAGGAGGCGAGCCGCTGATTCCGAGGCATTCGGGATGCGAGAAGCTCTTACCGCCGTCGGTTGACGTGCAGGTGAAGATCGAGAATTTATGCGGTACGCCCTCGCCCTGCGCGCGGATAGCGCCGAGGATAGTGCCATCGGGCAGCTCGATCGCGTGGGGCTCGTGCATATTTTCCTTGCCAAGTCCTTCGGGAAAGTCGATTCCGCAAAGCTTCTGCCAGGTCTTGCCGTCATCGGAACTCTCAAAGGCGTAGATCGCGCCCTGCTCAAGCGTTTCGTCGCCCGAATGGAATTCCTTGCCGAGGAAGAAAAGCTTGCCGTTTTTCAGCTTGATCGGACCGTGAGGTGCAGTAACGGGAACTTTGACAGCCTCATCCCAAGTGTTGCCGTAATCCTGCGAGAGACGGACAAAGGAGCCGTATTTATTGAGCTCGTCGGGGAGATTTGCATATCCGTCAAGCAGACCCGATGCCATAGGGTGCGAGACCTTATCGGCATAACCGTCCACCCAACCGCGTCTTTCGGCGTAGAACTGCCAAGGATGGCAGAAATAGGTCAAAAGCATCTTTCCGCCGCCGAGATAGGTGATGCCCGCGTCGCGGTCGTCGAGATAGGTGTCGTTGATGATCATTGGCGGAGTCCAGCTTTCGCCGCCGTCCGAGCTCTTGTAAAGGAAGTTTTTGCCGAAAACGCAGAGGTGTCCGAGTCTGTTGCCCGAGCAGACGGTGTAAAGCACGCCCTGCTCATCAATGCAAACCGTAGGCCAACCCTGATAGCGGTAAAATCCGTTTTCGGTGCGTCCGATGATAAAATGCTTCATTATCCAATTTCCTCCGTGATAATTCTGTTTTTGCCGGGATGTAAGCTGCGCTTGAGCGCGGAGTAGGCGAGATGGTGGTCAAAATAGCGTTCGATCTCAAATTCGTGTGCGCCGAAGGAGTCAAAGTGGGAGTTGAAGGCATCGAAAGCCTCGTCAGCCTTGCCCTCGGCGGTGAGAATTATCGACTCGGCGAGTCCCGTGCAATACTCTGAGTGAAGCTCAAGAAGACGGAGCGAGAGACTGAAAATGCGCTTTTGAGGAATTCTTCTCCACGCGCGGAGCTTTTTCGCCATCTCTGCGCAGAGCGGAGCGATCTGCTTGAGCGCCTCGGCACGCTCGGGAGAAACAAGCTTGCGCTCTCCCGTTGCGCGGTGAGCAACCTCGAGGTAGTTTACGTCGAAAATATCGGATATTTTTTCAAGATATTCCGAGATCTCGCGCCAATTCTCGCCGTATGCGTGGCTGAAATAGTCCTCGCGGAGCCGGTCAAGCGTGATATCCTTATCATACATCGCGCGCGAGTAGACGTAGAAGGGGAAGCCGTTTGGGAAGAAGGAACGCTGTGAGCCATCTTGAATGATTCCGAAGAATCCCGAATCGCGGTAGGCGCGGACGTCTTTGTATAGCCGTTCGGCAAGGCGGATGCCGCCGAAATCGTAGTACTGATGTATCCAAAAATGGTATTCGTAGCAGAACTTCGGCGTGAAGCAGGTCTTCTGCCATCCTTCTGAATACTGAATGTAGTCACCAAGATCGGTGGGGAAGACGTTCTTGTTGAGCGCAAATTTCGGGAGCTCACGCTTTCGCGCCGTCATATCGGGCGTTTCGGTGTAGCTTCTCGTTATTGCCGCAAGAAGAAGCACGAAACGGTCGGGATTTTTCAGCTTTTCGGTCACGGGCGGGAAGGCGGTGTCGTAATACGCGATATACGCGATACGAGTGGCAAGTTCGCGCTCGGTCAACCGCTCGTCGATCTCGTTTAGGAGCATAACGTACCAATCCGAAACCGTCTTCTTGCGGCATTCGTCGCATTTGCAATGGTTGTTGCGGTTGTCCGCCATCCAGATGTGCAGATAGTTTACCTGAGGACTCTTTTCGGCGTAGTCGGCAACGGCATTTGCCACGATCGAGCGGGCTTTTGGATTGGACATACAGAAATTCGTGTTCAGCGCAACGCCGTGATAGAGCGAGCGCGAGCCCTCGCAAAGCGCCACGAAATCGCGGCTTCCCTCGGGGATGGGATTTTCCGCATCCTTCGTCCATCCCTCGGTGGTGTCGATGCCGAAGGGCTCGGCAGTCCAGCCGTGGCCCATATCCTGAAAGATGAGCGATCGCTTGGAGATCTCCGCCTCGCACGCGCGCTTCCATTGAAGCACCTGCTCGGAGGTGATCGGCTCGGGGTCGCGGTTTGCGAGATTACTTTTGTGGTCGTAATAGGAATTATAGTAGGCTTTGGGGTTATCGAACTCAAGCATATAGGAGTTGAGCCCGATCTTGGGCGTGAAATCAATCGTTTCGATCATCGACGCCTGATATTCCGCGCCCTCGTTGCATTGTGCGCGAACGCGCATATCAGCCATTTTGCGGTAATTTACGGCAGAGAGGGAGTCGACCACGGGAACGTACTCGCCGTCAACGCCGGGATAAAGCCATTCGCATCCGTTTTGGCGCAGATATTCGTAGACCGCGATCAGAAGCGCGCGCGGATTGCTCGCGGCAATGATGCCGCCGCGCTCGTTGGTGTTTATAACAACGACGTCGTCAAGCTCGGGGGAGTCGGTTTCGGGCAGATCGATGCCGATGTCGGAGCAGAGCGCAAGCACGAAGCCGTCGCCGTCGCGTTCATCGGTCGTGATCCCGATCTCACCGCAGCGAGGCATCATCATTCTGATATATTTTTTCAGCTCCTCTGCCGCAAAATCGACGGTGGGGTGATTTGAATATTTGAATATCTTATACATTTTTCAGTTCCTCAAGCTGACACAGCGCTGCTTCGACGATGCGGTCTGCGCTGTCCTTTGCGGTGCAGGCGTTGTATTTGCTGACCTGTGCCTCGTAAGCGGTGCTTTCCTGAATGATCTTGGTGGAGATATATCCGTGAGTGCCCCCCACAAGCTCGAAAACCACGGTGTTTTTGAAGGGAGAACCCTCCTTGATGCGCCTGCCGACGTCGGTGAAGATCTCGGAGGGCAGAGCTACGATCACCCAATCGCCGAGGCGAACGGTGTGGATCTCAAACGGGATCTCGGGGCTGACGTCGCCGTCATCCTCAAGATACTCGGTCGCAAAGGCGCGTTCCTTCGCGCCGTAAGATTCCATATTTTTTGCGATCTCCTGCGCCCACGCAAAATCCTCGGCGGTCTTATAGCGACGCGCAAGGATAATCTCCTTTGAGATCGCTCGGATCTCGGGCGCAGAATTATCAGCCTTGATATCAGCATTGATCTCGACAACGGTCGAGGTAAGACCCGCGCCGATAGCCTCGGGTGCGTTTTTCGTGCCTCCGTAGTAGGAATCGGAGGTCGTTCCGAGCCAGTCAATGCAGTTTACGTCACCGCAGGGACCGTTGAAGAAGAGAACAAAGACGCCCTCACCGTAGACTCGCTTGAGTCCTCGGCGAAGCGCGGCGGGAAAATCTCCGCTGAAGCTCTTTTTGTTCTTCTGGTGGCAGTCGGGGTGGTTTGCGTAGTTTACGATAAAGCCGCGCACGTCGCCCTCTGCGGAGTCGATGCGCATTACGCTTACTGTGTAGTCGGGCGTGGAGATGGGAGCAACCATAAGCTCGCGGTGCGCGCGGTTCGGATTCATCTTGATCGAGCCGTCGGTCATACGAATGTCGCGGCAGAAGCTGTAACGGCGTTCTTCGCCCTTGCCCGTGCCGATTGAGGCTTCCGAAAGCTTGCCGTAAGCATCAATAGCTGCACGGACGATGCCCTCTTCTGTGAGCGAAGCCACTTCAAGGTCGGGAGGGCAGAGCCAGAGCTGATAATCGGTCTGACCGCCCGTGTGAGTGTGAGTTGCACCGATGAGGATTCTGTCGAAGGGAACGCCGGTTGCCTCGGAAATACGGTTGCGAATACGGTCGCAGGTGCTGATCTGAATGGATAGCGTGTCTGCGGAAACGAGGATCAACGGGTTCCCGTCAACCTCGAATGCCGCGGCGGTGACGAGAAGCTTGCCGCGCGCGGGCTCGGTGGTCAGGCATCCGGTGAAGCCGCCGGGCATCAGCGTGCCGATGGGAGGCGTTATATCAAATTCTGAAAATCCAACTTTAAGCATAATGTTTACCGTCCTTTAACTGAAATAGTGAGGCTTAACGGGCAGTCCGGTTGCCGCGGATTCAACTGCCGCAAGGCAGACGGCAACCGTGTTCGAGCCCTCGATGACGTCGATCTCGAGCGGCTTTTTGCCGAGAATGACGTCGCACATATCCGCGATCTCAGCCGCCATATTGTGATGATTGATGTCGATCGGGATTTGCTCCTCCTTGAAGGAGTGCTTGCCCTTTTCGTCAATGCAGGGCGTGAAAAGAGTAATAAAGGGCGATTTGTTGTCGCCGAGAATAGTTCCCTTCGAGCCGAAAAGCTGTGTGCGCATCGTGTAGGGACGCTTGCATCCGATCGAGGTTAAAACCTTGCCGATGACGCCGTTCGGATATTTCAAAATGGATATCGTGCAGTCGTCAACGGGCCAATCGGGGAGCATTTTGTGGTTTGCGTAGGCAAAGACCTCTGTCGGGTCACCCGCGATCCAACGGAGAAGATCCATCGCGTGGCAACCGCCGCCGACAACGGGATGGCGGATGTAGGAGGGATCCTTGCGCCATTCGCCGCGTCCGAGGATCGAGTAGTCGTGCGCGTATTCGGACTCAACGTAGAAAAGCTCACCGATGTCGCCGCGATCGACCATTTCCTTCATAAGCGCGAAAGCGGGAGTTTTGCGGCAGACCTGACCGACCATGAATTTCTTGCCCGAAGCGCGGGCGGCGTTGATGATAGCCTCGCATTCGTCAAGACGCATGGCGAGCGGCTTTTCGCAGAGAACGTGATAACCCGCGGCGAGCGAATCGACGCACTGATCCTTGTGGAAGGAGTCGGGAGAGCAAACGACAACGCAGTCGAAACCGCCCGCATGGAGCATATCGCGGTAATCGGTGTAATAAGTATCAAGACCGAGCTTCCCGGCGCGCTCCTTGACGGCGGGCTCGTCAACGTCGCAAATAGCGGCGAGCGAGGCACTTTCGGTTTTTAGAATTCCATCTATATGACTGCGTCCGATACCCTCGGTACCGATGACGGCGAAACGAACCTGTGTTTCCATAAAGACCTCCGAAGATGAAGATTTTGTTAACATAATTTTACCACGCGAAAACCACGATGTCAAGGCTTATTTCAAAAAGCGATAAAGTTTTCGTCCACCTTTTTCAAAAGGTGGCGCAGTCAAGGGCGCGGGGTGACAGAGCGCAACCCTTCCCTACATTCGGAAAGGATTGACTCTGTCCAAAATTCAGAAGCGGAGCTTCAGAATTTTGAAGCGCGGTGGCGCGAGCTGAAGCTCGCGCATTGAAATGAGGCTCCGCCTCAAACTCCGCAAACTTTTGAAAAAGTTTGATCAAAACTTCAAGCTTTTTAATTAAAATGAAAATTTCCGCCCGATGAGGGCGGAAATTAACCTTTAACTAGCAACTAGCGCCTAGTAACTAGCAACTTATTCTTCTTCCTCGCACGCTTCTGCCACTTTCAGCATAATCGCGCACTCGATTCTCTTCTTGAACAGCTTACATCCGTACTCGTAAACGCCGTTTACGCTGCCGGTTGCGTGGTAGGAGTTCGCGGCGCAGCCGCCCGAGCAGTAGAGTCTTGCCCAGCAGTCGCGGCATTCCACTCTGGAATATGCCGAGCAGGAGCGGAATTCGTCGCGGATGGCTTCATTCTTTACGCCGTCAAAAATGTTGCCGAGGAGATATTTCTCGTCGCCGACGAACTGATGGCAGGGGTAAAGGTCGCCCCAAGGGGTGACAGCCATATACTCGGTTCCCGAGCCGCAGCCCGAAATTCTCTTGTAGATGCAGGGGCCGCCCTCAAGGTCGAGCATGTAGTGATAGAATGTAATCGGCTTGCCGCGCTTCTTGCGGTCCATCATCTCGTATGCGAGCTGTTCATACTGCTCGTAAAGCACGGGAAGATCCTCCTCGCCGAGTGCGTAGGGGTCGCCGGGAGGGCAGACTACGGGCTCCATCGAAAGCTCGGTAAAGCCTTCGTCAGCCATATGTATGATGTCCTTGCAGAAATCTGTGTTGAACTTTGTGAACGTGCCGCGCATATAGTAACCCTTGTCACCGCGGCGGGTGACGAACTCCTTGAATTTCGGAAGGATCAGGTCATAAGATCCCTGACCGTTTACGGTCTTGCGGAGGTTATCGTGCACGTGGCGTCTGCCGTCGAGCGAGAGGACGACGTTGTCCATCTCACGGTTGGCAAAATCGATGACGTCATCGTCGATCAGCACGCCGTTTGTGGTCAGCGTGAAGCGGAAATGCTTGCCTGCGGCTTCCTCGATTGAGCGCGCGTATGCGACGAGGTCCTTGACGACCTGCCAGTTCATCAGCGGCTCGCCGCCGAAGAAGTCGACCTCGAGATTGTGGCGTGTGCCCGAGTTTTCAACGAGGAAATCGAGTGCGCGCTTACCGACCTCGAAGGACATCAGTGCGCGTTCGCCGTGGAATCGACCTTGCGCCGCGAAGCAATATTCGCAGTTGAGGTTACAGGTGTGCGCAACGTGCAGGCAGAGTGCCTTGACGGTGTTGGAATTATTCTTAAGCTTGCCGACGAGGGGGGCGTAGATATCCTCGGCGTAGAGCTTGCCCGACTCCTTAAGCTCCTCGACGTCAGAGATCGTGTCACGAACGTCCTGCTCGGTGATGCCCTCGGAGGCGAATTTTTCAAGGCAGAGAGAGACGATCTCGTCCGCCGACTTGGTTTCGTAAAGGTTGATCACGTCATAGGCGAGATCGTCGACCGCGTGAACCGCACCCGATCCGACGTCAAGGACGATATTGTAACCGTTCAGTTTATAGGAATGGATCATTTTTTACCTCATCAGAATAAAAGCCGCCGCTTTATGCGGCGGCTTTTTTTACAATTACTTAGACTTCTTTTCGCAAGCCTGGTTAGCAACGCCGCAAGAGGTCTTGCAAGCGGACTGGCAGGAAGTCTGGCACTCGCCGCATCCGCCGTTCTTAACGGAAGCCTTGAGGTCACGGGTATTGATAGTACGAATTCTCTTCATTGTAAAATTCCACCTTTCGGATATAATTTAATTCACCATATAGTATATATGATTTTTGATGATTTGTCAAGAGGTTTTGATGATTTTTGGCGAAATCCCCGAAATTTTCAGTATTTCGAGGTGATTTTTTATCTCCTCGGTAACTCTTTCGCCGGGCAGGAGAAGCGGTATTCCGGGGGGATAGACCCAAACGTAGGCGTTTGAAATCTCGCCGCCGTCGGGAATGTCGCGCAGGACCGCATCGGCAAGCGGAATCTCTGCGGGGGGCAATTCGGTGATAAAGGATGGATATATTCTGCCTTCCGAATATTCAGCCTCCGCATCAAGCTCCGTGATCGCGCGCGAGAGGGCTGCGAGATTTTCGCGAGTGTCGCAGATCGAGGTCATACAGAGCAGATAGTCGGAATGCACCATTTCGGGCTCGATATGGAATCGGTTTCGCAGAGCCTTTGCGAGCGAAGAACCCGTAAAGTTTGTTCCGCGCGTGGAGATCGATATCTTGCCGATGTCATCGGTTTTGATAAGCTTCAGCTTTTCGGGATTCGTCGATGCGTAAAATTCATCGAGCATCGCGCGGTAGCTGTCAAAAAGCTCCCCCCTGTCAGCGAGAATATCGGCGCATCTTGCAATCGAGTTCATTAATATATAGGAAGGACTGCTTGTTTCAAATATGCCGAGATTGCGGGCGAAACGGGAGGAATATTTTTCATTGAAAACAAGCCCGAGTGCGGTCTGCGTGAGTGCGGGGAGCGTTTTGTGCAGACTTGTGACGGCGATGTCGGCACCTCTCGGAAAGCCGGGAAAATGCTCCGAAAAACCGAGGTGTGCGCCGTGTGCAGCATCGACGAAAAGCGCGGCGGAGTGCTTTTTGCAGACCTCCGCTATCGCGTCAACATCCGATATCACGCCCTCGTATGTGGGGGAGGTGAGGATCACGCAGGTTGCGCCGTGTGAGCGCGAAAATGCATCCTCGACCGCCGCCGATTTGATAGTACCGCAGATGCCGTATTCCTCGATGATGGGCGGAAGAATACAGGTCGGGCGGAGTCTGCAGAGCTCGATCGCGTGCCAGACCGATTTGTGGCAGTTTCGCGCAACGATGACGGCATCACCCGGCTTTGTCAGCGTGCGGATGCCCGCGAGGATTCCGCAGGTAGAGCCGCCTATGAGAGGATGCGCGGATTTTGCCTTATATAAATCGGCGTATTTATGGCAAAGTGAGCCGATGATGCCGCCGTCCTCGGGATCGTGCAGATCGTCCGCGCCGTCGATCTCGGTGACGTCGACGGAGTAGGGAAGATCGTCGCCGAGCATAGCGACATTCCGCTTGTGCCCCGGCATATGCATTGGGATCGTGGCGGCGGTGATGGTTTCTATTGTGGATTGGAATTTTGTTTTCATTTCACATACTAAAAAAGATTAAAGTTTTGGTCAACCTTTTTCAAAAGGTTGCGGTTTCTTAAGGCAGAGCCTTAAGTCGACCTCCGCAGAGGTCGAAACATCCTTCACTTTTTTACAATTCTGCCGACGACCGAAATCGCGATCGCGAACGCGCCGGCAAGGTATGTAGGCCAAAAAATGTACGAATACATAACGAGCCAATCGAACATCGTCCAGCTTTCGATCGAGATCTTGTATATGCCGAAAGCGAATGGTAGTATGAAAGGAACGATGCCGATGATTAAGATAATGTTCAGGATAAGGTTCTTTTTCATGGGGATTCTCCATAGTAGAGAGGTGTAAAGCTGATTTGCTAAATAATTTTATTCAGCAAAGGATGCCAGAGGCTCAAGTACTTGCCGAAGGCAAGTGTTCGAGCTCTGCCACCTTTTGAAAAAGGTGGACGAAAACTTTCCGCTGCTGTTGTCTTTTGTTTTAATGAAAATTTTCGAGCAACGCGAGAAAATTTACCTTAACTCTGCACTCTGCACTCTTAACTCTGCATTTTTATCGCATCGAGCGCCGCAGGCACCTCGCCGTATTCTGCAAGCAGTCGTTCGGCGGTTTCTCTGTCCGCGTCCGACAGCTGCATTATGATTCGCGTTGCACGCTCGACGAGCTTTTCATTCGTCGGGCGGACGTTGACCATAAGGTTTGAGCGCACCTTGCCCGTCTTTATCATCGCGCAGGTGGAGAACATATTAAGTATCAGCTTCTGCGCCGTGCCGGCTTTGAGTCTGGTTGAGCCCGAAATGACCTCGGGGCCGACGTAGACCGAAACCGCTATGTCGCAGTGGTTTTCCATAAGTGATCCGGGATTGCAGGTGACGGATATCGTCTTGCATCCGAGCTCGCGCGCTTTTTTGAGTGCGCCGATGACGAAGGGGGCGCGTCCCGATGCCGAAAGTCCGACGACGACGTCGCCTGCCTTTGCTCCGTCAGCGTCGATTGCGGCGATACCCTTTTCCTCGCTGTCCTCGGCGTTCTCGGTTGCGCGGAAAACGGCTTCCTTGCCGCCCGCGATAACTCCGCGGAAAAGATCATAATCAACGCCGAAGGTGGGCGGGCATTCGGAGGCGTCGATGATTCCGAGTCTGCCCGAGGTGCCGCAACCGACGTAGATGACGTGTCCGCCGCCCTCGATTGCTTCGCTTATCATATCGATAGCCGCCGCGATCTCGGGAAGTGCCTCGTCGATGCCGTCCTCGACGGCGCGGTTTTCCCGGTTGATCAGGCGCACCATTTCGAGCGAGGAAAGCTTATCTATGTCCATTGTCCGAGGATTTCTGCCCTCGGTTTTCAGAACGTCATAATTGTCTCTCATAATTAATATCTCTTGGGTTCGAATTTTTCAAATACGGGGATGTCGCCCTTGGCTTTGGCTTCGCCGTAAAGCTCGGGGGTGTTGACCGTCCAGGTGAATGTCAGGACGTTATAAAGCTTCTTGCAGATAACGAGGGGGAGAAGCTTCGGATGCTTGCAGTCGTAGGAGATGTAGTCGGGCTTTGCAACACAGTTGAGGATCATAGTGGTTGCGAGGAGTCGGGTGAAAATGTTGCCCTTATGTCCTTTGGCAAGGAAATTGGAAACGAGCACGCCGCGCACCACGCGGGGACGGTTGATGCGGAACCAGTTGATCAGCATCGGGTTAAAGGATTTGACCGAATAGAATCTGTCTTCTTTGTCGAGAAGCTTCATAAGCTCAACGCAAAGACGGGTATCGTTGCCCTTGAGCTCGATGCAGAGGGGAGTGGTGGGGTCGATGCCCGCGAGGACGTCCTCAAAAAGCGGGATCTTTTCGTAAGTGCCCTTGATCTCCATCCAGGAAAGCTCGGATGCGGTCTTGGAATCAACGCGCTCGGTGCGGTCGCACATACGCTGGAGGGTGTCGTCGTGGAAGACGACTACCTGATTGTCCTTGGAGAGGCGAACGTCAAGCTCGATGCCGTATCCCTCACGCTCTGCGGCGTAGAAAGCCTGCATCGTGTTTTCCACAGCGAAATCACCGTGGAGACCGCGGTGGGCGTAGTCTACCTTGAGGGGTTCGACCGAGGTCTTGGGTTCGGGACGGGGACGGAGGAGAAAGACGTAGAGCGCGGAAAGCGCGATAAGCGCGAGAAGAATATAAACGATAATCATTTTAGTTTACCTCATTTCGTGGGTTTGGAGTCGCCGTGGCGTACAAAGAGCATCGTTACGAATGCGCCCGCCGCGAAGATTGCGGCGTAGGGGAAGAGGGTCTTCATTCCGAGGGTGTCCATAAGGAAGCCGGAGACGAGGGGAGTGATGGTCTGTGCCGCCATACTTGCGGTATAGTAGAATCCCGTGTACTTTCCGACGTTGCCGCCGCGTGCAAGCTCGACGACCATGGGGAAGGAGTTTACGTTGATGGTTGCCCATCCGATACCCGCGATGGCAAAGAGGATCATCATAACGGGCAGGGGAGTTCCCGCGTCAAGGAAGGATGCGGTGAGGAACGCGCCCGAGAGCATAACGATGCCCGCGAGGATCGTCTTTTTTCTGCCAACCTTGGTTGCGATCATACCTACGGGGAGATATGCGATAAGCGCGGCGATATTAGCGACGAGGAGGGTGGAGTTGTAGTCAAGCTGGAGAACTCTGCCCGCATAGACCGAGTACTTGCTCGTTACGGCGTTGTAGCCGAAGAACCAGAGAACGACGGATGCAAGCAGGAGAATGAGCGAGAGCTTTTCGCCCGCGGAAAGCTTGCGGTCGCCCGCGGCTTCATCCTCATCATTACCTTCTTTAATAGCGTTTTCACGGCTGATCTCCTCCATTTCCGCAACGAATTTGCGTTCGCGGACGGTGGAAAGGAAGACAACAAGGCTGACGAGCATAATTCCCGCAACGATGAAGAAATAGCCCGTGTAGGGCATATAAGTGTTCTTGGTTGCGCCCGTGGAGAGAAGCATACCGAGACCGAGAATAAGGCTTCCTCCGATGGTACCCATCAAATTGATGACGGCGTTAGCCTTCGAACGCAGAGGACGGGGCGTAACGTCGGGCATCAGCGCAACTGCGGGCGTGCGGAAGGTCGCCATTGAAAGGAGCAGGACAAAGAGCACGGCAATGAAGGTTATGAGTGCCGAGGGATCTTTTCCGACGATCTCTTGCGCGATATAAGCCGAGCGCGCGGGAACGACGTAGTTGGTGTAGTCGGGGTTAGCCTTGCCGTTCTCGAGGGTAGCGGGGATCTTCATAAAGTCCTCGCGGGCAAATTCGGCAAGATCGTATTCAACACCGTCGGGAGTTGCGAGGGGGGAGGAGTAGTCGTAATCGTAAAGGACTGCGCGAGCCTCTTCGGAGTTGATGTCAGCTATATTACCGAGACGGTCAAGCTGCATCGAATCAACGAAGGAGAGGGAGATAAGAGCGGTTGCCGCGATCAGAGTGCCGACGATGATGAAGGGCGTACGGCGTCCGAGCTTGGATTTGGTCTTGTCGGAAAGGATTCCGAAGAGGGGGAGGAGGAAGAGCGCGAGGATGTTGTCGACCGCCATAATGGCGCCCGACCAGAATTGAGACATACCGAAGCGGTCGGTGAGGATTTTAGGAACGATGGTGTCATAAGCCTGCCAGAAGGCACAGATCAGGAAAAATGCGAATCCCACGCAAAGCGTGCGTTTGTAATTGAGTTTCATTTTGAGCTCCTTATATCATTTTAATAAAAAACTAAAGACAACAGCAGCGGCAAAGTTTTTGAAGATTCTTAAGAAACTTTTTTCAAAAAGTTTCTTAAGTCGCGCTCCGCAGAGCGCGAAACTTCCCCCGCGCTTCAAAATGACGGCGCCCCGCCGGCATTTTGGAAGGAGTAAAACCTGCCGCTACGCGGTAGGTTTTTGCTCCTTCATTCCCCTAAATTTACTTTCTTCTATCAATAATGTACTTCGCCTTCAAAATCGCCGCAATCGTCTTGCCGTCTGCGATCTCGCCCGAGACGCACGCCTCGGCAAGCTTATCAAGCGGAATAGCTTCAATGTCGATGAATTCATCGTCATCGGGGTCGGTCTCACCCATCGAAAGCCCCTCGGCAATATACATCGAGATCACCTCGCCGAGGATCGCGGGGGAGGGAATGAAGTCGCCGATGTAGGTAAGCGTTTCACAGCGCGCACCCGTTTCCTCGCGAAGCTCGCGCAAAGCCGCCGCAGGTCGGTCGGTCTCTCCGGGCTCAAGCTTGCCCGCGGGGATCTCGAGGAATACGCGACCGTGGGTGTAACGGTACTGACGAACACAGAGCACCTCGCCCTTTTCATTTATCGGAACAACGCAGACAGCACCGGGATGACCGACGTATTCGCGCGTTGCCTCTGCTCCGTTCGGGAGCTCGACACGGTCTACCATAACGTGCAGGATCTTGCCCGAGTAGACCTCGCGCCCGTCAATCCGCCGCTCGGTCATATCAATATTTTGCATAATTAGTCACCTCAAAATATTATTTTATATTTATACAGAATAATTATACACTATTTTTTTCCACTTGTAAAGATTTTTTTGCAGATTGCCGCGCTCTTTTGGATTTTTCTATTGCATATTTTGGGGAATTGTGATAAAATTATAAAAACAAATGCAAAAGAGAGGCGGTGGAAGTAAATGCAACTTGACGATACACGCACGCGGGCTTTGCTTGGCGAGGACGGCGTGAACAGACTGAACTCGGCGCACGTTGCGGTCTTCGGACTTGGCGGAGTCGGCGGACATCTCTGCGAGGCACTTGCACGCGCGGGAGTGGGTGAGCTGACCGTCATTGACGGCGATACGGTTTCGGCATCGAACGTAAACCGCCAGATCATAGCGACTCAGGTTACTGTCGGCAGACCGAAAGCCGAGGTCATGGCGGAACGCATCCTTTCTATCAATCCCGAATGCAAGGTGCACGCGGTCAACCTCTTTTATCTGCCCGAGAATGCCGATGAGATCGACCTTTCACAGTTTGATTTCATCGCCGATGCGGTCGATACCGTTGCGGCAAAGGTCGAGCTGATATGCCGCGCCGATGCGGCGGGAGTGCCCGTCATTGCCTCGATGGGAGCGGGAAACAAGCTCTATCCCGAAAGATTCCGCATTTCCGATATCAGTAAAACGAGTGTTTGCCCGCTTGCCAAAATTATGCGCAAGAAGATGAAGGAAAAGGGCATCAAAAAGCTAGACGTGGTTTGGTCGGACGAAGAACCGATCAAGGCGCAGGGCCTCGGCGCGGAAAACGGCAGAAATGTCCCGGGAAGCCTTTCGTTTGTGCCGGGAGCGGTGGGGCTGATAATGGCGGGACACATTATTAGAAAGATAGTGCAGAGTTAAGAGTGCAGAGTGCAGAGTTAAGGTGAATTTTCGCCGAGGCGAAAATTTACGATTTGAATAATATTTCACTTTTCCAAAAGAAAGGAACATAAAATGAAATTCGACAGAGAAAAATATTTATCTTATTGTTTTGACACCGTAAAGCGTCTTATGGACGTCCCCTCGCCGAGCGGATATTCGCGCGAGATCGCTTCGCTGCTTGCGGATATTGCACAGGAGCAGGAGCTCGGATTTGAGGCTACCAAGAAGAGCTGCTTCTTTATGACCTACGAGGGCAAGAGCCACGAAAGCTCGCTCGGCGTTGCGGCGCATTGCGATACTCTCGGCGCGATGGTTCGTTCGATCGACGGAAACGGCGATCTTAATTTCGCGCCCGTCGGCGGAGTTCTTTGCAACTCGCTTGACGGCGAATACTGCTTCGTCATCACACGCGAGGGCAAGAGATACACGGGAACTATCCTCTCCCGTTCCCCCTCGGTTCACGTTTATTCGGATGCGAGAAGCCGTGCGCGCGATGCGGACAATATGTACGTTCGTCTCGACGAGAACGTAAAGAGTGCGGCTGACACCCGCGCCCTCGGCATCGAAAACGGCGACTATATCTGCTTTGATCCCAAGACCGTCGTTACCGAAAGCGGATACCTTAAGTCCCGTTTCATCGACGACAAGGCAAGCGTTGCTTGCATTCTCACCGCGTTTAAAATTATGAAGGACGCGGGTATCGTTCCCGAAAAGGATATCAAGTTCCTCATTTCGATGTATGAGGAGGTCGGTCACGGTGCGGCGTACGTTCCCGCGGGACTCGAATCAATGCTCGCCGTTGATATGGGATGCATCGGCAAGGATCTGAGGTGCGACGAGCACACCCTTTCGATCTGCGCAAAGGATGCGGGCGGCCCTTATGATTACGAATTGACATCCAAGCTGATCGATATGGCGAAGTCGGCGGAGCTTAATTACTGCGTCGATCTCTACCCCTATTACGGCTCCGATGTCGGAGCTATGTGGCGCGCGGGAAATGACGTTCCCGGTGCGCTGATCGGTCCCGGCGTTCACGCCTCCCACGGAATGGAACGCACCCACGCCGATGCGCTCGTTGCAACCGTTGAGCTTATTTTGATGTATTTTGGAGTGTAAGACTATGGAAAAATTTAAGGTTGGTATAATCGGTCTCGGATGCCGAGGCAACACGATGGGAATGCTCGTTGCCGAGCACGAAAACTGCGCGATCACCGCGATCTGCGACGAATATCAGGACAGATGCGACGCGATGAAGGAAAAGCTCGCGCCCAAGGGACACGATCCAAAAATCTTTTTGAACTACGAGGAGCTTATCGCCTCGCCCGACGTCGAGATGGTATTCGTTTTCTCGGCGTGGGAAAACCACGTTCCCGCGGCGGTTGCGGCTATGAGAGCCAAGAAGCCCGTTGCCTTTGAGGTAGGCGGCGCTTACACCATCGACGAGTGCATCGAGCTTTGCGAGGCACACCGCGAGACGGGCACACCCGCAATGATGCTTGAAAACTGCTGCTACGGCAGAGTGGAGCAGACTCTTTATTCGATGAACGCCGACGGATTCTTCGGCGAGCTCGTTCAGCTTTGCGGCGGATATTGCCATGATCTTCGCGAGGAGATCTCTATGGGACTCGTCAACCGTCATTACCGTCACCGCAACTACCGCAGCCGCAACTGCGAAAACTACCCTACCCACGAGCTCGGCCCGCTCAACGTCCTGCTCGGCATCGGTCACGGCAACAAATTCACAAGTCTTTCGTCTTTTTCGTCCAAAGCTGCGGGAATCGATACATATATTAAAAATCACCCCGATCGCGATCAGACCTACGCCGACGGCAAGTGGGCTCAGGGTGACATCATCACCACTATTCTGACCACCGAATTCGGACAGATCGTTCGTCTGACTCTTGATACCACGCTCCCCCGTCCCTATTCGCGCGGACTCGAGATCCACGGCACAAAGGGCTGGTTCTCGCAGGATAATATGTCGGTCTACAGCGATGACGACCACAAGGAAAGCGACCACTTCAAGTGGAAGAATTTCTGGGGCAATTATTCTCAGTATGAGGAAAAGTATATGCCGAAGCTCTGGCGCGACTACCTCGAGGCGGGCATCAAGACCGGTCACGGCGGTATGGACTTCCTCGTTATCGACTCCTTTGTTCAGGCAGTCCGCGAGGGCACACCGATGCCGATTGATATCTACGACTCCGCAATAATGATGGCGGTCACGCCTCTCTCTGAGCAGTCGATCAAGCAGAACGGCGCACCCGTCGAGTTCCCCGATTTCACCAAGGGAATGGAGAAGAGGGCGGTTGCAGAGGGCAAGTACAAGCTGTTTTAAGGGCAGAGGTAAGAGGGCAGAGGGCAGAGGTAAGGTGGATTTCCTCGCTTTGCTCGGAAATCGGATTATGCAATAATTTAATTCGGCGTTGATGATCCGTTGCTTAGCGGTATAATTTAATGCCTAAATAAAAATTCTCGGATATTGAGAAGCGTTGCTTCAAAATATCCGAGATATTTTATTTGAATGTTTCAGATTTTCACCCAACTAAATATTGTCAGCACAGCACAAAATTATTGATGAAAGATTTTTGCTTGCAAAAATCCACCTCACCTCTGCCCTCTACCCTCTGCCCTCTGCCC